>NZ_CP016428.1:2475000-3093750 GCF_001693385.1 Bradyrhizobium icense
CGGTTTGGGCAGAGTTACCGTGATGCCTGCTTCGTGGCACGCGAGAATCTCTGGGCTGTTGAAGTAGCCGCGATCGGCCACAGCTTCGAGCGTCTCAGTCTTGAGGACGGCCTTCGCCTGCTTGGCCATATTGGCCAGTTGCGCCCGATCTGAGCCGCTATTCGTCACCTCGTGCGCCACAATCAGATGGTGCTCGGTATCCACGGCAACCTGCACATTGTAGCCGACAACGCCGGAGCCCCGGCCACTCGTCGCCATCGAACGGCTGTCGGGGTCGGTCAGCGAGATTTGCTGGTCCGGCGAAGCAAGCATTTGCTTCTCGTAAACCGCAAGCTTGCCCATTTCCTCCTTGAGCTTCGTCAGCTTCTCGGTGAGCCTTGTTACCTTTGCGGCCAGCGCCTCACTCGGCTCCTGTCGATCGGCCGTGTCAAGCTGGCTCAGATAGCGGGCGACGCTCTCCTCCAGTTGAGCACGCCGCCGTTGCACCTTCGCCTTTGTGAAGTTCCTGTCCCGGTTGTTCACGGCCTTGAACTTGCTGCCATCGATGGCGACGCTCGCCGTCGCAAGAAGCCCCATTTCGCGGCAGAGTTCGACGAAGCGCGCGCAGACCTTGCGAAGCGCCAAGCCGTTGTCCTTGCGGAAGTCCGCAATGGTCTTGTGATCGGGAGCGAGCCGGCCCAGCAGCCACATCACCTCGACATTGCGTCCGGCTTCTCGTTCGAGCCGGCGGCTCGACTGCACCCGGTTTAGGTAGCCGTAAATGTAAAGCTTAAGCAGAACCGAGGGATGGTACGACGGCCGACCGGTGGCCGCCGGCTCCACACCCTCAAAGCCCATCTCAGCCAAACCGAGCGCATCGACAAATACGTCGATCACGCGAACTGGGTTGCTCTCGTCAATGAAGTCATCGAGGCATTCGGGCAGCAGCGTCCGCTGCCGACGATCCGCCTCTTCAACGAAGCGCCTCATCGATTCCCCCAAAAGAATCACAGGAGAATCATAACAGCAGCCCAGTGTTTTCACACAGCCAGGGTCAGGAGCGACGGCCAGGTGATCCAATCGGAGCAAACTACATCTTCAATCGTCCGAAAGCCGACGCGGCTTCAGCAATCTACGACACTGTGGCCCGCCTCACTAACTGAGGAGGATCACCATGACCGAAGCTTCAAGCATCGTCGCAGCCACCTCTGGGCGTGTCCCTTGGAACAAGGGCAAGATCATCGGCGCGAAGCCGCCACTCCGTCCTAAGCATGTCTGGTCTATCCGGACAAAGCTCCAGGTCGAAGGTCGCGTCCGCGATCTTGCTCTGTTCAACCTCGCTATCGACAGCAAGCTTCGCGGTTGCGACGTCGTGGCACTCAAGCTCGATGACATCGCACCGAGCGGCTATGCGGTTGACCGGGCTACCGTTCGGCAGAGGAAGACGGGCCGCCCGGTTAGGTTCGAACTGACCGAGGCAACGCGGCAAGCCATCGACGAGTATGTGAAGGCTACCGGCAAGAAGCGGGGCGACTATCTGTTCACCGGTCGCGGTGGCCTAAACCGCAGCCTCACGACTCGGCAATACGCGCGTCTTCTCGCCGAGTGGATTGCCAATGTCGGTTTGGACCCGCACTTGTTCGGAACGCATTCGCTCCGGCGAACCAAGGCGACCCTGATCTACCGTCGCACGGGCAACTTGCGCGCCGTCCAACGCCTGCTGGGGCACACCAAGATCGAGAGCACCGTGCGATACCTCGGGATTGAGGTCGACGACGCGCTCGCAATAGCAGAACAGATTGACGTCTGAACTACAGGGGCGGAGCGGACAAACTCCGCCCCCTCGAATTGGGCAGCTCGGGGCCATTTGCAGTCAAGTCCGCAGAGCGATGGTCCGATCGTAGGTGTCTGCGGGACAACAGTATCATCCGCTGTCTTGACCTGTGCGGCCCAGACTAAGCTGGAGCGGGCGAGGAACTTCGCCAAAGTTCGCGTGTTGAGAGTTAACGTAGCGGAACACCCCGACTGGCGGGCGAGGCTGGCGCGTCGGTCGTTGCGGAGGAAAATCATGACCAACGTACCCGCGTGGCACGCCAAGGGTGACTGGTTCGACGTCTGCAGGTGCAATGTCCCTTGCCCCTGCTCGTGGGCCGAGCCGCCCGACGACGATTACTGCGAAGGCGTCCTTGTGTGGCACATCCGCCAGGGCCGGTATGGCGACGTGCCACTCGACGGTCTCAACGTGGTGGGTCTGGGCACATTCAAGGGGAATGTCTGGGCGGGCACTCATTCGGAGCCCAGATTGGGCGTCCTGCTGGACGATCGTGCGGACGATCGACAACGCGAGGCGCTCAAGACGATCTTCGGCGGACAGGCCGGTGGCTGGCCCGCTCGTTTCAACGAAATCTTCGGCGCCGAGATGGTTGGCCTCGAGTTTGCGCCGATCACAGTGGAGATCGCCAACGACATGAGCTCTTGGCGCGCCGAGGTCCCCGGCCGCGTACGCGCAGCCGCCAACGCGCTGTCAGGCCCGACAAGCGAAGGCAAGCCGCCGCGGATGGAGAACCTCCCGGGCGCCGAGACGGGACCCGGACAGATCGGCACTCAGGGCAAGGCCACGGCAGACGCGGTCGATGCCTTCGTTTTCAAATGGGAGCGCGTCGGCAAGTCGAGCAAGCACATCACGTTCGACTGGAGCGGTCCCGACGCTTCATGACGCATCAGGCAGAAGCAAACCGCTCGCCGTATCGACAGCACAATGACTCCGAGGCTCAATCCCTCCCTCGCGCGTCAGCGCGCCATCATCCTGTCGAGTCTTATCGCGATCACCGTCCTCGCTTGGATATGGGTTGCGCGTCAGGCTGACGACGGGATGCCGATGAGGATGCATGGCCTCGGCCTGACCATGGGAATGGGCGCGGCGGCCTTCCTCGCGATGTGGGTGGTCATGATGGTCGGGATGATGTTTCCGGCGTCCGCGCCCATGATCGTGACATTCGCGGCAATCCAGGCGCGAAGGCGGATGGCGCAGCGTCCCTACGTGCCGGTGTGTGTGTTCACTGCATCCTACATGGCGGTCTGGGTGGCCTTCGGTGTCGGAGCGCTGGCCCTTGCCGCGGCAATGGACGCCCTCGCTGAGCGGTTCGACTGGATCATGTCGAACTGGCATCGGATAGCTGGTGGAATGCTCGTCGCAGCCGGCATGTACCAGTTCACGTCGCTCAAGGACACGTGTTTGCGGAAGTGCCGAACGCCCGCGGGCTTCCTGCTGGAGCACTGGCGGGACGGGTGGTCAGGCTCCTTCACCATGGGCCTTCGCCACGGACTCTACTGTGCAGGCTGCTGCTGGCTGCTTTTCGTGATTCTCATCCCGCTCGGCATCATGAACCTGGTCGCGATGGGCGCCGTAACGGCTCTGGTATTCGCCGAAAAGACGTTGCCTCGAGGTGACCGGATCGGCCGCGCTGCCGGGGTGGGATTGATGGCATACGGCGGGCTCGTGCTCGTCTATCCCGAATTGCTGCCTGGGGCGATGTGAGCAGGTCATCCGTTAGCCGCCGCCGACGGTTGGCAGCTGGTCTACTGGATGCTTTGTTGCTTGGACCAATCGATGTTGCGCGCTCGCACCGGGTCCGGTTGGTCAGGAGCGGCGGTTCGGGTCAGCGCATTTCTTCGTCTGGTCTGCCTTTGACAGCCGACATGTCGCCGAGCGGCTCTTAGTGCAGCTTAGGGCCAGAGGACTAAACCGCTCGCGCGGTAGGGCGCTGCGGCTGGCGACACAGCCAAGAGGATAGCGCAACGGGGCGTCCTGTCTTGAGATCGAGGTGTTTCGACAACCTCACTCAAGACAGGAGCACCCCCATGACCGACGAGGCCATGAGCCCATTGCGGCGGCGCATGATCGAACACATGACGATCCGCAAGTTAGCGCCAAAGACCCAACATGACTACGTGCAAAGGATCAAGAACTTCGCGGCGTTTCTCGGGCGATCACCGGATACGGCGAGCTTCGAGGACGTTCGCCGCTACCAGTTGCATCTGGCGGCGAGCGGTGTTGGCGTGCCGACCCTCAACCAGACCGTCTCGACGTTGAGGTTCTTCTTCCGGGTCACGCTCAGGCGCCACGAGATCGTCGAGCTCGAGCACACCCATGTCATCCACGAACCGCGCAAGCTGCCGGTGGTGCTCAGCGCCGAGGAGGTGGCGCGGCTGCTCGATGCCGCACCCGGGCTCAAATACAAGGCGGCGCTGAGCGTGGCCTATGGTGCCGGCCTGCGCGCCACCGAAGTGGTCTCGCTCAAGGTCTCCGACATCGACAGCAAGCGTATGATCATCCGCGTCGAGCAGGGCAAAGGCGGCCAGGAGCACTCAAATCCCCATAGCGCCTGCCGCACCGCCTCACGTCCCTCAAGCGCGGTTTCCTCCCTTGGAGGCTTTCGGACGCCGGCCGCCGAGCACGCGGCGCCATCTCTCAAGCGGCCGGCATCCGAAACCCTTCACAATAGCCGACATCGGGCGGGACCGCTCCGACAGTTAATTATCGCGGGCAATACCCAGACCGTTAGGTCCGCGTTCTCTGTGACAGGCTCGCTAGACGCTCGAAACGGCGAACTAGCCTCCCGCGCCGATTACGCCGGTCGCGTTGATCTCCACCTTGAGCGGCGGACTGGCCTTGGGCGAGCCAACGCGCTTTACCTCGATTAGGGTTGAGCAAGGAAAGTCGCCGGTGAAGAACTCCCGGCGCGCACGCCACACATCGGTGTTTTCATCGAGATTGGTGACGTACACAGTGATAGACATGATGTCATTCATCTTGCCGCCCGCGGCCTCAAGCAAGTCCTTGAACTTCTGGAAGATCGACTTGGCCTGAATGTACATGTCGTCGCCTGGATGCTCCCCGTTCGGCCCCGAGCCGGTCATCCCCGCGATGTGGAAATATCCATTTACCACTTTCATGTTGGACCAAGTCTGCGGCGGCGCCTCGGCCACAGTGGGCGAGCGGATCGTTTTCATGCTCAAGGGTGGTCTCCTTCTGTGGAGTGGGCTCGAAGCAGGCGAGGATGCGGTGTCATGTGGACCTCCTCGCCCAAGCAGTTTGTGGCGGTTGTCCTCTCAACTCGCAACGCGCAAGCGGATCGTACCACGCGCATTGCGATTGTGAACGGGCCAGAGTTTGGGTACGAGTTGATTGAAGGCGGCATGGCGCTTCGGGTCAAAAGCGACGGTTTGGCCGGACCACAGCGACTTCCAGTCTGCCCCGGTGAACGGACATTCTCAGGATAGTCGGGCGTGTCTCAAAGGTGTGCTACGCAGCGGGATGCCTAACGGCTGGCTCATTCACCAAGAGCCTGCTTCGCAACCCCTTTAGGCGGTTTGGCTACGGCCTCAACTTTCAGCCTTCCCAAAGGTCACTTTCCACACCTAGAGCTTCAGTGCGGTTCGTAGTCACGCTTCAATGGCTACGAAGGCCACCGGTCCATCCGGGTAACCCACCTGTAAGGCGGTGACTTGCGCGTGGCGGCCGTTTGATCAAATGATTGCACGAATGGGGGGCGGTTGGTGGGCCGCCCGTGCAGGGAGTAATCCTTAAAGGGTAGGAACGCGTTTTGGAAATTCCGCGTTGATCAGATACGGCGGTGAACACCCGCCGCAGGGTCCCCGTCCCTTGCGCGCTCCGCAACCCTTTAGGGACCGATCTCCAACCGCGCCGCGCGAGCGGAGCGGAGTGGCAGGGCGGCAATGCGATATCTCAAACTGGCAATCCTGGTTTTGGCATATGCGCTGATATCATCGCCCGCGCTTGCGCAAACCTGTTGCCCGGCCGGCTGCGCGCCAGAGGCCGATCGGTGCGTGACCAAGGGTCCGCTGTGGACCAGATGCATTCCCATCGCCTGTGCCGAGGGTTCTCGAACGCCTTCCGTCGGGGCTTCTGGCCCTACGGCCAAGTACCGAAAGAGCGCGGTGCGCGCCCGCCCGCCGCGCACAACACGTACTTACGTGCCCCCACGTCAGATCCCCCCGCATTGCCCATTGATAAATCCAACCAGAGCACAGGTCGACGAGGCGACTAATCAATGCGTGAACGCGTTGACCCGAAGTGCGCAGTTGCGGGAATGCGTTTTCGAGGACGATGCCGGTAGGGCCGAAGACAAAAGAACTGGCCTTAGCTGCCCTGATCGTCAAGCTGCGCTGGCTAGGCAGTGTCTAAGACGCTGCGCCAACTACGCATCCGATACGACCCACTTAGTGTGCACCGGCAGCTATCCGAACACCGTCTGGCATATCTCCTTTGGAGATATCCTCGGCGACACCGGCAATTCCGCGCGCGTAGACCTCTGCGGGCCTCCGCTAAGAAGCATCTTCGCGAAAAAGCCGCCACCGGGTTGAGTGTGATGTCGGAACGTGCAGGGCAACGACCTAGTCTATGTGGCAAGGTCGACGATGGCTTGGACAAGAAGTCCGCCGCTACTTGCGTCAGCGCCTGAGCCGCTGATCGGCAAAACCGCTACAATGGGCAGATTAGCTCGGGAGTTGGGCCGTACTCGATCACCACCGAGGCGGTCCGTTTACTGGCGGCTCATGTCTGCTCAGGATCTTGGCCGTGTAAAAACGCCGGTCCCTAGGCAGTCGAGCGGAAGCCATGACCGGCTTGGTGTCAGGCCGCGATCGCAGCCATCAGCGGCTTGATCCCGACGATGTTCATGACCCGTGTCAGATTGTAGGCCAGGATGGAGAGCGCCATTTCGGCCGCCACTTTCGGAAGCGTTTTGGTCAGGAAGTGTGTCGCTCCCATGCGGGCTTTCATGGTGCCGAACGGATGCTCGACTGTTTCGCGACGCTGACGCATGGCGTGCGGGTTTGCATCAAGGCGATGCTGCACAGCATCGAGCAGATGCTCATGCTCCCATCGCGTAATCCGCCGTTCTGACCCAGGCGTGCATTGGGTCTTGATCGAACAGCTTTGACAGGCCGTGGTCCAGTAGCGCCGCAGCACCTTGCCGTCTTCTTCATTCATATAGCGATATGACAGCCGCTCCCCGGCCGGGCAGCGATAAGCGTCCTCCTCTGGCAAATAGGCAAAGTCCTGCTTACCGAAGCGTCCGTCTGCCTTAGCGCCGGACGTTAGCGGTTTGGGCAGAGTTACCGTGATGCCTGCTTCGTGGCACGCGAGAATCTCTGGGCTGTTGAAGTAGCCGCGATCGGCCACAGCTTCGAGCGTCTCAGTCTTGAGGACGGCCTTCGCCTGCTTGGCCATATTGGCCAGTTGCGCCCGATCTGAGCCGCTATTCGTCACCTCGTGCGCCACAATCAGATGGTGCTCGGTATCCACGGCAACCTGCACATTGTAGCCGACAACGCCGGAGCCCCGGCCACTCGTCGCCATCGAACGGCTGTCGGGGTCGGTCAGCGAGATTTGCTGGTCCGGCGAAGCAAGCATTTGCTTCTCGTAAACCGCAAGCTTGCCCATTTCCTCCTTGAGCTTCGTCAGCTTCTCGGTGAGCCTTGTTACCTTTGCGGCCAGCGCCTCACTCGGCTCCTGTCGATCGGCCGTGTCAAGCTGGCTCAGATAGCGGGCGACGCTCTCCTCCAGTTGAGCACGCCGCCGTTGCACCTTCGCCTTTGTGAAGTTCCTGTCCCGGTTGTTCACGGCCTTGAACTTGCTGCCATCGATGGCGACGCTCGCCGTCGCAAGAAGCCCCATTTCGCGGCAGAGTTCGACGAAGCGCGCGCAGACCTTGCGAAGCGCCAAGCCGTTGTCCTTGCGGAAGTCCGCAATGGTCTTGTGATCGGGAGCGAGCCGGCCCAGCAGCCACATCACCTCGACATTGCGTCCGGCTTCTCGTTCGAGCCGGCGGCTCGACTGCACCCGGTTTAGGTAGCCGTAAATGTAAAGCTTAAGCAGAACCGAGGGATGGTACGACGGCCGACCGGTGGCCGCCGGCTCCACACCCTCAAAGCCCATCTCAGCCAAACCGAGCGCATCGACAAATACGTCGATCACGCGAACTGGGTTGCTCTCGTCAATGAAGTCATCGAGGCATTCGGGCAGCAGCGTCCGCTGCCGACGATCCGCCTCTTCAACGAAGCGCCTCATCGATTCCCCCAAAAGAATCACAGGAGAATCATAACAGCAGCCCAGTGTTTTCACACAGCCAGGATCAGGAGCGGCGGTTCGGGTCAGCGCATTTCTTCGTCTGGTCTGCCTTTGACAGCCGACATGTCGCCGAGCGGCTCTTAGTGCAGCTTAGGGCCAATTCCAGACCAGACTGGGCTTACCGCTACAGGCCGCTTTCTGGCGCATCGAATACCATGGGTATTCTCACCTCTACGGCCCTATGATCTTTCTCATCGTTGCTCCTTGCATTGATCGAGGCGTCAGGCGGTTCGAGAGGGCGACCATCTTGTTCGCCAGGCCCGCGACCACCATCGCCCTTCCTTTTGAGAGCGCCGCGATACCGCTCGCGGCGACCGGAGGCGGCTTCATCGTGAGAAGACGCAGCAAGGGCGAGCCAGTTGCCTGGTCCCGCTGACCGGCCAAAGACGCCCCCTGTTAGTCCCTCAGCTTGCCGGATTGCGCGCCGTGACGATCCACGTGGCGCTGTTGATCATCACCGACCGCTCGCCGGGGCGGCCTGCGAAGGCGGCACGAACCGCGGCCGAGGCGCGGGCGCGGATGTCGTCGGGCTGAGCAGCGAGCGCGCGCGACAGCGGGCCGACCTCGAACGTCATCTTCACCGCGTTGTCGATCGCCGCCTCCCGCGTCGCGCCCTCGCCAAACGGGACGGAAACATCGAAGGGCGCGATAGCAATATCGGTGAAGCCGGCCGCCGTCAGGATGCGAGCCACCCGCCCCCGGTCGCCGAACGAAAATGGACCGGGCGCTTCGGGATCGGGCGGCGCCAACGGCGGGACGATGCCTTTGATCGCGCCCATCGGCAGGCGCACCCAATCGTTCTCGGCCGCGCCACGCCAGCAGACGAAAGCGACCCGCCCGCCCGGCTTGAGCGCGCGGCGCATATGGGCGAACGCGCCTGTCGGATCGTCGAAGAACATCACCCCGAAACGCGAGAACAGGATGTCGAACGCCCGCTCGGGCAGCTCGGCGCTGCTGGCGTCGGCGACGCGGAACAGGGTTGGCGTATCCTGTGGCGCGAGCGCGCGCGCTCGGGCGATCAGCGGTTCGGATATGTCCACGCCCAGCACTTGGCCCCCCGCGCCGACGCGGTCGGCCAGAGCCAGAGTCGACGCGCCCGTGCCGCAGCCGACGTCCAGCACGCGCTCGCCCGCCGCGGGCGCGGCGGCTTCGATCGCGGCCTGGCCGAACACCGCCAGCCTGGCGTCGAGGCGGGCCTGGTGGGCGACCCAGCGCTCCCCGCTTTGGCCATTCCAGTCGGCGACCCGATCGGCGTTGTGCTGTGCCATGACATATCCTTGTTCTGATGGCGGCATCACACGGATGATCCGCGTTAGCTCACGATTGGTCCAGCCGCAGCTTCATCCAAACCGGCACGAGCTTGGATAGCGAGGCTTCGTTCTGCGGCCTGCGAGTCGAAGTATTCCTCAATCGAATAAACCTTGCCCCATCGCAACTTGAAGACGTGGACGCCCCTGTTCACATACGAGCTTTGGCCGTCAAGTAGGCTCGCGTTGGCCCGCCACTTGACGAACACTGTGGTATTCCATGGCCAACCCGTCACCTCGACCTGCTCAATATCTATCTGAAGCTTCGGGAAAACACGGCCCATGCGCTCGAACCACTGCTTCACCGATTGCTTTCCATGTCGCTCACCCCCCAACGCATGATCTCCGGCAACCCAGTGATACGCGTTTGGTGTTAGGCCCTTTGCAGCATCATCCCAACGCTGGTTGTTGACATGATCGAAGCTCCTGCGGATCTCTTTTTTGACAATTAGACTGTAGACCATTGATGCCCCCTGTCGTTGGATGGCCGACGGCTCCGCAAAACGGATAAATACTTTCCAGATACTGAAAGCTGCTCCGGGTAACGACGGCGATCTGTTGGGAAAGCTGGCTGACGGGTGGCCACGCAGACGGCAGCGGCGCAATAGTCAGAGCCAGCGGCGAACCTCGGCCTTGTAGCGGCGGTAGTCGTCGCCGAACTTCGCTTCGAGATAGCGCTCCTCGCGGGCGATCACCTGCGTCTGGATCGCGATCAGCACCAACGGGAGCAAGGCGAAGGCGATCGGCCCGTCGAAGCCGATCGCAAGGCCGGCATACATAAGCGCCATGCCGAGATACATGGGATTGCGGGTCCACCGATAGAGACCGGTCGTTGCGATGAGAGTCGTTGGCTGCGACGGCGGAACGTTGGTGCCCAGCCGCCGGAACAGCCACGCCGCCGCAAGCATCATCGCCGCGCCGGCAACGAAGAGCAGCGCGCCCGTCGCAACCAGCAACCACCAGTGGATGCCGAACGAGCGCAGAATGACGAACCGCTCCGCCGCCAGCCCCAACAGCAGCGCTCCCAGATAGACGAAGGGCGGAGGGAAGCGCACACCCGCGCTGTTCGGTTCGACGCCCATGCTCATCCTGCATCTGTGCTCTCAAACCAGCATCGATTGCTGGGCGAAGATACCCGCCATCGCGCCGTGCGATGATGCCAGGGTGACCGATGGCGGCGTGAGGGGGTTGGCGAGGTCGCCGGCGGCGTAGATGCCGGGCATGCTGGTTTCGCGGCGCTCGTCGACCTTGAGGATGATGCCGAGGGGTGTATTGACCGTGGCGAGGCCCAGTGATTCATGCAGGCTTGCGGACGGCTTGTTGCGCGGATGCGCGAACAGGATGTCGACCGCGACATCGGGGCCGGTATCGAGCTTGACGGTGGCGTTATGGGCCCCGTGTTGGGCGATCCCAGTGATCCGGCCATCGACGACGGGTATGTTGCGTCGCGCCAGATCGGCCCGGATATCGGGCGGAATATCGTGACCATCGGCGAAGAGCGTCAACGTGTCGGTCCAATCGCGGAACAGCCTGACCTGATTGTGCGACTGCGGGCCGGACCAGACGAGGCCCCAATGCTGGCCGGCGACTTCAAAGCCGTCGCAATAGGGGCAGGGCACGATGGACGTGCCCCAGCCTTCGGCAAAGCCCGGAACATCAGGCATCTGGTCGGTGATGCCATAGCTCAGGATCAGACGACGCGCCCCAAAGCTTTCGCCATCGGAAGTGAGGACGTTGAAATCGTCGATGGCGCCCGAGACGCTTTCGGCCCGGGCACTCACCAGCTTGATCGTGGGATAGCGCGCCAGCTGCCGCCGCGCCTCGGCCAGGATGTCCAGCGGTGGCTTGTGATCGTGGCCGAGCAGGCCATGCGAGTGGCCGGCGAAGCGGTTGCGCGGCAGACCGGTATCGAGAACGGTGACCTTGCGGCGGGCACGGCCGAGCTGCAGGGCGCCGGCGAGACCGGCAAAGCTGCCGCCAATGATGATGACGTCATCCATGGTGATGGGCTCCGTGTTGTGGATGGTGGGAGACGGGTTGGGCTTGGCGGTGGCCTGAGCGCGGGCGAGGCCGATGGTGGAAAGCGCAGCCAACTTCAGCAGGGCTCGTCGTTGCATGGAAGTCACCGTGTGTTTTAGTCGGCGCAATATCGTCAGCCGATACGCGCTTGAGACGGGCAGCGAGCACGGCTTCGGCATCGGCGAGAAAGTCGCCCATTACTGTTTTCGCCGGCCGGACAGTGCCGCATTCGATAACGCCGGGCGGCCGGGGCAACTTGATTTGCAGGACAGGTTGAAACCTACGCATTGGCTTGCACATTTCAGATACTTCATGGTATCATAATTCAAGAATTAGGATACTGTCAAGTACTGGAATTGTCGTGACCGAAAACAGCCAGGGCCGGCGCGGCCGGCCCGCCAACGAGGCGCTTGGCCAAACGATCATCGACGCCGCGCGCGAACTCTTTGTGGAATTGGGTTTTCAAGCGACGACATTGGACAAGGTCGCCCAGCGAGCGAAGATATCCAAGCTCAGCATCTATCGGCACTTCGAGAACAAGGAGGCGCTGTTCGGCGCGGCCATGGCGGCCGGCTGCCATCAGTTGTTTGCACCACAGGCCCTTCTTGAAGGCGTTGACGGTTCGGTCGAAGATCAGCTCATGGCGGTGGGATCATCACTGCTTCGCACGCTGTTGAGATCAGACGTCCGCAGTCTCGAAGCCATGGTCATGGTCGACAAGACGAGTCAAAACTCGTTAAGCAAGCTCCATTTCGAAGCCGGCCCCGCCCATGTCATCGCCGAAATCGAGGCCCTGTTGCGTCAGTTGCACGCGAAGGCGGTTCTGAACGTGCCCGATCCTCTCCGGTCCGCCCGCTTGTTTGCCGCGCTTTTCAAAGGATCCGATCTCCTGATGATCGCACGCTTCGATCCGGCGAAAGCAGAGGACGACAACGAAATCGAATCCTATTGCCGGTCGGCCGTCGCCATGTTCATCGCCGCGCACGGTGGCAACGACCACGTGGCCGGATATTTGCCTTCCTCAAGGTCAAAAAACAAAACTTGAATCGCGCGTGACCGCGTCGGTCAACAGGTCAAGGCAGGCCAGCCGATCATGAAAATTGACGAGTCGGCCGCACGGTCCGACTAACGTCCGCTTTGGGTCTTGGTTGTGTGCAAACCGATAGGTCGGCACGCGGCCGTGGTCGGCAGGCGGCCGATGTTCTCGCGTCGGATCGTCCAATGACGGCCAAAGTGGGTATCGCGACGCGGTATTACGCTTTTCGACGCACTTTCCGACCTTCAGGTGGCGCGGATGGCTGCAATCAGGCTCGGTTTGCCGACGATGTTCATCACCCGTGTGAGGTTATAGGCGAGAACATGCAGCGCCATCTCAGCGGCGACATTCCGTAGGCGCTTCATCAGGAAGTGGCTCGCACCCATACGGGCTTTGATCGTGCCGAAGGGATGCTCGACCGTCTCGCGCCGCGTCCGCATGGCGTCGGGATTGGAATCGAGCCGTCTCTGGACCTCCTCGACCACATGCTCATGCTCCCAGCGCGTGATGCGGCGCTCCTTGGACGGCGTACAATGGCTCTTGATCGCGCAGCTCTGGCACGCCGCTGTCGACCAGTACCGGCGCAGCGTCATTCCATGCTCGATGTTGGTGTAGTGATAGGACAGCAGCTGGCCGGATGGGCAGCGGTAGACGTCCGCATCAGGCAGGTAGGCGAAGTCCTGTTTGCCGAACCGGCCCTCAGCCTTGGCGTTCGACGTCATGGGCTTGGGCAAGGTGACTGCAACGCCAGCCTCTTCGCAGGCTAATATCTCTTCTCCGTCGAAGTAGCCACGGTCGGCGACGGCCTCGAGTTTGTCCACTTCGAGCACTTCTTTGGCTTGTTTCGACATCCGAGCAAGCTGCCCACGGTCGTTGCCGACGTTTATGACCTCGTGCGTAACAATCAGATGGTGTTCGGTGTCCACAGCGACCTGGACATTGTAGCCGACGACGCCCGATCCGCGTCCGCTGGTGGCCATCGAACGGGCATCCGGATCGGTGAGCGATATCTGTTGATCCGGCGTGTTACGCATCTGCGCATCAAGCACTTCCAGGCGGCCCATCTCCTGCTTCAGCCGAGCGATCTTTTCCTTGATCCTCGTTGTCTTGATGATGATCGCTTCCGAAGGCTCCTGCCGATCGGCGCTATCGAGTTGACGCAGATATCGACCGACGCTTTCCTCGATCTGCGCCATCCGCCTCGCCATCTTGGCATGCGTGAAGTTGCGATCGCGGTTGTTCACCGCCTTGAACTTGCTGCCGTCAATCGCGACGCTCGGGGTCTGCAACAGGCCCATTTGCCGGCATAGCGCAACGAACTTCGCGCAAACCTTCCGGATCGCCGCGCCATTGTCCTTCCGGAAATCGGCGATCGTCTTGTGATCGGGAGCCAGGCGGCCGATCAGCCACATCACCTCGACATTCCGGCACGCCTCACGTTCCAGGCGCCGACTGGATTGCACCCGATTGAGATAACCGTAGATGTAAAGCTTCAGAAGGACTGCCGGATGATAGGAGGGCCGGCCCGTCTCCTTGGCGATCACACGCTCAAACCCCAGTCCATGCAGGTCGAGCGCCTCGACGAACACATCGATCACATGGACCGCGTTGTCCTCGCTTACCCAATCCTCCAGGCATTCCGGCAAGAGCGTCAGCTGGGATCTGTCCGCGCCTTCAACGAAGCGTCCCATCCGTATCCCCCATCAGGAAACGGAGGAATCGTACCTGACTCGTGGCTTTTCACACAGCCAGGGTCAGGAGCGTCGGTTTGACTGTGTGTCGTCGACGTCCGCTCTACCCCCGTCAACGACCATCGGCAGGTCGGCCCGGCAGGTTCGTTCGTGCCAATGGGCGACATCGCTGGTCGATATGAAAGAGACCGCCAACTGAGGCGGCCTCTGAATGAAGGAGCTGTCGTTCGTTGGCAACAGAGTCCTGCCGTCGAGAGCGGCTATTTTCGGCCGGGTGGGCCGATATGATAGTGGTTCGAGTCTCCGAATCCGTAGCCTGGACGTGAACCGCCCTTACCGCCCTTGCCTCCCGAGCCAGCTGAGCCGGCTATAGCACGCGAATCCAGGCTCGTGCCGAGGAGGAGAGTTATTGCCGGTGGCGTGACGACCGCAAACCGGCCGGCCTTCTTAAGAAATTCGCGGCGCGCCTGATCTTCCGATTCAAGAGGTTCGCGCGCGCTCTCTGGATCTCTTTCATTCTTCATCGTCATGGCGGCACTCCTCCGACCTGCTTGAAGATCGGTAAAACTAATACATCCGCTACAACGTTCCATTGCCCAAGAGGGGTACCCCGCAGAACTGAGCCCGACAGCCATAAGCTCCAAGCTCACTCGGCTGAAATCGGATAATTAACTTGGGGACATGCCGGGCCGGATTGCGAAGAAGCTTTTCCGAGTCCTGTGCGTCAAGTTCGTCAGGGAATCAGTTTGAGCGCGGCGAGCAATTGTCTTCCAAGAATGAAGGGTTCCAATTTAGAGGAACAGGTCAGCAGCACGATCGTTTTGTGGGCGTGGCCGCATGACATTGTCCGCTCCAGGGTCAAATGCCAAATTCCCGAGTGACCAGCGCATGTCTGCTTTTGCCTCGATTCTGTTGAAAAAGTCGGCAGTAGTTTCGTCGTGAGCACCCACTGTTCCGCGGACGAGCTGGGGTGGTTGACCTCACGCGGGCGTCAGCGCGGGCATCGGGATCAGCTTGGCCATCTTACGGAGGTTCTGAGCGGTGGCAGCGAGGGTGAACTCGTCACGCGCGCCGTTCGGGCCCCTTAGCCGCAGCCGGTCGAGCTTGAGAATGCGCTTGAGGTGCGCGAACAGCATCTCGATCTTCTTCCGGAGCCGGCGCGAAGTGCGGCCCTCCCATGATCTTGCGATCTCGCGCGCCAAGTCGCGAGCGCCCTCGTAGACCGAGCGCGGCACTTTCCGGGCCGGAGTGTTGGGGCAACACCTGCTTCTCAGAGAGCATGCTTGACAATCGTGCTTGCTCGCACGGTAGAGGATCGTCGCCTCATCGTTCACTGGCGTCCCTGTGGTGGTGAGGGTTTTGCCACCGGGGCAACGATAGACGTCCCCGGCATGGTCATAGATGAAGTCCTCGCGCGAGAAGGTCCCGTCCGTGCGGGCCGACTTGTCAAAGACGGTCACGTGCGGCTCGATCCCATGGTCGTAGAACAGCCACCCAAGCATCTCGGCCGAGCCATAGGCGCTGTCCCCGAGAAGCCGGCTTGGATAGAGGTCGAACCGTTCGAGCGAACGTTGGATCATGCGCTTGGCGGCCAACACTTCCGCCTGGCGGATTGCCGTGGTCGCCTCGACATCAACGATGATCGCGTTATCGATGTCGACCAGGTAGTTCGTCGAGTAGGCGAAGAAGGCTTGACCGCCGTGCGCCCCCGTCCAACGCGCCGCCGGGTCCGAGGGCGACACGAACTTCGGCGTGACCTCGGTCGCTGCTCCGAAGGCGGCATCATCGAGGACAGCCAGATACTCATCTATCGCCCGGCATGCCGCCTCCGGTGGAAGTCCCTTGTCGCCTTCGATTCCCTTCTGTCGATTGGCATCCGCCTTGATCAGGCTCGCGTCGACTGCGAACCCTTCGCCACCGACCAGCCGCTCCCGGATACAGCGGCGCAAGACGATCTCGAATACACGACGGAAGAGATCGCTCTCACGGAAGCGACCGTGCCTGTTCTTCGAGAACGTCGAGTGATCGGGGACAGCCCCGTCCAGACCCAGCCGACAAAACCAGCGGTACGCCAGATTGAGGTGGACTTCATCGCAGAGGCGCCGCTCCGATCGTATGCCGAAGCAATAGCCGATTAGGAGCATCCTGATCATCAGCTCGGGATCGATCGAAGGCCGTCCGATGTTGCTGTAGAACGGCGCCAGTTCCCGTCGCAGCTCCTCAAGCTCTACGAACCTATCGATTGATCGGAGCAGGTGGTCGGCCGGGACATGCCTTTCGAGCGAGAACTCATAGAACAACGCAGCCTGTTCGACTTGCCGGTGTCCCATCATGATCTTCAGTCCTGCCAATTTAGACAGACTGAATCACTGATATCTCTGCGTCGCAACAGCCGCCTTTTTCAACAGAATCGCCTCAAAAGCAGACATCTCTCGTTTTATAGGTGCACACCCAAGCGCCCGGTCTTGCCCGCCGATTTGACGCGGCCCGCTTTGGGACGCTGGCTCTGCAGTTTCGCGATGAAGTTCTGCAAAGCTTCCGACGGCGGTCGCGCCGCGCTGTAGGCCAGCCCCACCTCGCGCTTCACGTCGACATCGATCTCGCGCACGGCGACATCGGAATTGGCGCGCGCTACGCCTTCGGGAACGATGGCAATGCCGACGCCGGCGGCCACCAGCGCCATCGCCCAGTCTTCGGATTCGGCAATCGCCGCCGGCTGCCGTGACGCCGATGCAGCGCGGCCAAAAAATTCGCTCTGTTCGCAATGGCAGCGATCGATCATGGCGACGCCGGCGAGATCAGCGGTGCGCAGCCGCTCCTTCAGCGTCAGCGGATGCGACGGCGGCAGGGCTGCGACGTAACGCTCGACCCAGAGCGGAACGAAATGCTCGTCGGCGCGCAGCAGGTTTTTGGAAACGATCCGCGCATCCGAAGGCTCATCGACGCCGACGAGGCGAAGCGCGATGTCGGACGTCCCGGTCAGCGGTTTCAGGAGCGCAATGGTTCGCGGCCGGTCGAGCGTGCGCATCAGGCCGAGCGTCAGCGCGTTCCGCGTCGCAGGCTTTCGGAACAGGTTTTTCGCCGCGTCCGTCTCATCGATGATGCGGCGGGCCACCGCGTGGAATTGTTCGGCCGCTTCCGTTGGCGTCATGCCCTTCTTGTGCCGGATGAACAGCGCCGCGCCGAGTTCGGCTTCCAGGTTGGTGATCGCCGCCGAGATCGAGGGCTGCGAGATGAAGCAGCGCTTGGCGGCCGCCGTCAGGTTGCGCTCGCTGAACACGGCCGCGAAGTAGCGGAGTTCACGGATATCCATAGTCTGTTCCTATCGGTATTATCAGATATCAATATTTTACCTATGGTTTTCTGGATGGCAAGCAAAGCGCCTGACCTCGGAGGAGACCTTGTCATGCGCGTCCACCATCTCAACACCGGCACCATGTGCCCGATCGGCCGGCGGCTGGTGAACGGCACCGGCAGCATCTTTCAGCGGGCGCGCATGGTGTGCCATTGTCTGCTGATTGAGACCAATGACGGGCTGGCGCTGGTCGATACCGGCATCGGACTGGGCGACATCGTCAACCCGCCACGGCTGGGACCCAAATGGGTCCGGCAGACCACGCCGCGGCTCGATCCGGTCGAGACCGCCGTGCGGCAGGTCGAGGCGCTCGGCTATTCCAAAGGCGACGTGCGCCATCTGTTGCTGACGCATCTCGATCGCGATCATGCCGGCGGCATCCCGGATTTTCCGAACGCGAAGGTGCACGTCCATCGCCGCGAGTACGATATGGCGGTGACCGGCCGGACGCCCGCACCGAAGGGCCGCTATATCACTGCGCAATGGGAGCATGGTCCGCAATGGTCGTTCTATGGGGAAGGCGGCGAAGACTGGTTCGGCTTCAAGGGCGTGCGCGCGCTCGGCGACCGCGAGCCTGATATCCTGATGATCCCGCTGCCGGGCCACACGCTCGGCCATTGCGGCATCGCCGTGCGGACAAAGGACAAATGGCTGCTGCACGCGGGCGATGCCTATTTTTTCTATGGCCAGATCCAGGCTTCGCCGCGGGTGCCGCTGGTGCTCGGCATGTTTCAGCGCCGCGGCGATATGGATCGCGCCATGCGGATCGAAAACCAGGAGAGGTTACGATCGCTCAAGGCCAATCACGGCGATGCCGTGACCATCTTCAACAGCCACGACCCCGTGGACTACGAGAATTGCCGCTGCGGCCAACACCAGCAAGCGCCGGCTCACGCCAGGGCAGGATGAGATTAGGTTGGGCGTGATGACGGACCATCTCGTGCCCCGGACGTAAGCGGCGTGAGTGCTGCGGGCCGGGGCCCATTCTACTTTGCATGGGGTTGTTTTCGCGATTTTGTGTCTGGGCCCTGCCGTGTACCGCCGAAGAGTATCTGCACTGCGTCCGGGACACGAGATCGTTAGCTTCGCGCGAATGGCGAATCGATTCGACCCCAACCCATCCCGCTCGAGGACGTGATCAGCGCTTGGACCGCGGCGCAGGTGCAGGCGCGGGCGCGGCCGGCTCGGGTTGCTTCGCCGGCACCGGCTCGGTCTCTACGGTGCAACGCGACGCCGCGAGCGCGGCTTGCGCTTGCGGCATCAGGCCGGGCTCCGGCGCCAAAGCCTTGAGCACGATCAGGCCCGTCGTGGTGGGAGAGTCGATGATCAGCCGGTCGGCGGCGGTGACTTCCTCATCTTCCGGCAATTCGGAATGCTGCTCTTCCGTCATCAGGTCGAGCTCGATCACCTTGCGGCCGGCCGAGCGGTCGTTGATGGCGTAGTAGGCGACCTCGTTGCGCGTGTAGAACGACACGGACGTATAGGCTTGGCTGACCGGCACCGTGAGCTTCAGCGGGCCGTCGGTGAGGTCATAGCGGCAGATGGCAACCGCAAAGGCCGGGTCCATGAATGGCATCGGCGCGTTGTTCGGTTCGGCGAGCGGCAGCGCCGTGACGGCGTTCTCTTTGGTCATCGGCGTCAGCCGCGAATAGGCGTCTTGCGTCGCGATGCGCGGCAGCGCCAGCACGCTGACGAGATGCACCACGCCGCCTAGCAGCACGCCTGCGATGATGGTGAACAGCAGCCGGATCATGGGCAGTTCACCGTGGTGATGGCGGGCATCGGCGCGTCGCGCTGCGTGCGCGTCGCAACGCCGACCGGCGTATCGTAAAGCCGCAGCATCAGCGCGTAGCGCTCGATGCCGCCGGTCGGCAGCCAGTTGCCGGCCCGCGAGCGCGCCGCCACCCGGATCTCGAACCCGCCGTCGGAGCCGCGGACGATTTCCTGGCTGGTGAAGCCGTAGCGTTGCAGCGAATTGGCGACCAGATGCCCCTTGCGGTCGAACAGCGTCAGCGTCCAGAACCGGGCCGCCGGCGTCACCCCGCTAACGATGACGTCGCAGCGCCCGTCGAGCGGCTTATTCTTGTCGTCGGTGGTGGCCGTGAAGGCGATGCCGTCGCCTGTGCCAACGGGCAATTCGCCGCTGCGGGCAATCGAGGCGCGCGAATAGGGATCGATTTCGGAACTGCCGGCCTTGGGCCGCGCGGTCCAGGCGCCGATCGTGAGCGTGCCGAGATCGGTGCCGCGCGTCGCCGTCAGGTAGGTCGAGCCGAGACCCACGGCCGTGGCAAGCGCCAATGCCAGCAAGGTGATGAAGATCAGCCGCACAGGCCAGTGCTCCGAAATCTCACGGCATCAGATTCCGCTTGAACCGGCTTCATCCGAAACCTGAAGCGCTTCTCTTTGCTTGAGCATGTCGGCGCAGGCGCTTTGCGTCTGTTCCGAGGAAAGCCGGTTAAGATTCTGCCGGATCATGCTTTTTAATTCTTCCGCTCCGGCGGCGCCTGCTCGCCAGCCGCTGCGACATAGTTCTCGGGAAACGCCAGCGCGCCTGACGTGACCGGCTTGGAGGGCTGCCTCTGGTCGTTCGACGAGGTCTTGCCCACGGCCTTGCCGGCCTCGTCGAGCAGTTTCTCGACGCGCACCAGAATATCCGCGCCGCGCTTGGTCAATACCGGCGGCGGTCCCGGCTTGGTCTCCAGCACCCGTGCCGCGCCGTTGGCTGCGGCGCTGGCGGAAAGGGCGGGCTGTGGCAGCTTCGTGCCCATGCCGAAGCCTGGGATTTCCTTCACCTCGACGCCCTGATGTGCGACGACCATGATGTCGCGCCAGGTTTGTGCGGGAAGCGAACCGCCGGTCATGCGGTTGGTGGGCGAGTAGTCGTCGTTACCGTACCAGACCGCGCAGGTGAAGTTGCCGGTGAAACCGACGAACCAGGCGTCGCGATAGGCGTTGGTGGTGCCGGTCTTGCCCGCGGTCGGGATGCCGTCGATCGCGGCGCGGCGGGCGGTGCCTTCGCTGACGACATGGCTCATCATTTCCGACATGTCGGCGGCGACGGAGGCGGGAATGGCTTGCACCGGCTTCTTGCCGTCGCGGTCGAAGCGCCAGACCAGGTCGCCGGAGCCGGTGCGCACTTCCAGCACCGCGTGAGGTTTCGCCGCCTTGCCCTTGTTGGGGAAGGTCGCGTATGCGACTGCGTGTTCGAGCACGGTGACCTCATCGGAGCCGATCGGCATCGACGGCGTATCCGGCAGGGGCGCTGTGAGACCGAACCGGCGCGCCACCTCGGTAATCTTGGCGCGCCCGGCCTTGGCCGGGTTCGCCACCTTGCCGCCGAGCGCAATCGACAGCTTCACCGGCACGACGTTGATCGAGCGGGTGATCGCCTGCGTCAGCGTCACCGAGCCGGAATAGTTGTGGCCATAGTTCTGCGGGCACCAGTTGCCGATGCAGACCGGGCCGTCGACCACGATCGAAGAGGGCTTGTAGCCGTTCAAAAGCGCCGTGGCATAGACATAGGGCTTGAATGATGAGCCCGGCTGCCGATAGGCATCCGTCGCGCGGTTGAACTGGCTCGAACCGTAGTCGCGACCGCCGACCATCGCGCGGACGCCGCCGTCGAGATCGGCAACCACGGTGGCGGCTTGCGTGGCGTGATAGTCGCGGCCGAACTGGCGCAACTGGTTCTCGACCGCTTCCTCGGCAGCACGCTGTACATTCATGTCGATCGCGGTGCGGACCACGAACACGCGCTCAGTGTACGATTTCGGGAAGGTATCGACCAGCTTGCGCATTTCCTCAAAAGCATAGTCGAGATAGTAGTTCGGCGAGTTTTCGTCGCGGCGGTCGACGGCGAAGGCCGGGTTGCGCCGGGCGCCGAACACCTGGCCTTCGGTCATGAAGCCGGCATCGACGAGGTTGTCGAGCACGATGTTGGCGCGGGCGCGGGCGGCGGGCAGGTTGATGTGCGGGGCGTATTTGGTCGGCGCCTTGAACAGCCCGGCCAGCATCGCCGATTCCGCCAGGGTGACGTCGCGCGCCGACTTGTTGAAGTAGAAATGCGCCGCGCCGTCGACGCCGAATGTGCCGCCGCCCATATAGGCGCGGTCCAGATATAGCTTCAGAATTTCGTTCTTGGTTAGCCGCGTCTCGAGCCAAATCGCAAGGAAAGCTTCCTTCACCTTGCGCTCGATGGTGCGCTCGTTGCTCAGAAACAGGTTCTTCGCCAATTGCTGCGTGATCGACGAACCGCCCTGGCGCACGCCGCCGGCCTGCGCGTTGGTCACGAGCGCGCGGGCGGTACCGGGGATGTCGATGCCGAAATGGTCATAGAAGCGGCGGTCCTCGGTCGCCAGCGTCGCCTTGATCAGATTGTCCGGAAAATCTTCCAGAGGGATCGAGTCGTTATGTTTGATACCGCGGTTGCCGATCGGATTGCCGTAGCGGTCGAGGAACTGCACTGCGAGATCGGATTTCTTCAGCCAGTCGTCGTCGGCGGTCTCGCGAAACGCAGGGATCGCCAGCGCCAACATCACGATCAGCCCGCCGAGGCCGATGGTGGCGGCTTCCGAAAACGGTTCAATGAACACCCAGCGCTTCCAGCGGCCGACATAGAAGCGGTCCATGAAGGTGGAGTAGCGCTCGTAGAGCTCGCGCAGGCCCTTGCCCGACGAGAACAGCGTCGAGTCGATGCGCGCGTCCAGATCCAGAAAGAAGTTCCGGATCTTCTGCTTCATGTCTGGAGGTACGATCTGGCGCACCGGGGACCTTGATGTGTTCTAGTCGCGCCCGGCGGTGCCGGTCGAGACGTCTTGCTTGGACGTTGCGGCAAACCCAAGGCGCTTTTGCGGCCTCGGAGACTCGCCATTGTTTCTATCCGAGCGGGGGCTATAAACCAATGCTCTCGCTCACCATTTTGATGGTCAGCGCTAACGCTGCCGTTGGCTTTTGGCTCCGTAGCGAACCGGCTTGCGCTCCCCTCGCCGGGCCTCCTAGAAGGGCCGCGGCCGACCGACCCGAGAAAAACGACTGATTGCATGACCGCGCCGCCCAAGCGACCTTCGACTCAGGAGGGATTCTTCTGGAAAACCAAGACGTTGGAAGAGATGTCCAACGCCGAGTGGGAAAGCCTGTGCGACGGCTGCGCGCGCTGCTGCCTGGAAAAGCTCGAGGACGAGGATACCGGGAAAATCTACTTTACCCATGTTTCCTGCAAGCTGCTCGATTCCGGGCTGTGCGCCTGCAAGGACTACCAGAACCGTTCCGACAAGGTTCCGGATTGCGTCCGCCTGACGCCCGAGAACGTCCGCACCCTGACTTGGCTACCGCCGAGCTGCGGCTACAAGCTGGTCGCCGAGGGACGCGATCTCTATTGGTGGCATCCGCTGATCTCGGGCGATCCCGACACCGTGCATGAAGCCGGCGTTTCGGTGCGCGGGCGGGTGCAGGGCACCGAGGATGAGATCCCCGACGAAGATCTCGAGGACCACATCGTGCAATGGCCGGCCGTGTTGCCGAATCGGGCGCGACTGAAGAAGCGGCCGAAGGCTTGAACCTCCCGCACTGATCGATCACGGAAACGCGACGATATTCTACCGGGATGCACCCATGCGCGCGAGGCGCTGCCGGGAGAGGAATTTGCGCTCTAAGGTGCCTGCTATATGGCCATTCCATCTCGGCGGCTTTGGCCGCGCAGAACAATATTACGTCCGAAATGAACAAGCACCAGCGGCAGGGCCGTGAGCCTGCCGACCAGACCACGTTGCCAGACGATCTCGCCGGCGAGCTCTCGCACATCACGACCGAGGTCATCGATGTCAGCGACGCGCCGCCGATCGCGCCGCCGGCGCCGCTGACGCAGGACGAGGTCCGAACCATCCTGATGAGCCTGTTGCTGACGATGTTCCTGGCCGCGCTCGACCAGACCATCGTTGCCACGGCGCTGCCGACCATCGGCCGGCAATTCAACGACGTTAGCAGTCTCTCCTGGGTGATCACTTCGTATCTGCTGGCATCGACCGCGGTCGCACCGGTGTTCGGGACGCTGAGCGATATCTATGGCCGCCGTGTCATGATCACGGTTTCGCTTGCCCTGTTCACGGTTGGCTCGGTCCTGTGCGCCGTGGCGCCGAACATGACAGTACTGATTCTCGCCCGCGGCCTGCAGGGGCTGGGCGGCGGCGGCATCATGCCGGTGGTGCAGACCGTGATTTCGGACGTGGTCTCACCGCGCGAGCGTGGCAAGTACCAGGCCTATTTCAGCGGCGTCTGGATGGCGGCGGGCTTGATGGGTCCCGTGCTCGGCGGTGTGTTTGCCGAACATCTGCACTGGTCGATGATCTTCTGGATCAACGTACCGCTCGCCGTCGGCGCGCTGTTTCTGCTGCTGCCGAAGATGGGCAAGATCCCCGTGTTCCATCGCCGGCGCAAGGTCGACTGGCTCGGCGGCGTGCTGCTGATGGCGTCTGCCGTGGTCGTCATGTTGGTGCTCACCTGGGGCGGCAACCGTTATGCATGGCTGTCGCCGGCGATAATGGCGATGATCGGCGCATCGGTGGCGCTGGCGCTCGCCTTTGTCTGGCACGCGCGCAATGCCGACGAGCCGTTCCTGCCGTTGTCGCTCCTCGGTGGGAGCGTGGTGCCGTACGCCATGGTGGCGGGTGCCTGCGCGCTCGGCGCCATCACCGGGCTGACCGTGCATCTGCCGCTATATTACGAGGTCGTCTATCATCTGACCGCGAGCGAAGCGGGGCTGGCACTGATTCCGCTTGCCGCGATCTCCACCTGTGGCGCGGCGATCGCGGGCCGGACCATGGCGCGCGCCAAGCACTACAAGCGCGTCGCCGTCGCTGGAACGTCGGCGGCGGCGATCTTCGGCGCGGTTTTGACCGTGACGACGCTGCCGCTGTGGGGCTTGCTGATCGTCCTGTCGCTGTTCGCGCTCGGCCTCGGCACGACATTTCCGGTCAGCGTGGTCTCGCTGCAGAACTCGGTAGCGCGCCCGCAGATCGGCACCGTCACGGGCGCGATGAATTTCTTCCGCGCGCTGATGTCGTCGTTCACGGTCGCCGCCTTCAGCGCGATCCTCTTGATGGCGCTCGGCGCAGGCATCTCGTTCGGCGAACACCGCGGACCAGCGAACGCGATCCCGGTCGCCGACATGATCACGGCGTTCCGCTATGTGTTCGGCGCCGCCGCCGCGCTGTTGGCCTGCGCCGCGCTCTGCATCATCGCGATGGAGGAGCGGCCGCTGGCCGGCCCCTCGACCCCGGCGGAGATGGCGGAGTAGGGCGGCTCGGCTATTCAAGCTGCATACGGACACCCTTGGCGCCGTTGAGCAGCCGCTTTAGGTGAAAGTTGACCAGAGGATCCTCGGCGTGCGAGCCGACGAGTGCGGCAAAGGCCGGCATTGCATTGCCATCTCCGGCCTCAAGCTTGGCGAAAGCTTCGCCATACTGCGATGTCGCCGGCGCGGCGAAACTCGCTGCCGATAAGGGCTCGTAGGCACGCAATGGTTCGCTGCGCCCGCGCAGCACGAGATCACCGACCGGTCGGCCCCTGAAATTCTCCACCGCGGTTGCAATTGTCGCGCTGACGCAGATCCGGGTGCCGAGAAACTTGTTCGCCGCTTCAAGCCTCGCCGCCGTGTTGATGGTGTCGCCGTAAGCCGTGTAGTCAAAGAAGCGGCCACCCCCGAAATTGCCGACCAGCGCGGGACCTGAGTGAACGCCGATGCGGGTGGCGCCGAAATTCACGCCTCTCGCCTTCCACCGTTCGCGAAACGCCTCCCCCCACGCATCGAGCTCCCGCGCGCAGGCGACCGCGCGCGTCGCATAGTCGGGCTGGTCGCTGGGCGCATTGAACAGTACCTCGATCGCATCGCCGATCACCTTCGCCACAGTCCCCTCATGCGCGAAGACGACATCAGTCATTCCAGCCACATATTCGTTGAGCAGTTCCCCCAGGAGTTCGGGCGCGGCAGTCTCCACCAGCGAGGTGAAGCCGGTAATATCGGTGAAGATGACCGCAATCTCGCGCCAGGTCACCTCCGTGCTGTCGCCGACGCTGGCCGCAAGCCGCTTGGCAAGCTCAGGCGAGAAATAGCGGGAGAGCGAGGCATGGGCGCGCTCGGCTTCCGCCTGACGGCGACGTGCCTCGCGCAGCATTTCGATGTGCCGCAGGGTCTTGTCGATCGTCGCTTCGAGATCGGCGAAATCGATCGGCTTGGTCAGGAAGTCGAATGCGCCCCGGTTCATCGCGGTACGGATGTTGCTCATGTCGCCGTAAGCCGACACGACAATGGTCGATTTCTTGTCCTCCGATTCCTGCAGCCTGGCGAGTAGCGACAGGCCGTCCATTCGTGGCATGTTGATGTCGGTGACCACCAGGTCGACGTGTGGGTGCCGTTCGAGCGACTGCAACGCCTCGAGCCCGTCACGCGCAAATATGAAGCTGACCAAACCCTCGCGAACCTGCCGCCGGAATTTCTGAAGGACCAGTGCCTCCAAATCCGGCTCATCATCGACCACGAGGATGGTTGCGGTCATGCGGCTTGCTCGAGCCTGGCATCGATCTTCTGACGCAGCGTCACGAAGTCGATCGGTTTGGTCAGAAGGTCGGTTGCGCCGTTCTCGAGCGCCTTGCGCCTGGTATCGACATCGCCATAGGCCGTGATCATGATGACCGGCACCTCGGGCCGCATTTCCTTGACCTTCGGCAGCATTTCCAGCCCGGTCATGCCTGGCATGTTGATGTCGGACAAGATCAGGATCAGCGAATGCTCGATAGTCGAGTTAATGCGCGCCAAAGCATCCGGCGCGGAACTGGCGAAGTCTAGCACGAATCGCTGTGCACGCAGATCGCGGCGGAATTGCTGGCGAAACAACGCTTCCACGTCGGGCTCGTCATCGACGACCAGAACCAGAACACTCACGGCGATCCTCTGGACTTGTCTGCAAAACTGCTTGTTCGCGGCAACACGATGCGGAATTCGGTGAACAGGCCGAGCTGAGTATCCACGTCAATTGTGCCGCCATGTTGTTTCACGATGATGTCGTGGCTCATCGACAGGCCCAACCCGGTCCCTTCGCCGGCCGGCTTGGTGGTGAAGAAGGGGCTGAACATCTTCTCCTTTGCCTCGGGCGGAATGCCGGTGCCGTTGTCGCGAATGCGGATTTCGACGGCATCGCCGAGGTCCTTGGTGCTGGCCTGCAGCGTCGGCTCGAAGCCGGGCTCGCCGCTTTCGTTTCGGCGCTTGGTCACGGCATAGAATCCGTTCGAGACCAGATTGAGGAAGACGCGCGTGATCTCCTGCGGGAACAGGTCGATCTGACCGGCGGCCGGATCGAAATCGCGTTCCAGTGTGACGTTGAAGCCCGGCTTCTCGGCGCGGGCGCCGTGATAGGCGAGGTTGAGGCTCTCATCCACCAGTGCGTTGATGTCGGACAGCCGGTGCTCGCCGCCACCTTCGCGCGAATGCAAGAGCATGTTCTTGACGATGGAATCGGCGCGCTTGCCGTGCTGCACGACTTTCTCCAGGTTGTCCCTCAACAGCCCGGTCAGTTCGTCGACTTCTGCACGGACCTTCCCGGCGAACGCCGTGGGCTTGAGCACCTCGTTCAACTCCTCGGTCAATTCAGCCGAAAGCGCAGCGAAATTGTTGACGAAGTTGAGAGGGTTTTTGATCTCATGGGCGATACCTGCGGTGAGTTGGCCGAGCGAAGCGAGTTTTTCGGTCTGCACCAGGCGGTTCTGCGCCATTCGGAGGTCGTCAAGGGATTGCGAAAGTTCGCGTGTGCGTTGTTGCACCTGCTCGAACAGGCGGACATTGCCGATGGCGATCACCGCCTGATCGGCAAAGGTCTGCAGCAGGGCGATTTGCTTGTCGCTGAACGGATTTATCTCCTGGCGGCGAAGCGTCAGCACTCCCAGGCTCTCGCCCTCGCGCAGCAGGGGGACGCTCAGGACGGTGCGAATGCCCTCGCCGCCGGTGTAGCGCGATAGCTCCCGGCTGCTGGCGAAGTCGGTCGCATGTTCCGAGAAAACGTCGGTCACGTGGACAGTGGTCTGATCCATGAAAGCCCGGCCGGCTGCCCAGTCGCGGCCGATTGGCCATTTCTCGACATTGATCTCGATCGGGCCGTAATGCGCCCTGAAGCGCAGATCGTCGCCCTCCCTGAGCAGCACGACGGCATCGCTGGCCGCGCACAGCTCGCAGGCGCTTTCGACGATAGACTGCAACACCGGATCGAGGTCCGTCGGCGAGGAGGCGATCACCTTCAAAATGTTGGCGCTGCCGGTCTGGTAGGTGAGAGCTTCTGACAAGTCGCGCGTCCTGGCCTGCACCTCTTCGAAGAGTCGCACATTGCCAATGGCGATCACGGCCTGATCGGCAAAGGTCTGCAACAGGCTGATCTGCTTGTCGCTGAAGGCGACGGGTTCCAGACGGCGAAGCACGATCGCGCCGATTGCTTCTCCCTCGCGCAACAACGGTACACTCAGGGTGCAGCGGTGACCCTGTTCGCGCGACTGCCGCTGTCCTTCGGGAAATTCGGCTGCCTCCGGAGGCTGGAAATCGGCCACCTGCACCGGTACACGGTCGACGACCGAGCGACCCGTGACCCAATCCCTATTGACCGGGCGGGACCGCTGGCCCGTCGGAATGGGTCCGTGATGCGCACTGAAGTGCAGCTCGTTACCGATCTTCAGCAGGACATTGGCATCGTACGCATCGCAGAACTTGCAAGCGCTCTCAACAATCGCCTGCAGCGCCGGTCCGACCTCGGTTGGCGACGAGGCGATCACCTTGAGCACCTCCGCTGTGGCGGTCTGTTGCTGCAGCGCCTCGCTCAGGTCATCGGTCCGCCGCCGCACCTCGTTGAACAGCCCGACATTCTTGATCGCGATTACCGCCTGATCGGCGAACATCTGCAGCAAGCGGGTATGTTGCTCGCCGAACGAGCCGGGCGCGACGCGGGTGACGGTGATGATGCCGATCGCCGTGCCGTCATTCATAAGCGGCGCGAAAAGCATGCTGCGATAGCCGCGCGCCCGCGCAATGTCCCGCGCCGCTGGCTCGAGATCGGTATCGGGCAAGTCGGCCGGTGTGCCTTCGCGCGTCAGGTGGTAAGGCGGAAATTCGTCGAGCGGAGCCGGGAAGGAGGCTTGCAGGACGGCGTCGCCGGCCGCGTCGGTCGGCGTAAAGGCAGCCAGGTGGATCTTGCCCTCGATGTAGCGGAACACAGCGGCCGAGAAGCCGCCGATCAGGCGTTTGGCACTGCCGGCTATCGCATCGAACACCGGCTGTACGTCGGAGGGCGAGGAGGCGATGACTTTCAGGATGTCGGCGGTGGCCGTCTGCCGTTCCAGCGCTTCCTTCGTCTCGTGGAACAGCCGCGTGTTCTCGATCGCGATCACGGCCTGATCGGCAAAGGTCTGCAGCAACTGGACATGATGCGGCGCGAAGGCGCCGGGCTCGGCGCGGGTAACGCTGATGATGCCAACCGGCGTGCCCTGGTTCATCAGCGGGGCGAACAGCACGCTGCGAAAGCCGCGCAGCCTGCCCAACTCCTTGTTTGCGGGAGGCACGTCATCGGCCTCGATGTCCGGGAACTGGATCGTTTCCCCGTTGCGGACCAGCGCAAATGTGGGGAATTCGGCCAGAGCCCGCGGGAATGACGACTGCAGCGCTTCGTCGGCTTCGGGATCCGTCGGCGTGTAGGCCGCAAGATGCAGTTCGTCGCCGATGAAGCGCAGCACGGTGGTCGAGAATGCGCCGAGCAGTGTCTTGACGCTGGACGCGATCGCCTCGAATACGGGCTGTACGTCAGCGGGCGAACTGGCGATGACCTTCAGGATTTCAGCGGTCGCAGTCTGCCGCTCCCGGGCCGAACCCAACTCGCGTCGCAGATTCGCATTCTCGATTTCGAGCTCGACCCGCCGCGCCTTTGCCTCGTCGCGTTCGGCGCGGGTGGATTCGAGGCGCGCCTCCACATCGGCGATGGCCGATTCCAGTTCATCGATCACGACCTTCAGATCGACCGATATATCCTCGGGAAGGGTCGCCATTCGCGCATCCATATGCAGCGGAGTACGGGCAGGGGCCGAAGCCCCGCCGCGTCGCACGTGGTCATGGATTATTTCATCCCGGACGCGTCTGAGCCAGCGTCATCGGGCCTGCTTTTGCGCTAAAAAAGCAGGCCCTCAGGTCCCCGGCCTCGAAACCTCGGTCTCCTTGCTGGTGATGAATTCCAACAGCACCGGCACGCCTTCCTGGGTCTTCTGGATGCCGCGCTTGATGGCGGGGATGATGTCTTCCGGTTTCGTCACCCGCTCGCCATAACCGCCAAATGCGCGCGCCATCGCGGCGTAGTCGCCGGAAATGTCGGTAGAACGGTATTTCTCCGTTGAGATCGGCATCACCTTCAGTTCGATCGCCATGGAAAAATTGTTCAACAGGATCGACATGATCGGGATGCGCTCGCGCACCGCGGTTTCAAAATCCATGCCGGTGAAGCCGATCGCGGCATCGCCCCAGACGTTGATGCAGAGCTTGTCGGGCTTTGCCAACTTGGCGCCCATCGCAAGGCCGAGCCCGTAGCCGAGCTGCGTGGTCTTGCCCCAGCCTATATAGGACAGCGGCTCGACCGACTTCCAGAACGGCGAGAGCTGGTCGCGCGGGCTGCCGGCGTCGTGGGTGATGATGGTGTTGTTGATGTCGACGGTGTGCTGCAGGTCCCACAATACGCGATAGGGGCTCAGCGGCGCCTCGTTATGCGTCAGCTTCGGCATCCATTTCGCCAGCCACTCCTTGTGGGAGGCAGCGATCTCGGCGGCGACCGCCGTCGCGTCGCGGTCCGAGGTGACGGTCTTGCCGATCTCTTCCAGCAAGGCATCGAGGACCAGGGCGGCGTCGCCAACCAGACCGACCTTGGCCTCGACGTCCTTGTTGAGATGGCTGGGGTCGAGCGTCGAATGAATGATGGTCTTGCCTTTCGGCATCGCGATGCCGAATGACGTCTCGGTGAATGAGCAGCCGATTCCGAAGATCACGTCGGCTTCGCCCAAAAATTTCGGCACCGCGCGCGGCACGGCAAGGCCGCCCGAACCCAGCGATAGAGGATGCGTCTCGGGAAACGACGACTTGCCGCCAAGGCTGGTCGTGACGGGAATCGCGAGGTGCTCGGCCAGCCGTCTGAGCTGCGGCCAGGCCTTGGCGTAATGCACGCCCTGGCCGGCATAGATCACCGGCCGCTTCGCTGCGACGAGGAGGGCCGCCGCTTCCCTTATATGCACGGGATCCGCACCGTAGCGGGTGCGCAGCACCGGTGTGTAGTTCAAGGGCTCCGGCACTTCCTCGTTCCACATGTCGGCGGGAATTTCGACGATCACGGGCCCGCCGCGGCCATTCTTCAATTTGGTGAACGCTCTCCTGAAAATGTTGCAGACTTCCGCCGCGATGTTGATCGGCTCGGACGATTTCGAGAACGCCTTCATCGCCTGGCTGGAGTTGAAGTTCGGGTCGATGTTGGCGAGCCGGCGCGCATAGCCCATCGGCAGCACCAGCACCGGCACCGATTCTCCGTAACATTGCGCCACGCCGCCCATCGCGTTCTCGGCGCCGGGCCCGTGCTGCATACAGAACGCGCCGATCGAACGGCCCGAGGTGACGCGCGAGATCGCATCCGCCATGTGAACGCCGATGCGTTCCTGGCGCACCATTACCGGGCGGATGTCGGCACTTGCGGCATATTCGATGAGATGATTGACCGGATAGCCGCAGAGGATTTCGATTCCCTCGCGCTTCATGATTTCCGCAATGGCGGTGCCGAGCTTCATGACGGTCCTCTCCCCCTGGATGCAGGCCGGTTTTGGTCCGGCCGATTTGCGACAGTTGGACAGGATTTTCCGGCCCGGTAAAGCGCGGATGGCGCTTACGTTGGGAAGTGCTGATATGCGTTTTTCCGCTCAAGCCAAAAGATGAGGCGACCGGTGGAGAATATTCTTGCTGTGAGCGCCCCGAGCTTGAGGCTGAACTGGATCGTTTTGACTCGGCTTTGACGCTGCCGCGTTGCGAAAACATCACAGCCGCGACCCAAGTGAAGCGGCATCACGGGCTTGTCATTCATAGGAAGGATTTTTGGATTACCTGTGCCGCATGCAACTGCATGAATCGCAGGACAGGAGACTTCAATGATTACGGCGCGGACATTCATTCTTGGCTCGGCGGCAGGTCTGATGGCCCTGAGCGGCGCACAGGCGGCCGACCTTCCGGTCAAGGCCAAGGCAGTTGAATATGTAAGGATTTGTACGCTTTACGGCGCTGGCTTCTTCTACATTCCGGGTACCGACACCTGCATTAAGCTCGGCGGTTATCTGCGAGTTGACACCACCTTCAACGGCGGAGCGCACGGCACCCCGGCCTGGAGCGGCGATCTTGGTCAGCAAAACCGCTACCGCGATTACTTCGTCTCCCGTTCCCGTATGGCGCTGACGGTCGATACCCGCACCGCCACCGAATACGGCGTTGTCCGCACCTTCGGCCAGGGCGACTTCCAGTTCAACAATGTCGGTGGCGGCTCCGCCAATCCGTCGCTGCCGTTCAGCTCGAATTCACTGTCCACCGCAGGCGGCGGCTATGTCGCGGTCGAGTTCCTTTTCATCCAGTTCGCCGGTTTCACCTTCGGTAAGTCCGCCTCGGCCTATTCAACGCCGTGGCAGGGCTTCCCGGGCAACATCAACTCAAACTTGCTCGGCGGCCAAAATACCGACACCGGCGTCAACAACATCCAGTACACCGCCGAGTTCGGCAACGGCGTATCGGCGTCGATCGGTCTCGATGACCCCACCGTGTGGGATCGCACCTCCGTCTACAATCTGAGCATCCCCGGCGCGATCGGCGCCAACGGCACTGGATCGAACGCCTATGCCGGCGTGCACGCGCCCGACATCGTCGGCAGAATCCGGGTGGATCAGGCCTGGGGGCTGTTCCAGCTTTCGGCAGCCGCGCATGAAGTGAACGGTTCGTACAACACGCTGGGCGCGGGCGCTGTCCCGACCGCACTTTCCGAAATCAGCGGCCACCCCGAGAGCAAGTGGGGCGGTGCGGTGATGGCGGCGTTGCAGATCAAGAACATTCCGACCGGTGCGGGCGACGACATCAAGCTCGACGTATCCTACGCCAAGGGCGCCACCAAGTACGTCATCGCCACCAGCGGCTCCTCGCCCAACTTCGCGATGTTCGGCGATAGCGGGTTCGGCTATCAGAGCGTCGGCTTCGGCGCGACCACCGACGGCGTCTACTTCCCGGGTGCGGCCGGTACTGGCGGTATCGCACTGACTACCGCCTGGGGCGTCCGTGGCGCGTTCAATCACAACTGGAACCCCTACTGGTCGACCAGCCTGTTCGGCAGCTACTCCGCCGTCAGGTACGACGGTGGCGCGAACGACAATCTGCTCGGTGCGGGGACCTCGACGGCAAAGGGCGCTTATTGCGCCGCTTTCGCCGCCAGCCACTCCGGTCAGGCGTTGGCCGGGAATGCTGCGGGCAACTACACCTGCAACCCCGACTTCAACGTCTCGCAACTCGGCGTCGTTACCCGCTGGACCCCGGTCAAGAACCTGACGTTCTCGGGCGAAGTCCAGTGGTTCCATCTCGACCAGAAGATGTCGGGCTCCTCGGTGTTCACGGCGACCGCTCCGAAGCCGAACGCGCTTTACGAGTTCAAGGATCAGGACACCGTCCTGCTCCAGTTCCGCGCCCAGCGTAACTTCTGAGAACAATCCTCGGACCGGGCCATTGCCCGGTCCCTTGTTCAACGTCGCAGCGGGCGGGGTGACCACCTCGCTTCGCTGCGGCGGCTGAACATCGCCGCAATCAGATCGAGTATCTGATCCAGGATAGGGTATTCCGCGGCCGCTGGGCCGTCGGCGACGCGCTGCTCCTCGGTCTCCTCATGCAAGAGACCGATGTAATTCCTTTCCGCTTCGCGTTTCTGCGCAATCATATGCGCGCGCTTCGCAAGCCGCCGATCGGGCAAGAGTGGCTGGTCGGTCCACAATCGATGGTAAATTTACCGTATCGTGTGATTCCGGGGCGCGGATTGCTCGACTGCCTTAATTGATCGTTCATTCTGTTCCTCAAGGCCTCTTCAACCGCTCCGCCCTAGAGTTTAATCAGTATGGCGCGGGAGAAATTCCGAGGGAGCGTCGACAGGAGCTTGTCTATGCATCGATTACTGGCACGGTTTGTCGACGATGAATGCGGCGCTACCGCCATCGAATATTGCCTCATTGCGGCCGGCATCAGCATCGTGATCGTCACCACCGTCAACGGCGTCGGCAGCATGCTCAGCACGAAATTCACCGAGGTCAGCACCTCGATCAAATAGCGGCAAGCCGCACAGACACATGCTGGAACTGCTATTTGGGCCGCTGTTGGTGTCCTGGGCGCCAGCAATTCTGGCCTACGTCCAGCAAAATCCGTGGCACGTGATCTCCGCGATATTGGTCGCAGCCTTGTTGATCGATTGGATGGTCAACGACCGGTCGTCTGGTTGTTGCGATGGCGGGTTGGACTTTGGCAGTGGGGACGGGGACGGCGGCGGGGATTGAAACCGGCGCTATCTGTCTTTTGGGTCCGCATTCAGCGCCCGCAGCATCGCGATCCGCGCGAACATCAGCCAGCCGCCGCCGGTCTCGGCCGCGTTGATCAGATTTTCCACCGCGACCTGCCAGTGCGCCTCGTGCTGCACTTCTTCCGGCAATGCCATGACATAGTCGGCGGCCTGCTGCAGCGTCGCGAGCTTACGGCCGCCGCGAAGCGGTATCGGATCATCGAACGGGGTCGACCACGGCATCGCGCGCTAGATGGTGCTATCTATCGCGCTCCTTGCCAGATCATCCGGCCTTCTTGGTGCGGGCGGCGGTACGCACCGGCTTTTCCGCCTTCTTCGGCGCTTCCTTCGCTGTTTCCTTGGCGGCGCGCTTGCCGCTACCGCTGATCGGCAGCAGCATCTCGCGCTGCCCGGCAGCAGCGGCCTTCTTCGGCTTCTTGCCCTTCGTCTTGGCGGCGGCAGGGGCGGCCTGCTGTTCGCTGGCAAGGCTGCGCTTCAGCGCATCCATCAGATTGATGACGTTGCCGGTCGTCTTCGGCGCCGTCTTGGCCTTGGTCGTCAGGCCGTTGCGCTTCTGGTTGATAAGGTCGATCAGCGCCTGCTCATAGCGGTCCTCGAACTGCTCGGGCTCGAATGAAGCGGATTTCTGTTCGACGATATGCTTTGCCAGATCAAGCATATCCTTGGTGATCTTCACGTCCTGGATATCGTCGAAATATTCCTTCTCGTTGCGCACTTCATAGGGGTAGCGCAGCAGCGTTCCCATCAGCCCCTTCTCGAGCGGCTCCAGCGCTATGATGTGCTCGCGGTTGGTCAGTACCACGCGGCCGATCGCGACCTTGTCCATGTTGCGGATGGTTTCGCGGATCACCGCAAACGCATCGTGGCCGACCTTGCCATCCGGCACGAGATAATAGGGGCGGATCAGGTAGCGGCCGTCGATATCGGATTTCGGAACGAATTCGTCGATCTCGATGGTGCGGGTCGATTCCAGCGCGATATCGTCAAGCTCGTCCTTCGACACTTCGATGTAGGTATCGGTGTCGATCTTGTAGCCCTTCATGATGTCTTCGCTGGCGACTTCCTCGCCGGTCTCGGCGTCGACCTTGGCGTATTTGATGCGGTGGCCGGTCTTGCGGTTGATCTGGTTGAACGAGACCTTCTCGGTGTCCGAGGTCGCCGGATAGAGGGCGACAGGACAGGTCACGAGCGACAGGCGCAGAAAACCCTTCCAATTGGCGCGGGGGGCCATGGGCTACTCCGAAAATACGCAACGGACGACCCCGCAAGGATACCACCGGATGTCCCTGTCTCAAACATGCCGGGCTGCGGAATCGCGGAACGGCGTTAACCGTCGAAGGGCTCCGTTCTGCGGCAGGCCTGCGACCTTTTGAACGCGGCGATCGCGTGGCGCGGCCCAAAAGCCCGGAACATCACTTTCGATCATGCGTTGCTTTCGCAGGCGGTGTCGGAGCATTCGCTGACATTACAGGCACTTACTCGAAGAGGTCCCCATGGCAACGAAACGACATGGCCAGATCGTCGAAACCCCGACCGAGGCGCGCCAAGGCGAACCCGGTCCGTCCGTGCTGGCGCTCCTGACGGTATCGACCGGGCTAGCGATTCTGATCCTGGGCATCGTCTGGTTCGTATTCTTCCGCACGTGAGGGACTTGACCGAGGCTGCGCGATCGGGGCGCCTATCGGCGCGGCCGGCAATTGGTCCCGCCTTTCGGGAGCCGTTGCCGTAGGCAACCCTGCCGGGCCCCCTTGGGGCATCCGATCGGGCATGTTAGGCGTCTGGCCAGCGGGCGCGCCCGACCCGCGGAAAGCCTCATGACGAAAAAGTCACATTGTGCGGTGCGCCTCGTTCATGGCCCGTTCACCCCGCCGAGCCTCATCATGAGACCTGATATTGTAGAGCTCACTGTTGGAGGCCAGCTTGCGCCTGCTTGTTGTTGAGGACGATCCGGATCTCAACCGTCAGCTTACGACGGCTTTGACGGATGCCGGTTATGTGGTTGATCGCGCGTTCGACGGCGAGGAGGGGCACTATCTGGGCGACAGCGAGCCCTATGACGCCGTCGTGCTCGATATCGGGTTGCCGAAGATGGACGGCATATCGGTTCTGGAGGCGTGGCGCCGCAAGGGCCGCGCCATGCCGGTCCTGATCCTCACCGCGCGCGACCGCTGGAGCGACAAGGTGCAGGGTTTTGATGCCGGCGCGGACGACTATGTCGCAAAGCCGTTTCACCTCGAGGAAGTGCTGGCGCGAATTCGCGCGCTGCTCCGCCGCTCCACCGGCCACGCCCAGTCGGAACTGACCTGCGGCCCCGTCTCGCTGGATACCCGCACCGGGCGGGTCAGCGTATCGGGCAATCCGATCAAGATGACGTCGCACGAATACCGGCTGCTGGCCTATCTGATGCATCACACCGGCCGCGTGGTATCGCGCACTGAACTGGTCGAGCACCTCTACGACCAGGACTTCGACCGCGACTCCAACACCATCGAAGTGTTCGTCGGCCGCATCCGCAAGAAGCTAGACGTCGACATCATCCAGACCGTGCGCGGGCTCGGCTATCTCTTGACGCCGCCATCGCCCGGCGCCTGATGAGCCTTGCTCTTTTATTCGAGCATGATCTTATCCGAAGACCGGTCTCCATCCGCAGGCTTGGAGCCTGGGGATACGCTTTTCGGGATCTTGCTCTGATGCGCGGAAGTTCGCTTGCCACGCGGTTGTTCCTCTCGGCGACCGCGTGGGTGGTCGTGATCCTGCTGATCACCGGCGTGATCCTGTCATCGGTCTACCGGAACGCGACCGAGCGCGCCTTCGACCGCCGCCTCAACCTCTACCTCCGCACCCTGATCGCCGAAGTCGCAACGCCGGACGAGCCGCCTGAGCAACAGTTCCAGTCGCTCGGCGAACCGCTGTTCGAGCTGCCCTTGTCCGGCTGGTACTGGCAGATCGTCCGGACCGACGAGAAGGCCGAAACGAAGGCCTCGCGTTCGCTATGGGACAAGAAGCTGCCGAAGCTCGAGGATATCGGAGCGGAGCTGACCCCGGCCGGTATCCGTCTCGGTTACGTCAACGGTCCGGAGGGCCAGGATCTGAGGGTGGTCGAGCGGCCGGTCGACCTCGGCGCCGACGGCAAGTTTCTGGTCAGCGTGGCCGGCGACGCATCCGAGATTTTCGACGAGATCCGCGCCTTCGATTACTACCTCGGCGGCACCTTCGCCGCGCTCGGGATCGTGCTGCTCCTGACCACGATCTTCCAGGTCCGCTTCGGGCTGGCGCCGCTCAAGCGCATCTCGGAATCGATCGCCGACATCCGCTCCGGACGCGCCGAACGGCTCGAGGGCCAATTTCCGGTCGAGATCGCCCCGCTGGCGCGCGAGACCAACGCGCTGATCGACGCCAACCGCGAGATCGTCGAGCGCGCCCGTACCCATGTCGGCAACCTTGCCCATGCCATCAAGACGCCGCTGTCCGTGATCGTCAACGAGGCCTCCGCCCACACGGTGGATCCCTTTGCGAGCAAGGTCTTGGAGCAGGCTTTTGTGATGCGGGATCAGGTCGCACATCACCTTGAGCGCGCCCGTATCGCCGCGCGCGTCACCATCGTCGGCACCGTCACCGAGGTCGCACCCGCCATCGAGGCGCTGCGACGGACCATGGAAAAGATTCATCGGGATCGCGCCGTCACGATCGCGGTCAAGGCGGACCCGCAGGCAAAGTTCCGAGGCGAGCGTCAGGATCTCGAGGAGATGGCCGGCAATCTGGTCGACAATGCCTGCAAATGGGCGTCCTCGCAGGTATCTATCGAGGTGCGGGCGGAATCGCCAGCGGAGCCTGGCACCGGGCCGCGGCTGCGGATCATCGTCGATGACGATGGCCGCGGGTTGTCCGCTGCCGAACGCGCGCAGGTGTCCCGGCGCGGCCAGCGCCTGGACGAATCCAAGCCGGGCTCCGGGCTTGGGCTTTCGATCGTGGTCGATCTTGCCGGCCTCTATGGCGGTAGCCTCGCCCTGGGTGACGCCCCGATCGGCGGGCTGCGGGCAGAGCTGGTTTTGCCGGGGATATGAACGCTCCATCCGGCCAAATATCCGGAGGGCGATAGCCCGGCGCTGCCCGGGGTCGATTTCGTTATTCCTAAACGCCTTCTTAACGCGCACACTTCTAAAATCGGCGGTGGACGCGCTTTGCCGTCCGCGTGACACAAGCATATCCACACCAGGCGAATGAGCCAGACATCTACCGAGCGGCTGAGGGATTATCTCGCCCAGCTCCCGCCTCAATCGCAGGCGCTGCTGATGCGGGAGTTCGAGCGCGCCATCGAGCGCGGGGAAGACCTCGCCGTCGCCAATTTCGTGCTCGAGCAGTTGCGCAAGGTTGTGCGCGGGACCGAGGAAGACGACGAGGCGCGTCCCCGGACCGACGATCCGGCGCGGCTGTTGTACGGTCCGCTCGAGCCATTTCTCGTCGAAGGCAATTTTCCGGTGCGCGCCGGGCAGATCCGACGCGCGTCGCTGCTGCCAGTCTGGCAATGGCTGGGTCGCGACGGCGCGCCCGAGGCCGTGCGCGCGTTCGAAACGACACTCAATGAGATCAGGCTGAGCGGCTCCGCCGCAGGTCTCGAAACCGCGACCCGCAAATTCCAGCTCGCCGCAGCCGAGGCGATTGTCAAAATCGCCACCCCGGTGCCGGGCGAGGACAGGCATCGTGCGCTCTCGCGAATTGGCTCGCCGAATGTCATTGAGGATTTATTGTCGATCGGCGCAGTGCTGCGAGCCCGTGAGGCGATGGAGACGCTCGGTAGCCGGCTTCCCAGCCAGATTCGGGCGCTGACGCCCTCCCAGCTCGAGACGGCGACATCTGCGCTCAACGTGCCCTCGTTGCAGACGCCGCAATTGCTGCCGTTCGCGCTGTCGCTGATTATGCAGCGATTGGCGGCGCCGTGGCAGATCATCCGTCTTGCGGTCAAGATGGCGGCCTCCGACGACGAGATTCGTGTGGCGGCCACGCCCTACGGCATCGCCGTCACGATCGCGCTGCACGATCTCTCGTTCCTTACCGCCTGTCTGCGCACGGACATCAGGCGGGGCCATTTCGATAATGTCGGCGACCAGCTGAAAATCCTGCACGATGGCGTGCGCGGACTGCGCACCGAGCTCGATCTGCGCAACGATTCCGCGTGGGGGCGCCAGCTCACGTCGATCCGAGCCGACATTTCCAATTCGCTGCAGTCGGAGATCGAGAGCGTGCCTGGCCGGGTCCGCCGCATCCTGCGTCAGCGCGCCGACAAGGATATCGCTTCGGCGCCGAAGATCGACGTCGCGGAGGTCGAAGAGATCGCCGCCCTGATCGACTTCGTGGCGGTGTGCCGCACCTACGCCAGCGAACTCGCCATCAACGAGGTCACCCTGCGGACCTATTCCGACCTGCAGCATTACGTCGAGCATTCCACCGAAAGCCTGGTGCAGGCGTTGCGCGGGGGCGATACCAAGGCGCGCGCCTACCGGCAGATGCAGGCCAAGGCGGCAATCCGCTTCTGCGAAATCCTGTTCGGCCATGACTATGCGTCGCTGATGAGCCGGGCGGCCGAAAATGCCGTGACCGGCGAGCGTAAATCGACCAGGGCCGGATAGCGCCGTCTCTCGATCTATCGCATCACGCCTTGCGTGGACCCTTGGCGTCGCGAAGAAATTCGGCGAAAGCCTTCAGCGTCACGTCGGAAACATGATGTTCGATGCCCTCGGCATCAGCCTCCGCGGCTTCCTGCGGAACACCCAGCGCCAGCAAGACGTCGACCACCAGACGGTGACGGGTGCGGACGCGCTTGGCGAGGGTCTCACCCTTCTCGGTCAGGAACACGCCGCGATAGGGGCGGGCCGTGACCAGGTCTTCGCGCTTCAACCGTGCAATGGTGTCGATCGCCGTCGGGTGCGATACGCCCAGCCTGCGCGCGATGTCGGTCGGGCGCGCCTCGCCGGTCGTTCCGAGCAGATCCGAGATCAGTTCGACATAGTCCTCCAGAACCGCGGTCGACCGCGCCGATCGCGCCTTTCCGAAGCGGCGCGCCTGCGTTTGTTCCGCGGGCATCGGCTGCATCGGCTTGGCCCGATTTGTCGAGGGCTTGCGCACCACTGCACCTTCCAGGCGAATCCATCCAGACGAGGCGCGACCATGGCGTGGCGCCGACCACATTGCAAGTTGGCGGCTTGTCGCCGATCTGCAACAGGCGGGGCGCCTGGCATTTGCGAGTCATTCGCAGCATCTTGACAGTGAGGGTCCAACATAAATATGTAGCCTTGCCTACGTTTTTTGCTGTCGCGGCTCTCAAGTGCTGTTGCTGGTGCGCGATCGGTTGGGGAAGAATATGCGCGCAACGCGACTGGCCCTTGTGGGCACATCGGCACTGGCCGTGGCTTGGTTGAGCCACGCCGCGGCGTTCGCGCAAACGGCGGCGCCTGCGCCACCGGCGCCCCAGGCCGCGCCGCCTGCTGAACCATCGGCTCCCGCACCGCCGCCGGCAGCGGGGCAAGCCCCGGCGGAGCCGGCTCCGCCGCAGACTGCGCCTGCCACGGCGGCAGGACCGCAAGCCACGCCAGGTGCGCCGGCGGAAATCGACATGCCGCAAGTCACCGTCGAGGGTCGTCAGCCTAAACCCGCGCGGCGGGCCGCGCGCAGCGAGCCCGGTCGGCGTTCGACGACCGTGGCGGCACCGCTGGCGGGCCCAACGCCCGCGGCCGCGCCGGCGTCGCCCTTCAATCCGCTATTCGCGCCGCTGTCGACGATCGGGAGCAACCAGATTCAGACAGGCAGCAGCAACGGCGGGTTTGGCAGCCTGTTCACCAATATGCCCGGCGCGACTTCGGCGGGGCTTGCCGCGGAATCGTCGCGCCCGGTTTTGCGCGGCCTGACGGACGCAAAGGTCCGCATTCAGGAGAACGGCGTCGGTGCGGTCGATGTGTCCGACATCGCGCAGGACCATGCGGTGCCGATCGACCCTCTCGCCATCCAGAAGGTCGACGTCATTCGCGGACCGGGTGCGCTCCGCTTCGGTTCGCAGGCCGTCGGCGGCGTCGTCGACGTCAACAACAACCGGATTCCGACCGCGGCTCCGCTTGGGGGAGTGGCTGCCGAACTGCGATCGGGTGTGACGAGCGTCAATAGAGGGTGGGAGAGCGGCCTGTTGCTGGATGCCGGCAGCCGCAACGCCGCCGTTCATGCCGACATCTACGGGCGCTCCTCCGGCGATTACAGCGTCCCGAGTTACCCCTATCTGGTCCCGCCAATCCCCGCGCCCGCCTTCAACGGCAAGCAGCCGAATTCAGCTTCGCAGAGTGCGGGCGCGGCCATCGGCGGCTCCTGGCTTTTCGATGGCGGCTACGCCGGCATCGCCGTCTCCCGTTTCACCAGCGACTACCACGTCCCCGGTATTGCGACCGCGGAAGCCCGCCAGCACAACGATCTCGAGCAGACCAAGATCAGCTCCAAGGGCGAGTATCGCCCGGACGCAAGCGCGCTTGCCGCGATCAGGTACTGGACCGGATATTCCGAGTACCGGCACGACGAGACGGTGCTCGCCACCACCGGCTTCCAGGAGATTGCTGCCACCTTCAAGAACCGGCAGACCGAGGGCAAGCTCGAGTTCGAACTTGCGCCGTTCGCCACGCCGATCGGTCCGCTGACCAGCATTTTCGGCGCGCAAGGCGCCTACCAGCAACTGGATACGGCAGGGCAGGCGATCTTGCTCCCGGCCCAGACCAGAACAGCGGCGGCGTACTTCCTCAATGAAGTCAGGCACACGGACACGCTGCGCACGCAATTGGCGGGTCGCATCGAGGGAGTCAATGTCGCGGGAACGGCATTCACTTTCCCGCCGAATTTTCTCCCGCCACCGGATGAGCCGGGCAGGGCCGCCGCCAAGCTCGACTTCATGCCGAAAAGCGTCAGCTTCGGCATCATCAAGGATCTTCCATCTTCGCTCGTCGCCAGTCTGACGTTGCAACGGATCGAACGTGCGCCGCGCCCTCTCGAACTGTTCGCCCAAGGTCCCGACGGTTCGGAGAAGACGTTCAAGATCGGCAACCCGAACCTCGGAATCGAAACCGCGCAGACGGCGGAAATCGGCTTGAAACGCACGGATGGCGATTTCAGGTTTGCCGCAAATGCCTACTACACGTCGTACGACAAATTCATTTTCTCGCGCGCCACCGGCATCTTCTGCCAGGAAACGTTTGCGTCATGCGGCGCCGGCACCGACTACATCCAGGTCAACTACGATCAACGCGACGCGACGTTCCGCGGCGGCGAACTGGCCTGGCAGTGGGACGCCGCACAACTTGCCAACGGCACCCTCGGCATCGACGGCCAATATGACGTGGTGCGGGCGACGTTCACCGACGGCAGCAACGTGCCGCGCATTCCTCCGATGCGCCTCGGCGGCGGCGTCTATTGGCGCAACGACAACTGGTTTGCGCGCATCGGCCTGTTGCACGCGTTTGCGCAGAACGACATTCCGCAATTCGACACGCCGACCGCCGGATATGATTTGGTAAAGGTACAACTCGAGCACCGGAAATTCTGGAAGGATTCGCCGTGGGGCGCGGTTGAGGTCGCGACAGGGGTGGTTGGCGACAATCTGCTCAACGCCAACATTCGCAACTCCGTTCAATTTCACAAGGACGAGATCCTGCTGCCGGGTCGTGGCTTCAAGCTGTTTCTCAACGTCAAATACGGTGTCGACCGGCCGAGCGGACCGCCCGGCACCTGGATCGGCACGGCGGGGCGGCCGGCCGGCAACGGCTACTACAAGAGCCCCGCGCTCGAGGCGGCGGCCCGGAGCTGGGCCGGCATCTATGCCGGCGGCAGTGTCGGATATTTGCGGGGCGAGGGCGTTGCCAACGCAGCGTTCAACGACGTTGCATCCGGTGCGTCGCTTTCCGGCGCCCGCCTGTCATCCACGCACGACACCGCCAGTATTGGCGGACAGACTGGCTATAACTGGACATCAGGCCGGATGCTGGCAGGCATTGAAGGCGATTTTGAATACCGCAATCAGCGCGGAAGCAGCGCCACCGTTTGCCCCGGCAACATCTGCAACCCGGCGCTTGCTCCGCTCGACGCCACCGTGACGGCGAGCCTGGATTACCGTTTGGGGTGGGTGGCCGCGGTTCGCGGGCGCGTTGGAACGCTTGTGACGCCGGATCTGCTTGCCTACGCCACTGCAGGTGTTCCGTTCGGCAAGATAACGACGTCAACGTCCGTTGCAGGCTTCGACAATGCAGGTGTCGCGACCACGGCGTCTCTGGATCGGCACCTGTATCGGTTCGGCTGGGCCCTCGGCGCCGGTTTCGAGACGCGGCTGACAGGCAACTGGACCGCAAAGCTCGAATATCTTCACATGGATTTCGGTTCGGTGCGTTCGACGCCGTCGGTCGCTGCCAACACCGCCGTTGCGTTCGATGCCAACACGCGGGTGACCAGTGATGGGGTCAGGATCGGGGCGAACTACAAGTTCGGCGGCGCGATCGTTGCGGATTAGACTAGCGCCAAACTGAACCTCGCGACCAGACGACCAGGTACCAAGGTCACGCCTCTATTTGACCGTGAAGCGGATTGGCTGCCTCACGACGACGAATTCGCCGGGAAACGTTGCAGGCGGCGCAGGGAAGGGCTGTGCACGCTTGAGGAGCGCGAGCGCTTCCTCGTCAAGAGCACCGGATCCCGAACTTTGAGTTACGCGAGCGCTGACGACCATTCCTTTGCGATCAAGCGTGAACGACACCTGCGCCGTCCCTTGCTCGCGCCGCGACCGCGCGGTTTCCGGATAGCGCTTGTTCTTTTCGACCAAGGCGAGGACCTGGGTTCGCCATGTCACGACGGCCTGCGAATTTTTGTCATTCGGCACACCATGGGTCGGCGCGACGGCGACCGGTGCGATCCGTTCGTTGATCGCAGGCGGTGCTGATGTCGTGGCGGCCGCCGCCTGCTGCTGCGGCGTCACGTCAGGCTGCGGCCTGGTTTGCAGCGCTACGGCGGCGTCCGGATTGGGAGCGGGCGGCAGCTCAGGCGTTTCATCGGGTGGCGTCTCCTCGGGCTTCGCCGCCGGCTGCGCCTCCGACATCACCTGCTCCGGACCGGGCGCAATGTCGGTCGACGTCGTCGCCGGTGCTGCGGCCAACGGTGCCAGGTCGACCACGATCGCGCCCGAAGGTTCGGCAGCCACGGTGTCGTCCACATCGCGCCAGGTGGCGAGCGTGGCGGTCAATCCGGCGTAGACGCACAGCACCGCGAGGCTGCTGAACATCCATCGTCGCAGGTCGGAACGGTCTTCGGCCGCAAGCTGCATCATGGCGATGAGGCTTGCTCCATTCCGACCAGGGCGACCTTGAGGTAGCCGGCGGCCCGCAACATGTTCATGACCTGCATCACCTCGCCATAGGGGACGAGCTTGTCGGCGCGCAGGAAAATGCGTGTGTCCTTCTGGCCGCTGGTGCTCGCATCGAGCGCGGCGGGCAACGCGCCGCGGGCTACCGGCTCGTTCCCGACGGAGAGCGACAGGTTCGGCTTCACCGTCAGATAGACCGGCTTGTCCGGCCGCGGCTGCGGCTGCGCGTTCGACGCCGGAAGATCGACGGCGATATCGACGGTCGCCAGCGGCGCGGCGACCATGAAAATGATGAGCAGAACGAGAATGACGTCGATGAACGGCGTCACGTTGATCTCATGGACTTCGGCGAGGTCGCCATTGCCCTGGTTCAGACTGGCGGCCATGGCTGCTACTCCGCCGCGGCGAGGTACCGCCGCACCAGCATGGTGCCGCTATCGAGGTCGCGGCCAACCAGCCGCGTGATCTCCGCGGATCCGTCCCCGAGCAGCGCCCGGTAGGAGGCGATCTGGCGGGCAAAGAGGTTGTAGATCATGACCGCGGGAATCGCGGCCACCAGCCCGAGCGCCGTCGCCAGCAGCGCCTCGGCGATTCCAGGCGCGACCACGGCGAGGTTGGTGGTTTGCGACTTCGAGATCCCGATAAAGCTGTTCATGATTCCCCAGACCGTTCCGAACAGTCCGACGAAGGGGCCGGTCGATCCGATGGTCGCAAGCACGCCGGTGCCTAGTCCGATGCGTCTGCTTGCCGCCGCCTCGATCTGCTGCAGCCGGGAGGCGACCCGTGCCTTGATCCCCTCCTTGTCCATTCGATCGGTACTCAATCGGAGTTCTGCCACGGCACCCTCGAGCAATTGGGCAACCGCGCCCTCGGGGACCTGCCGCACGGCGTCTTCCACGTTCCGGACGTTGGCGAGCTCGCGCAAGGCATGTCGGGCATTCCGTCGCGCCTTGATCAGCTCGATCGTCTTTGCGAGCCACACCGTCCAGGTGACAGCGGTGGCAAATACCAGACCGACCATCACCGCTTTGACGACGACGTCCGCCTGCATGAACATGCCCCAGGGGCTGAGGTCGCGGGGCAGCATTGCGGCCGCGATCGCTGTCCTTTCCGTTGCGTCCTGGGCGGCGGCCGGAAATGACAGCACCAGCAGCGGAAGCGACAGAAGCGGAACGCCGCCGCGGAGTTTCAGGCCAAATGGAGTTTTGACGGGGTTGGACGGAACAGCGCCACGTCGAAATGCCTTCCAGGATCGCATCGATCTGCCTCTGCACACAATTGATGTCTCAGCCCCATTGTGTAGCATCACCTACGTCTTGCTGCAAACGCTATAGGCCGGGGCACGAGGGGCGCCCGTGCATGCAGGTTCTGCTGCAATTTCCCGTTGATGTATTGCGAGCCGCGATCCGGCGGGGGAAGCCGCGCCGAACTGCGCCAAGGAACTCCGGATCGCTAGCAGCGGTCGGGCCCGTCTCCCGCTTTTTCTGCCGCAATTGTCAATTGCCGGGCTTGCCGCCGGTGGTGTAAAGCGGCGCATCGGCGCTTGCCTGAAAGCGTCGTTCCGCCCGGGAACTTATTGATGACGCTGTGGTTTGTGTTCGCGCTGATGACGGTCGCGGCGATTTTTGCCGTGCTCTGGCCGTTGAGCCGCAGCTCTTCTGCGCAAGCCGGCGGCAGCGAAGCTGTGGTCTACAAGGATCAGCTTGCAGAAATCGATCGCGACGTTGCTACCGGGCTGATCGGCCCGTCCGAAGCCGAGGCGGCGCGTGTCGAAATCGGCCGCCGCCTGCTCGCCGCCGCGGACGGCGAACGCGACCTGCCGGCGCGCGCCAACCTTGGCCTGCGCCGTGCCTCGGCCGTCGTGGCGCTGGTAGGGTTGCCGATCGCGGCAGTGATGTTCTACCTCGCCGTCGGATCGCCGCGCCTCGGCGATTTCCCGCTGGCCTCGCGCACCCGCACGGCGGACGCCAGCCAGCCGCTCGAAAACATGGTGGCGCAGGTCGAAGCGCATCTGGAAAAGAATCCGGCCGACGGCCGCGGCTGGACCGTGCTGGCACCGGTGCTGGCGCGACTCGGCCGTTACAATGATGCGGTCCGGGCCTATCGCAACGCGATCCAACATGCCGGCGACAGCGCCGACCGCCGCTCCGATCTCGGTGAAGCGCTGGTTGGCAGCGCGGGGGGCGTCGTCACGGCGGAGGCCAAGGCCGAATTCGAGCGCGCGGTCGCGCAAAACGCCGACGAGCCCAAGGCCAGCTATTTCCTCGGGCTCGCCGCCGAACAGGACGGCCGGCAGGCCGACGCCGCCGCGATCTGGCGCGCGATGCTGTCAAAAGCGCCGGCCGATGCGCCGTGGCGGCCGCTGGTCGAGGCGGCGCTGACCCGGGTCGGCGCCCCCGTCGCGCCGGCGCTCTCCAATGAAGCGATGGCCGCGGCCAGGGACATGAACGAGGCCGACCGCGGCGCGATGGTCCGCGGCATGGTCGATCGGCTGGCGACCCGGCTGAAGCAGAATGGCGACGACGTCGAGGGATGGTTACGGCTTCTGCGCGCCTATATGGTGATGGGCGAGCGCGGCAAGGCGCTGAGCGCGCTTTCCGATGCCCGACAGGCGGTGGCGAACGACGCCGAACGCTTGCGCCAGCTCAATGAGGGCGTGAAAAATCTCGGGCTTGATGGGTGAGGCATGATGCCGGAACCCAACAGCGAAGACAGAGGATATTCATGACGCGCAAGCAGCGGCGTTTGACCATGATTGGCGGCTCCCTCGCAGTACTTGCGGTCGCGGCGGTGCTGGTGCTGAACGCGATGCGCGATTCCATCGTGTTCTTTTCCACGCCGACCATGGCGGCGGAGAAGCAGATCCCGCCCGGCAAGCGGTTCCGCCTCGGCGGCCTGGTGCAGCCGGGTTCGCTGGTGCGCGGCGACAATCTTGCGGTGAACTTCAGCATCGCCGACGGCAGCGCCACGCTGCCCGTTGCCTACAAGGGACTGTTGCCGGACCTGTTCCGCGAAGGGCAGGGCGTCGTCGCCGAGGGCGCGCTCGACGCGTCAGGCGTGTTCAAGGCCGATACCGTGCTGGCCAAGCATGACGAAACCTATATGCCCAAGGACGTCGCCGACGCCCTGAAGAAGCAGGGGCACTGGAAGGACGACTACGGTGCAAAGCCCGGCGCCACGGCCGCATCTGCGCCGGTGCAGGGGACCGTGAAGTGATCGCGGAAGCCGGACATTACGCGCTGGTGCTGGCGCTCGCACTTGCGCTGATCCAGTCCACAGTTCCGATGCTGGGCGCGCGCTGGGGCGATCCTGCGCTGATGAATGTCGCTCGCTCCGCGGCGCTGGCGCAATTGCTGTTCGTGGCGGCCTCGTTCACGGCGCTGGTGATGCTGCACGTCGCCTCGGATTTCTCCGTCGTCAACGTGTTCGAGAATTCGCACTCGATGAAGCCGCTGCTCTACAAGATCACCGGCGTCTGGGGCAATCACGAAGGATCGATGCTGTTGTGGGTGTCGATCCTGGCGCTGTTCGGCGGCCTGGTTGCCGCCTTCGGCAATAATCTGCCGCTGTCGCTGCGCGCGCACGTGCTGGCGGTGCAGGGCTGGATCGCGGCTGCGTTCTATCTGTTCATCCTGGTCACCTCGAATCCATTCCTGCGTATCGCGAGCCCGCCGATCGAGGGCCGCGACCTCAATCCGGTGCTGCAGGACATTGGGCTGGCCGTGCATCCGCCGATGCTCTATCTCGGCTATGTCGGCTTTTCGATCTCGTTCTCGTTCGCGATCGCCGCCTTGATCGAAGGCCGGATCGACGCGGCCTGGGCGCGCTGGGTGCGGCCGTGGACGCTTGTGGCGTGGATATTCCTCACGCTCGGCATCGCGATGGGGTCCTACTGGGCCTATTATGAACTGGGCTGGGGCGGCTGGTGGTTCTGGGATCCGGTCGAGAACGCCTCGCTGATGCCCTGGCTCGCCGGCACCGCGCTGTTGCATTCGGCCGTCGTGATGGAAAAGCGCAACGCTCTGAAGGTCTGGACGATCCTGCTGTCGATCCTGACGTTTTCGCTGTCGCTGCTTGGCACCTTCCTGGTGCGCTCGGGCGTGCTCACTTCAGTGCATGCGTTCGCGACCGATCCCTCGCGCGGCGTGTTCATCCTGTTGATCCTCTGCCTCTTCATCGGCGGCAGTCTTTCGCTGTACGCTTGGCGCGCCTCGGCGCTGAAGCAGGGCGGGCTTTTCGCGCCGATCTCGCGCGAGGGCGCGCTGGTGCTGAACAATCTCTTTCTCACCTCCGCCTGCGCCACCGTGTTCATCGGAACGCTGTATCCGCTGGCGCTGGAGGTTCTGACCGGCGACAAGATTTCGGTCGGCGCGCCATTCTTCAACCTGACCTTTGGGCCGCTGTTCGTGCCGCTCCTGGCCGCGATGCCGTTCGGGCCGCTGTTGGCATGGAAGCGCGGCGACCTGCTTGGCGCGGCGCAACGGCTGACCGCGGCCGGCATCGCGGCGCTGGTCGCGATTGCGGTGTTGTTTGCATGGGTCCATGGCGGAGCCACGCTCGCTCCGCTGGCGATCGGGCTTGCCGTGTTCGTGATTGGCGGCGCCTTGAGCGATCTTGCCGAACGGATCGGATTGTTCCGCGTTCCCGTTGCGACCGCGATGGCTCGCGCACGCGGGCTACCGCGCGCAACCTGGGGCACGGCATTCGCCCATGCCGGCGTCGGGGTCGCCCTGATCGGGATCGTCTGCGAGACCACCTGGAACACTGAATATATCGGCTCGATGAAGCCGGACGAAACTGCCAAGGTCGCTGGCTACCAGTTGAAGCTCGACGGCGTCACACAGCGGCAGGGCCCGAATTTCCGCGAGATGATCGCGCAGTTCACGGTCTCTCTCGACGGCGAGACGCTGCGCGCCATGACGCCCTCGAAGCGCAACTTCACCACGCGCGGCTCGTCGACCACCGAGGCCGCGTTGCTGACCCGCGGCGCCAGCCAGCTCTACATTTCGCTCGGCGAGACCAATGCGGACGGCGCGATCGCGGTGCGCATCTATCACAAGCCGCTGGTGCTGCTGATCTGGTGGGGACCTGTCCTGATGGCGTTCGGCGGCCTGCTGTCGCTCTCGGACCGACGCTTGCGCGTCGGCGCGCCGAGGCCTGCCAAGGCCGCCCGCGCGCTGCAGCCGGCGGAGTAGGGCGTTGAAGAAGCTCCTTGCATGGGTGTTTGTCGCTGCCGCGATTTCCTGCGCGCCGGCGGCTTACGCCGTGCAGCCCGACGAGATCATGGCGGATCCGGCGAAGGAAGCCCGCGCCCGCGACCTGTCGCGCGAGCTGCGCTGCATGGTGTGCCAGAACCAGTCGATCGACGATTCCGACGCGCCGCTGGCGCGCGACCTGCGGCTATTGGTACGCGAGCGGATCGCGTCCGGCGACAGCGACAGCCAGGTGATCGACTTTCTGGTGGCGCGCTATGGCGAGTTCGTGCTGCTGAAGCCGCGCTTCACGCCGCATACGCTGGTGCTGTGGCTGCTGCCGCCGCTGGCATTGGCCGGCGGCGGGCTGGCCCTCTGGTTCTACAGCCGCCGCCGCTCGAACGCCCCCAGCGCGACCGATCCCTCATTATTGCATTTGACTGAGGAGGAAGAGGCGAGGCTGGAGCGCTTGCTCGCAGCCGATGCGCCGGACAAGAAGCTTTAAGCCCGCCATTGCAAGCGGGCAGGTTTTAGCTATGACTCCCTGTCAAATAAGCATAACCCAGGGGAAACCAGCATGGCCTTCTCACTCTACGACGCCAGCGTGGCGAACTATCTGCAGACCCTTGGCGCGGTCAGCGGCTTCCTTGAGCGCGGCCTCGTTCATTTCCGCGACAAGAACATCGATCCGGAATCCATGGTCGAAGCGCGGCTTGCGCCCGACATGCTGCCGCTGCGCTTCCAGATCATTTCCGTCGCGCAGCATTCGCGCGGGGCCATCGAGGGCGTGCAAAGCGGCGAGTTTCGTCCGCCCTCCTCCAAGACGCCGTATGATTATGCGGGATTGCAAGGGTTGGTCGCGCAAACCCGCGAGGCCCTGGAAGGCTGGACTCCGGAGGCTGTCAATGCGCTCGGCGGCCGCGACGTCGTCTTTCATCTCGGCGATCACAAGCTGCCCTTCACCGCCGAGGGTTTTCTGATGTCGTTCTCGCTGCCCAATTTCTATTTCCACGCCACCACCGCCTACGACATCCTGCGCACCAACGGCGTGCCGCTCGGCAAGCGGGATTTCATGGGGCGGCTGAAGATGAAGAAGAGCTGAGCGCGATCCAAGGAAGGGCGGGGCATAGCGCCGCTTTCCATATCCTGTCCCGACCCCGCGGTGCATCGCGGAGCACAGATTGTGATGATGTTGTGTGGCGGCGATAAGCGCACGCAACAGCAGGACATCAAACGGGCTCAGAAAACCGGCGGAGACATTGCGATGCTCAAGACGACACGATTTGATGCCGCATTTGCGGCTGGATCGCACAGCAGGCTCGGGCATCATAACACTGCGGCCAAGCAGTAGTGCCCATGATCGACTGGGGCGCCCCGTCCGGCCAGGCTTTTTCCGCCCTCTAAAAGCGGCTTTTCAGCCCGCGCTAAGCCATTGATCAGCCTGCGCTATTCTGCCGCATCCATAAGGCCGCGCATTACAAAAGTTTAATTCCCTAGCCAGCGCGCGGTAAGGCGGCAAACCCCATCTTGGGGCTTGTCAGGTGCCCAGCCCCCGCACCGTCTAGTTCAGGTTCTCTGGAGATTTTAGAAACATGACAGAACGTCCCGTCGATCTTTCCTCGCTACCGTCATACGGCGCAGCCCGCCGTTCGCTGTTCTCCGCCCGCAAATTCGCGCTGATGGCGTCCGTCGTCGCCGGCCTCGGCGCCGCCGTGTATGGCTTCTCGCCGCAGCAGGGTCCGGCCGATGTCTTCACCAGCGCGGCGCATGCGCAGGTCAATACCGAGGTCCGCAAAGTCGAGCGGCCGATCGGTTTTGCCGACATTGTCGAGCGCGTGAAGCCGTCGGTGATTTCGGTCAAGATCAACATCGCCGACAAGAGATCCAAGGACGACAGCGCCAACAAGGACGAGGACTCGCCGTTCCCGCCGGGCTCGCCGATGGAGCGCTTCTTCCGCCGCTTCGGCGGTCCGGATGGCTTGCCGCCCGGCCTGCGCGGCGGGCCGCGTGGCGGCCGTGGCCCCGTCACGGGCCAGGGTTCCGGCTTCTTCATCTCGCCTGATGGCTATGCCGTGACCAACAACCACGTGGTCGACGGCGCCGACAAGGTCGAAGTCACCATGGAAGACGGCAAGGCCTACACCGCGAAGGTGATCGGTACCGATCAGCGCACGGATCTGGCGCTGATCAAGGTCGAGGGCCGCACCGACTTCCCGTTCGCCAAGCTGTCCGATAGCAAGCCGCGGATCGGCGATTGGGTGCTGGCGGTCGGGAACCCGTTCGGCCTCGGCGGCACCGTGACCGCCGGCATCGTCTCGGCCTCCGGCCGCGACATTGGCAACGGTCCGTATGATGATTTCATCCAGATCGACGCGCCCGTAAACAAGGGTAATTCCGGCGGGCCGGCGTTCGACACCAACGGCGAAGTCATGGGCGTCAACACCGCGATCTATTCGCCGTCCGGCGGCAGCGTCGGCATCGCGTTCTCGATCCCTGCCTCGACGGTGAAGTCGGTAGTTGCCCAGCTCAAGGACAAGGGCACTGTTAGCCGCGGCTGGATCGGCGTCCAGATCCAGCCGGTGACCTCCGATATCGCCGACAGTCTCGGCATGAAGAAGGCCGAAGGCGCGCTGGTGGCGGAGCCGCAGCAGAATAGTCCGGCGGCCAAGGCCGGCATCCAGTCCGGTGACGTCATCACTGCGGTCAACGGCGAGCCGGTCAAGGATGCCAGGGAACTCGCCCGCACCATCGGCGGTCTCGCACCCGGCACCGCGGTGAAGCTCAACGTGCTGCAAAAGGGCCAGGACAAGGTCGTCAACCTCACGCTCGGCCAGTTGCCGAACACGGTCGAGGCCAAGGCCGATACCGATAGGGAAGACCGGGGCGGTGCCAGCAAGGGAACTGGCGTGCCGAAGCTCGGCCTGACGGTGGCCCCCGCCAACAGCGTGGCCGGCGCCGGCAGGGAAGGCGTCGTGGTTACCGAGGTTGACCCGAAGAGCGCAGCGGCCGAGCGCGGCTTCAAGGAAGGCGACGTCATTCTCGAAGTCGCGGGCAAGAGCGTTGCGACGGCCGGCGAGGTGCGCGAGGCGATCGACGCCGCGCGGACCGAGAGCAAGAACAGTGTTCTCATGCGCGTGAAGAGCGGCGGTTCGTCGCGCTTCGTCGCGGTGCCGCTGGCGAAGGGCTAAACGAGGACTAGATACAAGATGGAGGGTTACGCCGGCATTCGTCGCCCCCGCCGACGTCTCCTTCCGGGGAGCGGGTCCAAAACTCGCTCCCTCGGGCAACCTTCCTTCGGAATACGCCCCCCTCCGTCGGAAGGGCCTAAGGGCGGTGAGGTCCCCCAGCCTCATCGCCCGCTTTTTTCACTTGATCGCGAGTATGGCCGGTCGCCTTGCATGTGCAGGGCGGCCGCGCCATGGTGAGAGAAAGCCATTCCCGTGACCGCAACTGCCCCGCAAATGCGCCTCTTGATCATCGAAGACGACCGCGAGTCCGCCGACTATCTGGTCAAGGCGTTCCGTGAAGTCGGCCATGTCGCCGATCTCGCCAGCGATGGCGAGGAAGGCCTGTCGATGGCCGAAGGCGGCGATTACGACGTGCTGGTGGTGGATCGCATGCTTCCCAAGCGCGACGGCTTGTCCGTCATCGGCAGCTTGCGCGAGAAGGGCAATCGTACGCCCGTTCTGATCCTCTCCGCACTTGGCCAGGTCGACGACCGTATCAAGGGCCTGCGCGCCGGCGGTGACGACTATCTGCCAAAGCCCTATTCATTTGCCGAATTGCAGGCCCGCGTCGAAGTGCTGTCGCGCCGCAATGTCGGCCCGGCCGAGGAGACCACCTACCGCGTCGGCGATCTCGAGCTCGATCGTCTTTCTCATCGTGTCGCCCGCGGCAAGGACGAACTGACGCTGCAGCCGCGCGAATTTCGCCTGCTCGAATATCTGATGAAGCATGCCGGTCAGGTGGTAACCCGCACCATGCTTCTGGAAAACGTCTGGGATTATCATTTCGATCCGCAGACCAATGTCATCGACGTGCATATTTCGCGGCTGCGCTCCAAGATCGACAAGGGCTTTGATCGGCCCTTGCTGCACACGATCCGCGGCGCTGGATACATGATCCGTGACGGGATACGTTGAAACCCTATAAAAATAGAGCTGTCGTGATTTGCCCCTCCGATCGCTTACCGATTTATTACCAATTTTCGCGCGCGTTTAGGTCGTTGATCAACAATGCAACCCGTCACTTTGTCCGTGACGCAATCGAAGAAGTCCCCATATTAAAGGGCTTTCTTCATTTGCTTGGTGTAGCCTCGCCCTCCCGGCGCGCTGTACGGCCTTCCTACGGCCTTGCCCCTGACGCCTGAGGCTTAAGCGGACCTCACGCTGTTGCTGCGTCAGCGCATTCGCATAGTCGCACCGGTCCAGCTCGGCTGAGAGGGCGCGGATCACCGCTTCCTTGTTCAATCAAATCGAAAACGCGAACGTATCCGAGACCTCGCACTCGCGCTGCCGGTGACCGCTGCCCCCTTGTCAGCGGTCATCGCGACCAGCGGAATGTGCACCGTGTGCTGCGGCCATGCGACACTGCCAAAGTGCTCCACAAGCCCCATCGATGGACGGCTGGGCTCAATAAAGGGCTGAACGTGATCGAGTTCATGCCCGCCTTCGTTGAAGCAGTGCTGCTCGGAAAGCGACCCACTTGCCCAAGGCCAAAATGATCGACAGGGACTTGCTACAAGACGGCAATGGCGGGATGGGGCGCTAAGGAATAAGGCGGCGCATCGCCGCTCCTAGTTGGTAAAAAGCGGCAATCCAAAGCCAGCTTGAACATGACATAGAACCAGTCGGCCAGTTCAAGCGGCCAACCCAAAGGTCGCGCTTTACAAGATGTTCGTCTTCGATGTCGAAGAACGGTAACTTCGCCAACGCGCCAGTACGTTATTCGGAAGACGTTAAGCGGGGCTTACTTCAATCGCCTTGCGGGCGTCTGGCAGCGTTTTGAGCCATACTCTCAAATCGTCCGGCAGGATGATCGTACGCCTCCCGTGCTTCTTGGCCTTGAGATCACCGCTGCTGATCGCCTCGCGAATGGAGGTCAGCCCGATCCCGGTGAGGGCGCTTGCCTCCTCTGGTGACACCGACAGCCGTTCCGAGAGCGGTACCTTTCCCTTCTGCCCGAACTCGTTCATCACTTAAGCCCCTTATCGTTTTGCGGCCACAACGGCGTGGCTAGTCGCGTCGCCCGTCCTCGACCTGCGATTCCGGCACAGGCGACAACCTCACGCTCCTCCTTTGCGTAGCTTGGTGCAGTGGCCGTTAAAGAGCGCATCGGAAAACGTGATCATCGCCCGCATCATGCAATTGGCCGTGCCGAAGGAAAATGGTTGTCAAAAATGCGTGGTACAATTGGATACCAAAGCGAATGAAAGAAAAGGTTCTCGTTTTCCCAATTTCTTCGCCCCTATCGGCCGCATCTGGAGAGAGGCACGTTAAGCCCTTCCTACGCAGCTGATCTAGGTCGCCGCTTAGCAAGCAATCGTCTGCGTTCTTCGTGGGTGATCTAACAAACATCGCCGGCCCCGCGGTGAAGTTAGGATTTGGTCTTACATCGGTCAGATTACTTCAAGTTGTAATCTCGGCCCACCAGGAATTGCCGGAACAATTTGATAGATCGGGCAAATCGTCGGCAAACTGACATCATGAGAGAGTTCACGCATCGGACCAGCATGCATATAGAGTCAACTGATGGAGAGTTGCGCCTCAATGCGGCTGTGTTACTACGCCCACTCTCGAATCGAGGAGCTAGAAGTGGCGAAGAAGGCAAAGAAGACGGCTACGAAGAAGAAACCCGTGCGTCGCGAATACACAAAGGCTGACGTGAAGGAGCTACGCGCTCATTCGAAAGCGAAGACTCCGGTTGCAAAAATTGCGAAGCTCACAAAACGCTCCGAAGGCTCACTCCGCCAAAAGGCGCTCAAGCTTGGAATCCGGCTCGGTCACCAGCGCTAGAAGGCGGCATCATGACGCTCTTCGATAGAGTGTTCTATCATCTGCGTTCTCGTCGCTGTTGTCGCAATGAAGTTGTTGAGCGCTCATTATGACTTCAGCTGGGCAGCCGCAGTTGGCGGTTGACTAGAAGAACACCTTGGAAGGCTGAGCAGAAAAGAAGCCCACCTAGTGGCGAGCTATCACGCGGCGTTCAAGCGTACGAAGTAATGGCGCCTTCAGAGCCGCAGGGTGAAGGAGACTAGTCAAAAAAATCTAGCGCAGGCGATTTCCCGATATGTGCGGCAGGACTCGAACCAGCAACCAGGCCGTTATGAGCGGCAGGAAATTGATTGGCTTCGTTGATTATTCTGCGGTTTTGGTTGAATCCGATCGCCTTCGTTACGTTTCGATCAGGCCGTTTCTGGTGCGAAACTGGTGCGGCAAGTCAATGGGCGCGCCTAGGATTTCAGCGAGGTCACCTTCAGGCGACCATCCGCCCGCTTCCGCGCGTCTGCCGCTATGGTCCCATGGTCCTGCCAACTCTAAATCCAAGAGTGTCGAACTGAACCTTGCTGTGACGCTTGAACCGGATGGCCGTGCGAACGAGTTCGGTCTCGTTGTGCCAGGATCCTCCTCGAATGACCCGATAGGTTGGATCGCCGCCCTGAAGCTTGGCCGCGCCATTGGCCGGCGTGCCCTCGTGACTGTCGTGCCAAATGTCCTCGACCCATTCCCAGACGTTCCCTTCCATGTCGTGTAGACCAAAGGCGTTCGGCCGAAACGATCCCACCGGGGCAGTCTGCAAGGTCCAAGCGCCGCCGCATCCGCTGCAGTTGGCGTTGCCGATTCCGGGCTCATCTCCCCACGAGTAAGGTGTCTTTACGCCAGCACGGGCCGCATATTCCCATTCGGCCTCGGTCAGGAGTCGATACTCCTTGCCTGTGAGCCGCGAAAGCCAAGCCACAAACAGTTTGGCGTCCCCCCAGCTCACATTGATGACGGGCATGTTTCCCCGACCCCATGCGTCCATGACATGGGGGCACGCCGCAGCTGCTACACAGGCATCCCACTGATCAAAGGTTACCTCGTACTTGGACACGGCAAAGGGTTTTGCGATGGTCGCCTCGTGCCGAGGATGCTCTCCCTTGGTCCGGCCGACATCGCCTTCAGGCGAGCCCATGGCGGATTTGCCTGCGGGGATTATCACCATGAGGGGGCAGGCAACCGCGCATTCCCTAAACTCAGAACCGGCTGCACTGGCGAGATTCTTCTCTTGCTCAATAGTGAGCACTGTCGGCGCAGCCGAGATCGGCAGCACCGTTTCCGCGACGGCTCCGTCGACGCCGCCGCAAGCCTCAAGAAGGATAAGGCCAAGAAGGAGGTAAAGAGGTCGCATGCTGATCCTCCTCATAGTAGACGATTCTGGCTTTGATCGTAGTTGAACACCTTCTGATGTGCTGCGAAGCTTGGCTCAGTTCGAAGCTTTTGCGAGCGCGGCCTGCGGCGTATTCCGGAAACTAATGGCCATGCGGTTGTAGGCGTTCATCAGGCTGATTGCGATCGTGAGTTCGACGAGCTCGCGCTCGTCGAACGCTGTGCGGGCAGCCTGGTACGCCTCATCCGGCACGTTGGTTTCTGCGACCCGCGTCACCGTCTCGGCCCATGCCAGCGCGGCGCGCTCGCGCGTGTCAAAGAGGCTGTCAGACTCCCGCCAAGCCTGCAGTAGCGCAAGCCTCTCGATCTTCTCTCCCTTCTTGAGCAGATCGCGGGTGTGCATGTCGAGGCAGTAGGCGCAATTGTTGATCTGCGAGATCCGCAAGTACACCAGCTCGACCAGCGCCGCAGGAAGTCCGCTCTGCATGACGTAACCGTAGACACCACCAAGCGCTTTCACACCCGCCGGTGCAATCTGGTTGTAGTCGAGGCGCTTGGTCATTTTTTGCTCCTTGATGACGAAACCTGTTCAACGGACGTCGTCAGTTCCTTATCGTCGGTATCGACGACGAACACCGCTAGCAGCCTGGCGGGCTTGTTCTTGCTCGCATTGCGGCTAACCGGATGACGCGAGCCCGGCGTCTCGTAGAAGCTCTCGCCGGCGCGGTAGACTCGCCTGGGTCCATCGTTCACTTGCGACTCGATTTCGCCTGACAGGACGTAGCCGAAGATGAAGGCGGACTTGGCGTGAACGTGCGATGGTGATGCCCCGCCCGGCTGATAGTCGACAACAAGCGCGATCAGCGACTTGCCGGGAATGTTGGGTATGGTCTGCTGAAAGTGCGGCGTGACCGTTTCGCCGACGCCATGGGCGGCGGCAGGCGTCGCCGTGGCGATGGCAAGGGCAGCATACGCCGCACTGAAGATGGCTCGCATTTTCATGATCGTATTCTCCGTGGTTGCATTAGGTGCTGATGCTGTTGGCGGAAGGTGGCCTGCTCACCTGCGAACCACAGTCTTCAGCGAGTCGACGGACACCCAGAAGGAGGCGGCGAACAGGCCGACATCCTTGAGGAGGAACTGACCCGGCGCGACGGTGATCGCGGGTGCCCCGAGTTCCAGCACGACGACGCCCGGCGTCGAGATCATGAAGCTGAGTGTCGTAACGAAGAGTCCGGCCGAGAGAAGACCACCGGCTGCGGAGAAGATCGGACTCGCCAATCTGAGGGCGATCAGCAGCCCGATGCTGAGTTCGAGGAACCCGAGGAAGGTGGAGAAGCCGCGGGCCGAAAACAGCGCGTAGAACCAGCTCAGCAGGGGGCTGTTCTCCACGAGCGGCACCAGGCCTTGTGCCTCGTAGTCGGTGAATTTCATTCCACCGAACCAGGCGTAGATGATCGCGAGCGAGGCGTATAAGCCAAACCGGCTGAGTGGTTCGGCGTAAACGAGGACTTGCCCCGCTTGATCGCGCCAACCGGCAATAGCGACTGGCGTTGAGACCGGGATATTGAAGAGTGACATGGTAGCCTCCGTATTGTTGGACATGCGTTACGCCGCAGCCACGGCTCGATATCGCGCCGGAACTGAGCTGAGGGAAAGGTTTGGCATGAGCTTCTGCCGCGCCGCTTCGTAGTTGGCCCAGTCCGCCGCATCTGGAAGCGACGGAATGGTGACGACTTCACCTTGGTCGAAGCCGGCGAGCGCCGCGTCCACGAGGTCATCCGACCTCATGACGGTGTTGGACGCCAGATTATCGACGGCGCCGCCGGCTGCGTCCCAGAAATTGGTCGCTGTTGCGCCGGGCAGCACGGTCTGGATACGCACGTTCTTGTCAGCCAGTTCCTTCTGAAGCGACTGGCCCAGGGCGAGCACGAACGCTTTCGTTCCGCCATAGACGCCATTCAGGACTTCCGGCGCAATGGCAACCACTGAGGCAATGTTGATGATTGCGCCGCCTCCGCGGGCAACGAGCGCGGGAGCCGCGGCATAGGTAAGCCGCATCAGCGCCGTCACGTTGAGATCGACCATCTCCTCCATGGCATCGACGTCGGACTGCAACAGCGGCTCGAGGCCGCCGACGCCTGCGTTGTTGACCAGCATGGTAATGTCGGGGTCCGTGGCGATGATCGTCTCGATCCGCTTCAGGTCCGCCTTGTTTCTCAGGTCCGCGACGACGGTCTTGACGGCACGGCCCGTGGCGTCAGCAAGGCGCGTCGCCAGCTGGTCGAGCCGGGCCTCGTTGCGTGCGACGAGAACGAGGTCGTAACCCCGGCGAGCCAGCCGGTCGGCATAAACCGCACCGATCCCGGCGGAGGCGCCTGTAATGACTGCGACACCTTTGAGAGAGACGGACATTGCACTTCTCCTTGTTTGCGCCACTGGCGCGTTGGGTTTGATACTTCTGGGTTCATCTACCGAAATGCGGCGCGAACCTCTTCGATGGTCTGTTGGGGATTCTGGAGATGAGGGTAGTGCCCGATGTCGGGAAGGAGCGTCAGCTCAGCGCCAATCCTGCCCGCGAGTTCGATCCCCATCTCCTTCTTGATGTAGAGATCCTTCTCGCCCCACACGACCTTTACCGGGATTGCAAGTTGCTCCAGATGCGATTCAAAGTGGTTCTGGTCCCGCGTAAAGTGCGCGTAGTAGCGCGAGAAGGCATCCGCTGTCGTGATCCCGCCGTGATCCCAGGCGCGCGACATGTCGTCCTTGAATTCGCGCGGCACATCGAACTGTGCTTCCTTCGGCAGGCCTCTTCTGAACGCGTTCTCCAGGATGTCGTCGCGATTCCTGTTCAGCTGCTCACGGGCATGGCCCATCGAGGGTCCAGCCTTCAGGCTCTGCAAGCTCGCGTACATGTATTGAGGCCTGTCGAAGGGAGCGAAATCGCCGACGATGATCGACGTCGCGATGCCGGGCTTCTCCTGGGCCAGGAGAAGAGCCGGCAGAGCTCCGATGTCAGTCGCGTAGATCGTAAGCTTGGATGTGTTGATACCCGTCTTGCGTATGTAGTCGTTCAAGACGCGTGCGTAGTCCCTCGGGGCGTACGAAAACTTGTCGGTCTTCGGCCTCGAGGAAAACCCGAAGCCGGGCCAGTCGAAAGCGTGAACTTCGTAGTCGGCGGCGAGGGTAAGAGAAATATCTTTCCACGCGTACAGCGTTTCCGGAAATCCATGCAGGAATAGAACGGTCCCCTTCGGGTTCGCGTTGTGGACCACCATTCTCCGGAGCGTGATGTCCTCATCGATCTCGAGGAAGCCGATGTCGACCTTCTGTTCCTGTCCAAACAGAGCTTGGGCGTGTGCTGGCGCAGCGAAAGAGCCGGCGACTGGAGCGCCGAGCCATGTCGCCGTCGCGACCGCTATCGCTACGCCGCGGTGGTATCGGCGGCGAAGGTCGATTCTCTTCGAGAAATTGATCATTTCGGTCTCCCAAATTCAAATTTCGTGAGCGTCGCTGGCCTTGCTGATCTGTTCACTCGCTCAGCATGAGGAGCGGCTTGCCTTTCTCGACGATGTAGGTAGCCAACTCGGCCGCCTTGACAGAGCCGACGTTCTTCACCGCGTGCGGCGTTCCGTGCGGAATGAAGAGCACTTCGCCGGCCTTGACGGTCAGCGGCGGCCTGCCGTCGAGCCGATATTCCAAGGCGCCTTCGGTGACGTAGACAAGTTCTTCGCCGGGATGCGAGTGCCTGACCGCGCTCACGCCCGGGCCGAACTCAACGAGAACCTGGATTACCTCACGTCCGGCTGCACTGAGATCGTTGCGCAGCAGGTTGGTGCGCTTGATGTCGCCCAGACTGACTTCGTGGGCGCGCGCCACGGGCAAGGTCGAACCGTTGGCAACGAGAAGCGCCGCAGCGGCGACGATGATGCGAAGGGTTTTCATGGATGTTATCCTCGTTCAGGGTTGATGGGCTGCAGAGAGTTGAGGTCTGTTCAGGTCAATGTTGACGTAGCGGCCGAAACGCCGCGGCGACTTCCCGGGAGAATAGTTCGGGCTGTTCCCACGCAGCGAAGTGTCCGCCCTTGTCGGCCTCGTTAAAGTAGATGAGGTTGCGATAGGCGCGCCGGGCCCAGCTCTCCGGAGCGCGATACACTTCGCCCGGGAAGACGGTGATCGCGACAGGAACCGAGATTTCGGTTGTCTTCTGCGCGGCGGAGAGAATGACGCTCTGACCCGCCGTCTCCCAGTAAATGCGAGCAGATGAAACAGCTGTGTTCGTCAGCCAATACAGCGTGACGTCGTCCAGCATCTCGTCGCGCGTGAGCAGGCGAAGCGGCTCCGCGTTGTTGTAATCGAACATCCAGGCCACCAGCCCCGCGGGAGAATCGGTCAGCGCGTAGCCGATGGTCTGCGGCCGCGTTCCCATCATTGCGGCGTAGGCCCGATACTTCTTGTAGAAGATTGAGAGGGCGTCGAACGCGGCACGCTCCTTGGCCGAGAGATCCTGCGGAGCAGGCGCCCCGGTAGCGAGCAGCGCCGCGATCTCGGATGGCACGGCCGCCGGCAGGTTGATATGAATACCCAGCAATCCTGCAGGAGCCTGTCGTGCCATCGCGCTTGAGATCGGCGCTCCCCAGTCGCCGCCCTGGGCGACGTAGCGGCGGTAGCCGAGGCGGTTCATCAGTTCTGCCCAGGCTCGTGCGATTCGCTCCGGCCCCCACCCCGTGCCTTTGGGCTTGCCGGAAAAGCCGAACCCGGGGATCGATGGCAAGACTAGGTGGAACGCGTCTTCAGCGCTCCCGCCGTGGCTCGTCGGATCGGTCAGAGGACCGACTGTCTTGAGCAGTTCGAACACTGAGCCTGGCCAGCCGTGCGTCATGATGAGAGGAAGTGCGTTCGCATGATGTGAGCGGACGTGGATGAAGTGAATATCGACGCCGTCGATCGTCGTTACGAACTGCGGCAGCGCATTGAGCCTGGCTTCGGCCTTGCGCCAGTCGTATTCAGTGCCCCAGTAGTGCACGAGTTCGCTGAACGGAACGAGCTGCAGGCCTTGCGACCCGTCATCAACTGTTTCGCGGTCGGGCAAGCGTGTCGCAGCAACGCGCCGGCGCAGGTCAACCAGTGCCTCTTCGGGGAAGCTGACGCGAAACGGACGGATTACTTCGTTCGAATCAGCCAGCGCGCGGTGAAGAGGAACGAGTCCAGCCGTGCCGGCAATCGCGATGCCCATCGCAGCGCTTTTCAGCAGTGCGCGCCGATCCTGGTCGATGACTTCGGAAACCTGCAGCCTGTGCATCTTGCTCTCCGTTGCCTGAGCGGGTCGACAATCTGGCTCGCGCACCGCTTGGTGGCTTGAATGTCGCCGGAGAACCGCAAGATTGCTCGTTAGGTGTTGTTAAGCGCTGTTACTGGTTGGTTACGTTGAAGGAATTGGCCGTGCGGCAATCACATGGATCCACGACCAGGCCAGCGAAACCTGAGTATGTTTGATTGTGACAATTTGCCCGGATCAGCGCTTTTCGAACCGCCTTATTCGTCCACTGCAGTCTTTACACGGCGCAAGAAGTGCGGCTAAGCCTCTGATCGCAAAGCCCTTCCAGCAACGATGTTGCAATGGCACAGATCGCGGCCATTTTCTGCTGTTCTTCTCGAAGGAAATAGAAACTGGATGGCGGCGGACGCGGTATAGTAATTCTCGCCGGCCAGCCATCGACAAAGGTGAGCGCATGTGACCGGGCTTGAAACAACGAGCAGTTCTAGCGCGAATCCCGTGAGGGCACCGCAGGAGACCGAAACAGTCTCTTTCGGACCTTTCTTCCTTCACGACAAGACGCGGCTGCTTGAAAGGGATGGGCAGCCGGTCAAGCTGGGCAGTCGGGCGCTGGATATCCTGCGGCTGTTGGTCAGCCGCGCTGGCGACGTCGTATCGAAGAACGAGCTGTTGGCCCACGCGTGGCCGGGCCTTGCAGTCGAAGAGATCAGTTTGCGCGTGCATATCGCCGAGCTTCGCAAGGCGCTCGGTGAGGGCAAGGAGGGGGCGCGCTATATCACGAATATACCGAGCCGTGGTTATTGCTTCGTCGCACCGGTGCACCGCATCGGACACGCGCCCCCGGCGGTTTCGCCTCCTGAGCAGGCGCCGAGCATCCCTGAGGCTCCTATGCCAGTCCTACCTCCCCGCCTGGAGCGGATGATCGGGAGGGATGACGTTGTGCGGGAGGTGGCGGAGCGGTTGCTGACCGAACGCTTCGTCACGTTCAGGGGCCCTGGTGGAATCGGAAAGACCACCGTTGCGATCGCGCTGGCCCACGAGCTCTCAGCACAATTCGACGGCCGGGTTCGCTTTCTCGACTTCAGCATGGTGAAGGATGCCGCGCTTGTCGCCGGCACGATCGCATGGGCTCTTGGGCTCGTCGTGCAGCATTCTGACCCGACGGACAGCATCGTCGGTTACCTGCGCAACCGCCGCCTGCTGCTGGTGCTCGACAGTTGCGATCATGTCGTCGAGGCCATCGCCGGGGTGGCAGAGCGTATCCACCAGCAGGCGCCCGGTGTCAGCATCCTCGTCACCAGCCGTGAGTCGCTGCTGGCGGAAGGCGAGCAGATTTTCGAGCTCGGTCCGCTTGAGGGGCCCCCGCAGGGTGCGGGGCTGAACGCAAGCGAGATGCTGGCTTATCCGGCTGCGCGCCTGTTCACGGAGCGGGCCGCCGCGGCGGGCCATCGCGCGGAAATTGCCGACGAAGACGCCGAAGTTCTCGCCGAAATATGCAGCAAGCTCGACGGTATTGCGTTGGCGATCGAACTCGCCGCCGTACGGGTGGGTACGCATGGATTGCGCGAGCTGGTGACACTGCTCGACGGCCGGCTGAAGCTGGAGTGGCGCGGCCGGCGGACAGCGCCGCCGCGCCATCAAACGCTCGGTGCCACGCTGGACTGGAGCTATGGTCTGATCAGCGAGAGCGAGCGGATAGTCCTGCGTCGCCTTGCCATCTTTGCCGCCCCCTTCACGTTGCAGGGCGCGACCATGGTCGCGGGCGAGGAGGGCGATCCGGCCGAGCGCATTGTGGAATCGTTGGAGCAGCTCGTTGCCAAGTCGCTGATTTCAGTGCGCCCTGACGGCGCCGTGACGCGCTATCGGCTTCTTGACACTACCAGGGCTTATGCGACGCAGAAGCTCGCCGACAGCGGTGAAGCCACGAGTATCGCGCGCCGCCATGCGCGCTATGTCCAGCACGCGCTGGAGACGACGGCGGCAGACGCGGACGCTGGCGACCAGGCTTTGCGTTCGCGCGCTCGGACGGTGCTGTTTTCCGACGCGCGTGCGGCGCTGAAATGGGCGTTCGCCAATGATGAGGGCGCTGGACTGCGCGTGCCGCTGGCCGGCGCCTGCGCGAGGCTGTTCCTTGAGCTCAACCTGCTGGACGAAGGACGTCTATGGTCGAGCCGCGCGCTCACGATGCTCGACAGTTCGACCCGCGGCAGCGCGTGGGAACTGGAGCTGCAGGCAACGCTCGGACACGCCTTCATGTTCACCGAGCGCAACAGCGATCAGGCTGAAACGGCGCTGCGGCGTGGTCTTGAGATCGCTGAAGCCCTCGGCGATGGCGCCAGCAAATTCAAGCTGCTGGCGCGGCTGAATATGTTCTATCGCAGGACAGGCGATTACAGGCTTTTGTTGCCGCTTGCCCTCGAAGCCGAACGGACAGCACAGGCCATCGGAGATCCGGCAGGAATTGCCGGCGGCAAAGGCTTAGTCGGCGTTTCCTTTCACCTCATAGGCGACCAGCGCGCGGCGCAGTTGCATCTTGAGGAGGGTGTTGCGGGCAGTGAAGCTCTGCGCAGCATGCAGCCGGGCCATTTTGCTTATTCGAGGACGCCGCAGATCCCACTCGCTCGCGTGCTTTGGTTGCGAGGCTTCCCCGATCGGGCTGTCGAGTGCGCCCGGCCCTTGACGGGGGCAGCCGCGCCGCGGGACGCCGTAATGTACTGCATTTCGCTTTGTTGGTCAGCCTCGCTTTACGGATGGGTCGGCGACTGGTCTTCGGTTGAACAAATGAGCGCTCGCCTTTCGGCTCATGCCGCTAGCCACGCGCTGGCACCTTATCAGGCAGTGGCGGCCGGCTTTCGCGCGCAGACGATGATCGCGCGCGGTGAAGTCAAGGAAGGGATCGAACTGCTGCGCGCGGTGCTGCCACGGCTGCATGCGGACCGCTACGAACTGTATGCCTCCGCTTTCAATGCCGAGCTTTCGCAGGGCTTGGCCGAATTGGGCCAACCGGCGGAGGGGCTTCGCGTCCTGCACGAGGCAATCGCTCGCATCGAGCCGGCCGGCGAAGCTTTCGACGCCCCGGAGCTTCTGCGCCTGCGCGGTGAACTCGAGGCGCGCGGCGGTGACGCGAAGGCAGCGGGAGCAAGCTTCGTGGCCTCTATCGCGCTGGCCGAGGAGCAGGGCGCGCTGTCGTGGCGGCTGCGAACGGAGACATCGCTGGCCCGCCTTCGACGCAAGCAACGCAGGGCGAAGCCGCTGGACGGACTGGCCGAGACCTACGCCCGCTTCACGGAAGGGTTCGAAACAGCCGATCTGAAGGCCGCACGCGAACTGCTGGACGAGGCCACAAAGTAGCTGCTGCCTCAGCCGAAGCGGAAGTCGGAGAGGTCGATCGACACCATCAGCGTATCGAGCATCGGCTTCAGATCACCAGCGCGCAGATAAGCCCTGCGCCGGGTCGGAATCCTGATGCCGTCCACATTCACGTGGTCGGATACGTACTGCGCCGCGGGGAAGCTGCCGGCGATATCCACGTGGTAGTCGTGCCGGCGGATGAGCATGTCCTCGCCGAAATAGAAGTCTTGCTCAAAGCTGTGGCTGGCGATTGCCGAAGGAAAACTGGCCCTCAAGCCGCGCCAGGTCTCCGCTCCCTCTCGCCATGGCTCGATTTCCTCGACATTGAACCCATCCGTGGCGAGCAGGAAGGGTGTGGTGAGGTAAGTCCAGAGCGCATATCCGTTGAAATATGCGCGGTGCAGCGGATCCCAGCTCGTCCGCAGGTCGTGCCGCGCAAACGAGGCACGGGGATTGGATCGTTCGGCGACCACGCTGCCGTCGGCTGCAAGAATGGCAATGCGATCGGATGTGAAGTCGGTATGCCGGTCTTTTCCGAATGGCGCAACCGAGGCCCATTGCCGATGCAGCTCGACCTGCATAGTCCGCGCGATCGGATCCTGCGGGACGCCCTTGAGGGCCCAAAGGTCGCCGCCGCTGACGATGGTTGCGGTGAGCGTGTGGTGTGATTTCCAGCGGTCCAGGCCTCCGTGGGCCTCGATCGCGTCGGCGAGCAGCGGAATCATTTCAAGTCCTTTCGTTGTTCGTCCTGGTGCCGACAGACAATTGCGCAAAAGCCTCCAGATGGCCCGTTAGGTGTTGTTAAACGGCGTTGGAGGGCGGAAGAGGCAACAAAATCCTTGTGTCTCAATGTCTTGGCTGGGTGCGCCCGCGCAAGGTTTCGGGCCGCCAGGGCGAACCATCGGGCTGCATGACCGGCGCGCAATTTCCATTGCGGCGAAGCCGCGCTGACAACGTCTAACAACGCTTAACGGGCCAACGTCCCTGACCGGGTGCATACCGCTTCCACACGAGGCCGACGTCCTTCGAAAGACGACGCCGCAAACGGGAGCACGACCATGCACAAGGACGTCAACCAGACTCGCCGCGAGTTCATCGGTGCCGCTGCTTCGCTCGCGACCGGCATTGCCTTGACCCGTCCCGCAGCCGCGCACCTGAGCCAGGTCGCCGAAGCCGCAGATGCAACGACACGGACGCCGGCGATCAGTGCGTCTCTGGGGAATCTGAAGCAGATCAACGCCGGCCTTCTGAACGTAGGATATACCGACAACGGTCTCGAGAGGGGGCCAGCCATCCTCCTGCTGCACGGCTGGCCTTACGACATCGACAGCTTTGCTGAAGTCGTGCCGCTCCTGACCACCCAGGGTTACCGCGTCATTGTGCCGTATCTGCGCGGCTATGGAACGACCCGCTTTCTTTCCGATGCAAGCGCCCGCAACGCCCAGCCTTCGGCGTTGGCAGCGGACATGATCGCTCTGATGGATGCGCTTAAGATCGAGAAGGCAGTCGTCGGTGGCTTCGACTGGGGCGCGCGGACCGCCAACATCATGGCTGTGCTCTGGCCGGAGCGCGTCAGCGCGATGGTCTCCGTCAGCGGATATCTGATCGGCAACCAGCAGGCGGGCAAAGTGCCGCTGTCGCCGAAAGCCGAGCTCGAGTGGTGGTACCAATTCTATTTTGCCACCGAGCGCGGTCGCATCGGCTACGAAAAGCACCGCCTCGAGTTCGCGAAGCTGATCTGGAAGCTTGGATCGCCGAAGTGGAACTTCGACGATGCCACCTTCGAGCGCAGCGCGACGGCCTTCGACAATCCCGATCATGTTGCGATCGTGATCCACAATTATCGCTGGCGGCTTGGATTGGTCGACGGCGAAGCGGCCTACGACGAACTCGAAGCGCAGCTCGCGCTGGCGCCGACCATCGGTGTGCCGACCATCACCATGGAAGGCGACGCCAACGGCGCCCCGCATCCGGATCCCGCCGCGTACGCCAAGAAGTTCACCGGCAAGTACGCGCACCGGCACATCACCGGCGGCATCGGCCACAATCTTCCCCAGGAAGCGCCGGGCGCGTTCGCACAGGCCATTCTCGACGTCGCCGCGCAAGTGTGATCGCGGCGCCGGTATTCACCAGGCACACAACAGGAGAGAACCATGACAGTAGCAGTCAACCCCGCCAAGGTCCGCTCGACGGACATGAAGTTCGAGCTCGCCGTTATCCCGGTCTCGGATGTTGCGCACGCCAAGGAGTTCTATGCGAACCTTGGTTGGCGTTTTGACGCCGAATTCACCAACGGCAGCGACTTCCACATTATCCAGTTCACGCCGCCGGGCTCCGGCGCCTCGGTGATCTTCGGCAAGAACGTCACGCCGGCCAAGCCGGGCTCTGCCCAGGGCCTGTACCTGATCGTGTCCGACATCGAAGCCGCCCGGAAGGAACTGCTTGCGCGTGGCGTCAAGGTCAGCGAGGTGTTCCACGGCGGCGACAACGTCCACACCGGTACCGACGAGCCCTACCTGTTCGGAAGCGTCCGGGTCACTGGCCCGGATCCGCAACGCCGTACGTACCACTCGTTTGCGTCGTTCAGCGATCCGGACGGCAATGGCTGGGTGCTGCAGGAGGTTACCAACCGTCTTCCCGGCCGCGTCGAGGGTGACACGACTTTCGCGTCGGTATCCGACCTCGCGGCGACGCTTCGCCGCGCGGCGGCAGCGCACGGCGAGCATGAGAAGCTGACCGGCGAACACGACGTGAACTGGCCGGACTGGTACGCGGAGTACATCGTCAACGAGCAGGCGGGCAAGCCGCTGCCGAAGTAGCCATCATCAGGTGCGGTCCGCCATTAGCCGGCGAACCGCACCTTCAGAATCCAGTCTGCGGAGTAACTCCCCATGAGCAACCGAATCCTCGTTTTCTACGGCTCCTATCGTTCCGACCGGGTGGGTATCCGGCTTGCCGAATACGTTGTCGACCAGCTGCGCCGCCGAGGCGACGACGCCGAGTTGATCGACGCCAAAGCGATCAACCTTCCGATTCTCGACCGCATGTACAAGGAATACCCGAAGGGCCAGGCGCCGGCGGCGCTCGAGCAGCTCGCAGGGAAGATCAAGTCGGCGGACGGCTTCATCTTCGTCACCGGAGAATACAACTGGGGCGTTCAGCCCGGATTGAAGAACCTCACCGACCACTTCCTGGAGGAGTGGTTCTGGCGACCCGCGGCGATTGTCAGCTATTCGGCCGGGCGACTGGCCGGAGCGCGCGCCGCTACCGCATGGCACGGCACACTGTCCGAAATGGGTATGGTGGTGACTTCGAGCACGATCGCCGTTGGGCCGATCGGTCAGACCCTCTCGGCCGACGGTCAGCCGACGGGCGAGGGCGGCAAGGCGCTCGAGCAGTCCTTCCCGCGCTTTGCCGACGATCTGATGTGGTGGGTCGAGGCTGGCAAGGCGCAGCGGCAACGAAAGGCGCCACCGTACTGAGGGCGACGAGACGAACCGCTCTCTCCGTGCCTCGCCACTCTCTCGCAAGAGCTGTCTCGCTATAGGCAAGGAACTCAGTTTCCAGCGTCTCGTAACGGGCTGACAGCATCCCAACAACTTCTCACGACGCTTAACGAGCATTCGTGTCGTGATGGCGATATCCCAGCTACACCGAATTGCCCTCACGAGCACCGTGACAAGCACGACAACCAGGAGGATTCACCGATGAAGACCAGAACACTACTGAGAGCGGCGGCAATCCTCACCGCGGTCGGTGCACCGCTGGGGCTTCTAGCGGCAACCGGAGAACTGACCGGCAATGGAGAGGCAGCGGCTGGGAGCCTTAGTCCTCCTGCTCAGGTCGACGTTGCTACGGTGCTGCTCAAGCGCGTGCAGCGCTGGGACGAGTTCAACGGACGCATCAGCGCTGTCGGATCGGTGGAGATTCGGTCCCGGGTCAGCGGATATGTGACGCATGTCGCGTACAAAGAGGGAGATGAGGTCCGCCGCGGCGATGTTCTCTTCACCATCGACCCGCGACCGTACGAAGCGGCGCTGAACAGCGCCACGGCACAGCTTCAGCGTGCCCGGGCAACGGCGCTGCTGGCAAAGAGCCGCGACGAACGTGCGCGGAGACTCCTGCCGTCGAGCGCAGTGTCCCAGGACGAGGCCGACGCTCGCCACGCAGCCTACGCCCAAAGTGAGGCTGACGTGCTCAATGCAGAAGCTGCAGTCGAGCTTGCGGAGCTCAATCTCAAGTTCACGCAGGTACCCGCGCCGATCGACGGTCGGGCCGGCCGCGCGCTGCTGACGGTCGGCAATCTTGCGGTAGCGGATCAGAGCTTGCTGACGTCAATGGTCTCACAGGATCCGGTCTACGTCGACTTCGATCCGGACGAGCAAAGCTATCTTCGCTACAGCGCGGAATTGCGCCGGAGCCCTGGCAATACGCTTGCGGTACGTGTCGCGCTGGCGGGCGATGAAGGATTTGTGCACGTCGGAATGGTGGATTTTCAGGACAACCAGGTCGATTCCACGACCGGAAGCATTCGCATGAGGGCGAAGCTGCGCAACCCCGATCGCATATTCACGCCCGGCTTGTACGCGCGCGTGAAAGTTTCCTCAGGCCACGAAAGTGAGGCTGTCCTGATCGACGACAAGGCCGTGCTCACTGATCAGGACCGCAAGTATGTTTATGTCCTCGCTGCGGACAACACGGCACAACGAAGGGATGTTCAACCCGGCCGCAAGAGCGATGGGCTCCGTTTGATCGAGTCCGGCTTGATGCCGGGAGACAAGGTCATCATTGGTGGATTGCAGAGGATCTACAGCTCCGGCGCGCCGGTGACGCCAGCCGAAGTCCCAATGCTGGCCGCGGCAAACTGAGGGAGGCGACGATGAACATCTCGAAGTTCTTTATTGAACGCCCGATTTTCGCAATCGTCCTGTCGATTGTCATTTTCCTGGCAGGCCTCATCTCGATTCCGCTGCTGCCGGTCGGTGAGTATCCTGAAGTTGTTCCGCCCAGCGTGGTGGTGCGTGCAACCTATCCGGGCGCCAATCCGAAGGAGACGGCCGAGTCCGTCGCGACGCCGCTCGAGGAAGCGATCAACGGCGTCGAAGGCATCATGTATATGAAGTCGGTCGCCGGTTCCGACGGCAGCCTGCAGATCGTCGTGACGTTCCTGCCCAGCGTCGATCCCGACACCGCTGCCGTCCGCGTGCAGAACCGGGTGAGTCAGGCGCTCAGCCGGCTGCCGGAGCAGGTGCGTCAGTACGGGGTGACGACCCAAAAGCAGTCTCCCACTCCCTTGCTGTATGTGAGCCTTTATTCATCGGACGGCCGTTACGATACGCTTTACCTGCGCAATTACCTAACTCTGAACGTCAAGGATGAATTGTCGCGACTGAATGGCATCGGCCATGTCGGGCTGTACGGCGCCGGCGACTACGCCATGCGAATCTGGCTCGATCCGAACAAGCTGTCGTCACGCAATCTGACTGCCACGGACGTGCTCAAGGCAATACGCGAGCAGAATGTGCAGGTATCCGCCGGACAGCTAGGTGCTGAACCATCTCCCAAGACCACGGACTTCCTTGTTTCGATAAACGTGCATGGCCGTCTTGCCACTGAGGAGGAGTTCGGCGCCATCGTGCTAAAGAGCGGCGAAGATGGTCAGGTGGTTCGTCTTGCTGACGTCGCACGGCTCGAACTTGGAGCCGGTGACTATACGATGCGGGTTTTCGAGGGCAACAAGACGGCAGCAACCGCCGGCGTTTTTCTGTCGCCCGGCGCCAACGCGCTCGGCGTTGCCGATGCGGTTTACGGCAGGTTGAGCAAGCTGTCCGAAAGCTTTCCCCCGGGCATTACCTACAAGGTGGTCTGGGATCCGACCGTTTTCGTGCGCGAGTCAATTCGTGCAGTGCTGAACACGCTTCTGGAGGCGGTGTTCCTCGTCATTCTCGTGGTCATCCTCTTCCTGCAGACCTGGCGAGCGTCGGTTATCCCGCTTATTGCCGTGCCGGTATCTGTGGTAGGCACCTTCGCCTTCCTGTACCTGCTTGGTTTCTCCATCAACACCCTGACCTTATTCGGTCTTGTGCTGGCCATCGGCATCGTCGTTGACGACGCAATCGTCGTCGTCGAGAACGTCGAACACCACATCGGGCGGGGGCTTAGCCCGTATGAAGCCGCCCACCAGGCCATGCGTGAGGTTTCCGGCCCGATCATCGCTATTGCGCTGGTGCTCTGCGCTGCGTTCGTGCCGATGGCATTCCTCTCGGGGGTCACCGGTCAGTTCTACAAGCAGTTCGCGGTGACGATCGCGATCTCCACGGTGATATCTGCGATCAACTCGCTGACCTTGTCGCCGGCCCTGGCCGCGAAGCTGCTGCAGCGGCATGGAGCGCCAAAGGACCGGTTGGCGCGGGTTCTCGAGGCGGCATTCGGCTGGCTGTTCCGCCCGTTCAACCGCCTCTTTCAGGTAAGTGCAGGAGGTTATCAAGGGCTGGTGCGCAAGTCGCTCGGCCGGCGTGGTGTTGCGCTTGCCGTCTATGCAGGTCTCCTGGCGATCACGGCCGTGCTGTTCCAGTCGGTGCCTGGCGGCTTTATCCCTGCACAGGACAAGCTCTACCTGTTCTCGGGTGCAAAGCTGCCCGAGGGGGCATCTCTTGCCCGGACGGAGGCGGTCACCCGAAAGATGGACGAAATCGCCCGCACCGTCGAGGGTGTGGACTTCGTCAATGCCTATGCCGGGTTCAACGCGTTGCAGTTCGTGAATACGCCGAACATCACGACCGCCTATATCCTGCTTAAGCCGTACGGCGAGCGTAACCGCAGCGCGGCGGAAATTACCGCCGAACTCAACGCCAAGTTTGTAGGCATCAAGGACGGGTTTTCGTACGCGCTGCTTCCGCCGCCCATCCAAGGGCTCGGCAATGGGTCGGGCTATTCTTTGTACCTCAAGGATCGGGCGGGCCTTGGCCATGGCGCCCTTCAGGACGCGTTGAACGTGTTCATGGCCGAGATCGCGCGAACGCCGGGCATGACCCATCCCGTCAGCTCCTATCAGGCCAATATTCCTCAACTGGAGGTGAAGGTCGATCGAGTGAAAGCCAAGGCGCAGGGCGTGGCGTTATCCGACCTGTTCGAAACGTTGCAGGTCTATCTTGGCTCGAGCTACATCAACGACTTCAACAAGTTCGGCCGGGTCTACAGGGTCCTGGCCCAGGCCGACGCATCATTCCGTCAGCAGGCGGAAGACATCGGTAACCTGCGCACGCGCAACGCGCGCGGTGACATGGTGCCGATCAGTTCGATGGTAACCGTTGTGCCAACGTTCGGCCCCGATCCGGTGGTCCGCTACAACGGCTTCCCCGCGGCAGACGTCATCGGTGATTCCGATCCCAGAGTGCTTTCGTCGGCAGAAGTCATTGCCAAGATTACCGAGATCGCTAAGCGGGTCTTGCCGCGCGGCATCGAACTGGAGTGGACGGATCTGAGTTACCAGCAGGTGAGCCAGAGCAACGCAGCGCCTATTGTCTTTCTCCTTGCCGTGATACTCGTCTTCCTGGTGCTCGCGTCGCTGTATGAGAGCTGGACGCTGCCGTTGGCGGTCATTCTCATCGTGCCGATGTGCATTTGTTCCGCAATGTTTGGCGTCTGGCTCACAGGAGGTGACAACAACATCTTCGTGCAAGTGGGACTGGTCGTGCTCATGGGGCTGGCGTGCAAGAATGCCATCCTCATTGTGGAGTTTGCCCGTGAACTGGAGCTCCAGGGCAAGGGCATCATCGAAGCTGCACTGGAAGCCTGCCATTTGCGGCTGCGTCCAATCGTGATGACGTCCGTCGCCTTTATCGCAGGCTGCGTGCCGCTGCTGCTGGGTCACGGAGCAGGAAGCGAGGTCCGGGAGGCAATCGGTGTCACGGTTCTGGCTGGCATGCTGGGCGTCACTGTGTTCGGTCTCTTCCTCACGCCGGTCTTCTATGTGGCGCTTCGCAAATGGTCGACCACGCGTGCGGAGACCGAACGGCCGCTGGGGCAAGTTGCCCTCAAGCCCGAATAGGCGTTTCGCCAAGGTGCATTAGCGAACAAGCTCATCAAGGAGGTCAAAATGACAGACAAGCTTGAACTCGCGGTTTTAGCCGGCGGTTGCTTCTGGGGCATGCAGGACTTGATCCGCAAACTACCCGGTGTTGTCAAAACACGGGTCGGATACACGGGCGGCGATGTACCGAACGCAACCTATCGCAACCACGGATCGCATGCAGAGGCCATCGAGATCGAGTTTGATCCGCAGCGCACAAGCTATCGCGATCTGCTCGAATTCTTCTTCCAAATTCACGATCCAACCACGCTCAACCGGCAAGGCAATGATATCGGGGCGTCCTACCGCTCGGAGATCTTCCACACCTCGGAGGCGCAGCGCGACGAGGCTCTCCGGACAATCGAGGATGTCAACGCTTCCGGCCTGTGGCCGGGCCGGGTCGTTACGAAGATCTCGCCTGCTGGCCCATTTCTGGGAAGCCGAGCCCGAGCACCAAGACTATCTGGAGCACTATCCACAGGGCTACACCTGCCATTTTCCGCGCCCAGGGTGGAAGCTTCGGAGGCGATCAGGCGCAGCTGCGTGACGTCGCACGGTAGAGTCCTCATCGTCCCCAATGGTCGATGAGGTGATGACATCTGATCGAGCTCGGCCTACGTGGACAGCGTGGGCCGCGTCCAAATCTTGCCGAGACGGACGCGTCCAATCCGACAAGTGCCCGTGTACTGCATATGCTGCCATTTTTGGGCATCACGAGCGTCCTCATGCGGATCCGCCCTGTGTGGACCGCGCGGATCTGCACGTTCCGCTCGCAGGTTCTCCGGCGTAGAAAGGCTGTTCCGATCACAGGAATGCAACTCGCGGCTTAAGCTGCGCTTGCGAAATTGCCGCAGAATCTACTATCGCATGGAGAGATCGTGTCAGATCCAAGCCATAGAACTGGCTTTGAAACAGCTGAAGCAGCGCTCGGCGCCACGAAGCGAGGGCATTTCTGGTGGGGTGACCAACTGGCTGTAAAATGAAGACCCCGTAAGCCATTGATTTACTGGTGGGCCCGGCAGGACTCGAACCTGCAACCAGACCGTTATGAGCGGCAGAATATCGAACAGGTTCGTTGATTTTACTGCATTTTCATTTGAGTTCGATCGCGTTTGTCGTGTTTCGTTCAGGTTGTTTCTGGTGCGAAACTGGTGCGGTTGAGGCTCGACATTCAGACTCATAACCTGAAGGTCATAGGTTCAAATCCTCTTCAAGCCCGAGAACCGCTGCCTCGTGCCGGCATCGAGCTTCTCGGAATATGCCCCGGAGCCGAACCCGGCGACCGGCAAGAAGGATGTCGTATGGTTTGCGCTCGGCGTTGAGCGGCCGCTGTTCGCGTTCGCCGGGATCTGGACGTAATACAAAGGCGACCGCGGCACCAAGTCCAAGCCGGTGCCGGGTCCGCATCTGGTTTACGGCTTCCTGACCACCGCGCCGAACGCGGTCGTTGAGCCGATCCATCCTAAGGCCATGCCGGTGATTTTGACCACCGACGAGGAACGCGATGTCTGGATGCGCGCCCCATGGGACGAGGCGAAGGCGCTACAGCGGCCGCTGCCGCTCGCCATCTGCAGGGCCTTAGCCTTTCGTCCTCTTCAAGGAATTTGTTGAGCAGGTTACAGCTCGGCTTTATTTGCGCCCGGCTACAACCTAGAGTCACGGGCATTCAAGGGGGCATGAATGCTGACGAAGTTTATTTCCATCAAGAATATCGGGCGGTTTCGTAATTCCGCGGGTTCCCCAAACCCGCAATTGTTCAAGCATACGTTCATTTCGGGCGCCAACGGGTTTGGCAAAAGCACGCTGTGTGCCGTCCTGCGCTCCCTTCACACCGGGCAGCCCGATCAACTCATCGGCCGAAAATCGCTCGGGATCACGGAGGCCAGCAAGGTCGAACTTCTGTTTGATACCGGGGTCATCCGGTTCGATGGGGGGCGCTGGAGCGAAACCAAACCCTCCTTCAGCATCTTTGATGGCGTCTTTGTCGCAGAGAACGTTCACGCCGGTGAAGTCGTTGACGTCGCCCAGAAGCGCAACCTCTACCGGATCATCGTAGGAAGCGCCGGGGTCGGGCTGGCCGAACGCGATTCCGAGCTTGCCGCGGACAGTCGCGCCCGAACGACCGAGATTTCTGCTTCAACGAGGAGCTTACAGCCTCATCTCGGCGCGGGAATGTCGCTTGAGAGGTTCCTGAATTTGCAGGCTCAAGCGGACATCGACGCTGAGATTGACAGGCAAGAAGTCGAAGTGGCAGCCCTCACCCATATCGACACGATTCTTGAGCGCCCGGAACTGTCGACGTTCGACCTTCACACGATCCCGTCGGGCATACGGGAAACGTTGCGGCGAACGCTTGAAGGAATTGCCGATGATGCCGAGCGGATGATTGAAAAGCACTTCGCCTCGCACAACATGAAGAACGGTGGCGGCAATTGGGTGTCGACCGGCCTGAATTTCGCCAATGATGACTGTCCCTTTTGCGGGCAGGGGCTTGCGGGGCTACCACTTATTAAGGCGTTCCGCGCCGTTTTCAGCGACGAATACGCTCGGCTGCACAACGACGTATCGGCTCTGCGCGAGCGTATTGCGTCGGACTTTGGGGAAGGCTTCATCGCGACCCAGGCTGCAAAGGTGGCCCGCAATAGTTCCGGCGGCGAATTCTGGAAGGAGTACGTTTCGTTTGATTGGGATGCCCTCAAGCTGCCGCCGGCATTCGAGGACGCGGTCCGAAGCCTTCGCCAAGAGCTGCTTGACTTGCTTGATCGCAAGGCGCGCGCTCCCTTGGAGGTGGTTGACGTCCCACCGTCTTGCGAAGCTGCCGTTGAAGCCTATCGCAAGGTTTTCGAGGATCTGGCTGAACTTAATGCAAAGATCGCGCGGGCGAATGCCGCGATCGTCGCCAAGAAGCAGGAGCTCGGCACGGCTGATCTCGAAGGGGCCAAGCAGTGTCTAAGTCATCTTAAGGCGGTGAAGGTTCGCCATACGCCGACCGTTTCGACACTGTGCGACGAACACAACAGGTTGGTGGCGGAAAAGGCAGCCATTGATGAAGAACGAGGTGCGATCCGGGCTGAACTCAACGAACATACAAGAACTGTCGTTGCGCCTTACCAGAACCGCATCAACGAGCTTCTCGACCTGTTCAACGCCGGATTCAGGATCGCGCAAACCACCCATAGCTATCCAAGCGGGATAGCGAGCACGTCGTATCAGCTCGTCATCAACGGCACTCCCGTTGATGTTGGTGGCAGCCGCACCCCGGAAACGCAGCCGAGCTTCAAAAATACACTGAGTGCCGGGGACAAGATGACCCTGGCTCTATCGTTCTTCCTGGCCGGTCTGGAGCAGGATGCCGATCTGGCTAACAAGATCGTCGTCTTCGATGATCCGTTCACCAGCCAGGACGTGTACCGGCGCCGGCAGACAGGCCATGAAATCATGCGGGTGGCGCGCGCCTGCAAGCAGCTGATTGTCCTTTCGCACGATCCCACCTTTCTCAAGCAGCTCTGGGCGAAGGCGCCCTCGTCCGAACGCATCTGCTTCATGCTGTCGGATCACCGGGCCCTCGGAACGAAGCTGGGGGAGGTCGACATAGAGAGGGCATGCCAAGGCCGAACTCTCACCGATACCGACGACCTGCGCAGCTTCGTGTCGAACGGATCGGGCAATCTTTTGGATATAGTGCGCAAAATGCGGGTGGTGCTGGAGGCCTACTGCCGGACCACGTTCCCCAGCTCTTTTCAGGATAATGACTGGCTGGGTGACATGGTGCGCAAGATACGGGAGGGCGGCGCAACCCACCCGGCTGCGGCACTTTATGACGAACTCGATCAAATCAATGGTTATTCGGCGGAGTATCATCACGGCGAAGATAACAACGACACCACGCCGGATCAGATCGACGACACCGAACTCAAGGGCTATGTGCGCCGCACGCTGAGGGTCATCAATGCGCTTGAAGCGTAGAGGTGCCCTCGGTGGGAGGAGAGAAGGGGCCTTCCATTGTGTCTGAAACCAAGGCGAGTGAAATTGACTACGATGCACTGCTCGTACTGATTGAGTGTATGGAGCAGACGCCTCCGCTTTCCCGTGAAGAGATCGTTGATTTGTCCGCCAGCCAACATGCTGTTGCCGAGCGAATGCTTGCGACCGGCGAAACCTGGAATCAAGCGTCGTCCGGACCAGCCTTCCTTTCACTCGATGAAGGCGAATTCCGAAATCATCTAAAGGGAATTGATAACGATCTTGGAGAGCAGACGGCCATCGTTGCCGAGTCCTTTGCCAGGTATCTGAAGATGGGTGAAGTGCCGGCGCCGTACTATCCCTGGCGCATTGCCATCATTCTACGGCGTGAAAAGAGGCCGGAATTAGAGAAACGATTCCTTGCCACCTGGTGTCAGCATTTTCCCAGCGGAAACGGTGCTCGATACGGTCAATTGGTCGACCGATTCCGAAAACTGGTTTGATCGCATTGCCGCATTTACGATTTTACGATGACTAAGTCGAAAACAGCGGCCGGCTCGAATTGTTGAGGGTGGGGAAAGCCAAGTGACAAAGATGAACCATACTCGACCGATTCTGAGGCTGATAGATGATTTCAAACGCCGGCGTAGAGACACGGGTCTGCTAAGGGTGCAGCAGCCGGAATCCGGCGCTCCGTTCACTCTCGGCAACTTGCCCAACAAGGTCGATTTTGGCGCGCTCAACGCGGAGCTGATGGAGTTGCGTCAGGACCTGCATCAGGTCGCGTGTTCTGTGCTGGCGCACGTTGAGAAGTACGGCGATGTCAGGCTCATTGATCGTTTGATAGCAGCGGTTCCTGCGTTCATAGACACCCACCCCCTCATGGACTGGTTTACCGTATTTGGTTCGGTTGAGTTCGTCGATGGTAAGGCAAAATACAAGGCTCGCGGGCAAAGCGCGATAGAGGTAGCGACGGCGCTACCCTTCTGGACGATTCCAGCCGAGGAGTAGGCTAACCGAAGTCAAAACGGGAGCGGCGCCCAAAGGTATGCGGGGATCATCACTCTACCGATCATCTGCTTGACCTCTTCTGGGCTATAGAAATAGTTGCGTGATCGCTTTAGGCGATGCTGCATTCGATTTGATTAAAACCCTAAAAGCAATACTGAAGAAAAGGAAAGTAGTGCCGGAAATCTCCATTCTCGACTATGATAAGCAGCCCACCACCGACTACGTCGTGGGCCGGCCGCTCGTGCGCATACAGGTCCGAATAGATGGCAATGTGATCATCCCAGATGGCTATGGCCTCGTGGACACCGGAGCGCGCACTTCCATGGTGCACGCTCAGGCCGTGGGCGATATTGCCCCAGATGTTGTCATACCGACCGTACACGGAGGAGGTCATGGCACCACAGGCATGTTCAGCAACTGCGGTGTCAAAAAGGCCGGGACATTCTGCAGCATTGCAGACCGGCGATGGACTATACAACCGGCACCTTCACGATCGACACGCGGTAGGATCGAGTGGTCCTCAAACGACAACTCTGCAACACGACTAATCAGGAACGTCACCTAATGTCTTGTCGATGTCCATTTGCGAGCCTTAGTCTGTAATACGGGATTAGTGACAAATTTTCACTCGATGCGGCATTTCGCCAGGACTGTCACGCAACCGAACGTTTGAGTGACAGGAGGAAGATGCAACTCGGCTACATGAGGGTATCCAAAGCGGATGGCTCTCAAACTTTGACCTTGCAAAAGGATGCGATGCTCGCCGCCGGCCTCAAAGCCGAGTATCTCTATACAGATCTCGCCTCCGGTCGCCGCGATGATCGATCAGGGCTGGCGGCCTGCCTGAAGGCGGTGCGCGAGGGGGATATCCTTGTTGTCTGGAAGCTTGATCGGCTTGGCCGGGATCTCCGCCATCTCGTCAACACTGTTCATTACCTCGAAGAGCGTGGCGTCGGCTTACAGTGCTGGCAGGCCACGGTTCGTCGATCGATACCACCACGGCCGGCGGCAAGCTACAGTTCGGGGTATTCGCGGCGCTGGCCGAATTTGACCGTGAGCTGATCTCCGAGCGTACACGCGCGGGGCTAGCCTCGGCACGGGCCCGCGGCCGGAAAGGGGGCGCAAGTTCAGGATGACCGGCGAAGGTGCGGTTGGCGCAGGCCGGCATGGCAAACCGCGACACCAAGGTGGCCCAGCTCTGAAGAACTGGGCATCTCGCGCCAGACACTCTATCGCTTCGTGTCGCCAGAAGGCGACCTCCGGGACGACGCGAAACGTCTGCTCGGCATCGAGTCGACCGCCGACACTCCAGGACCAATCAAAAAACAACAAGAGGAGGAAACCGCATGACCGCCATCATGCTCACCCGCAACATCGCTCAGCAGAACGTGCGCCGGTTCTACAAGCTCGACGTACAGCCGACGTTGTTCGGCGAATGGACACTGGTGAGGGAGTGGGGCGGATCGGCCGCGCCGGCACCGTGCGCGTCGAAACCCACCACACGCGCGGCAATGCCGATATCGCCATGGCGTCCAACTGGACGAGAAAGCTCAAGCGCGGCTATCGTTAGCCGCAAAAGCGCATTTGCGATTTTGCGATGATCAGCCGAAAGGTCGCCAAGGAGCCGGGCGTGATGTATCACTCTTGGTGCGAATCTCAGGTGTGATCCATGCCAGACCCCAAATTCCCGAAGATACCTTCCAACCTGGATGCGATCTTCAAATCGGCCTCTCAAATGAAGAAGATCGAAGGCCTTGTGGTGCCGAGAATTCCGCCCGATGTCGAGGCCGCGTTTAAGGCGTTGAGGGCTATACCGAAGGTGGAGGCGCTCCAGGTGCCGCAGGTTGACCTGTCGGCATTCACGGAAATGCGGAAGAATGCGCTGACCGTCTTTCCAGAATGGCAGCGGCAAATAACCCAGCAAATGCAGCCGATGGCCGATCTGCAACGGCAGATGCGCCAAATTGCGCTACCACCGCAGTCTGTCATCGATCAGTTCAACGATGCCGCCAAGAATTTCCGTTCATCGTTCCAGTTTCCGGTCCCTTCAGCCGAGCAGCTGGAAATTTTCAAGCAGCTATCGGAGCTTGAAGTTCAGAAGCGCGCGCTTGAGAGAATTGGTCTTCTGCCCCATCGCTCGATGCCCGTTTCCTTGCTCACCGAGCAAGATGATGACGTGCTGCGGTCAACACTCCAGCAGCACTACACCGAAAATTGGGAGCGTATCGGCGAGGGGATCCGGGAGCGCGTGAATTCCTTCGATATCGATGATGAAGCCAAGGCGGTTATGGTCGAAGCGTTGGAGGCACATCGCAACGGCCACTACCGCTCGGTCTGCCGGCTACTGCTGCCCGAAATCGAGCGGGTTGCCCGGGTTGAGTTCGAGGGCAACAGGGCAGGCCCAGTTAACATGAAAAAGGTCATGGTGGAGCCGGCGCTCGACCTTCCCCTCAGCGAGACAAGGCTGAACGGGTATTTCGCGCTGCTCCTGTTCGATCACCTGGCCGATCACCTGTACGTCCGTGTCGACGAGAAAAACCGCTTGGAGCTTCAGCAAGATCCCGTCCCGAATCGGCACGCGGCCATTCACGGTATCGTCGTGTACCGCTCGTTCTGGAATTCGCTCAACGTGATTTTCATGACCGATTTTGCCTTCCAGCTCATGGCTGCCATCAAGGAGGCCCAAAGGCAGTCTGGCGGGCTTAATTGATGCCGAGACTTCCTGTGGCATCCGTGCCACGTGCGAGTCAGCCCAGCCTGTGCTAATATCCGCACATGGCTCCCAAGAAACCATCCTCAAAGAAGGGCAAAGCATCAGGCTTTGTGATCGGCAGCGCGCGCTTCCGGAAGATCAGTTCCGTGGAGGGCATCGTCTATTCCGTGAAAATGAAGGGCAGCACTGCGGTTGCCGCAAGCAAGGCCCGCACCCCCGAAGAGCGCCGGAAAGCGATCATCAAGGCCTACCGGAAGGCATAGACCGGGATGTACGATGCAGTCGCCGATGACTACTGCTATCCCAACAGCACCGTCCTGAAAAACAAGCTCGATCTTACCGACGCGGACGAACTCGACGCGTTCGAAGCGGAAGTGAGCGACGCCAGGGCCGACGAAGAACTCCCGGCCGGCGATCTGGATTTCGCGCACTTCAAGGCGGTTCACGGGCACCTGTTCCAGGACGTTTACGACTGGGCCGGGGAGATTCGAACCGTCCGCATGTCGAAGGGCGGGAACCCATTCTGCTTTCCGGAAAACATCGAAAATCAGGCGAAGCTGCTGTTTGGGCAGCTGAAGAAAGATAAATTTCTGGCCGGGCTTGAGGTAAAGAAGTTCGCCGAGAAGGCGGCCCACTTCCTCTCCGAACTCAACGTCATTCATGCGTTCCGCGAAGGCAACGGCCGCACGCAGCTGTCATTCTTCTTGTTGCTCGCGGATCAGGCCGGATATCCGATCGATCTTGAGGACCTCGACCCCGAGGCCTTCCTCGACGCGATGATCGCGAGCTTTCACGGCGACGAAGCGCCCCTTGCCGCGTTGATCCAGGCGCTGATCGAGGACCAGCCGGACTGATCGGCCCATTCAAAATCTGGCTTGCTGACGTTAGGCAACGGAATTCTGCCGGAGTGCAATGCCGCGTCGGCAGGGGCATAGCCTGACCGGAGACGCGCTATGGCGAAACGATGACGCGCAAGCCGGCAGCCGCCGTTTTCTTCAGGTATAACTCCGTCGTCCCGAGGAGCAGCAACGCATCATCGTTGAGAGCAGCTGCAGATGCACCGGGTTGCGCGATGATGACTTCAAACTCGACCGTTGCACGACGGGATTTGTCCCTGAAGTAGGCCAACTGCTTGATGTCACCTTTGAGGAAGCGCGTGTGGCCATCCTTCATCCAGAGTTCGTGGCGGCGCTTGAGATCATTGTAGAGCCGCGACATCCCGTGGTGCTTGACGGTCACGCTTTTCTGCGCCTGTCCGCAAAGCACATAAAAATTCTGGATGTCCTGTGAAATCACGCCCTTGTAGGCGTTTTTGCAATGAATAAGGCAGAGGCGGATGGTCTTCTCGTCAACCTCTTTCAGGCCGACGAGGTCGGCTGCTTCACCCGAACCGTCGTCGTTGAAGACGAGGTCAAAATCGGCCTTGAGGCGTTGGAATGCGTAGTGCTGGATGGTGTTGGCGTCGCGGGACTTGCCCATGGACTCCCGGTTCAGCGGGATATTCTTCCAGGGCCAGGTTTCGAGCCGCGCAGCCAGGAAACGGCCTGCGTTCAGGCTAGTCGGGATGTGATAGCAATTGTAGGAGTAGGTCCCGTCAGCGTACCTCACGACAAATGGATCGACCGCGAGATGCTCGTCGAGCGGCACGACTTCCTTATTTTTCTTTTTGAAGCCGACATCTGGCCCCGAGACCTTCGTATGGCGGTAGCCGGCCGGAAAGCTGCTCGAAATGCTCAATCGGTAGGTCGCGCTCAACGTCTCTGACGAGAGCCGGATATCGATCGACCCATCCTGCTGGACCGCGGCAACCTCCAGATCGACCAGGTACAAGGGGATGCTCGTTGTGCCGAGAAACACGAACTGATCCGAAAAGGCATTCTGGGCGTGCTCTCCCCACTCGATTGCGATCGGATAGGAGTTGTGCGGTGATGTCAGCCGCAAGGGCCTCAGAAAGTCTTCGGTGATGTTGGGCGCGGATGCTTTCTCTGCGGAGACTTTCAGCCAGGTCCTGCCGCACCATTCCACCCACTCGGCGAGGGTGCCGGCTCGCTGCTGCCAAACCTTGCCTTTGCGTTTGGCACCGCCCCACAGCACGCGATCGCCGTTCTCATACCCAATACAGGCGATGTTGTTCAGCTCGGACTCCGCCTTCTCGATGCTGGCCAGGCCCTCCGTGACGTTGGGTCCGAAGTAGGACGTGAAACTGATCGCGCCGACGCGCGACGACCCCAGGCTCTTGGCCAGTGGTAGCTCCACGTTGTTGAGAATCTGGAATATCGGCGTGCCGGAGAGCAGGCGGGCGTTGTCGCCGGTCACGATGGAGGCCAGCTGCTCGGTGCGCAAGGCTTCGTAGTCACTCGCGTAGATGAACAGGGCTTGGTTTGCCTGGTCCCACCACATCACCAGGAGGTAGTAGTTGGTCTCCTCAAGGGTCTGGTAATTGCCCCAGTCCACCGGCTCTTCACGGTGGACGACCGCCACCATCAGGTTTTGGGCTTCGTCCAGTGCGTACCAGCTCTCGTCCCTTGATTTCAGCACTTGCGTGTAAAGGGTCGGCGACCAGGCCAGGCAGCGTGTGCGGTAAATCTGGGTAGAGAAGCGGGGCCGCAGGTTCCAGAGCGACAGCTGATTGTGGAGGGTGCCTTTGCTTTTGAGCCCAGCCACGACATCCTGGAGCCGAATTTCCTGCTCGATCCGCTCCTCGCTGAGCCGCTTGATGATCTTGTCCCAGTCGGCTCCTTCCGCGTAAAGATCGCCCAGCTTTCTTTCGGCCTCGGGGTCGGCGATGTTGGTGACAACGGTGGCCTCACCGATCGTCCTGTCGTCGCCTTTGCGGGTGATGCGGCCAATGAACTGCAGCGTAACCGCAAGCGATTTGTGCGTATCGTGCAAGGCCGCAATCTTTAGGTTCGGAAGGTCAACGCCTTCGCCCAGCATGTCGACGCAGACGACGATCCTGGACCCGTTGACGCCCCGGTCGTAGAGCTGCGCCATCGACTTTGCGTTCCCCGTCTTGCGGCCGGGGCCCGAATAGACCAGCACAGGCTTCATTTCCGGTGCGAGCTTGCGGTAGTGCTTCCACACCTCCTCGGCGCGTTCCTTGGTCCGGGTCCGCGCCAACAGTAGGTGGTCCAGGCCCAGCTCGTTCCGGTCGCGTCTCAGGACGGCAACGGCTTCAGCGACGATCTTCTGATCGCGCGTCGACTGGTCGCCATACTCTTCGACGCTCCTAAGGTTGATGGGCCGGTAGTAGCCCGCCTCCTGCGCATCGCCGAGCTTGAAATTGAAAATGATCTTGCCGTCGACCTTCCTTTCATCGCGACGGAATGGTGTCGCGGTGAACTGGATGATCTTCTTCGCTGTGAAGCGGTCCCGCACCTCGCTCCATGTCGCCGCGGTGATGTGATGGGCTTCGTCGACGACCAGGATCGAACAGCCTTCCAGCAGCCGGCGCAGCGCGTCAGGGGCCGACGCCTTCAGGATGTCGGGCGTGGCGATGATGACGTTCGATGCATTCACAATAGCCTCGGCGTGGCCCACCGTGCTGATGCCCTTCGTAATCTTGATCACGAACGGCCGAGCAAGTTCAACGGGTACGGCGCCAGCGGTAGGTAACACGCCCAGGGTCGAGAACTTCGCGCCGATCTGGTTTCGCAGAATCGAACTTGGCACCAGGACGAGCATTTTGCGTTCGCGTCGGTACACGAGGTCGGCAAGCATGGTCTCGGTCTTGCCCGTTCCCGTGGGCAGCACAACGGTGGCGGGCTCGAACTCCCTGCCCACTGAGAAGTGCGCCGCGATGGCGTGCAGAGCGCCGATCTGTGGCAGACGCAAACCGGGATGGCCGTGGTCGAGATCCTCGACGGCGAAAATGAAGCGGTTTCGCCAGGACTCCAGCACCTTTTCGGGGCTATCGGCCCAGGCTTCCAGGGCGCCAAGCCGGTCCCATGTCAATTCGAGCGGAGTGGATGACTGCTTGTAGTCTTCGGGGTCTACAGCGGTCAGCACGGGCAGGGGAGTGGTGACACGGTGCGCCTTCGGAAAGCGCACTAGCATCTCATCGAAGGGAGCGCTCAGCTTCGTTTTGATGAGGTCGTGCCCGGAAAGCTGCGACTCGAAAAAGTCGGCCGAAACGACCGCTTCATGAAAAGCGGTCTGAGTGATGGTGTTTTTCCCGGCGCTCAGCCGACGTTCAGGCGCGGACGGCAGCCGGACAGGCCGCGTCCATTTTTTAAATAAACTCATAATATATGGTGGCAGCCCCGAGACTGCTTTCCTCAGCCATTTCCGATTCCCCGGCGCTAGAATACACCGGAAAGGGAGTGCGGGGGAACGAGCATCCTCAGGCTGTGGAAAGTGCGCGACCGCAGTCTAGGCATAGCCTGAAAATAATCAATTTGATCATCTGGTTACGTGGAGTGTCGGCCAGCTGTCGGCATTCTGTCGTGTTCGTCGTCGCCGCGCGCTTATGTTGTCCACACAGGAGGATGACCGAACCGGCGACGCCGAGCGGGCGGCGGTTCGCGAAGTTTATCTGGGAAACGCCGGCGATCTGCGGATGAGATGTGATACTGACCCATGCCATTCGGTTTACAAAGCAGATTGACCGTGCTTGGTCGGCGGCGACGAACTCGACGAAATTGTCACCCAGCATTTTGCCCAATTCGTCAATCCCAACCAACGCAGTAATCGAGCGTCCGTCAGCGGAGTCGATGAGCACGTCCGATGCTGTCTCCGGCGAAACCGGATCAGGGATTGCCGCGCAGACGGCGTTGGTGTTGAGGGGGGATCGTTCCGAATGGTTCCCCTATGGGGATACGGATCGTGGCCATGGAGTCCTCCTTAGCAAGGTGCGTTGCTTTCGCCCGATTTTGCTCAGTGAAGCTGCGCGACGTCGACCGATGGGAGTGGAGAAGTCCTAGTCTCGGTTGTTAATCAGCAAGACCGGTACTGCCAAGCATTTTGTCGCAATTGAAAATCTGAAAGTGTTTTCGAAATTTAGCTACGGAAGCCTATTCCAGTAACAATTGCAATACAACTACATTACACGCAGTACTTAAGCCCCGTATTTGTACGGTGTACTCCAGATCTTTCGGCGCGGATTAAAGCGTACCCTTCTCTCGTGATCGTTTCGAAGCATCAAAATCGCGACGATAGACCTTGTTCTCGTAAATGATGCGCCAACCAGCCGTGGAGCTATCAGTCGCGGTAATTCCCAACTGGATAGCGAGGTTGGAAGTGTCAAAGTTCGTAAACCACTTTGATTGACCACCGCGTATACCTGCCACAAAGTACCCCGATTGTGCATAGATCGAGTCGCCAAGCTTGTGAACTTGACTTGGCTTTCCATACTTTTCTGACAGTAGGCTTGCTAGCTCGCCGTAACGTGTAAGAACGGCGGTGCCTGCGGGATCGTCGGAAAATGGTCGGCTGGTTATTAAGACGCGCCAAAGCTTGTCGTTGAAACCAAATGACAGCAAGGCAGCACTTTGGTCGGCTAATGCCTTCTCCATTTTTGTCGCGATGTAACTCTTGCCGAAATCTAGGCCCTCGAATTCGGTAAGTTCAATTCCTTTTGCACGCACCTCCGAAATTGAACTTCCCCAACTAAGGCCAATTGGCGCCTCAGTCGTTGGCGCTTGAGCAAACGCGGAAGAGTTAGGTAACCAAATCACAATGCAGGCAAACAAGAATGATCTGTTCAGAGTCATAACGCTTCGCGATCCTTGACGATCTTTCCCGGTGGCTGTGTCGGTGGTTTCACGTTGTCCGAAACATTCGGAAGTGCGATAGGAATCCCATGCTTTGCAGAGTAGAATTTTAGCCGAAGTTGTGACACGCTCATTTCGTCCGTTTCGGCCTTCATAAGAGCCACGGCCTGAAGAAGCCCGCCTGAATACCTTGCCGCTTCTTGCTTTGACGCATTAGCTTTCCGTTCTGCCTGTGAAAGGTCATCAATAATCAATTTTAGTTCTTGGTCCGAAGCTTCGTGGACTGGTCGACTATCCAACCGATAGTTCAAAGATACTCGTCGAATAAAGGCCGTGCGCTTCTGATCAAGCATTGCTAGCGTGTTTTTTGTGATCGCCAGTCGAACTTCGATCAATGACTTGAGTAGTCCCGATTCATACTTCGCGCTTTCCGCTTGGATGGCTGAAATCTCTGCGGAAAGAGCAGCCCTGTCCCGATCTAGCTCCAGCGTTGAAACCTGCGGGTCCTGAAGAATGACTGCGAGCGCGCCACCTAAAATAGCGATCACGACAACTGAAATTGCTAGCAGAAATTTCTGCATTCCTCTGCCTCCCCCAAGGTGATAATTTCTCAACTTAGGGCAGTGCACAAGAAAAAAACAACGAAGTGAGGTGCCAAGCGTTATTTGACCTTTGGAGTCGACCGCCCGGTCATCTGCGCGGCGCTGCTAGCGCTAGTGGGTCCGCACCCAGCAGGAACGTAGGATTGATTGTTTCATTGGTTGAAGAGAGAGCGAAGCGGGGGAAGACGTCGTAGTCCACTAAAATCATTGGTGGGCCCGGAGGACTCGAATCGGCAACCAGTCCGATGGACTGGACTGACCCACACTTCCTTACGTCGAATGCATGGATGGAGGCGGTTCAGGGGCTCGTTGTCCGAAATCTCGGCATTCACTCATACTGTTCAATTCGCATTGCATTCAACTTGTACGCAGCAGCGAAGGATCGAGCGCAGGGAGTCTTACTGGGTCGAACGGCGCCAGGTTGACGCTTCGTGCTGCGCCGTCAGCGATCAATTCGGCAATGGCTTCGCCAGTCGCTGGTGAGTTGAGTATACCCCAGACATTGTGTCCGGTCGCGACATAGAGTCCCTCGCTGCGTGGGACTTTGCCTATCAACGGCAAGCCGTCATGTGTGACCGGTCGGAAACAGGCTTGCCGCGCGAGGATCCTTTCTGGGCGGAAGACTGGCGACAATCGTTCGGCAATGGCCTGCAGGCGACCGATGGCCTCTGAATCCGGCTTTACCGCGGTGGGGTCGATCGGCAGCGGGACCACGTCGGATAGAGCCGTAATATGGGTGCTGCCGTCTGCGCGCGGAAACACCTCAACGCTTAGCATGTCTCCGGTCTCATCGTGATAGTCTAGAAATAGTGCGTGTGGGGGAACGTCTGCGCCGGTGTCGTAGACAAGACTCGGACTACGCTGCCCGAAAACGGCCGGCAAGCTCATCCATTCGGCCGCCAGCAATGACCACGGTCCCATGGCAACAACGACGGCGTCTGCCTCGATGATGTCGCCGTCAACTTCAACGCCCCGCACAGTTGTGGCGTGGGTATGCCTCACCACGCCAGTAACGCGCCCGCGGCGCAGTTCGGCGCCGCGCGCTTGGGCGGCGCGCATCATAGCGGAGGTGAACATGCGGGGGTGAACGATTGCCGTCGTCTCAGTGGTGCTTAACCGCGACGAAATGACAACGCCGTCGGAGAGCCAGTCGAGTTCCGAAGGTTTCTGGCGGCGCGGGTCGCGTTCGGAGGCGACGAAGCCGCTGTAAGCGGTCATGGGACGATAGCCCCAATCGTCGGCGATCTCCTGCGGCAAAGCGGCGTGCAGCTGGAAACTGCGTCGGGCCAGTGCGTCAAGCGGCGTGTCGGCACACCAGTCGAGTGCCAGGAATCCGCCGGCCTTTCCAGATGCTGCGGCGGCAACCTCAGTGCTCTCAACCACGATCACCTGGGCGCCGCGTCGGCTGAGGAAGTAGGCCGTGCAGGCGCCCACTACGCCGCCGCCGCAAATCACAACGCGCATGGTCTCTCCGCTTGCAAGCTATCAAAACGCCGAGGAGGTCCGGGATGCTAACGCGTCGGCTGTCCCTTTGTCTCCTTGAGCTTGTCGACGGACCTTAGATACAGAAGTGTCCGCCAGCGGAACGACCATGCTTGCGCGCGTGGGCACTGATCAAGGGCTGACGCACCCGGCGCCTCTGGCGTGCGGTTCCAACGGTTTGGAACCAAGAGTCAACGAAAGGAGAGGTTATGTCTGAGACCAATCACGCCGGTTGGCCGATGCCCCTCGCGTAGACTGGCTGGATGCTTATCGCGTTGCCCTATTCCGGTTTAAATTCCGAAATCCAGTTGCGGCAACGTATCGTTCTCGCCTTGCAGGGAAGACAGCGACACTCCCAGGAGGCGCACCGCTTTTTGAAGGGGCATGGCGTCTTCCAGCAGACCGATCGCCAGACGTGCGAGTTCGTCGCGGTTCGCGACAACCGCGGACACGGATCGGCTGCGCGTGATGATCTCGAAATCGGCGAACTTCACCTTAAGTGTCACTGTTCGCCCTCGGGTGCCCACCGACTCGCAATGTCGCCAGACTTTGTCGATCAACGGCTGGAGCTCGGCAAGCATTGCGTCGAATTCCGTGAGATCGGTGAAGAACGTGTTCTCGGCGCCGATCGATTTGCGGATGCGATTGGTGCGTACAGGGCGTTCGTCGATGCCGCGTGAAATCCAGTAGTAGTAGGTGCCGGATTTACCGAAGTTCTCCTGCAAAAAGGCGAGGGACTGGTTGCGAATGTCGAGGCCGGTCCAAATCCCGAAAGCGTTGAATTTGGCGGCGGTTGCCGGTCCGATACCGTGAAACTTCCCGACCGGCAGCTCCTCGACGAAGGCCGGTCCCATCTTCGGCGAGATGACATACTGCCCGTTGGGTTTGCGATGATCGGAGGCGAGCTTCGCCAGGAACTTGTTGTAGGAGATGCCCGCCGACGCGTTCAGGCCGGTCTCAGCCTTGATCTTCTCTCGGATCCGCAGCGCGACGTCTCTTGCCAGCAGGATGCCTTGCAGGTTTTCGGTGACGTCGAGGTAGGCCTCGTCGAGCGAAAGTGGCTCGATAATCGACGTGTGCTCGGCGAAGATCTCGCGAATCTGTCGGCTGACCGCCTTGTAAACTTCGAAGCGTGGCTTGACGAAGATCAGGTCAGGACACTGCCGTTTCGCAGTGACCGACGGCATCGCCGAGCGGACGCCGAAATGGCGGGCTTCGTAACTCGCGGCGGCTACGACGCCGCGTTCGGCCGAACCGCCCACTGCCACCGGCTTGCCGCGCAGGTCCGGATTATCGCGCTGTTCGACCGACGCGTAGAAGGCATCCATATCGATATGGATGATCTTGCGGTGAGGCGCTGTCGAAACGCTGATTTCCGGATCGGGCGGGACCATGGGCAGATTGTACAGGGCGCCGCAAGCCAAGTCGCGGCCAAGTCAGCCTCAATCCGCCGAGGGGCATTCAGGGCAGGTGTCGCCGATCGACTCCAGCACCTCGGCGATCGCGACGGCAGCCACTTGCGGCGAAACGCCGGCCGGCGGATCCGCCCGAGCGATCTGGAATGCGCGGTCGCGGGCATGCGGATCGGCGCGGTCCTGCATCCACCCATGCTCCTCGCATTCGCTGATAGCGCCGGCCTCGCTGAGCACCGAAATCGCCCAGCCGCGTAGCGTCCGGATCGCAGGTCGCCTCTCCTTCGTCATCAGCATTCGAAATCGCTCCTACCGGGCGAATCATCACGCCTCGCCGTCCGTTCCGGGCTGCTAACACAGGTCAGGGATTCCGAATTGCATGGCCTATGGCTTTTCCACGTGTTCCGTCCGCCTGTGCAGAATGTCAGGCGGCCAGCGCGGGATCTTCCTTTTCGCCGGTCGCAACGATCTTTAGCGCTCCATCCGGCAACGGCCTTTGGAGCGCCTTGGCCTCATCCCAGGGGGCGCGCAGCCAGACATCGTACTCTTCGGTTGTCGTCAGGATCACCGGCATCGCCTTCGGGTGGACGCGTGCCACCTCGGCATTCGGCTTGCAGGTCAGGAAGGCATAGACATCGATCGTGACCTCTCCTTCCTTGGCCTTCCTGACGCTGGTCCAGTTCGTCCAGAGACCGGCGAACGCCAACAGTGGGCGGCTTTCGTCCGGAGCGAACCATACCGGCACCTTCTTGCCTTCGATCGTGTCGTACTCGCTGAACGACGTGAAGGGGACGAGGCAACGGTGCTCGGTCCCGAGCCACCGCTTCCAATGCGCGCTGCCCACGTTTCGGATGTTAGTGGTGCCACTGTCCGGCTCCATCCGAAGCAATTCCTTGAAATCGACCGGCTTACCCTTGGCCTCGAGCCTCTCGGCTCGTTTCTTGGTAGCGTCCAGGAGGGCCTGCTGGGAGGACGGCATGCCCCATCGAGCCATGACGATCTCACGACCGTCAGACGCGTTGCGAACTATCGGCGCTGGGTAATCCGGAAAGATGCCAGGCATCGAAGGCAGGTTGCCGACGCGGCTGTTGAGTGCGCTAAACAGGCGACGGATCGCGTCAACGTTTTTGGTCATCGAATAGAGATTGCACACGGTCAGTCCTCCGGTGGCACGATGCGCGGCCGCTGAGTTAGTTGCAGCAGCGTCGCCGGGGGGCGCCGGCCCGCTTTGGCGCATTTCTGACAGCGCAGCCTGCTGGCGAGATCATGAACGAAGGTTGTCGGTGGATGGAGCAGGGCAGCGAGATCGACCTGGCTCGGCGCCTTGCAGCGCGAGCACTCGATCTGAAGCAAAGGATAGCCGCCGTTTATCGCCTGGTCGACGGTCGGTGAGGGATCGACCGGTTCTCCGTCGGCCCACATTCGCTCGTTCCAGCTTTCAGCCAGGAGCCGATCGGCCTGGCGGATCAGTGCGTCTCCCTTGGCGCGCAGCTCGTCCGACTGCGTGGCCAAAATGCCCGTCATCGCCCGCGCTTTGCCGAGCTCCTTCTTCAAGGCCTTGCGGTCTCCGCCGGACAAAGGCGTCGGGTGATGCTTGGGGGTCATCCGGAACGAAGCCGGGCCATGATCAGATGGGCTCGAAGGCCGGCCAGCAGCCGTCTTCCTCATGGCGGCCAGTCCGGTTCTGACAGGTGTTGTCTAGCAGTCGTTGCCCGACCTCCCTCCTGCTGGCTTGCTGCCCATACAGGCGGATGGCATCGGCCTTCTGGATTTCGAGAATGCGCTCGCACCTGCGACAGGACACCCGCAGGACATGCTGCGGGATTTCGGAGAGGCGCTGCCCAGCGCTCGGTTGTCCCAAAGGTCTGTTGCCGACATAGGCATCATTCAGCACGGCCTGCCAATATTCGTCGGGCATCTCGTCTTGGGGGCCAAGAGGGCGCGCCCCTATGGCTTTACCTCCAAGCGAAGCGGCCAGCTTTTCCATTTGTTTCGGGGTAGGCATCCGCCAACCCGCCGGTCGATCGTTCATGGCACAATTAGAACATATCAAGAACAAATGTCGAGTCCGACCAACGGCGGATGGGAATGATTTTTCTGGTTGCGACGGGGCGGATCCAAATTGAGAGGCGCAAAACTGGAAAGGAGTGTCGGAACCAGCCCCTTTCCTTCGTCTTGAATCCGAGCTGCCCCGAAAACGGAGTACTGCGTACATGGCCCCCCGCGCCAACTGGAAAGGCTTTCTGCGTCTGTCCCTGGTCACTTGCCCGGTCGCGCTGTATCCGGCCACCTCCGAGTCCGAGAAAATCTCGTTCAACCAACTCAATCGGCAGACCGGTCACCGCATCAAATACCTCAAGGTCGACGCGGATACCGGGGAGGAGGTCGCCAACGAGGACATCGTCAAGGGCTATCAGCTTGAGAAGGACCAATTCATCGAGGTGACGAAGGAAGAGCTCGAAGAGCTCGCGCTGGAGTCCACACGTACCATTGAGATCGACGAGTTCGTCGAGAAGTCCGAGATCGATCCACGTTACTCGATCCGTCCCTACTATCTGCGTCCGGACGGCAAGGTGGGCCACGATGCCTTCGCGGTCATCCGCGAGACCATCCGCGAGATGAACAAGGTCGCGATCGGCCGTGTGGTGTTGACCAATCGCGAGCACATCGTCGCGCTTGAGCCGCTGGACAAAGGGTTGGTCGGGACGCTCCTGCGGTATCCCTACGAAGTTCGTTCCGAACAGGAGTATTTCGACGATATCCAGGACGTTAAGATCACGAAGGACATGCTGGATCTCGCCAGGCATATCGTGAACCAGAAGTCTGGACGCTTCGAGCCGGAGAAATTTGAGGATCAGTACGAAACCGCGCTGATCGATCTCATCAACCAGAAGCGTGCCGGCAAGCCGATCACGCCAAAGGAGCGACCGCGTGGCGAGAACGTGGTCGATCTGATGGAGGCGTTGCGACGAAGCGTCGGCGGGGCTGCGGCCGAAACAAAGGCCACGAAGAAGCCGGTGAAAAAGCCGCGAAAGGCGGCAGCCGGACAAAAGGAAATGTTGATGCCGATCGCCGGCAAAAAGCCGAAGGAGACGGCGGCGAAGAAACCGGCAGCCAGGCCGCAGCGCAAGTCCGCCTGATTGTGATACCGCATGATCGGCAAAAACCACGCGTGAGCGTTCTCGGCTACCAATGCCGGTAAGAGGGGGAAGCCGGCCTACGATGTTCGCGCTTACATTCCTGGGGACATCGGCAAGTGTTCCGTCGGCTGAGCGGAATCATCCTGGACTCCTCGTCGAGGCCGGAAGTCACCGCATTCTGGTGGATTGCGGAGAGGGGACGCAGCGCCAGCTGCTGCGCAGCGGCGCGGGCTTTCGAAGGCTCGATCGGCTCTTGTTGACCCACGGCCATTTCGACCACGTGCTTGGCATTCCTGGTCTCTTTTCGACCCTGCGGCTGCGACAGAGCGCTGAGGTCATGACGATACACGCAAGCCCCGCCACGCTCGAAGTCGTCGTCGGGATGCTCGCCGGGCTCTGGGGCGAGGGAAGGGCACCCATTCCACTCGAACTCGTTCCGCTGACGCCAGGTCAGGTCATTGACGGAGGCAAGTTCATAATTGCCTGCTTCCCGGTTCGCCACCGCGATACCGACAGCTTCGGCTTCTCGTTTGAAAGTCGGGCTCGCCGTCACCTTTTGCCGGACCGCCTCGCCGCCCTCGGTGTGCCGGATGGTCCCTTGCGCAAGGAGCTGGCGGAAGGAAGACCGGCAACACTTGCGGACGGTAGGACAATTGATCCCGAAGGCGTCCTCGGTCCGCCAGAGCGGCGCAGGAAGCTCGTCATCGTGGGCGATGCCGAAACCACTGAGGGATTGGCCGAGCTGGTTCGCGGCGCGGACGTGCTCGTCATCGAGGCCACGTTTCTGGACCGCGACGCCGCGATTGCGCGCGACTACGGACATCTCACCGCAGGTGAAGCGGCCGCACTTGCGGCCATGTGCGACGTGAAGCAGCTCGTCCTGACTCACATTTCCGGACGCTATACCGATGAGGACCTATTGGCGGAGGCGAAGAAGGCGTTTCCAAATAGCCGGATTGCCATGGATTTCGATCATATCGTGATCTAGCCGGCCGCTGCGGAGTGCATGCATGGCGAAGAAGCTGAAGACCTACGAGACATCATTAGGCTTTTTCGACCTGGCGATAGCGGCGCCTTCGATGAAGGCGGCTTTGGAAGCCTGGGGCGCGGACAGCAATCTTTTTCACCAAGGCATGGCGAAGCAAAGCGAGGATCCCGACGTTATCGCAGCGACGATGGCGGCGCCGGGCGTCGTCCTGAAACGCTCCGTCGGTTCCAGCGGGCCCTTCAAGGAGCACGCCGAACTGCCTACCGATCTCGCCGGCGACCACGGCTCGAGGACGTCAGGCCGCAAATCGCATGGCCGCAGGGCACAGAAGCCCCCGAGGCGAGGCAACGACCCGGCGGCCGAACGGAAGGCCGCGCTCGATTTCGAGAAGGAGCACAATCGCCACGAGCGCGAACGCGCGAAGGAAGAAGCCACCCGGGAGAAGGAGCGCGAGCGACGGCAGCACGCCATCGACAAGGCACGAGGCGTCTTGGACGCAGCCCGCCGGAAGCATGAAGAGAAAGCAGCAAGCATTCGAGCCGAACTAGAGGCTCTCGAGGACAAATCGCAGGCCGAAGAGGCGCGTTGGAGAAGGAGAGGACGCGACTGGAAGATGCGTTGCGACGGGCGCGAGGTTAAGCAGCCACTACCTGGAAGCAACCGGTGAGTGGATAACCATGACACCGCGGTCACTTGCTCGATACGATTGATACTCTGGTGAAGCACGAGGAGCGCAGCAGCCTGTTGCTCTCCAACAGCGATTTGCGCATCCAGCGCCTTCGGGCGGAGCAAAGCTGTCCCTGGCCCTAGAGGAACCGGTCGTTCCTCATTGCGTTTTCCGCCCGGAGCGTTGATCCATGGTCAATGCGCTCGTCATTCGCCGCAATACCCAACTGGCAAAAGCCCAGAAGGCGCTTCGCGCGGCGCAATATGTTCGAATGTCCACCGATCTTCAGCGCTATTCGACCCAGAACCAGGCGGCCGCCATCGCGGCATACGCGCAGCAACGGAACCTTACTATCGTTCGGACTTATGTCGATGAAGGGCGCAGCGGAGTGAGGATCAACCGGCGGCCGGCCCTCGCCGAACTCATCAAGGATGTTCAATCAGGAAACACTGACTTTGAGCACGTTCTTGTTTACGACGTCAGCCGATGGGGACGCTTCCAGGATGTCGATGAAAGCGCGCATTATGAGTTTGTCTGCAAGCAAAGCGGCGTCAAGGTCGCCTATTGCGCTGAACAATTCGAAAACGACGGAAGTCTTCTGTCGAGTATCATCAAGAACATCAAGCGCGTCATGGCCGCGGAGTTCAGTCGAGAGCTTGGCGTCAAGGTGCACGCCGGCCACTGCCGGATCGCGAGCCTTGGCTATCGCGTTGGTGGCTCGCTCACGTTCGGGCTCGGCAGGGAGATGGTCGATGAGGGGCAACGCTCGAAGGGCCGGTTAGTGAAGGGTGAGTACAAAGCGCTGAAAACGGACCGTGTGCGGCTTCGGCTGGGGTCTGACGAGGAGATGGCCGTCGTCAGATGGATATTCCAGCAGTTCGTCATGGAGCGAAAGACCGACGTTGAAATCGCACGGCAGCTCAATAGAACGAATATCCCCAATCACCATGGGCGTCCTTGGTCCTACCTCATGGTCCACTACATTCTCAAGAACGAGAACTATATCGGAAACCTCGTCTACAACCGCACGTCCCGGCGCCTTGGACAGAAGCAGGTCAACAACCCTGATCACCTGTGGATTCGGACCTCATCGGTGGTCGCCCCAGTGGTTGATCAAGACCTCTTCGCGCGCGCCCAAAAAATCATGGCCGAGCGGTATATCTCAATCCCGGAAGACCAGATGCTGCGCAGGCTCCGTCTCACGCTCGGTCGCAAAGGAAAGCTTAGCTCCAGCATCATCAAAAACACGCCGGGACTTCCCTCTCCCGCATGTTACGTCAAGCATTTCGGCTCGATAAGAAACGCCTACAAGCTCATCGGCTATGAAGGTTCGCGCGACTGCAGATGGTTCGACGTGCGAGATCACTGGACCGAGGTTCTGTCAAAGCTCGCGGCAAAGGTTGCGGAGGCGTTAAGGACCGATCTCGGGATTCGCTTGAATCCAACTGGCGATGGTACGGGGCTGGCACGGAACGGAAGCAGAAAGATCATCTCGTTTCAGGTGGTCCGGAAAATGGCGAAGAGAACTCCAAACCACGTTGCACTATGGAGAGCCCACCTGAGGAAGAAGCGATCCGAGCTGTGCGTTTACTTGCGACTGAACGACACCAACGAGGTGGTTCAAGACTATGTATTGTTGGCGTCAGCAGACACTACGACCCCTTACCTGACGCTGTCAGATGGCCTTTTAGCTCGCCACCAGGCCGTTTGCGTCGACACCGTTCGCGAACTTATTCGGGACATCAAAGCGAGATTTATATCGGCCAGCCGTGTCTCGCCAACCAGGCCAAGACGAACGAACAAGCGAAAGAAACCAAGCCGGCCCAAAACCAGGAACGTTCGCGCGCGGCACTAATGGAACGCAGATAGAGAATTGCGCCCAATACCTTGCCGTAGTGTCTCCTGAAATCGCCATTGAGCTTCGAAATCTGGACGAGCTCGGAACACTGGTCCGACATTACATTCTCCCTGGAAACATCCCAGGTGCCCCATAAAACCTGATTTGCCTGACCAGTCAATTGAAATTTCGGATTTTCCGAAGTGACGCGCAGCCGTTCAGTTTCGATACTGACGGCCTCGAACACCCTGGCGCAAGCGGCCCGAGAATCTGCTATCGGTAAGGCCGCTCGGGAACAGGCCGAAATCCAGTCCATGCGATTTGCGATAGCCCACCGGCACCCAACGTCATGATCAAGCGCCGAACATTGGTATTGATGCTACTTCTGCTGTCAGGCATCGCGCGGGCCGATGATATGGCTGGTCAAGCGAGCGTCATTGATGGCGACACATTGGAGATTCATGGAACCCGCATTCGGCTGTGGGGGGTCGATGCGCCGGAGAGCAGCCAGCTATGCCGCGGCGAGGACAGTTCGCAATATCGTTGTGGCGCGAAGACAGCAACCGAACTTGACGCATTCATTGCCCGGCGTCCGGTTAACTGCTCGCACGTCAACCTTGACCCATATGGCCGGGTGGTTGCGACCTGTTCGGTCGGCGGCACCGATCTCGGCGAATGGCTTGTGCGCAAGGGCTTGGCACTGGATTGGCCCCAATACTCGAAACGCCAATATGATGGCGCTCAGCGCGCCGCCGAGCACGCCGGCCGCGGACTCTGGAAAGGCAGCTACGTTGAGCCGTGGCTCTATCGTGCCTGCATCCGCGCAAACGGAAAGCCCTCCGACTGTTCGGACGACGCGAATGCCCATCCTTGATGAACTTCAATGCGAGGCGTCAATCCACAGCGAACGATAGTCTATCCCCACAGTCGCGCAGGAGGCTCTGGCGTGGTTTGGGCGACTCACGCTAACCCATCAATCCGAACCGCCTAACTGGACAAAAGGAAGAAAATGGTTGCAGCTACCCGCGAATTGCCGGCCTCTGGTTACGCGCTTGAAGTGGACGGCCGACTCAAAGCCGAATTTGCAACCAGAGAGGGCGCAAGGGCAGGTGGAGAAGAGCTGAAGAAGCGTTTTCCCATGCTTCAGATCAGGATCTATGACGCGCGGGCGAGGGCGCGCGAGGAAATTTAGATCTTCTGACTCAAGTCTAAGCGGATTCTCAGCTTGTGCGCATGCGGCGTCCGCCGCACCGGGCTCGCGTGAACCGAGCCGCTGACGCGTCTCGGCCCGTCCGGCTTTGATCCCTTGCGCGGGTACCGTGTCGCTCGCCGGAGGCACTCGCGTTAGGGGCCGCCGGCGTTGCATGCCGGCGCCGCTATCACTGCCCCGAACGCGGGTGCCTTGTTAACCGGTCTCGCGACTGCAGTCGCCTCGGTGCCCGCGGGCATTTCATGCCCGCGTCGCTATCACTGCCCCTTCGTCGGCTGCCTTCTCTCTTGCCTCCGCTGCGCTTCGGCGTCGAAGGGACGGCGCTGACCAGTCGTATGGCAACTCCGCGTGCCAACGGTGTGCTCCGTCTTCGGTTCGAGGGTGGCGTGGCTGCCAAGCGAATCCTATCAGGATCGTCGTGGGACATCGGCCCGCCTTGGCGTATTTGCGGCAGCGCAGCCGGCTGGCGAGATGGTGCACGAAGGTGGTTGGCGGAGGCTTCATCGCCGCGAGGTTGACATCGCTCGGCGTTTGCACCGCGCGCCTGATCTCCAGCCAGGGTGGCCGCCATTTACGGCGAATGCGCAGTCCGTTTGCCCGTCACCGTCGTGGAGAGTGAGAGTGCGGGCCGGGTTCGACGCGACGGGTTGAAGATCGGAGGAGAGGCCTCCGGCGCCCGTCGCGGAGAACCGCGATGTCTGGACATACCGCCCGAGTTCGTGCCGGCAACGACCGAACGAGCCTTTACACCGAAATCACCGACAAGATCATAGCAGAGCTGGAGGTCGGCCGTATTCCGTGGGTTCAGCCCTGGGGGACGGCGGCGATCAAGGCGCCGCTCGCGATGCCGCGTAACGCGTCGACGCAGCGCGGATATTCCGGGATTAACGTGCTGATCCTGTGGGGTGCCGTTATCGAGCACGGCTTTTCCGGCCAGAGCTGGCTTACCTTCCGCCAGGCACTCGGGCTCGGCGGCCACGTCAGAAAGGGCGAGCGGGGAACGACCGTCGTCTATGCCGATCGCTTCACACCAGACGACGAACGTCGGCGCGCCGCGGAGGCAGGAGAGGAGCCGGGTGCCATCCCGTTTCTCAAGCGCTTTACCGTCTTCAACACGGATCAATGCGATGGCTTGCCCGACGATGTCGCGGCTTTGGTGGTGCCGCCGCCACCAGGCCAGATTGAACCGCGAGCCGAGGCGTTGATCGCGGCGACCGGCGCGGATTTCCGCATCGGCGGTGCGCACGCCTACTACAATATGGCGCGCGATTTCGTACAGGTGCCGCCGCCGGCTGCCTATTTCGAGCCGATCAACTGGCACCGAACCGCCTTCCATGAGCTCGGTCATTGGACCGGCCAGGCATCCCGCCTCAACCGCGACCACTCCGGTTCATTCGGCTCAAAATCATACGCGCGCGAAGAACTGGTCGCCGAAATGGCAGGTGCCTTCGTTTGTGCCTCGCTCGGTATCGTGCCGACCGTGCGCCACGCTGACTACATCGGTTCCTGGCTGGAGGTGCTGCGCGAGGATAATCGCGCCGTCGTCCGTGCGGCGAGTGCGGCATCTAAGGCAGCCGATTTCCTGCTCGGCTTTCTGCCGCCTGCGATCCACTCCGTCTTTGGGAGCAGCGAGGAAGCTGCATGACGGATCCGCGCGCCGTGCCCGTCTAAGTCCTCAGTTGGTGCTGCGCGTCAGAGAGTGAGAGGCGCGCAGCCTGTCTGTGACGGGTAGGAGGTCGGGAGAGAGTCTTTCGGCCGCCCGTCCTGGAGAATCCGACATGGCAAGCGTTCAGAAAATCAAACTCAGTCCCTCCCGCGATATTCCCTTCAACAAACTGGTGCTCAGCCAGTCCAACGTCCGCCGCGTGAAAGCCGGTGTCTCGATCGAGCAATTGGCAGAAAGCATCGCTCAGCGCACGCTGCTACAAAGCCTGAGCGTTCGTGCCGTAGTCGATGCCGACGGCCAGGAGACCGGTATGTTCGAGGTGCCCGCCGGCGGACGCCGCTACCGCGCGCTCGAATTGCTGGTCAAGCAGAAGCGTATGGCAAAGACGCAACCTGTCCCCTGCGTTATCAGGGATAGTGGCCTCGCTGAGGACGATTCCCTCGCCGAGAACGACGAGCGGGTCGGACTGCATCCGCTCGATCAGTTCCGCACGTTCAAGCTGCTGCATGACGGCGGCATGAGCGAAGAGGATATCGCCGCGCGGCACTTCGTCTCGCCGGCGATCGTCAAGCAGCGACTTCGTCTGGCGTCAGTCTCGCCGAAGTTGCACGACGTCTATGCCGACGACGGTATGACACTCGAACAGTTGATGGCCTTCTCGGTCACAGCCGACCAGGCGCGCCAGGAGCAGGTCTGGGACAACGTCAACAGATCCGGCAACGACGAGCCATATCACATCCGGAGGATGCTGACGGAGGACACCGTGCGCGCTTCCGACCGTCGCGCCCAGTTCATCGGACTGGATGCCTACGAGCAGGCCGGCGGCGCCGTGATGCGGGATCTGTTCGCGCATGACGACGGCGGATGGTTGCAGGATGTGCCGCTGCTTGATCGTCTCGTCACGGAAAAGCTCAAAGTCGGGGCCGAAACGATCGCCAAGGAGGGCTGGAAATGGATCTCGGTGGCCGTAGACTTCCCCTTCGATCACACCAGGGGCCTGCGCGAAATCGAGGGCAAACCTGTCGATCCCTCCCCTCAGGAGCAGGCCACCATCGACGCCCTCAACGCCGAGCAGGCCAAGCTTGAATCCGATTACCAGGACGCCGACGAATTGCCCGACGATGTCGATCATCGCCTCGGCGAAATCGAGGCGGTACTGACCGCGTTCGAAGACCGGCCGATGCTCTACGATCCGACGGAGATCGCTCGAGCTGGTGTCTTCATCAGCATCGATTCCGAGGGACGCCTTTCCGTGGACCGTGGTTACGTCCGGGCAGAGGACGATGTGCCGGCAATTGTTCCTGATGTCGGGCAGGATGCCGATCCGTTGTCGACCGAGCAGCAGGGGGCTGGTGCTTGCGTTCAGCGCACGGTGATCGCGGTCGCCAGTGGCGCCGCTGATGCCGAAGAAGATGATGACGACGCGGCCAAGCCTCTACCGGATCGGCTGATCACAGAGCTGACGGCGCATCGTACGCTGGCGTTGCGGGACGCGCTGGCAGAAAATCCTGCGATCGCGTTCCAGGCAGTGTTGCACAACTTCGTGCTGACGGCCTTTTACCGGTTCGCTTCGTCAGGCAGTTGTCTTGAGATCGGTCTTCACACGCCGACCTTTCCCGCTCAAGCCCCTGGCTTAAGGGAAAGCGCGTCCGCGAAGGCCGTCGAGGCGCGGCATGAATCCTGGAAAGCACGCCTGCCGAAGGACGAAAAGGCTCTCTGGGGTGCACTCACTGCGCTCGATGGCGGTGCGCAGGCGTCTTTGTTCGCTCACTGTGCGTCATTTGCGGTCAACGCCCTCTTTGAGCCAGCGAACCGCTACAATCAGGGCCGCGTCTCCGCTCATGGCGTCCGCACGCGGCTCGACCAAGCCAACGTGCTGGCCCGCGCTGTCGGCCTCGACATGATCCAGGCCGGCTGGAGACCCACCATCGACAACTATCTCGGCCGCGTCACCAAACCTCGCATTCTGGAGGCGGTTCGGGAAGCAAGAGGCGAGTCGTCCTCGCAACTGATCGATCACCTGAAGAAGGCGGATATGGCCAAGGAGGCCGAGCGCCTTCTCGATGGTTCGGGCTGGTTGCCGGAGCCGCTGCGTCTCGTTGATCCCGCCGCGTCGCCAGCGGAAGAGGAGAGTGAAGCGGGCTCTCTGCCAGAATTCCTCGCCGACGACGAGGATCGGGAGAACGCCAGCGACGACGATCCGCAACAGCTCGACGCGGCTGAGTGACGTCACGGTGCGGGACGGCTCCGGCTGTCCGCGGTTTTGGGGACCGGTGCAGAGCGCCGGTCCCCTTTTTATTGGCGACGGCTGAGAGGTAGAGGCGGGCCGGGAAGGGTTTGAATCGCAGCGGTCCGAAGGAGAGCGCCGCGCGGTTCAGCCCATTTTCCGCTCTCCCGAGAAACTCTCCCATGACTGAATCTCTTGCTGGCGGCGCCGTTGCGCCGCTCTCGATCCGTGCCACCGCCGTTGTCGCATCTTCTGTCGTTAGGGCTGCGCGACAGCTTTTGACCGATCTCGAGCGCAGTCGTCGGATCGATGCCGCTGTCCTCCGCAGCGCCATGGAGGCTACCTTCGGCGCCTCCGATGCGACCGGCGCCTGGAACTGGAAGACGGCCTACGACGCCTGCGAAGCCGCCACCGTCCTGTTCCTGCGGCGGTATGGCGCCGCCATGCGCGCCAAGGCGACGTCGCCAGCCGCCATGCTGTCGATGCTGATGAGGATCGCCAGTCTCCTTCCGACTCAGACACGCCGATCCCTTGAAAGTGAATCCCTCCAGCAATTCTCGACACCGATCGGGCTGGCATTTGTCGCGAGCCGGGCGGCCGCGATCACGCCTGCAGACGTCGTTCTCGAACCTTCGGCTGGCACCGGCCTTCTCGCCATCATTGCCGAACTAGATGGCGCCTCCCTTGTCCTCAATGAGTTCGCCGAGAGCCGTGCCGGCATTCTTAGCGACCTCTTTCCCGCCGTCTCGGCGACGCAGTATGACGCCGCTCACATCAACGACCACCTCGATGCCAGCATTGTGCCGAGCGTCGTGCTGATGAACCCGCCATTCTCGGCAGCGGTTCATGTCGATCGACAGATGGCAGATGCGGCATTGCGGCACGTCGGATCCGCCCTGGCCCGCCTTCCGGAAGGCGGACGGCTGGTCACCATTACCGGCGCGAACGTCGCGCCTGACAATCCTGCGTGGACCAATTCCTTCAAGCGGCTGCAGGAACAGGGACGTGTCGTATTCTCGGCGGCAATCGACGGTGCCGTCTATGCCAAGCACGGCACCAACATCGACACCCGTCTGACCGTTATCGATCGAGTACCGGCTGACAAAATCGCGTCGTTTCCAGCATCGCCCGGCATTGCGCCCGACCTACCGACTTTGCTCGGCTGGGTTCTACAGTACGTGCCGCCACGTCGGCCAATTGCCGGCACCGTGGCTGGCGTGGTGCCGCCAATTGCCAGCCCTGCCACATCTCGAACAGTCCGTGCCTACGTCGCGCGCCGCCAGCCGGCTGCAGCGGTACCGACAATTGATGCCGTGGCGACCGAAGTCGCCTACGAGTCGGCGGATTGGACGCCCACGGATGGCACCAACATCACCGATTCGCTCTATGAAGCCTACACACTTCAGTCGATCCGCATTCCAGGCGCGCAACCGCATCCCACCAAGCTCGTGCAGTCCGCCGCGATGGCTTCTGTCGCACCGCCGAAGCCGTCCTATCGGCCGCATTTGCCGGCCAATGTCGTCGCGGATGGCATCCTCTCGGACGCCCAGATCGAAAGCGTCATCTACGCCGGCGAGGCACATTCCGCATTTCTCGCAGGCGCCTGGACGGTCGACACGACTTTTGACGTCGTGGCAGCAGCGCCTGACGACGCGGAAAATGCCGTCCGTTTTCGCCGGGGTTGGTTCCTCGGCGATGGCACTGGCGCTGGCAAGGGACGGCAGGTCGCCGGCATCCTGCTCGACAACTGGCTGAAAGGTCGCCGCCGCGCGGTCTGGATCAGCAAGTCCGACAAGCTGATCGAAGATGCACAACGCGATTGGTTTTCGCTTGGTATGGAGCGACTGCTCGTTACGCCGCTTTCACGTTTCCGGCAGGGCACGTCAATCCGGCTCGCGGAAGGCGTCCTGTTTACCACCTACGCCACGCTGCGCACCGACGAACGCGGCGAGAAGCTTTCGCGCGTGCGGCAGATCGTCGAATGGTTGGGCTCCGACCCCGGCTCGGAGGCTGGGGCAGGTTTCGACGGAGTGATTGTCTTCGACGAGAGCCACGCCATGCAGAATGCGGTTGGCGGCAAAGGCGAACGCGGTGACCTGGCGGCCTCTCAGCAGGGGCGTGCGGGCCTCAGGCTCCAGCATGCTTTGCCGAATGCCCGCGTGGTCTACGTCTCCGCAACGGGTGCCACCACGGTCCAAAATCTGGCTTACGCCCAGCGGCTGGGACTATGGGGCGGCGATGATTTTCCATTCGCGACCCGGGCCGAGTTTGTCGAGGCGATCGAGGAGGGTGGGGTTGCGGCGATGGAAGTGCTGGCGCGCGACCTCAAGGCGCTCGGTCTCTATGCCGCTCGCTCGCTGTCCTACGAGGGCGTCGAGTATGAGCTGGTCGAGCACCAGCTCGCGCCCGAGCAGGTCCGCATCTACGATGCCTATGCCGGCGCGTTTGGCATCATCCATAACAACCTCGAGGCGGCGATGCGCGCCGCCAACATCACAGGCGAGACCGGTACGCTGAATGGACAGGCAAAGTCCGCGGCCAGATCTGCCTTCGAAAGCGCCAAACAGCGCTTCTTCGGCCACCTCTTGACCTCGATGAAAACGCCATCGCTGATCCGCTCGATCGAGCGCGATCTTGACGCTGGACACGCCGCCGTCATCCAGATCGTCTCGACGGGCGAGGCTCTCATGGAGCGCCGACTCGCCGACATCCCGACCGAGGAGTGGGGAGACGTCCAGGTCGACATCACTCCTCGCGAATATGTCCTCGACTATCTCGCCCATTCCTTCCCGGTTCAGCTCTATGAACCCTTTACCGACTCGGAGGGCAACCTCTGCTCCCGGCCCGTCTACCGCGATGGCCAGCCGGTCGAAAGCCGCGAAGCCGTCGCACGCCGCGACCGCCTCATCGAGAAGCTCGCGTCATTGTCGCCGGTGCCCGGTGCGCTCGATCAGATCGTTCAGCGATTTGGAACGGACATGGTCGCCGAGGTCACTGGTCGCTCGCGCCGCGTCATCCGCAAATGTGATCGTCTGATTGTTGAAAACCGCGCGGCATCGGCAAACCTCGCCGAGACCGCGGCGTTCATGGACGACGTCAAGCGCATCCTCGTGTTCTCCGACGCGGGCGGCACGGGCAGGAGCTACCATGCCGAGCTGTCGGCACGGAATCGCCGCTTGCGGGTCCATTATCTGCTTGAGCCCGGCTGGAAGGCCGACGCCGCGATCCAGGGGCTCGGCCGCACGAACCGGACCAACCAGGTGCAGCCGCCGCTGTTTCGGCCGATCGCAACAGACGTCAAGGCAGAGAAGCGCTTCCTCTCCACGATCGCGCGCCGGCTCGACACATTGGGCGCCATCACGCGAGGTCAGCGCCAGACCGGAGGGCAGGGCTTGTTCCGGCCCGAGGACAACCTCGAAAGCCAATATGGCCGCGATGCATTGCGTCAACTTTACCTGCTGCTCGTGCGCGGCAAGGTCGAGGGCTGCTCGCTCGAGAGGTTTGAGGACGCAACCGGCTTGAAGCTCACCGATACCAACGGACTCAAGGATGAACTGCCGCCGATCACGACCTTCCTGAACAGGCTGCTCGCCCTCACCATCGACCTGCAGAATATCCTGTTCACCGTCTTCGAGCAGCTATTGTCCGCTCGCATCGAGGGCGCCGTCGCGTCAGGCACCTATGACGCCGGACTGGAAACCCTCCGCGCCGAGAGTTTTGTCGTCACCGACCGGCGGGCAATCTATGTTCATCCGGCAACCGGCGCCGAGACGCGGCTTCTCACGATTACTCAGCGCCAGCGCAATCGTCCTGTGAGCCTGGATGATGCTCTTGGTCGTCTTTCCGATCATCGGGCCGTGCTCCTGATCAATGAGCGCTCCGGGCGTGCAGCCGTGCAGGTCCCGGTCCCGAGCTTCATGCTCGACGACGGTGAGATCGAGAAGCGCGTCCGGCTGATACGACCGATGGAGCAGCACAGCGTCTCCTTGAAGATGATGGCGGAAAGCCATTGGGTTGAAGCCGACCGTGATCGTTTCACTGGGGCCTGGCTGGCCGAGCTTGCCGAGGTCCCCGAGTTCACCGAACACACGATCCACGTTGTGGCGGGATTACTGCTGCCGATCTGGAAGCGGCTGCCGAACGAGTCGACGCAGGTCTATCGGCTGCAGACCGATGCCGGCGAGCGCGTCATTGGTCGCAAGGTCTCGGCAGCCTGGGCCGCCAATGCCCTTGCCGCCGACGCGCCCAAGCTCACTACTGACGCCGCCTTTATCGCACTGATGGAAGGCCGGACGGTCATCGACCTCGCCGAAGGCCTCCAGCTCCGCCGTGTCCGAGTGATGGGCGCATACCGCATCGAACTTTCCGGATTCAACGACGCGATGCGCGACCGGCTGCGCGCTTACGGCCTGTTCGGGGAGATCATCTCCTGGAAGCTGCGCATGTTCGTGCCAACTGACGCTGATGGCATCGAAGTCTTGGCGAAGGTGCTCGACCGCTATGCAATCGAGCGCATCACCGAACGGGAGGCCGCGTGATGGCCCGGGACGCCTCCGAACTGGCACACCGCCTCGCGCGCGAGGCCGAAGCGGTGTGCCGTTATTATCTCTCCAACGGCAAGCGCCAGGGGCGGTACTGGCTGGTTGGTGATGTCCACAACACCCCGGGCCGCTCGATGTTCGTGCGGCTCCAGGACTCGCCAAAGGGACGTGCGGGCAAGTGGACCGATGCCGCGACCGGCGAGCACGGCGATCTCCTCGACATCGTCAGGGATAGCCTTGGCCTTCGTGACTTCCACGCCGTCGCCGAGGAGGCAAGACGCTTTCTCAAGCTGCCCCGCGCTGACCCGGAGCGCGTCTCAAAGCCGGCTCGCCCCGCGGCAGCGGCCGGCTCACAAGAGGCCGCAAGACGGCTGTTTGCGATCTCAGGCCCGATTGAGGGTACAGTCGTTGAGACCTATTTGCAGCGTCGCGGAATCGCCCACGTGCACCATGGTGGCAGCCTGCGCTTCCATCCGCGCTGCTACTACCGGCCTGACGAGCACCTGCCGACCGAGACCTGGCCGGCGATGATCGCTGGTGTCACGGATCTCGATGGCGGGATCACCGGCGTGCACCGCACCTGGCTCGATCCGGACGGCTTTGATCGCGTTCGGCTCGGCAAAGCCCCGATCGACACGCCGCGACGAGCCATGGGCGACCTGCTCGGTAACGCAGTTCGCTTCGGAGGAGCCGATGACGACGTGCTTGTCGCCGGCGAAGGCATTGAGACCATGCTATCGCTGCGCTGTGTTCTTCCGACCTTGCCGATGGCCGCTGCGCTTTCGGCCAATCACCTCTCGGCCATGCTTCTGTCGTCGAGCTTGCGCCGGCTCTATATCGCCTGCGACGCCGATGCTGCTGGAGATGCGGTCCGGGCAATCCTGACGCAGCGCGCAGAAGCCGCCGGTATTGAAGCGATCACGTTGTCACCCCGCCTTGGTGACTTTAACGAAGATCTGCACATCTTCGGCCTCGATGCCCTCCGCGCGGCGCTGCGGATGCAACTCCTGCCAGAGGATGTCGCCCGCTTCCTGCTCCTGTCGACCGTTGTCGCATAGGTTTGGCTTCCCTCGACGTCGACGGCTCGGTCGTCGCGGTCCCAATGCCGGAGAGCCGCGACCTCGGCCTTCTAGAGGGCGATCGGACGGCAAGCGGCCCGGGCCGGCAATGGCTGCGTCCGGCTATTTTCCGCCGGCCCTTCGGGCCTTTGCATCGCGAAGCAAAATAGCCGGCCTTCGCCATCCTCCGCTGGCGCTGCGGCCCTCCGCTCCGCTTTCGGGTTCTGGCCGTTCCGCTCGCCGCCTGAGTGATCGCCACGAAGGCCGCGATGGGCGCGGCCGATCCGGCAAAGGACCTCTTCCATGACCGACCATGACGACATCGAACCGCCGCACGGCACCTCTCCGACCGACGACGTCCTTAGCGAATTGCAGCTCTTTGGCTACCGCCCATTCGACGATGAGCCGGATCCGAGACCGCTCCCCGAGGGCAAGATGATCGCAGGCGCTGTCGCCGATATCTTTGACGCCTTGGTCGCTACTCTGAGCGACACGCGGCTTGAACCGGACCTTGGGGATCTGCTCTGGTCAACCGTTAGTCTCTTCCACCGCGCCGCAGACCGAATTGATCGCCATCTCGATGACAACGAGCAGGCTCAACGCAAGAGCCAGCGCGAGCAGAACGGCTCGGAAGTACGGTCGGTCGAACTTGAGCGCCTGACGGCCGAAGGCATCACACTGATCGAGCGGCGCAACTGTCTGCAGCTTTTCCGCGATCAGGCCATCGAGCACTTTGAGCTCCACACTGGTTCACACTGGCGTCCCCGATCTGGATCACTGGTCAACCACCGCGCGCTTACGGCGGCAATGATCGATTCCCGAGACTTCATCGCGGCCAAGCGCCGAGCCGAGACCGAGGTCTTGTTGCCACCTGGGCCCAAGATCGCACTCACTGGCGGCCTTGACTTCAACGACCACAATCTGATTTGGGATCGTCTCGACAAGGTGCACGCCAAGCATCCCGACATGGTCCTGATTCACGGTGGGTCGCCAAAGGGCGCTGAACTGATCGCCTCCAAGTGGGCGACCACCCGGAAGGTCCCACAGATCGCCTTCAAGCCAGATTGGGCCAAGCACGCCAAGGCAGCACCGTTCAAGCGCAACGACGCCATGCTCGAGCTCCTGCCGATCGGTGTCATGCATTTCCCGGGCACCGGAATCCAGGACAACCTTGCCGACAAGGCGAAGCGGCTGGGCATCACTGTTTGGAAGTTCGGCGCTGCATAAGCGCCGTACTAACGCCGTCACCACCCAGGCGGAGTTGCATCGCCGCAACTCCGCCTCGTTTCGACAATATGTCCAAAGATGCGCCGCGGTGGTGGTGGAAGGCGCGACCGTTATGCCTTTGCATATGGAGCCACCACCATGCTCGCCCTTGGACTTGTCCTCAACACCGTCGGCATCGGCTTGTTCTGCTGGCTGATTTTTGCTCTGGCCGTGTACGCTTTGCCGTTTTTTATCGCCGTCAGCGCCGGCATGGCCGCATTTCATAGCGGGGATGGCACCCTCGGTGCGCCGCTCGTCGGTATTGTTGCCGGCGGCGTGACGCTGGCGATTGGTCGGACCGCCTTCGCGATCGCCCGGTTTCCGATCTTGCGTGCAGCCATAGCGGCCGCCTTCGCCGTCCCAGCTGCGATTGCTGGCTATCATGTAGTCTTCGCGATGTCGCAGCTCGGGATGCCTTCGCTGGCCTGGCGTGAGATCTTCGCTTGCCTCGGCGCGGTTTTCATTGGCGGTACGGCCTGGACACGATTGGCTGTTTTCGCGGAGCCCCGCCCATTGGACTCAGGCGGGGTCGTGCGAGGTGCACCTCCTCAGGCGGTTCTTTCGGCCGCTACGCGTGACGGATAGTCCTCGCCACCTGCTCCTCGATCAGTTGGCGAAAATCGACGCGTTGAACGAAAGGTCGTCGAGCTCGAGCGAAAAATAGGCGTGCCTCCGTACGGAGCTTACAGCAGGCTGCGCCACCTCTTACCGGCCTACATAGATGCAATGGTGATGTGCCTTCGATAGTCGCGGCTGTTCGTCGGATGACTATCCCGCCGTTTCCTGCACGACGTTTCTTTCTCTACGCCGAGCCATTCCGACTTCTTGCGCGTTCAAACCGAGATTAGCCAAGTTTTCTCCCGAGATCGCGGTTCAGCACGCGGACGCGCGTGGCCTCTTTGATGGCTTGATCTGGCCGAAGACCGGCTGCGCCTCGATCGTCTGAGGCGCAACGCCGTCGCTTGAGACTTTCTTCCCCTGGGCTACGCCCATTCCTCGCGAGGCAAGAAAGTCTCTACGACAGCGTCCTCCGCTGCGCTCCGGCCCGCAAGCGGGTGCGTCGCCGATCGTCCTCGGCCTGTCCATCGCCATCGAGGCCGCGGTGGTCGCGGGTTCGAAACACAAACAGGAGAAGTGACATGGCTAACATCGGTTCTTTCAAGAAGGTCGGCAACGATTTTCAGGGCGAGATCGTCACCCTGAGCCTGCAGGCCAAGGGTGTCCGCATCGTCGCCGAGACCAGCCGCTCCAACGACAACGCTCCCAGCCACCGCATCTACGTGGGCCGGGCAGAGATCGGGGCAGCCTGGTCGAAGCGCTCCGAAGAGGGCCGCGATTACCTCTCGCTCAAGCTCGACGACCCTTCGTTCAACGCGCCGATCTACGCGAACCTGTTCGACGACGAAGGCGGCGAAGGCTACACGCTCCTCTGGTCGCGGCCGCGCAAGAACGGCGAGTAGGAATCATCCACCAAGCCCCGCCCGGTCCTCCGGGCGGGGCGCTTCGTAGCTAGCCTGAGGCGGCTTACGATTTGCTAAGCCGCGCAGACCTCTTGAGGAGGTCTCCCGGTTCGATCCCCAATGCTTCAGCAATTTGTCCGAGCACGGTGACGCTTGCTGATACATCGCCGCGCTCGATGGCGCCGACATAACGGGCGCTCAGGCCTGCGCGCTCGGCCAACTCCTCTTGCGTCATTTCTAGATCGTGGCGTTTTCGACGCAGGTTCACAGCCATGATCTCTTTGAGATCCATTGCGGCATGGGAACCCGAACCGGAATGATCGTTCTAGGAACGATCGTTCCTATTCGTCTCCGCGGATGCTATCATCTGCGGCAACGCAATGAGGTTTGGTCGATTGGTCGCCGATATAGCGAACGAGCCTTGAAAGAAAATCCAGCAATTAAGGACGGGGCTCTGGATTGCGACGGAACCGTGGCATAGCCGCTCTTGGCGTTCTAATGTGGGTACGATGCAGAAACCGCCCCTCGATCCTGATGTCGCCGACGCAGCTCCGGATGATCCGGTGCTCACGAGCTACGATGAACAGCATCTGGTGACGTATTGGCGCCTTCTCGATGCCGAGGCCGACGGCGCCGGGTGGAAGGATGTTGCTCGGATTGTGTTGCATATCGACCCGGATCGCGAACCGTCGCGCGCTCGCAATGCATTTGATAGTCACTTGGCGCGTGCAAAGTGGATGGCAGACCACGGCTATCGCGATTTGCTTCGCGGCGGAGCGATCAAATAGCAAGAATCTGCCGCCAGTAATGTGTAATCGAGGACAGATTTCTCCCGCTAGCGCGTGATCGCCTGCATGCATCACGCAATGCATAATTGCTGACTTCCCCGATGACTTCGGGATTCATAGAGATAGGGCGTAGTCGTTCTACGGTAGGGGCAGAGCAGTGTCTGACATCGACTGGCGCTCACCGGAGACATATCAGAACGCCATCAAATCTGGGGAGATGGAGGATTTCGCTTGGGAGTCACTCCGACGGAGTACGAATTATCGAATGGCGTACCGGAACGCTCGACCGAAGGGCGGGCAGGTGACTTCCGAATTCCGAAGGAGATGGGGCGTCTGCTTTCGCTCATGACCCGCAGGGGTCCTTCTACGAACAAACGATCTTCTGGGCACCCGAGGCCTTGCCCACGGTACTGCCGATCGTCCGTAACGTGTGTCTCTCGCAAGGCGCCGGCGCGATGCTACCGCTTGCCGAGCTTGAATCAAGCAGCATCAAACAGGCATCGGACGGCTGGCATGCCGTGTTGCGCATTCGTGGAGCGCAACATCATCTGTGGCTGAAAGAGGCGCCGCAGCCGGGTGTCTCTTATGCAGCCGAACTGCCGCTCGATCCTGATTTTGAGATACGGGCGCATGCCTCACATCGGCTATGGCGCGCGATCAATGGTCGTCCGCCTGGACCTCCCTTCCATCAGCTTTCGGCGCAGCGGCGCGAACGACTGGCCTTGGCGCTACGAGCGCTCGATGGTCACATAGATGGCGCTTCCTATCGCGTGATCGCCGAGGTGCTGTTCGGCCGAAAACGCATCCCCGAACTCGCCTGGAAGACGCACGAATTGCGCAGCCGCACCATCCGCTTGGTGCAGGCCGGCTTAGCCTTGGTGCGTGGCGGCTATCGCGCCTTGCTTCGTCCACCATCCCGCAAGGAATAGGGCAGGGGTGCCGAAAATCGTCCCCGCATCTTCGGCATCCCCCTAGGCCGTTCTACTCCGCCATCGTGACCGTCGACGCACGACCCAACGCGGTCGCGCTCGAAACGATCACGGAGCCACGCCAATGCCCGATCCGAACGCCGGCTTCCCGCAGCGATATCTGCGGACGCCAGAAGCTGCTCGATTTCTCAGTCTGTCCGGCCGGACCCTGGAAAAGCACCGAACCTACGGCACGGGTCCCGCCTATCGGAAGCTCGGCGGACGCGTCGTCTATGCGCTGGAAGACCTGAAAGCCTGGGCCGATCGCGGCGCCAAGACTTCGACCTCTGATCCAGGCGCAGGTACCGTGCTGCCGGCTAAGCGGCAAACGCCCATACCGTATGCCGGCCGGCCGCGTCGCTGAACGTCGCTAGGGGGATTATCTCGATGCGACGCAGACACGTCTCTGAACGGGAACAGCTAAGTCTCTTCCGGGCGCTGTCTGGCGATCTCGCGCCACGCGATGCGCAGGATTTGATGGCCTATCCGTTCTTCTCGCTCGCCAAATCCAGACGAGTCGCTCCCATCGACTTCCGCGCCGGCAAGATTGCCATTCGCGTTGAAGCCGTGCCCGAGCATGGCATGGCGACCATCTGGGACGCCGACGTCTTGATCTGGGCGGCGTCGCAGATTGTCGAGGCCCGCGACGGCGGATTGAAGACCTCGCGCCTGATGGCGGCAACGCCGTATGAGATTCTGACCTTCGTTGGTCGCGGCACCAGCGTTCGGGACTACGACCGTCTCAAGGCCGCACTCGACCGGCTGCAATCGACCACGGTTATGACGTCGATCCGTCAATCGACCGATCGGCGGCGGCACCGCTTCTCCTGGATCAATGAATGGAAAGAGACGGCCGACGCCCACGGCCGGCCCCGCGGATTGGAGCTGATCCTGCCGGACTGGTTCTATGCCGGTGTGCTGGACGACGCGCTCGTGCTCACCATCGACCGGGCGTATTTCGACCTCACGGGCGGGTTGGAACGCTGGCTTTATCGCATTGTTCGCAAGCACGGCGGCAGACAGAAGGGTGGCTGGAGCTTCGACTTTGTTCATCTCCATGCAAAATCCGGCAGCCTCTCGCCCCTCAAACATTTTGCTTACGACCTGCGCGAGATTGTCCGTCGTCAAACGTTGCCGGGCTACCAACTCGTCATTGAGCGCGGCTTGCGCGGCGACGAGCGTCTGGCCTTTGCGCCGATTGCTGCCGATCCCATCGCGGCGCGTCTGCGCAAGCGCGCTCTGAATGGTCACCGTGGGGAAAACCTGTGAATCAGTTCGTGCTATCGAGGACTACAACCGACGTGCCAACAGGGACCCGAACCTCGTGTTATCAGGGACCAAAATCGGATGAAACGCCTTGGCACTCAACGACTTGCCGCAGCCGTAACTTTACTAACGTACTGACACTAACTTCTTGTTGTGAATCAGTGCGTTGTGAACAACTCGCGCGCCGCTGCAGCAGGGATGCCTCATGCGCTTACTCTCTCACGCGCAACGCCTTCCTGCAATGCGATTCTTTTCTCGAACGCACGCGCGCGCAAGCGATCGCCCGCTGCAAGGCGCGGATCTCGTCATCGACCTTGTCGCGTTACGATCGTTGCTTCACCCTGCGACAGCTCGCTCGTCGAGGAGAACTCGCTAACGTCCGTGGTTGGCACCAAGGCCACCACATGCCGGAATCTGGAGAATGGGCGGTCAGGCTAACCAGCGCCGTGCTTGATGGCCTCAAAGATCGGCATGAAGCCGCCGGCAAGTTAAGTTGCGATCTCACCCACATCCCCGTCTCCTCGGGAGACGCCGCTCCGCCATGGCGGAAGGTGGTAGCGACGACCGGCGCGGCCGGTCCGCGGAGGCCCTTAACGAGCCGTAGCGACCCGACCGCGCTTCATGCCGGCGCCAAACCGGAAGGTCGTGCCATCGATCCAGATCTTGTGCAGCAGCACGGCGAGCGCGCGTGCCACCGCCGTCGCTGCGCGCTTCAGACCCTTCTTCCTGGCCAGCCGCAGCCCCCACAGCCGCAGCTTAAAGTTCTTCGGGATCCGCGTGAGGATCGCGATCGCCGCCTCGTACAGCATGGCTCGCGTCAGCTCGTCACCGCATTTGGAGATGCTGCCAATGCGGTCCGTTTGCCCGGATTGGTAACGCCGCGGCGTCAGGCCGAAATGCGCGCCGACATTGCTCGACTTCTTGAACCGCGCCGGATCATCCACGGTGGCGCGGAACGTCAGCGCCACCAGCGCGCCGACGCCCGGCACCGTCATCATCCGTCGCACGGCCGCGTCGCCGCGTGCCGCAACCAGCACCAGGCGCTGCAGTTTTGCGAGCTGCTGTCGCATCACAGCTCGAGCCTCCAGCAGCGGCGTGACGATCGCTTCCAATTCCTTCTTCCCGGTCAGAATCTCGCGCACCCGTGCATCAAAGCGGCCGACCGAGATCTCGCCGACCTTGAGGCCGAACGGGCGCACCAGGCCGCGGATCATGTTCTCCATGTCCAGCACTTTGCCGAGCATCGCCTTGCGTCCCACGAGCAACGCCCGCAGCGTTTGCGCGGCCTCCGACTTGACGTGAACCGCGCGGAACCAGCCGGTCCGCATCATCTGCGCGATGCCTTTGGCGTCATTCCGGTCGGTCTTGTTCAGCATCGCGTTCAGCGCCGCCTTGGCGTGCCGGGTCTCGATGCAAATCACCGGCAGGCCCTTTTCGGCGAGCGCCGTGAACAGCCAGGCCGAGTACGAGAACGCTTCCAGGCCGACGCGCTTGAGGTGGATTCCCCATTCCGCCAGGAACAGCTCGATCGCGTCCGGATCGGTCTCGAGCTTCGCCTCCCGGATGACCTTTCCTTCGCCGTCGACCACGCAAATGTTCGTCGCCTCCAGCGACACGTCGAGCCCTGCATAAAAGTCCATCGTTCGCCTCCACCGCCGACCGCCGGAACGCACCGCGCGTTCCGTTCGCGAATCGTTGCAAGGCATCATCGCAGCAGCACGGCGGACGAGGGGGCACCGGTCAGTACCCCGGCTAACCTGGAATCCTTCGGATTCCTTCTAACGAGATCGCGCGTTTTCCAGCCTGCTGGTAAGCGGGCGTTCGTGAACTCACACCAAAGGGCGCGAACCGGCCATCGCTTCAGCAAAGACGGTTCGCGAACCCCGAATTGGAAGGCCGGTGAGTTAGGCGCCGATCGCGCTTCGCAGTGGTTTAGCGCTCCAAAGGGATTGCTGCAGTCGGCAGAACAGGGCGCGAGGCGCACCCTGTCTATGCTTCGATTCGGCAGAGCAAGATCATTATCGATCGCGTCCGGCCTGCGCGACCATTGGAAGATCGCGTGCTTTGGACTCGGAACATGCGTTGCCGTCGGGCATGGCGACTTGTTCGCGATCGAGGTCTTCCATGACGGTGGAGAAGCTGCATGAGCGACCTCACACATGTCGAACTGCTGTGGCTTGAGAAGCGGATTGAGAACTGGATTCGGTTCGGTCGGGTAGCGGCCGAACAGGTACTGGACCGACGACGCCGTGTCGTCTCATTTGCGCCGTGCAGCATCTTTGCGTTCGTGCGCTGGACATCCAGCGACTACGGAACCGTTGTTTCGAAGATCGATATCTTGCGAGCCGTTGCGCCAGGCCAGCGTTGTGCGACCGTGCCCTATGTACGCCCCGGCGGCGACATCTTGCTGCGGCTCTCCGGCTGGCCCAAAGTCGAGCGGGTGCTTCAGTTGATCGACGCCGTGGAGGCGCTTGGAATCAATGCTGCCGACGCAGCAACTGACTACTGGCGGCATGTGCACAACCGCCTGTCGGTCGGAGAAGCACCGAGGCTCTACACGCGGTCGCGACACCAGGTCTGGCTTCAACGGCGGAAGATTGCCCCATGAAGCACCGGATGACGACGCTTCTAACTATGCTCGGATCGGTCGCCCTGCCGGTATCCGTGATCGATTCGAGGTCTGCTCCGCTGTACGTCTGGAACGTCTCAGAGAGTGCCCCGCTGGGGCTCTATCGCCTGCAGCCCCCCGGCACTTTGGTTGTCTCCGAACTTGTCGCGGTCTTGCCGCCGGAGCCGCTTGCTGCGTTCCTTGCGGAACGCGGCTATCTGCCCCGCGGCGTGCCGATGTTGAAGCGCGTCCTCGCACTGCCCGAACAAACGGTTTGCAGAAGCGGCCGCACCATTACGGTCGATGGAATTGGACTCGGCGAGGCGCGCGATCACGACAGGGGTGGCCGCCCGCTCCCGATCTGGCAGGGCTGCCGCGTCGTCGCGCGAGATGACGTCTTCCTGATGAATTGGCAGTCTTCGGATTCGCTGGACAGCCGCTACTTCGGGCCACTTCCTGCTTCCGCCGTGATCGGCAGAGCGGTACCCGTGTGGACTAACGAGGAGTAATCATGCGCGAATTCCCCTACAACCCGCGGATTATGGCTTATCCAGAGGAACTCCACTCTTTCCTTTCCGGCCAACAGAGAAGCATCGTTCTCACAGCCTGCAGAGGAAAGCCTTTATCTGTACGCTGGCTGGCTCGGCCGTATGGCTTCGTTCGCTCCGATGTACCGTGCGTGCTATTGCGGCGGTCGCGCCATTGGTGTGTCAGATCGCTGTTTCCGCGCTCTTCATGCCAGCGTGCGTGCACAGACCGTGTCGCAAATAGACGTGCTGATGGCATACGGGCGATGCCTTCGGCCCGCGCTCTACTCGTCGCTTCGCTCCTCACCGAGCCACCCTACGGGCGTCTCGGCCCTTCGGGTAACGATCGCTATCGCAAACGCTCGCTTCGCTCGCAAACAGCGGGATTTCGCAGGTCAATTGCCAAGTCGCGGCGGCTCATTCGCAGTGAATCGGCCGCCAGTCGACGAATTCGGGCAGGCGCTATGGGAGGATCCACCGCATGACCCGAACTGCATTTTGTCGCAAATCGCCACGAGTACCGAGAGTCTGTTGGCTTGGAAGTTGGGCCCTGGGAACCATCGACGGAGGACGGCAAGGGAAAAGCGCCGCCTTCGGGCGGGCGCATGTGGTTGGCGGAGTTGAGGTTTTGATGAGCATCGAGAATGATCAAGCCGTCGCTCCATTGCAAATCGTCAAGGAAATCAACGGAGCTGGAGCCGTCGGCCTGCGCAAGTTTGCCGTGAAGCCATCATGAGCCAGCGCGACAACGACCTTCGTGTTCGCCCTGGTCGCATTCGCGACTTCGGACGTAGCTCCTCGCGTCCGAAGAGCTTTGTCGGCCAGGTCATGCGGGCCGCAAAGAAGGCGGGGCATATCGGTGTCGGTTTTGGGCGCGGTAAAGGTGGAGCGAGCCAGTCGCACTTCGGACGAGGCCGGCGTGCCGCGCTCTCACTGTCGCTCGGCTCGACCTCGCGGCGTGTAGTAATGAAGGCGCGGGTGGTCCGTCACCACGGTACCCGCTTTCGCTCGGCAACGATGCCAAAACATATGGCCTATCTGAAGCGGGAGGGCGTGACGCGGGACGGCGCTGACGCCCGGATGTTCGACGCGAGGTCGGATGCGGCGGATGAACGCGCCTTTGCCGAACGCTGCGAGGACGACCGGCATCATTTTCGATTTATCATTTCTCCGGAGGACGCCGCCGAACTCGGCGATCTTCGCGCCTTCACGCGCGAGCTCATGACCGACGTCGCTCGGGATCTCGGAACCAAACTGGACTGGATCGCGGTCGATCACTGGAACACCGACAATCCGCATGTTCATGTCCTGATCCGCGGCCGCGCCGAGGACGGCCGGGATCTCGTGATCAGCCGGGATTACATCAGCCGCGGGTTTCGTGATCGCGCCGCCGAGCGCGTCACCCTCGAGCTCGGGCCGCGCAGCGAGCGGGACATCCAGTCCGCCCTTGAACGGGAGGTTGAGGCCGAGCGTTGGACGAGCCTCGATCGGGCGCTGCGTATCGCCGCCGACGAGGGCGCTGGCGTAGCGGACCTTCGGCCCAATGCGTCAGGCGAAGACTCAAGCCTCCGCCGCCTAATGGTCGGCCGGGCAGCTAGGTTGGAACGTCTCGGCCTTGCCGATCAAGTTGCACCCGGCTGCTGGACGCTGAAGCCTGGTATCGAGGACAAGCTGCGTGACCTCTCGATACGCGGCGATGTCATCAAGACCATGCACCGGGCGATGAGCGTTGTTGGCCGCGAGCCGGATGTCTCCGGCTTTGCCTTGCACGGCGAGGAACCGGCAGATCCCGTGCTCGGCCGTTTGGTCGAGCGCGGGCTATATGACGAACTGAAAGGCTCGGCCTATGCGATCGTCGAGGGGATCGATGGACGAACGCATCACATCCGGTTCACCGATATCGAAATGACCGGCGATGCTGCGCCTGGCGCGATCGTGGAGGCGAGGTCTTACGATGATGCGCAGGGCCGCAAGCGGCTGTCGCTCGCCAACCGATCGGATCTCAGTATTGAGGCTCAGGTCACCGCGCCGGGAGCGACCTGGATTGACCGGCAGTTACTTGCGCGAGATTCGATTGTGGCGAGCAGTGGTTTCGGATCCGAGGTGCGCGAAGCCATGGACCGCCGGCTTGACTATCTCGCAGGCGAGGGCCTTGCGCGCCGGCAGGGGACAAGGGTCATCTATGTCCGCGATCTCCTCAATACGCTAAGGCAGCGGGAGCTCGATGCTACGGTCGCAAAACTCTCGGCCGAAACGGGGTTGCCGCACACTCCTTCGTCGGAGGGCGAACGCATCATGGGCGTCTATCGTCAGCGCGTAACGCTGGCGTCAGGCCGGTTTGCCATGATTGACGACGGACTTGGATTCCAACTCGTGCCCTGGCGGCCGGCCCTTGAGCAGCATCTCGATCGACAGGTATCCGGCGTCGCGGCGAGTGGAGGGGGCGTGAACTGGAGCTTTGGAAGGAAAATTAGCCTGGGAATCTGATTGGCGGACTGCCGGCACTTCCGCGCCAAGTCGCACGTCGCGCCGGCCGCCAGGTCCAATGCAATCTCGATCGGCCTTCTTGTACGCCGATCTATCCGAACGCACGACGGTTGCGATTGAGCGGTTGCTCGGGGACCGCGAGTAGCCCCTCTTGTTCAGCGCGCCGCTGCTTCAGACGCGCACTGCAGGAAATCAGGCTTTCAGAAGGTCCAACCATGAAGCCCAGAATTGGTATCTACCTCTCGGAGCAGATGGCCGCGCGGCTGGCGGCAGCCGCGAAACGTCCTGGCGCCAGCAAGTCGGCGCTCGTTGAGGCAGCCCTTGTTCAGTTCTTCGGTTCGGAAGACGATAGCGATAATCTCCCGGTAGATCGCCGCCTTTCGCTTATGAGCCGCCAACTCGAACAGCTCGATCGGGATCTTAGGGTCGTCAACGAGAGTGTCGCGCTTCAGGCTAGATACCAGCTTGCGGTGACGCCGCCGCTACCGGCAGCAGCTCTGCGGGCCGCGTGTGCGCTAGGGTCGGAGCGGTTCGATGAATTTGCCACACAGGTTTGGCGGCGCGTTCAGTCGGGGACGTCGCTCGTGCATGAGACGGTGGATCGGCTGTGCCACCAGAGAGATACTCTCGCTGACGGTTTTGGGAAGGGAGTGGCAAAGACCTCCTCGCCACTTCACGAGCCGGACCACTGCACGTCAAACTCGGTTGGCATCGACGTAGAGCACTCCACTGCCGTCCGGGAGGGCGGCAGCCTGTTCAACTTTCCAGGGAAGGCGGGACTGCCTCTGCACTAATCCTATCGCGAAGCAGACAATTGCTCACGAAGAATCGGTCGAACATCCGGTACGGTCTCGACCGTCCAGCCGTGCGACTCGGCGCTGGCGTGTCGGCGATTTGACAGAAAACTGGCACCTGATTCTGCGGGTGTTCCTGCCGTTCGTTGCCGCTTATTATCTCTCATTTCTATTCCGAACTATCAATGCAACGGTCGCCGGCTCTTTGACATCCGAATTTGGCCTCAGCGCTGGCGATCTTGGTCTACTGACGTCTGTTTACTACCTGACTTTTGCGGCTGCCCAGATCCCGATCGGCATCTTGTTGGACCGATATGGTCCGGGACGGATCCAAAGTGGCGTGATGATTGCCGCAGCTCTGGGCGCGGCGCTATTTGCCATCTCAGACAATTTTTGGATGCTCTTCATCGGTCGAGCGCTTATCGGCCTCGGTGTCGCTGCGTCATTGACCGCCGGCTTGAAAGCCCTCGTGCTCTGGTTTCCCGGCGAACGTATCCCGTTGCTCAACGGCTTGATGATCATGTTGGGGGCCTTGGGCGCAATGTCGGCAACTTTGCCTGCGGAGTTCCTGCTGGTTTGGGCGGGTTGGCGAGCATTGTTCGCGCTGCTCGCGATTGTCTCGGCCGGATGCGCTCTTGTCATCTATCTTGCTATCCCAGAGGTGCCAGCACCTATATCGGTGGCAGGCGGACCAAATAGTCTAAGGATGGTTTATGCCGACCCACGCTTCTGGCGCCTGGCTCCGCTTTCGGCCGCCTGTATCGGGACGGCATGGGCGTTGCAGGGACTGTGGGCGGCGCCATGGCTCAGCGATGTCGAGCGTCTCGACCGCTCGGGACTACTCTGGCATTTGCTCATTATGGCAATCGCATTGAGTTTGGGCGGGCTTCTCTGGGGCGTTGTGGTCGATCGGGCGCGCCGACTTGGTGTCGGGCTGCGGGCGCTGATGGGCCTTGTCGCCACGATGTTCATCGTGGCTCAGCTGGCATTGATCCTGCGATGGCCGCTCCCGTCGTATGTCCCGTGGATGTTCGTGGCGGCAGTCGGTGCTGGAACTGTCCTCAGTTACGCGATCCTGGCCGAGTATTTTCCGAAGGAACTGGCGGGCAGGGCCAATGCGGCTCTGAACCTCTTCCACATCGCTAGCGCGTTTGTCGTGCAATATATGACGGGGCTAGTAGTTCAGCTCTGGGCTCCCATAGATGGGCACTACCCTGAAGTCGCTTACCAAGCAGCGTTTGCTTTCAACGTGGGGCTTCAGATCGTGGCTGGCATCTGGTTTGCCGCACCAATCTGTTCGCCGGGGTATCCGAAAATACTCGCAGCCTGCAAGTTGGCTTGTCTGCGGATTACGGAGTCGCTCGATATTCCATGCCATGTCCGCAACCAGAATACTTTGGGGCCAGATCGCCTGCGTCTTAACCGTCGTGCTCATCACGATGTGGGCCGCGACGCAATGGACGGCCTGGCGTCTCGGCTATCAGCCGCAACTCGGACACCCCTGGTTTGAGCTCGCGCCGGGCATTCCCATCTACCTGCCTCCGGCCTTCTTCTGGTGGTGGTATGCCTACGATGCCTACGCACCTGAAGTGTTCGTTGAAGGGGCATGCGTAGCTGCGTCCGGCGGGATCATCTCGATTATAGTCGCTTTCGCGATGTCGGTGTGGCGGGCTCGGGAGGCGGAGACGGCGGCCACATATGGTTCTGCACGTTGGGCCAGCCAGCTTGAGATTCGAAGTGCCGGCCTTGCCGGGGCAGATGGCGTGATCCTCGGGAGGTTCGAGGGACTTTATCTGCGGCACGATGGACCTGAGCATGTGCTGTGCTTCGCCCCCACCAGATCCGGAAAGGGCGTCGGACTTGTTGTCCCGACCCTCCTGACCTGGCCGGGGAGTGCCATCGTCCACGACATCAAGGGTGAGAACTGGACCTTGACGTCCGGCTTTCGGGCCCGGCACGGCCGGGTGCTGTTGTTTGATCCGACCAATTCAGAGAGCGCAGCGTACAACCCTCTCCTGGAAGTGAGGCGAGGGGAGTGGGAGGTTCGTGACGTGCAAAATGTGGCCGACGTGCTGGTCGATCCCGAGGGCTCGCTGGAACGGCGCAATCACTGGGAGAAGACGAGCCACGCGCTACTGGTCGGAGCCATCCTTCACGTCCTCTATGCGGAGCAGGACAAGACGCTCGCCGGTGTTGCGAGTTTCCTGTCCGATCCGAAACGGCCAATCGAAACCACGCTTCGCGCGATGATGACCACGCGGCACCTTGGCGAAGCCGGGACACACCCGGTGATCGCTTCCGCGGCGAGGGAGCTGCTGAACAAAAGCGAAAACGAACGATCCGGCGTATTGTCGACCGCGATGTCGTTCCTCGGCCTTTACCGCGATCCGGTTGTCGCGCAAGTGACCCGCCAATGCGACTGGCGCATCCGGGATCTCGTTGAAGACGATCGGCCGACCACACTCTATTTCGTGGTGCCTCCATCGGACATCAGCCGCACCAAGCCGCTGGTGCGGCTGATCCTCAACCAGATCGGCCGCCGCTTGACCGAGGACCTCCAGGCCAAGGGCCGCCGACACCGGTTGCTGTTTATGCTCGACGAGTTTCCGGCGCTCGGAAGGCTTGATTTCTTCGAGTCGGCGCTTGCCTTCATGGCGGGCTACGGCCTCAAGAGTTTTCTCATCGCGCAGTCGCTCAATCAGATCGAGAAGGCGTATGGGCCGAACAACGCCATCCTCGACAATTGCCACGTGCGCGTTTCCTTTGCGACCAATGACGAACGTACCGCCAAGCGGGTTTCGGACGCGCTTGGCACTGCCACCGAGTTGCGCGCGATGAAGAACTATGCCGGCCACAGGCTTAGCCCTTGGCTTGGCCATCTCATGGTCTCGCGGCAGGAGACCGCGCGCCCGTTATTGACGCCAGGCGAGGTGATGCAGCTTCCACCAGAGGACGAGCTCGTGCTGGTTTCCGGCGTGCCACCGATCCGCGCCAAAAAGGCGAGGTATTTTGAGGATCGTCGTCTCGCCGAGCGCGTGCTACCGCCGCCGGAACCAAGCACTTTCGGACCCGAGCGTAGTGCGGCGACGGACGATTGGAGCCAATTGCCATCCACGTTGAATACCAATGCGTTTAGACCGGAAACCGTTTTGGGCATTCGGCCATCTGTCGATGATCCCACAAATTCTGGCATTCGGCGTGAGCCGGAGCTTCCCAAGCATGAAGACATCGCACCGAAGGCCTCACCGTCTCCGCCCGAGTTCGACTTCACGGAAGACGAAGGGGACGGCGACGCCATAAGGGCTCGCGTGTTGCGCACGAACGTTCCCGGTCTCGCGCGCCAAGCTGCGATGGATCCTGGCGATGGCCTCAAGCTTTAGGGAGAAATGATGCGAACCAAGCACACGTTTCGTTTGCCTCCTGACCTTGCGGGCCGGCTCGCCGATCATGCCAACCGCAAGCGAGTACCTCAGGCGCTCATCGTCGAAACTGCGCTGGCCTCATTCCTGTCGCCGGATAATTCGGAGCGGATGGAAGCTGCGCTCGGCCGTCGGCTTGACCGGCTGGCCCGGCACGTCGAGCGGCTGGAGCGTCACATCACCATTTCAAATGAAGCGCTGGCTTTGTTCGTGCGGTTCTGGCTGACGGCTACGCCGCCGCTCCCCGATACGGCGCAACCCGCCGCGCAGACCAAGGGCCGAGAACGGTATGAGGGTTTTGTCGAGGCACTCGGGCGGCGGCTGGCCAGAGGCCAGACATTGGCCCAGGAGATCTCGCTCGACATCAAGCCTTCGCAAGCGTCACCGATCGTTCCCGGTGAGTGATCTCGCCGCCCGCTTCTTTTACTACGCCACGGCACGCCGCCTGATTTGAGCTTGTTGCGCCACTACGTAACCTGCCTTTTCTACTGATCCCCGTCGCCGAGCCCTTTCGGCCCGGTGGCCCTGGGGGCAAGCGTGACAGTTCATTCCTTTCAGTCCGAGGCGGTATCGCGTGGCGCGCGCATGTTGCGCACCGCGCTTGGACCCGCGATAGCGGCCTGGCTCGAAGACGCTGGGATCGTCGAGGTCATGCTCAATCCCGATGGCCGGCTCTGGGTCGACCGGTTGGTGGGAGGCCTGGCGGATACCGGCGAGCGTCTCGCCGCAGCCGACGGCGAGCGCATCGTGCGGCTCGTTGCCCATCACGTCGGTGCTGAGGTTCATCCGGCAAGTCCCCGCGTCTCGGCCGAGTTGCCCGAGACGGGAGAGCGTTTTGAGGGGCTATTGCCACCAGTGGTGACTGCACCAGCCTTCGCCATTCGCAAGCCGGCGGTCGCCGTCTTCACGCTCGACGACTATGTCGCCGCCGGCATCCTGACAGCCGCTCAGGCTGAAGGGTTACGGAACGCTGTTCGAGAACGTCAAAATATCCTTGTGGCCGGCGGCACCTCGACCGGCAAGACCACACTGACCAATGCGCTCCTGGCCGAAGTCGCCAAGACGACCGATCGCGTGGTGCTGATCGAAGATACGCGGGAGCTTCAGTGTACGTCGAAAAATCTAGTGGCGTTGCGCACCAAGGACGGTGTCGCCTCGCTGTCCGACCTCGTGCGCTCCTCGCTCCGGCTACGTCCCGACCGGATTCCAATCGGCGAGGTGCGTGGCGCCGAGGCGCTCGATCTTCTCAAGGCCTGGGGCACCGGCCATCCCGGGGGCGTCGGCACCATTCATGCCGGCACCGCACTCGGCGCGCTTCGTCGTCTCGAACAACTCATCCAGGAAGCCGTCATCACCGTGCCGCGGGCGCTGATCGCGGAGACCATCGATGTGATTGCCGTTCTCTCCGGCCGCGGTGCGGATCGACGGCTGGCAGAACTCGTGCGCGTCAAGGGCCTCACGCCGAACGGCGATTACCTCATCCAAGTAGCAGGAGACTACTCATGAAAGGCGTCACATTGAGACACACGGTGACAGCCGCTGCCGTAGCTCTCAGCTCTGGAGGGATATCGCGTGCTGCATATGCGGCGGGCTCTAACATGCCGTGGGAGCAGCCGCTCAACCAGATCCTGCAGTCGGTCGAAGGGCCGGTCGCCAAGATTCTGGCCGTGATCATCATCATCGTCACGGGCCTTACGCTCGCCTTCGGCGACACCTCCGGCGGTTTTCGGCGCCTGATCCAGATCGTGTTCGGTCTGTCGATCGCCTTCGCGGCATCGAGCTTCTTCCTGGCATTTTTCTCATTCGGCGGCGGAGTGCTGATCTGATGGACGGGCCGGTTGAAGGTTTTGCAGTTCCGGTGCATCGCGCGCTGACCGAACCGATCCTGCTCGGCGGCGCGTCGCGGGCAATCGCCATCCTCAACGGCACCGTGGCCGCGGCGCTTGGTCTCGGCCTGCGGCTTTGGATTGCCGGTCTTCTGCTCTGGGCGATCGGTCATGCCGCCGCCGTCTGGGCCGCGAAACGCGATCCGCTCTTTGTCGAGACCGCAAGACGCCATCTGCGCATCCCAACCCATCTGAATGTGTGAGCAAATAATGATGAACCTTGCCGAATACCGCCGTTCCACCACGCGTCTTGCGGATTTCCTGCCATGGGCCGCACTGGTCGACGAAGGCATCGTCCTCAACAAGGACGGATCCTTCCAGAGGACCGCGCGCTTTCGCGGGCCCGATCTTGATTCCTCCGTTCCAGCAGAACTTGTTGCGGTTGCCGGCCGGCTCAACAACGCACTGCGCCGCCTCGGATCCGGCTGGGCGGTGTTTGTAGAGGCGCAGAGGTACTCATCAAACGCCTATCCGCCGAGCAGTTGCCCGGATGTGGCATCGGCCCTGGTCGATGCCGAGCGCCGGGCGCAATTCGAGGAAGAGGGAGCTCACTACGAGTCAGCCTATTTCCTCACCTTCCTGTATCTGCCGCCGGCGGAGGATGCGGCGCGCGCCGAACGCTTCCTGTACGAGGGACGGGAGCGCGGGGAGGCTGCCGGCGCCCACGAAGCGTTGCGCGGCTTTGTCGACCGAACCGACCGCGTGCTGCAACTGGTCGAAGGGTTTATGCCGGAGTGCCGATGGCTCGATGACGGCGAGACCCTGACGTACCTGCATGCTTGCGTCTCGACCAAGATACATCGCGTCCGCGTTCCCGAGATTCCCATGTATCTCGATGCGCTGTTGGCGGACGAGCCCCTGACGGGTGGGCTCGAGCCGATGCTGGGCGACCAACACCTGCGGGTGCTAACGATTGTTGGTTTCCCGACCGCGACGACGCCCGGAATCCTTGACGATCTCAATCGGTTGGCCTTCCCCTATCGTTGGTCGACCCGGGCGATCATGCTCGACAAGGGAGACGCGACGAAGCTCCTGACCAGGATCAGGCGGCAGTGGTTCGCCAAGCGGAAATCGGTCGCCGCGATCCTCAAGGAGGTGATGACCAACGAGACCTCGTCTCTCATCGACACCGACGCCAACAACAAGGCGATCGACGCCGATGCCGCGTTGCAGGAACTCGGCTCCGATCTGATCGGAGAGGCCTTCGTCACCGCCACGATCACGGTCTGGGATGAGAATCCGCGCAGCGCGGACGAACGGTTGCGCCTGGTCGAGAAGGTCATTCAGGGACGCGACTTCACTTGCATGGTGGAGACCGTCAATGCCGTCGATGCCTGGCTGGGCTCGTTGCCCGGCCACGTCTATGCCAACGTCCGCCAGCCCCCGGTGTCGACTCTGAACATCGCCCATATGATCCCGTTGTCCGCGGTTTGGGCCGGGCCGGCGAGGGACGCGCACCTCGGCGCGCCGCCGCTGTTCTTTGCACGCACGGAAGGATCCACGCCGTTTCGCTTTTCCCTCCACGTCGGGGACGTCGGGCACACGCTGGTGGTCGGTCCGACCGGAGCAGGCAAATCCGTACTGCTCGCGCTGATGGCGCTGCAGTTCCGTCGTTATGCTGCCTCCCAGGTTTTTGCCTTCGACTTCGGCGGATCGATCCGGGCAGCCGCCCTTGCCATGAAGGGCGATTGGCACGATCTCGGCGGCGCGCTGTCCAATGACGCGTCTGAGCCGGTCGCCCTGCAGCCGCTAGCCAGGATCGACGATGCGGCCGAGCGCGGCTGGGCGGCGGAATGGATCGCAGCCATTCTCGCAAGTGAAAGGATCGACATCACGCCTGAAGCCAAGGACCATGTTTGGTCGGCACTGTCGTCGCTGGCTTCGGCTCCCGTCGGCGAGCGCACGCTGACCGGTCTGTCCGTCCTGCTGCAGTCGCAGAGCCTGAAGCGGGCCCTTCAACCGTATTGCCTCGGTGGCCCCTTTGGGCGGCTGCTCGATGCCGAAGCGGAGCAGCTCGGTTCGGCTTCGATCCAGGTGTTCGAGACCGAAGGTTTGATCGGCACCGGAGCCGCACCGGCCTTGCTCGCCTATCTCTTCCACCGGATCGAAGGCCAGCTCGACGGAAGGCCGACGCTGCTCATCATCGATGAAGGGTGGCTTGCGCTCGATGACGAAGGGTTTGCCGGCCAGATCCGTGAATGGCTGAAGACATTGCGGAAGAAGAATGCTTCCGTCCTCTTTGCCACCCAGTCGCTCTCGGATGTCGACGGGTCCGCGATTGCGCCTGCTATCATCGAGAGCTGCCCGACGCGGCTGTTCCTGCCGAACGAGCGCGCGATAGAGCCGCAGATCTCGGCGATCTATCGGCGCTTCGGTCTCAACGACCGGCAGATCGAGATCCTCGCGCGCGCCACGCCCAAGCGTGACTACTACTGTCAGTCCCGGCGCGGCAATCGCCTGTTCGAGCTGGGTCTCGAAGAGTTCGCGTTCGCCTTCACCGCGGCTTCATCAAAGTCCGATCAGGCAATGATCGAGCGCGTGCTGGCCGAACATGGCCGCGATGGTTTTGTCACCGGATGGCTCGCCGCGCGTGGGCTGGGCTGGGCCGCTGATCTCGTTCCCGGTCTCATCAAGCAGGAAGGCTTGTCATGAAGCGCCACCGTCGGCTCTCAGCGGTGGGTGCGCTCGCCATTGCGATTGCATGTACCGCTTTGCCAAGCTCCGCCCAACTGATCGTGTTTGATCCCAACAACTATGCGCAGAATGTGCTCACCGCCGCGCGTGAGCTGCAGCAGATCAACAACCAGATTACGTCACTGCAGAACCAGGCGCAGATGTTGATCAACCAGGCCAAGAATCTCGCCAGTCTGCCGTATTCCTCCCTGCAGCGGCTCGAGCAGTCGATCCAGCGAACCCAACAGCTTCTCGCCCAGGCCCAGCGCATCGCCTACGATATCAATCAGATCGACCAGGCCTTCTCGACGACCTATGCGCCGGTATCATCAGGACAGCCGGATCAAGCGCTGATCGCGGATGCGCGAACACGTTGGCAGAATTCTCTGGCCGGCTTGCAGGATGCGTTGCGCGTTCAGGCGACCGTCGTCGGCAACCTCGATACTAACCGCACCCAGATGTCCGCTCTGATCAGTTCGAGCCAGGGAGCGATGGGTGCCTTACAAGCGAGTCAGGCCGGCAATCAGCTCCTTGGCTTACAGGCGCAGCAGCTAGCTGACCTGACGGCAGCGGTTGCTGCGCAGGGACGAGCACAAAATCTCGAAACCGCCCAGCGCGTCGCCGCCCAGGAGCAAGCAAGGGAGCAGCTTCGACGCTTTCTCGCGCCAGGGCGCGGCTACCAGCCCTCAACCGTGCAGATGTTTCACCGATGAACGGAGTTGGCAGATTCAAACGGTTGCTGCTTGTGGCCACGGCAGTGGTCATTCCCGTCCTGGTCGTCGCAGCCTGCGCGATCCAGCTCCGCGGCGATGGTGAGAATACCTCAGCCGGATCGCCGGCATCCCGGGCAACCGATCCGCTTGCTGCCAAACTCGAACGCTGCCGGACGGTTACCTCTGAACAAACGGCGGAACTCGAGGAGTGTCGTCGGATGTGGACCGAGAATCGCCGCCGCTTCCTGGGACAAAAGAAAGCGCCAAAGGTCGATACCCCTGTGAACGACGAACGACAACCAAAGGGCCGGAGCCGCCTGCCTCAGGATTGGCCGTCCGTTGCAACACCAGAAAGCGAGTGATCGATGGGTGGTACCGGCGTCATCGACCGATTTCTGGAAACTTTTACCCGCTATATCGACTCTGGCTTTGGGTTGCTTGGTAACGAAGTCGCCTTCCTCGCGACCACGCTCGCTGCGATCGATATCACGCTGGCCGCTTTATTCTGGGCCTGGGGCACCGACGAGGACATCATCGCTCGCCTCGTCAAGAAGACGCTGTTTGTCGGCGTGTTCGCCTATCTGATCGGTAACTGGAACAACCTCGCCCGGATCGTTTTCGAGAGTTTTGCCGGCCTTGGCCTCAAGGCATCGGGCACTGGGCTGTCGTCAGCGGATTTCCTGCGCCCGGGGCGGATCGCGCAGGTCGGCATCGATGCGGGACGGCCGATCCTGGATTCGATCTCGGGATTGATGGGCTATGTCAGCTTCTTTGAGAATTTCATTCAGATCGCAGTGCTGCTGCTCGCATGGGTGATCGTGCTGCTCGCCTTCTTCATCCTGGCGATCCAGCTCTTCGTCACGTTGATCGAATTCAAGTTGACGACGCTTGCAGGCTTCATCCTGATCCCCTTCGGGCTATTCGGCAAGACGGCCTTCGCCGCTGAACGCGTGCTCGGCAACGTCATCTCGTCAGGCGTCAAGGTCATGGTGCTCGCCGTCATCGTCGGCATCGGCTCGACATTGTTCTCGCAGTTCACCGTTGGTCCGGGCGGCGCACAGATCGGCATTGAAGATGCTATGGCCCTGGTGCTCGCGGCATTAGCGCTGCTAGGCCTGGGTATCTTTGGGCCCGGCATCGCCAATGGCATCGTCTCCGGCGGTCCGCAACTTGGCGCCGGGGCTGCCGCCGGCACGGGGTTAGCTGCCGGCGGGGTCGTGGTGGCCGGAGCGGGTCTTGCTGCAGGCAGCGCCGGTGCACTTGCAGGCGCGGCGCGCGGCACTGCGGCGCTAGCGGGTAGCGCGAGCGGTGCGTTCCGGGCGGGTGGTTTGTCCGGCGTCGCGGATGCCGCCGCGTCCGCAATGACGAGCCCACTTCGTCGCGCCGCGGCCAGTTCTGCAAGCGGCTCGGCATCAACTGGTGGCGCTGCAGCCGGTGAAGGCGGCGCAGCCCAGCCAACGGCAAGTTCCTCACCTTCGGACCCTCAGCCCGGTTGGGCCAGACGCATGAAGCGCATGCAGACCATGAGTCGTGGGGCGTCGGCCGCGACCAACGTCGTTCGCACTGCCGACCATGGTGGAGGAGGCGCCTCCGTCGATCTCTCCGAAGGAGGGAAGTGATGTTCAAACGGCCATCCGTTCATTATGGCCGCACGCCCGCGCCCGTAACGCCCTATCAGAAAGCGGCGCAAGTGTGGGACGAGCGCATCGGCTCGGCGCGGGTGCAGGCCAAAAACTGGCGACTGGTGGCCTTCGGTTCTCTTATCCTGTCGGCAGGACTCGCATCAGGTCTCGTTTGGCAATCCACACGGGGAAGCATTATCCCCTGGGTCGTTGAGGTCGATCGTCTCGGCCAATCACAGGCCGTCAGCCCGGCCAATCCCTTCTATCAGCCGAGTGATCCGCAGATCGCCTTTCATTTGGCACGCTTCATCGAAAACGTGCGCGGGCTGTCGGCTGATGCCATCGTGCTGCGTCAGGACTGGCTGCGCGCCTACGACTTTACGACCGATCGCGGCGCCGCGGCCCTCAATGACTACGCCCGCGTCAACGATCCCTTTGCCAAACTCGGCAAGGTGCAGATCGCAGTGGAAATTTCCAGTGTGATCCGTGCTTCGCCAGAGAGTTTTCGCGTCGCCTGGATCGAGCGCCGCTACGACAATGGCCAGCTTTCCGCCACCGAGCGCTGGACCGCCATCCTCACCATCGTGATCGAAACCCCGCGCGATGCCGATCGCCTGCGCAAGAACCCGCTCGGGGTCTACGTTAACGCCATCAACTGGTCAAAGGAGCTTGGGCAGTGACTACACCGATTTCCAAAGTTGCTAGCCGGAGTATTAGCAAGGCTGCGCGCCCGGTTGTGCTTGTTTGCATATTGGCACTCAGCGGCTGTACTACCTTCAAGCCGCCACAGATCAGCTATGACGACGATGTCCCGCCACTTCCCAGTCCGCCGTCGCAAGCTGAAGATCGTCCACGGTCGCTACACGTTCCGCCGTCCTGGACGCCGGCGAAAGGCGGCAAGAAGGGAAACGTTGAGGCAAAGGAGCCTATTGCGCGGGTCGAGACCGCCAATGACGCTGCGCGCGTCGAGCCGCGTAGCGCCGGCTACTTCAATGCTGTGCAGGTCTTTCCGTTTAGTCCCGGTGCTCTCTATCAGATCTACGCAAGCCCCGGACAGATCACCGATATCGCACTCGAGCCGGGTGAGCAGCTCACGGGGTCGGGGCCGGTTTCGGCTGGCGACACAGTGCGATGGGTCGTCGGGGATACCGAAAGTGGAAGTGGCGATACCAGACGCGTTCACATCATGGTCAAGCCGACGCGGCCTTCGATCGAGACCAACCTCGTGGTCAACACGGACCGGCGTACCTATCTCATCGAGCTACGTTCGCGTGAAAAGCCTTACATGCCCTCGGTGGCATGGTTCTATCCCGAGGAGCGGACCGGTCGTGCCCGAGCTGTTCCGCTGACGCCAGTTCTTCCCGTCGCTTCCCAGCGGCGCTATCGCTACACCATGGAGGGTGACAATCCGCCCTGGCGGCCGGTCGGCGCCTATGACGATGGCCGAAAGGTCTATATCGAATTCTCGCCCGGCATCGTTCAGGGCGAGATGCCACCGCTGTTTGTCATCGGTCCGGACGGCAAGCCCGAGATCGTCAATTACCGAACCAATCGTAACGTGCTGATCGTCGATCGGCTGTTTGCCGCAGCCGAACTGCGACTTGGCGGCGACTCCCAGCAAAAGGTCCGAATTGTCAGAAGCGACGGGAGGCCGTCGTGACTGATAACCAGCCGACCGGCGCCCATGGCCCTGGTTCTACCTTGAAAAGCGCCGAGGAGATAACCAGCTCACTGCGCCTCCGTCCACAACGCCCGCCTGTCACGCGCCTGTCGCGGAAGGTTTTGGCCGGCGGCACGGCACTCGCGCTCGTACTCGTCTCAGGAGCCCTGCTGTGGGCCCTGCAGCAAAATCGCACGCGTGGTCCAGCTTCCGAAGAACTCTACAGCACCGATCACCATACTGTGGCCGACGGCCTTGCCGGGCTGCCGCGCGACTATGCGGGCATTCCGCGTGACGTGCCGCGCCTCGGGCCGCCATTGCCAGGCGATCTCGGTCGGCCCATTGTTGCGGCTCAAGCCCTGTCTGGACCGCTTGCGGTGGATCCCGAACAACAGCGGATGAGCCAGGAAAGCGAGGCCGCGCGCACTAGCAAGGTCTTTGCATCAACGAATGTGCGGTCACCCGCGGCGGCGGTGACTGCCGAGGCGACGCCAAACGCGGCGCCATCGTCCGATGAGGCCTTCGCTCAGAACGGACAGGATCGCAAGCTGGCGTTCGTCAACGCCTCCATCGATCGCCGTACCACGAGCCCTGACCGCGTGACGAAACCGGCCTCCCGTTACCTCATTCAGGCCGGATCCGCTATTCCGGCGGCCCTCATCACGGGTGTTCGTTCCGATCTGCCGGGGCAGATCACCGCGCAGGTGACCGAGAACGTCTATGATACGCCGACCGGCCGCTTGCTGCTGGTGCCCCAGGGTGCGCGGCTAATCGGAATCTACGACAGCCAGGTCGCGTTTGGACAGTCGCGCGTCCTCCTGGTCTGGACACGCCTGATCATGCCGAACGGCCGATCGATCGTCCTCGAGCGCCAGCCGGGTGCCGATACCGCAGGCTATGCCGGGCTTCAGGACGAGATCGATCATCACTGGGGCGAGCTCTTCAAGGCGGCGCTGCTGTCGACCTTGCTTGGTGTCGGAGCCGAACTCGGGACCGGCGCCGATGCCGGCAACGCCAACAATACCATCCTCCAGGCGCTTCGCCGTGGGGCAGGGGATTCCCTGAATCAAACCGGTCAACAGATCGTTCGGCGCAATCTCAACATCCAGCCGACCCTGACAATCCGGCCGGGTTCTCCGGTGCGGGTAATCGTCAATCGCGACCTCGTGCTCGAACCATTCAAAGGCTGAAAGAATGGCGAAGCTGAAGCTCGGCGCCATCACCGATGACAAGCCGGTAAAGCTCACCGTGGAGCTGCCGGCGGACGTCCATCGCGACCTCGCGGCTTACGCTGACGTGCTTACCCGCGAAACCGGGCAATCGATCTCGGACCCGGCAAAGCTGGTCGCGCCAATGCTGGCGCGGTTCATGGCAACCGATCGAGCCTTTGCGAAAACACGCCGCAAGGGTCAGCCGGCGCAAGGCAAGGGATAGCGTTCGCCCAGGAGTTTGAGGAAATTTGCCAGCGCCGGATTGTCGTTGTCTTTGCGCCAATGCGCGGAATAATTGACCTGGCTCGGCCCCGTACCATCGCGTACCTCTCGATAGGTCAGGCCGGCGAAAGTGACGCCGATATCCGACTCGGCCACCAGACTGACACCGAAGCCTATGCTGATGAGGGTCTTGATGATGCCTCTGCTGACGTCATGGCGTTCGATCTTGGGTCGGTCTGCTGTCGAGATCAGCTTCGCCAACAAGAGATCCTCAAGTTCTCGTCCCGGGTCATAATGGCTGAGAAGGACCGTCTCATTCCGCAGGTCGGTCCAGTAGATCGCCTTCTTCCCAGCGAGTTGATGTCCCTCAGGCAAGGCCACCAGGACGCGCTCGCTCCACAGCGGCAAGGCGTTGCTGTCAAAGACGTGTCCCCCGTCGGTCGCGATGACAACGTCGATTGCACCATTGCGTAAGGCGGTGACGAGGCGCATCCGCGACCTTTCGACCATGCCAAGTGCGACCTGTGGGCACCGCTGCCTGAAATCTACCAACGTCGCCCGTAAATTGCCGGCCGACAGCGACGTATAGAATCCCACAGACAGCCGCCCAGCCTCGCCGCGTCCGTTAGACTTGGCTGACGTAACCAGCGCATCCATTTGTTCGAGAATCGACCGCGCCGTTCGGAGAAAGTCCCGGCCAGCCGACGTGGCGCAGACGCCGCCGCTCGATCGCTCGAACACAATAACGCCTATTGATTCCTCGAGTTCCCGAATGCAGCGGCTCAGAGTTGACTGCTGCGTCAACAACGCTTCTGCAGCCCGCCGGAAGCTTCCATACTCCGCGGAAACAACCGCATATCGGAGGTGTTGAAGGGGGATCGTTGCAGATTGATTGCGGAGAGATAAATACCTGTGGTCTTGTTCGTCGGCCATTCGCGACCATGGTGCTCTGAAAATGCAGGAGCATCGATAAGATATTTGGAATCGGGTGATTTCATCCGCTAGTTGTGTTCTTTATTGGGCGTTTCTGTTTGCTAGGACGGTGTCAGCTGCACGAACGCTAACACCTATTGTAGCTAGGCGTTCGGTCTCTATTCGAGTGTCAAAAAGCGTTGCTAGCTGCATGTCGGGGAAATATCGAGGCAACGCGACTTCTATGCGAGCTAGGTCCATTTGTCATCTCCGAGGCCCCTGCAAGATCGAACGCAAGTGGGGGCGCAGCGGCGAGTATAAAAAAGAGACCAAGTGTAAAGGTTATCGCGATTGAGACGCTGCGCTTCATCAAGGGCGGGGCAGTTCGCGCAAGCCTAGTTCGACGATATCGTCGGGAATGACGCGAGCGGCTTCGATGGCGCTTACGTTTGCTCTTTGAGGCGGCTCGCAGAGCCGTCGCTGCCAAATCCAGGAAATTGACGCGGGAGAGAGTCGGCAACGCGCTCGCCAGAAAGACGTCGTCTTGGGTGCCGTTCACAGCAATCGCTTCTCACGGCAAGTACGAAGAAACAGGACACCGAAACGAGGCACTAGTGATGGGCCTTTTTGTGCCCATGACGGTGATGCAAATCTGGATAGTGAGGATGTTTGTGTCGCATCGGTTTGTGTTCATGCCAATGCGAGTGCGATTCAGTTATCGGCCCCTCGTGACTATGTTGATGATGTTCATCATGGACATGACGGTGCTCGTGCGACAATGCTTCGTGAAAGTGTTCGTGTTCATGCCGTTCCGTCAAATGGAGCCATAGTCCAAATCCCATCAAGAGCGCGGCGGCGGCAAGCTTGATTGTGATCGGTTCACCGATGACGACCGCAATCAGCGCGCCGATAAACGGAGCGAGGGAGAAATAAGCACCCGTGCGCGCCGTGCCCAGGTAGCGCAGCGCCAGCACAAACAAAGCGAGGCTTACGCCTATTGCGAAAAATACCAGCAGAGCCGTCGCGCTCGAGAGGTGAACAGGGGGAAAGGCAGCGGTTCGACAGAGGCCGATGGCGATACTCGAACCGCCAGCGACAAGGCCTTTGACGGTCGCAATGATTATGGGATCGGCGGACGACAACTTCCGTGTGAGATTATTGTCGATCCCCCAACATATGCAGGCTCCGACAATCAGAGCAGCTCCGATGTCAAGCGACACGCTTTGCCCTTCCCAAGCGAGCAGAAGAGCGCCCAGGACGATTGCCAGCGCGACCGAACAGAAGGCGCTTGTCAACGTTCTCCCGAAAGACGAGCCACGCAATCGCCATTGTTGCGAGGCTTTCGAGGTTCAGCAGCAAGGAACCCGAGGCGGCCGAGGTTTGACTGAGACCCAACATCATCAGCAAGGGCCCAAGCATGCCGCCAACAACGATAATTGCTGTCAGCCCTGGAATATCGTGCTTTCTGAGAGGAGCTTCCGTGGCCGAATGGCCAAGCGCGCCACGTATCAGATGAACGGCGGCCAACCCCAAACCCGCGCCGAGATACAGCAGTCCAGCGAGCTCTGGGACGCAAATCCTGGCTGTTCGCCGGCTCCGAACGCGGTGCCGATCGTGCCGCTGCCATGGCCACGCTAATCATGACGGCGAAGCTCAACGATATCGATCCGCTGGCCTGGCTTGCCGACGTACTCCGCCGCATCGCCGGCATCCCGCAGGGGCGGCTCCATGAGCTGCTGCCCTGGGAATGGAAACGCACGGCGTCAAATCCCGCCGCCGCTCAGGCAGCCTAACTATCACGTCGGGTCAAAACGGCATCGACGGGCTGCGCGATCTTCTGGCGTGGAATTGGAGTGTCGCACCCGAACGAACTGGGATGGCGGCATGATGCGCGTCATCGCAGGCCGGCCGGCTCGACTGCGGTCTCGGCGTCCGCAGTATCGGCGTGGATAGCCTCCCGGATCAGCCGCTCCGTCGTCTGCTCGAAATAGAGCCAGAGGTCCGTGTGAAGGACAGAAAACTGCCGCCACACCACGGTGTCGAAAAAGCGGCGCGGCGCCCTGACCATGATCGTCGTCGAGCGCTGCCGCGGATATCGGAACGGCCGAATGCCATAACGCCGGCACAAGGCGATGAACAATCGGACCGACCATTGGTCCGGCAAGCTGAACTTCATCTCGACGGCGGGATCGCGGCGGCAGGCCTCCTCGAGCTTGGCCTTCAGCCGCTCTGCTGCGGCTTCGGCGGCATCACGTTCTCCCGCAGTAGTCGCGCCGAAATACAGCGCCTCCACCTTCTTTAGCCGCTCCCGAAGCTGCTCTTCGATCAGCATAACCTCGCTCCTTGATAGAAACAAGGCCATCGCACGAACCGGCCGTCAATCGCGGAAAATACGCCGTCCACACATCATTGCACGGCCGGCATGGAGTTCGGACCAGAGTCTCCCGCGGCCTTGGGCGGATGCTTACCTTAATCGATGGTGGTCGCGGAATCGCTTCAGCGTCGTGTGGCGGTGGTGTAGTCTCGCCAACCGGTAGCGTGAGAGTGAGCGTCCAGCGCGTGGCCCGGTGCCTCGCTGGTCACGATGTAAGCCGAAGCAGATGCTGACGCGCGCTGATCTTGCTCCGCCACAAGACGGCCGACTACCGCCGCTTCTCACTGTCTGGCTCGGACCGCCCAGGCTTTGGGTGGAGTTCCACCATTCGCAGAGAAAGCGACAGTAGCAGAATGCTAACGGGCAGCAATGCAATCGTTCCGAGGTGGAGCCAGCTCGTCGCAGCCTTGTTCTGCACAAAAGTTTCCAGGGCAACACGGAGAAAGAGCACGAACAGCACGACGACGATGACTTCCGTTACCACCTGCTTCAGCTGACCGATCTGCTGCACGCGTAGCCAGGCAGGTATCGCAAGGCGCTCTTCCGGCTCCTCCGGATGGATGAACAGGGAGTAGACGCCGTAGGAAAAGTAAAGCAGTACAATCGCTATCAAAAATCGATCGAGAGCTTCGATCACAGAAATGATTGCAGCAGTTCCAAAGTGCCCGTCAGCGGGCTGCAGGCCAACAGTGACTGCAGCGTAAATGTTGTAGAACCCCAGCAGAAACATCAAGAAGGCGCCGATTAGCGATCCAAAGACGGCGATCAGTGTAAAGAAACGCGATGCAACGATGACTGCTCGCTCGGTCTGACGTAGGTTCATTTCATACCTATTGAGTGTCCGTTCACTCCAGCCCATGGCGGACTGAGTCCTAGGCATCAATGAATGTTGATCACTGGAGTTCCTGGAAGGGTATCGGGATTAGCCCGCATTCTTGAGGTTATTGGAATACAACGCTGCTGCGTGTTGCGGCTATTGTCGCGAAGTCCCCGCCGCGACGCCCGCGACACAAGTCGTGATAGCCATCGGACACAAAAAGGCCAATCGGTGCCGCCGAACGCGAACTACGAGCGGTCCCCCGTAGGAAGAAGAAACTGGACCTTCGCCGGCTCCGATGAGGGCGGACGGCGCACTGCGGCCATCTACACCCTCATCGCAACCGCCAAGCTCAACGATATCGATCCACAGGCCTGGCCTGGGCAAGCTTCTGGCCTGGAACTGGCGAAAGCCAGTGCCGAGCCATGTCGACGCGGCGTGAGCCAAGAGGACACATGAGAGCAAGCGGTCTGTCCGCGGCAGATAAATCGGCGGTGACGGCCGCCTGCCAGCAACTGATCGATGACTTCCTGAAGCCTCGATTCCTACCCACTATCCGGCCGACACAGTTCAACTATCCCGTCGATATCCTGGGAAAGTGGCACGGCACCAAATATCGCTTCATTCAACGCTACCGCTCCGGCTTCCCGGAGAATCTCGGCGAAAAGTTCGACGCCCCGTTCGCCCGCCTCGACTGGATCAGCCGCAATCGCTTCAACATCCAGTGGCACCGTCACACCGGAGAATGGTTCTGCCTCCATCGTGGCCTCACCCTCGCCGAAGCGGTCGACACCCTAAGATCCGATGGATTGCTCCATCCACCCTGAACGCCGGAACTCTGCAAGCTTAGGTACCCGCGGTCTTCGCCGGACGGATACGGTAGCCAACACCGGAGTGGCGTCTCTCCAGAATGTGGGAGCCGGCGGATCGGCTTGGCGGGTTTCAGTCGTCAGCTGTTGTATCGCGGCGTGCATCTCCTCACTCACGAGGTTTGATCACGTGTTGACGTTGATGCGGCCTACTATGTGTTCGACGAAATAGACGAGTGTCGCAACGCAGACGAAGGCAAATGGAATGGCAGGGCTAAGATGCGGAACAAATGCATCGTCGTTCTCGGTCCTAACGCTACGCAGGACGATGAGATCAGCTTTGTTTTGATCGCGAGGGACACAGGTAAGAGTAGGGGGCAGCGCGCGGATCAGGCGGCTGGCAAACCGGCTCTGGAGCTAGTTCTGTATAAGCTTAATGGTCGAAATAGGCCATTTTCCGGCGTGCCCGCTGACCGAAATGCGCAAGCCGTGCAATTCGAAGAAGAGTCCGTCGATCGTTCCTGCTTTTCCATCGCTGAGCACAACCGCCTTCCCGATCAATTCGGTCTGAGCTTGTGCGTATTATACCAGGATCGTGTAAGCGCATTCCTTGACGAGTGGCATTTCCATATCCACTGAAGATTTGGGGCAAGGCAGCATCAGAACTCGGACGCCAAGAGCCACAACTGTTTTTTGGCACTTGCGAGGTCGTGCGAACACGTCGCAGACGGCCTGCAATCCTTAGCCCACGACACTAACGTCGGCGCATCGCGATAAGGACCTATCAACGTTTAGCCAGTGCGCGGCAAGCTTTTCACGTTCTCTTGGTCGAAGGTGAGTCAAACTCATGTCGCAAAATGGATCGGTGCAATTGCGTACCAACTCTTCGTCGCTCGTTGGGACCGTGAGAAACCAACGGTACGTGCACGGTCAGTACAGGGGTTCTCCTGCCGTCCGTATTGTGCGCTGATGTTCTGGCGGGACTGTTCCAAAACCTTCCATCAACGGCGCCGACGCGCATATCAATTAGGACACGAAGGAACGCATTGCATGCCTCCTCCACTGCCGAACTGCTTGCCATCAGCACATGCAGCCCTGAGGCCGGCAGTCCGGCTGACAATGCGTCTCGGAGGTGAGGGACGCTTCCAAGACCAGGGCTGCCACTGGGGCGCAGGGGCTCGCCGTGGTCGTGCGGATGAATCGCCGGTCGCGACACTCGGCATCGCGGCGGAGGTCGGCAGGCCAACCAATTCCCCCGATGTGAAAGCGCATATCATCCGCCCAGGAACAGGCGCCCGACATCGGGATCGGCGACGAGCTCCGTGCCCTTGCCGGCGCGGGCGAGCTGCCCGGATACCAGGACATAGCCGATATCGGCGAATTCCAGCCCTTTCTTGGCGTTCTGCTCGACCATTAGGATGGTCTTGCCGTCGCGGTGCTGGAGCTCGTCCAGAATCTCGAAGACCATCTCGATAAAGCGCGGCTCAAGCCCGATGGACGGCTCGTCGATCAGGAGCAACTCCGGATCCATGACCAGGGCCCGCGAGATCTCGAGCAGCCTACGCTCGCCGCCAGATAGAACACGAGCCGGCATATGGCGCCTCTCGGCCAGCCGGGGATACTTGGTGAATATGCGTTCGGCGGCGGACTTGGCCCCCCTGGGCGTGTTCATGAGATAGCCGCCCATCCATAGATTCTCTTCCACTGTCATGTCGGCGAAGACGGAGTTGTCCTGCAGTACATAGGCAATGCCGGCTCGTCTGAGCTTGTCGCTGGGCTTGAGCTGGGTCACGTCATGCCCGGCAAGGCGCACAGCTCCAGCATAGATGCTGGTGAAGCCAAAAACGGTGTGAAGCACGGTCGACTTGCCCGCACCGTTCGGCCCGATGAGGCACAGAGACTGGGCGCGCCCCACGCGCAGCGAAAAGTCGTGCAGAATCTCCATCGGCCCGTAGCCGGCGCGCAAGCGGTCGATAGTCAGAAGGGGGGTGTCACCGGCGAGGGCGTTGAGCGTCTCTACGGGCGGCGCGTCGGCAGCGAACTGCTCTGCCTCGCGTGCCACGTCGGTGACTGACATCGCCGGGCCGACCGAGCCGCCGTCGCCGGGGAACCCGGCCATCTCCGCCGCTTTCCTATGCTCGGTCTTGTTGCTCGATCTCATTCAGTGCGCTCCCAGATAAGCGTCTATTACGCGCCGGTCGTTCCGGATCTCCTCAGGCCGCCCTTCGGCCAGCAGCTCGCCATGAGCCAGGCAGTAGATGCGCTCGGCAAGGCTCATGATGACGCGCATATTGTGCTCGATGATAAACAGCGTGACGCCAAACGTTGCGTTAGCTTGCTTGAGCCGGTCGATCAGGCCGTCAATCAGTGTCGGGTTGATGCCGGCGGTTGGCTCGTCCAGCATAAGCATCTTCGGCTCGTTCATGAGCGCCATGGCAAATTCGAGAAGCTTCTGCTGGCCGAACGACAGTGAGCCGGCCCTCAGATGGCGCTTGGCATGAAGCCCGACGAATGCAAGGAGATCCTCGGCCTGGCGACCCCGCGCGGCGCTTCTGATGTGAAATAGGTCGAGGAGATTGCTGCCGCGTTGGGAGGCGGAGATCAGCATGTTCTCAACGCAGGTCATACCGCCATAGATACGCGTCTGCTGGAAGGTACGGATGAGCCCGAGCCGGGCGATGTCGGCGACGCGCAGGCGAGAAATCTCGCGGCCCTGAAAGCGGATCGAGCCCTCGTCGACCGGATGGGCACCGACGATCGATGAGAACAGCGTCGTCTTGCCCGATCCGTTCGGCCCGATGAGGCCGACGATGCGGCCCTCGTGCACCTCAAGGCTGATCGACTCGTTGGCCCGCACGGCGCCGAAAGACTTCGAGACATTCTTGACCTCGAGCATCGCAGTCATCGCAACGTTTCCTTGCGCGCCGGGCCGGCGATCGTGCCGCCTTCCACGCGATGCCCGAACCAGTCCGGAAAGCGCTCGCGCACGAAGCCCATGATGCCTTGCGGGAAGAACACCACGATGACCACGATCACCAGGCCAAGTACGACGCGCTGCCAGCCGAGGAGATAGGTCCAGCTGGCCTCCTTGAGCACCTGGAATACGACGGCACCGATCACCGGCCCCCACAGCGTACCCTTGCCGCCGAGAATGGCCATGAGCACCATCCACACCCCATATGTTGGGCCGGCGAAGGCCGTGTCGATGGGGTCGATAAAACGTTTCAAATTGCCGAGAATCCCGCCAGCGATGCCGAGGAAGAACGCCGATATCATCCACGCCGTCACCTTGATCTGCGTGGTCTTGAGCCCCATCGCCTCTGCCTTGTCCTCATTGTCGCGGATGGCGTTGATGGCGAGCCCAAAGCGCGTCATGTAGAGCCAGCGCAGAACGAGGAATGTGACGACGGCAAGCGCCAGCGCCAAATAGTAATAGAAGCGTGAGAGATCGCCCACGGCGTCAGGCGCATTGGGCGGCACCATGCCCGAACCGGCGCCGATCCACTCCCAGCCATTGGCGATTTCGCCGGCAGCGATGCCGAGGCCCAGTGTGCAGATGGCAAAGTAGTGCCCGCGCATCCCAAGCACGATCGATCCCAGGGCGAGGGCAGTTAGGGTGGCAAGGAGAGCGCCCACCGGCAGGCCGATGGCCAGCCCTTCGAGATATTGCGTCATATCGAAGGTGAAGACGGTCGCCCCGCCGCCGCGCGCGGCGTTGTAAGTGGAGACGGGATAAAACAGGCCAACCTGCGCGAGCACGCAGGCATACATGCCGACGCCGAGGAACACCACATTGCCGAAGGAGTTGTAGCCCATCTGGCCGCCCACCAGGTCCCAAGTCAGCGCGAAAACAATGAACAGCCATAGCTCTGCCATTTGGGACTGGTAGGCAGGGAACAGAAAGGGCGCGACAATGCCTATGGCGAGGATAGCTAGATAGCCGACGGGTCTGTACACCGCGACGCTCACTTCAGATACTGCCTTCTTCTCGCCAGGCGCCAATTGCGCCAAACCAGCACCACCACCAAGAGCAGGAACACGAAGGCGAGCTGGTACTGCGTACCGAGCACGAAACCGGCGATGTTCTCCGCCGCCCCGAGCCCGAGCCCCGCCGCGATGACGCCAGCGAGATTGCCGAGTCCCGCCACCACCACGATCATGAACGAACGAATGGTGTAGGGCAGACCAATATAGGGGTGGATCGTGTAAGCCATGGCGACCAGCGCGCCGCATGCACCGCACAAGGCGGCATTGAGGCCGTAGGTCGCGGCGTAGACCCTGTCGGTGTCGATGCCAAGGACTCGCGCGGCGCGCGCATTCTGTGCCGTCGCCCGGATTGCCTGACCGAGGCGCGAGCGCCTGAGGAAGATAACGAGCGCCACCGCGAGCACCGTGGCAAGCGCAAAGGCGAGGAGTTTGATCTTGGCGAGCGTCACCATACCGCCCATCAGGAGCGCCGTACCGAGACCGGCGTCGGCGACCTGCACATTACCGCCGAACAGGGTGTTCATGAGCTGCTGGAGTACGATCGAGATGCCGAATGTCGCGAGGATGGAGATGAAGATGTCCCGGTCGACGACCCGGAAGATCACCAGGTGAAAGAGCGCCCAGCCGATAACGTACATAAACGCGGCGGCGACCGGCACGGCAAAGAGGGGATGAATGCCGGCGACTCCCATGACGATCGCCACATAGCCGCCCAGCATGACGAACTCGCCTTGGGCAATATTGATGATATTCATTACCCCCCACACGAGCGCCATGCCATACGCAGCCAGCGCGAAGAGGGCGCCGATCAGCAGCCCGTTGAGCACAAGATCCAGCGTGATGACCGGGGCCTCAAGCAGGATCGTAATATTGTCCATCACGACTTAGGGACGCCGTTGGGGTTGTCGTTCATGCTGTCCGCCTCCTGTTGCGCGCACCACCACTTGAGGTCGCGCGCGAGAGTGAAGCCGTTGCGTCCAGCGACCCATCCTCCCGTCCGGGGAGGATGGTGTAACAGCCGCCAAGAGCGGCCTCACCCTTGAGCGCCCGTCACATGGACGGCCGGGGAATCACCGCCTTGGTCTCGGCGAAGTCGGAGGGTGCGACGACCTTGTACTCGCCGTTGAGGACCTGGTAAAGCGCCATCGGCTTGGCGATGTTCTTGCCTGTGTCATCGAACTTGATCGGCCCGTAGAACGTCTTCATATCCGTGGCGGCGAGTGCGTCACGCACTGCCTGCGGATCCAGCGAACCGGCGCGCTCAAACGCGTCTGCGTAGACTTGGACGGCGGCAGCCGACTCCGCGGCCTGGTAGGGCGGCGCGTAGCCGTAGGTCTCCTCGAACAGCTTGGCGAAATGCGCCGCCGAGCCGAACAGATCGTCGGAGTATGCCAAGGTTGGAGCCCACTGGGTGGCGCAGAGCGTGTACTCCGCCGCCTCGCCGAATTGGCCTATGACGTCGGCTGCGTCGCAGTGGGTCAGGGCGAGCACCGGCACTTTGACCTTCAATTCACTGATTTGGCGGATTGCCGTTGCCGCTCCCTTGGAGTGTCCGGAGACGATCAGCATGTCCGGCTTGAGGGCCTTTGCCTTGGTCAGCGTAGCGGTCATGTCGTTGAGCTCGCGCGGCAGCTGGTCGTCGATAACCACCTCCATGCCGAACTTCTTCATGTCCTCTAGCACGCCGGCGCGCACATCCTGGCTGAAGGGGTCGTTTTCGAAGGCCAGCGCCACCTTAACCTCACGCACTTCCTTGCCGAGATCTTTCGCATTCTCTGCAACCAGCGCGACAGCGCTGGCGAGATACTGCTCCGACGTCGAGAGCGTGGCGAAGATATACTTCCAGCCATTGGTGAACAGGGAGCGCGAGGCTCCGTTGGCTTCCACCATGGGCACCTTGTGCTCTTCGGTTACCGGCGCGATCGCCTTGGTCATGCCGGAGGAATATGGACCGAGCATGAACTTGACACCGTCCTGTTGTATCAGGCGCTCAGCGAGCTCGGCGCCGCGCGCGGGCGTCGACTCGTCGTCGTAATATCTGATTTGGAGCTTGTAGCTCTTATCGCCAACCTTGACGCCGCCGGCTTCGTTGATCTTCTTCACGGCGAGATCGTAGCCGCGTTGGGTGTGCTCTCCGTTTGTGGTGTACTTGCCGGTCAGCGACACGGCGGCGCCGAGCAGGATCGTATCTTGGGATTTTGCGTATGCAGGAGCGACCACGAGACTCGCGGCGACCACACCGACAAGTGTAGCATAATGCAGCATGCTTGAATCCTCCCTGGATGTCTGCCCCTCCTCTTGCTCTTGCGCGAACTATTTCCCTCAAACGCGGGCCCCGTGCAGAGGTTCCTTGCATTGAAACATCAGGCTTGTTTTCCAGCACGGCGATACGGGTCCTCCGCAAATATTCTTCATGCTCCGCGTACCAACGCTATTCGCCAATTTCAGAGAGCCAACCGCCTGACTCCTCTCATCTAGCCAGACGCATCATGTCAAGCGATCAGGAATCCCGAGGTTCACGGCATTGTACGGCTGCGTACTGATCACCGCGGTGTCTAGGCCTGCCGATGCAGCGGTATCGGCGGGTCGGGCTTGTCTCTGCGGATTCAGCGCTTCAGTGGGAAATGCGCCAGGTCCATGCCTGCCGCCGCACCCGAAGCGGCCGCAGCAGTATTCTACTCGAAGCGGGTCTGTTCGTTGGTAAAAAGGGCTTAGCGCCGCCGGTGTTCGGAAAGTTGGTACAGAAATGTACAAATCGGTGCTCACCCTGGATCGCGAATGGCACATACTACGTCAATTGGCCTTTTATGACATGGGGGTGACGAAGAGCTTGCTCATCCCTGATCAGATCAAGCCAGCTCTCTGGGGGTACAGCAGCGGGGGCGGTTCTCATTACCATCGTCGCCTTCGCGGGCTGGGTGGTCACAACCGGGACCGCCCAACAAACCGCAGATCGCAAGGCAGAACGAGCAGTCATTTCTGCGCCGACGCCGATATGCGTCGCCCAATTCAAGCTCGCGTCGCGAGCAGACGACACATATCGCCGCGTTGCAGAAGGAAAGTTCCTGGGAACGTGGCGACTATGTCGAGAAGAACGGCTGGGCAACAATGCCTGGTGGCGTAAAACCTGCCGAGGCGTGCGCGTCGGAGTTCCTCAAGCTTGCGAAGACATCGTGAAGCTGGCCGCCGTCGGCGCGCCGCATGTACTGCCTGGGATCGGCGATTCGATTGGGTGTTCTCCAGTGCAGCACGACTTCATTACAGAAAAGAAAGCGGCTGAATCGGCGAGGACGCGATAGATGGCCATTTAAGATGCGTGCCGCTGGAAGCAGCCGTCGCGCAAACCTGCGCAACATCCGCGAAGTGGCTCGCAGCGCCAGCATTTGCACACCGCGATAACGATGGGCTCCACACGCGCACGACGATGTCAGAGGTCCCACTGGCGCGCCGCGCGCGATGCAGTCTCATCCGCAGAACCTCCATGGCAAGGTGCAAATCGCGCATGCCTTTCGAGTGCTATTTTCACGTCATCGATCTCATCTCACCCACCAGGATAGTCGGGATGCACGCGTAGTATCGCGTCAGATGCAGTGTTCATCGGCGCCTTGGAGATGGCCTGCAAACAGCGGACCAAACGTCTGCAGAATTCAATGCAAATTGGGTGGTACGTCTTTGTCATTGCTCCGAGTCTGTGGCGGAGACTCTGCCGTTTTGGGGCGGGCCACCGGATTCTCTGCCAGCGTTCGCAGGTATTCGATAACGTTAGCCCGCTCTCGCGCGCGAGAAATGCCGGCGAATGTCATTGATGTGCCGGGGACATAGCCACGCGGATTCGCCAGAAATCTGTCGAGTTCCTCGAACGTCCATGCTCCGCCCTTGTCCTTCATCGCGGTCGAGTATTTGAAACCCTCCGTCGAAGCTCGCGGCCGATCGACGATGCCCCAGAGATTGGGACCGACGCGGTGCTGGCCGCCCTCGTCGAATGTGTGGCAGGCTGCACATTTCTTTGCTGCACTCATGCCTCGCTCGACACTTGCTCTGGCCAGACGTTGTTCGATTGGCTCCGGCTCAGCAGGCTCTTCGACATTGTCCTTGTTGGCGGCCGTCGGTTCTTGGACCGCAATCTCGTAACCGGGCTTCTCTGGCTCCTCGGGCGCAAAGATCGCGTCTGTGGCGATATTTACCGCAACCAGAATGGTGCAAATACCCAGGATCGCACCGAGAAGTTTGTTGAGTTCAAAGCTGTTCATCGGGCACGAGTTGACCTTCAACGCCAATGCCTCTCCTTAGTCACGAACTCGCAGATGGCTCTGACAGTTCACTAGGCCGTCGAGTTCTTATGACCCAAGGGCACAACGTCTCAACCGTACGGACCAGCAAGAAGTTCGCGTCAATGTATGGCAGCGTACGAAGGTTTTGGCATTGCCATATCTTCCCTGCCTGCATTGGGCCTAGCACGACCGCCCAACCGCGCGCACCATTGTCGCGCCGCGGCCTACAGCCTCCGCGCGCTCACGCGTGCTCGAGGACTGGCTGGATGCACACTTCCTGCCATCGATTCGATAGTGGTGTTCGCAGAAGCGGGCTCTCCAGCGCACAGGGGTCGCTCTATGGATTGTGCAGGACAAAAGCGTTTGGCGCGAGGTGCCGGCTGATATCAACCCGGAGCCTGAAATGGCGTTTTGTACATCAGCGCACCAACTTCTCGCACATGAGGTCGAGGAAGGCAGAACCGCTTCGATGGACGCGCATTCAGACCCAAGAACAGCGGCCTCTGTGAGATAGTACGCGAAGTTTGCTTCGATCGAAGGCTGTGGCCACGAGAACGACTGCGCCCCACGTGTGGCGTTAAGTGGCACCGTCAATCTCTACAGGCTCACCTTCCTCACCGCATTCAGAAGGTAGGTGACGGAGGATCGACCTGTCCTGCCGCTGGCCGCCGAAGATCCGACGTTGGAGGAAGCACATGCCCACGAACACGCCCGGGGGACCGTGGGGCACTCGGCCCCCGTCATGGGACCCGCGTGAGCGGGATCTCGAGGAGCGGATCCGACGGGCGCGGGACAAGCTGAACACTTGGTTTCCCGGTGGCGGTTACGGGGGAAAGGGCATTGTCGTGTTGGCTCTGGTGGCCGTCATGCTGTGGGGTTTCTCCGGTTTCTTTCGCGTCCAACCCGACGAGCATGACGTCGTCCTCCGGTTCGGAAAGATTCAACGTGAAGTTCAGCCCGGATTGAACTATCACTTGCCGTATCCGATTGAGCAGGCGCTGACGCCCAAGGTTATGCGCATCAATTGGATCGATGTTGGCATGCGGCTTGGAGGCGACAAGCGCCGCGTCGCCGTGGAGCAGAACGTTCCGGAGGAGGGGCTGATGCTCACCGGCGACGAGAATATCGTTGACGTGGATTTTTCCGTCTTCTGGCGCGTCAGTCCGAGGCCGGGTGGCACGACGGATTACCTGTTCAACGTTCGCAATCCGGAAAGCACCGTCAAAGCGGTGGCCGAAAGCGCGATGCGCGAGGTGATCGGCCGGTCGATGCTGCACCCTATCCTGACGGGAGGACGGCAGGTTGCCGAGACAGAGGTGCACGAGCTGATGCAGGCGACGCTGGACCACTACGACGCTGGCATCCTGGTAACCCAAGTCCAGTTGCTGCGAGTCGATCCGCCTCAGCAGGTTATCGATGCCTTTCGCGATGTCCAGGCCGCGCGCGCTGATGCCGAGCGCGCAGAAAACCAGGCGCAGGCCTTCGCCAACCGGGTCATCCCCGAGGCGCGCGGCAAGGCAGCGCAAGTCGTGCAGGCCGCCGAGGCCTATCGGGAGCAGGCGGTAGTCGAGGCGAAGGGGCAAGCCGAGCGGTTCACGAAGGTGCTTGACGAGTACGCAAAGGCTCCAAAGGTCACGCGGCGCCGGCTGCATATCGAGACGATGGAGCATCTGTTCCAAGGCACCGAAAAAATCATCGTCGATGTCGATGCGAGTGGCTCGGGCGTGGTTCCGTATCTGCCGCTCAACGAGCTGAAGCGCCATGAGGGGAAGTCCAGCGCAGAGGAGGACAGGGCGAAAGGAGATACGCAATGAGATTCACGTTTGTCGTTGCCAGCGCCGTCTCGACTGTTGTGGGCGTCGTCCTTGTGGCCGGCGCGTTGTTCAGCGTGCATCCGACCCAACAGGCGCTCGTGATCCGGTTCGGTGAGACGGTGCGCGTGATAACGGAGCCGGGGCTCAAGGTGAAGTGGCCGCTGATCGATGACGTCGTTTACATCGACAAGCGGATTCTCGATCTCGAAGCACCGATCCAGGAGGTGATCGCGTCTGATCAAAAGCGGCTGATCGTCGATGTCTTTGCGCGCTACCGCATTCATGATCCCTTGAGCTTCTATCAAACCGTGAAGTCGATCGAACGCGCGAATTCAAGACTGTCGACCTTGATGATTTCATCTCTGCGCCGCGTACTCGGTGAGGCGAGCTTTGTCAGCGTCGTGCGCGACGAACGTCCTAAGCTGATGGGACGGATGCGCGAGCAGGTCGATCGCGCGGCGGCGGACATGGGCATCTCGGTTGTGGACCTGCGCATCCGGCGGGCTGACCTGCCTGAACAGAACAGCCAGGCCGTCTACAAGCGTATGCAGACCGCGCGGCAGCGCGAGGCGGCACGCATCCGTGCGCTCGGCGACCAGCATGCTCAAGAGATTCGCGCGCGCGCCGAGGCGAGGCCACGATTATTGTCGCGAAAGCGAATTCCAGATCCGAGAAGATTCGCGGTGAGGGGGACGCCGCGCGCAATGCGATCTTTGCTGCGGCATACGGACGCGATCCAGACTTCTTTGCGTTCTACCGCAGCATGCGGGCATACGAGCAGGGATTTTCTTCCGACGACACGCGCATGCTGCTGTCGCCGGACTCGGAGTTCTTCCAGTATTTCGACAGCCCGTCAGGCGAGCCCGGCACGGTCCAGGCAGCCGACTGATCGCGCAACGGCAGCCGCCCAGCATTCGAGCAGGGGTGATCCTCATCTTGTCGATCTTGGAGGCGGAACACCGTGTTAGGACTTCCCCTTAGACGCCGATCTCGGTATTCGCTGCCCGGCGACTTGCGAGCGCGAGCGACTCCCTACCAGTCCGGCCTTCTCTGGCTGCCGAGCCTCAACGTTGTCGGCGGGCGGCAAAGGAGGGGCGGCGGCCTCGCGATCAACCAGCTGCTGACGACGACGCGGCAGGCATTCCGGCATCTTGGTGTTGACGAACTCGATGAGGTCTTCCCGGACCTCACATCTGAGGTCCCACGCGGCGGCTGATGTTGCAGCGCTGACGAGAGCCCGCAATTGGATGGTATCCGCTGTAGCATCCGTAACCTGTAGGTTCACAATGCGACGGTCCCATCTCGGATTCTCTGCAACTATCTCGTTCAGCTTCGAGCGTATCGCCGCGACGTCCGTCGAATAGTCGACGTTGAATGTGATAGCGCCGATGATGGACGAGTTCTCTCTGGTCCAGTTTTGGAACGGCTTTTCGATGAAGTAATTTAGAGGCAGTACCATTCTGCGCCAGTCCCACAATTGCACCACGACGCAGGTTGAGGTGATCTCCTCGACGGTGCCGTATTCTCCCTCCACGATAATGACATCTTGAATGCGGATCGGCTGTGTCATGGCTATCTGAACGCCGGCGATCAGATTTGACAGCAGCGGGCGCGCAGCGAGGCCTACCGCAAGTCCTGCCACGCCTGCGGATGCGAACAGGCTGACGCCGTATTGCCGAACCGCGTCGAAACTCATCAGCACGAATGCGGTTCCGATCACGGCAATCACGGTGACTGCGGCACGTTTCAATATTCGCGCTTGCGTGGCGTGCTTGCGCGCAAGGAGGTTGTCTTCCACGTCGACTTGTAGACGGCGAAGATAGACCGAACCAAAGATTTCGGTGACGACGATCGCTATCCATGTGAGTAGCGCAATTAGAGCGATTTGCAGGACACGAGCAAGAAGAGCAGCCAGCGCGCCACTAATGGGGGTCAATTGCAGCAGCGATGTCGTGAAAAAAATGACAGCGGCAAGGGCGGATGGAGCCCGTAGCTTCTCCAGGACCAGCAGCCAGACATAATGCTCGGTATTGCGGAGCCACTTACCAATAGTGAGAAATAGCAATCGATGAAGCAGAAGCCCGGCAACTACGGCCACCAAAAGTGTCGCTACGACGATGATCCAGACGGGCATCGGGCTTATGGCGGTGGCCACCGACGAGATCCAGTCTTGCATCACGTTTCCAATCGAGCTGTGGATCCGGTTGGCGTCAATCGCCAACGAGTTGGCTTTTCCCTCGGGTCAACGTTCATGTGTTCCGTCGTCTGGGCGAACTTGGAAGCCGGCTCGATTGGCCGGATGCGGGCACGCCAGCCACAGCACATCATCATTCCATCGAGCCTAAAGGGTCCAAGGAACCCACATATTGGGAGAAGCCAGAATCTCTGCGTTCGTTCCCCGGCTCTGGGGTTTGGATTGGGCGGTTTTCCGAAAAGCGGGCGATTGGTCCGGTAGCGCACCAGTAACGAAACTGAGCCATGGACATTTACGAAGCTCCGGTACCGTCTTCCGAGAAACCAAACACGCCGCAGATTGGCGGGCTACAGGTTCCTATCACTAAGGTGGTAGGTGGCTAGGCGCTCCTTCGGAGAGGCCAGGATACAGCTATGTGTTCGATCTCGCCATTCCAACCTCGCCATGGAGGATCGTCAACTTCACGCCACGTCAAACCCAGTGCGTCACCGCACTGAGGTAACTGCCTTGTAGTTATCGTTAGAGTTTGCGGGTCGAAGCGCTCGGCTCGTGATTCATTAGGTTGATTGCGCCAACAGCGCGTACATATAGCCCTCATGACTAGCGCAGTTCAACTGCTGAACTAACGGCGTCCTGGTCCTGGTCCAAGCTGGAGGTGTCGACAATGCGCTCGATATTAGGAAAGGTTTGGCGAATAGGTATCATTGGAAATCTGCTGACTGGCATGTTCATTCTGCTGCCGTTTATGCTGACCGTCTTGATCATCGCTTGGGTCATCGGCACAGTTGGAGCGATCATCGGCCCGGGTACGTGGATCGGCGATCTTCTGACGAGCGGCGGCGCGGCGATCATCGGGCAGAAACGTGGGCTAATTGCCTTTCTCATCGGTGTTTGCATCGTCCTAGCGAGCCTTTGGCTCCTTGGCTTTGTCGTGCGAGTTAAGGCACGACGCGCACTCGATCGGACGCTAGACGACGTGCTGGCGACGGTGCCTCTATTTCGATCTATCTATCGCCCGGTTTCCCAAGTCGTTCGTCTCTTCGTCGGGAGCAAAGCGGACTTGGCCGGCCTGCCAGTTGTGATGTGCCGCCTCGGAGGAGATCAAGGGGCGGACGTTCCTGCCTTGCTCGCGGTCGATGATGTTTTCGATGTTGGCGGCGACCGACGGTTGTTGGTCTATCTACCAACTTCGCCTCTTCCCGCTTGGGGTGGCCTGGTTTTGGTACCGGAAACCGCAGTGATACCCGTTCCCAGCATGGACGCAGACGCGCTGATAAAACTCTACTTTTCCTTCGGGGTACTCGGCCGCGAGGTTATCCCGACAGTCGCGCGCTCCTGATGAATGGAAGACAGACGGGATTTGGTTAAGAAGCACTGCCGGTGCGCTCGGTCACTAATCAACGCGATGTGGCGCGGCACATTGGCGCGGTTGAAGGCTCCAGCCCCCAACCACCTGCTGACAGTCAATAACGTGCGAGCAACCAAGTATCGGATGTGTGCCCGATCGCCGTCGACAGGGATGCCGCATGCGCAGCTTGCTTAAGCTGTAACTTATCAGCGCGCGAACGTCAGTCCAGGATCGAGTGGATATTTGAACAAGCCTTCGAAGGAGGCCCGATCACAATGCTCATAGCCGCACAAGCCATCGCGCTCGTGCCAAGCGGTTTCCTGCCACGCCAGAACATATCTGGGAAAAATGTATACGGGCGTCCAGGCGGCGCTATCAGGCATCCGGGTTGGATGGGTTGGACTTGAGAGAGAGGCGGGACTGAAAATCCCGCCTCCTAGAGGTTTGCCGCCTGGCGGGTCCGAAGACCGAAGAATGCGCAGGCGGGCACCTCAGTATCAACCGACGGGATCGCGACGAACTTGGTGACCCCCGAGGTCTTTATCTTCATCAGCACGTGATGCTTGGCATCGGCTTTCGCGTCGGAAAGTGCGTTGCGGATGTCGCCCGCGTTGTTTACTGCCTCGCCGCCGAGGTTCAGGATGACATCGCCGGTTCGCAAGCCATGATCCGCGGCCGGGCCTTCAGGATCGACGTCGGTCACAACAAGCCGATGGGTGGCCGTCAGGCGGAGCCATCCATTCTGGCCGCGAGCTGTTCGTCCCACCACCAGATGTCAGGGAAGCCGACATTCCGTAGGTGGGCATGACGTCCGTTTGGCAAACCGGTTCAATCGCGCCGTGCGAACCTTGTTGATGCTCCACTGCGGTACAACATCATGATGCCAGAGCAGGACGCGGTCTAGTGCGTGGGTCGCAGCAATCTGTTCAGTGCGATTGACGGCGTAAACGATACGGTCGATGAGCTGATCGACCGCCTTGTCGGCGATGCCGATGAGATTGCGGGAACCTGGCGTCGCCGCCGCGCGCGATCCAGAATAATCGCGGAGCTCATTGCGTTAGGCTCTCTGCCCAGCTGGCAACCACGATATCGAAGTCGAAGTTGCGCAATCGCTCCTCACACTGAACGGAATCGACCGAGCTTACCGAAGCGTCGATCCCCAGTCGTGCGAGCGAAGCCTGATAGAACAGAACAAACCGTTCGTAAGTCGGGTCTGAAAGTAAAAATTCCGCCTTGAGCTGCTTGTCGGTCTTGAGGTCGATAAGCCTCAGATCGCGCACTGCAAACCTGGACACTTCAAGCAGCTTCATTGCCTCAAGCAGGTTCTTGCGATTAGCCGCCGGGCTACCGCTGACTGGATTCCAATAAGGGGTCCTCGGGGACCTGCTCGCGCAATGGAGAGAGGATCTCGAGTTCTCGGCCTTCCGGCAACCCGGATGAGGCAAGGTTGGTGCCCTGAAAATAACTCGCGACGCGCGTGTATTGCCCGTAGAAGATGCTCCTGTTGACGCTTTCGAAATCGAAAGCGAAATTGAACGCGCGGCGCAATCGAGGGTCGACAAATTTTCCGCGTCGGGTGTTGAACGCGAAGGCTGCATGACTCCGACGTTGCGGATCGGAAACTCCTCGAGCACCACACGTTTTTGCGTAACTGCGGAGAAGCCGTATGACGTGGCCCAGTTCCTGGCGACATTCTCGTTGTGCCAGTCGAAAGCATCGGCCTTGAAGGCCTCGAACTGCACGGCTGAGTCGCGATAGTAATCGAAGTGCAATTCGTGGAAGTTGCTCTGTCCGACCCGGACATTGAGATCTCTCGCCTAATAGGTCTCCACGCGCTCGTATACGATGGTACGGCCAGCCTCGAAGCTCTTGATCCGGTATGGACCTGATCCGAGCGGAGGCTCCAGCGTGGTGTCGGCGATCTCACGCTTCTTCCCGGACGCATCCGTCGTCTGCCACCAGTGTTTTGGCAACACCGTGAGTTGACCAACGATCTGAGGCAGCTCGCGATTGCCCGCCGCATCGAAAGAAAACTTAACTTCGCGCGGACCGGTGATCTCGTCATTGATGACATGGCGATAATAGGTCGAAAGTCGTGGGTTGTGCTCCTTGAATGCGCGGAAGGAAAAGACGACGTCCTCTGGCGTGACTGGTGCGCCGTCATGCCATTTGGCCTCCGCGCGCAGCCGGTACGTTACCGAGCTGAAATCCCCCGGATGACTGACGGCCTCGGCAAGCAGGCCGTATTCTGATGACACTTCGTCGAGCGCCAGCGTAAGCAGCGTCTCGTGAACGAGGTCGATTCCGACGGCGAGCACGCCCTTCATGCCGTCCACGGCCATGTTGAAATTGTCGAACGTTCCGAGAGCGCCGCGGCGCACCACGCCGATTTTGGGCGCTTGCGGATTGACGTAGTCGAAATGCGCAAAATCCGGCGGGTACTTCAGTTCGCCGACCAAGGAGAGACCATGACGCCATTGCCGATAATCCGCACCGATTCGCTGAACAGCTCGATGCTGGCTAGCAACCGAAGGCGTGACCATCAAGCCCGACGCGGCTTGCAGGAACGTGCGGCGCGATAAGCTCATGTCGAGGCGCCGGAGCAAAAAGGAACTCAAGTCCAACGCATGAGCTCAGGCCGATGTTCCGGCCGGCGACCGGTGTGGCGCCGGAAACTGTCCAGTCCCGTACCAGATTCGTGTGTGCACTTATCCCCCACAATCGGTTCGTCCGTTCAGACTGCTGACGAAAGAAGGGGAGGGGGCAGGACGACAAGCGGGTAGGCGCCAGCGGCAAACGCTTCCTTTCGCTTGGTTGGAAAAAGTTCTCACTTCGTCCGCATAGCTTGATTAGATTGTGAGAGCAATACTGATATCGGGAGCCGGAAAACCCTTGGCGTACTGGTTAAAGGCCGGCGGGTTTGAGCCGACTTTAATCGAGAAGGCGCGATCACTGCGCGACGGCGGCTATGTCATCGATTTCTGGGGACATGGATACGATCTCGCCGAGCGCATGGAACTGCTGCCTGCGATCGGTCGCGCGCGATATCACATTAAGGAACTGCGGATCGTGGACGACAGCGGAAAGAAGGCCGCCGGCTTCGGTACGAACGTCTTTCGCGAGTTGACTGGCGGCAGATACATTACCCTGCCGCGCAGCGAGCGCTCCAGGCTGCTGTTCGAAGGGATCGAGCGGTCGATCGAAGTCATTTTCGGAACGGAGATCGTCAACTCTACCAGGATGCGGCCGGCGTCTCTGTGCAATTGAGCCATGGCGGCGAGCGGCGCTTCGACCTTGTGATTGGCGCCGTTGGCCTGCATTCAAGGATGCGTGAGCTTGCTATGGTTCGAGTCGGAGTGTGCATTTCAGACCGACGCGCTTTCCGCGAGCGGTAATTCTATTGGCCTTAGTTTTCTGAGTGTCCCAGGCCTGGCCTTGGCGGTAGTACGGACGGAGCGATGTTCATCTGCGGCGGTTTCGGGGGCGCCGCATCGCCGGAAGGGGAGGTGGCCCCTTCCTGTCCACTCGCGCCGCGCGGCGCTGCCGCACCCTGCGCGCGGCCTCCAGCAAGGCCGACCGTGATCTGGTCCGTGCCGACGGGCTGCGGCGTCATGGAGCCGTCTGCGGCTGCTATGCGCCAGACCATGTCTCCGGCGTCGTCCGCGACGAGCAGCGCGCCGGTGCCGTCTATTCCGAGGCCAACCGGCCGGCCGCGGGCCTGATCGTCGTCAAGGAAGCCGGTCACGACATCCCGCGCCTTGCCGGCGGGCGCGCCTTCCTCGAAGGGGATGTAGACCACCTTGTAACCGGAAAAGGAGTTGCGGTTCCAGCTACCGTGCTGGCCCACGAAAGCACCATTTCGATATTCCTCCGGAAGCGCCGAGTTCAGCGTGAAAGTCATTCCGAGCGCGGCAACGTGGCTCGCAAGCGCGTAATCAGGAGCGATCGCCTTTTCGACCATGTCGGGCCGGGGCGGGTGGACGCGCTCGTCGACATGATTGCCGAAGTAGCTCCATGGCCAGCCGTAGAACCCCCCTTCCTTGACCGAGGTCATGTAATCCGGGACGAGGTTGGGGCCAAGTTCGTCCCGCTCGTTCACCACGGCCCAGAGCTCGCCCGTTTGCGGATGGACCGTCAGGCCGTTAGGATTACGCAGGCCAGACGCGTAGACGCGGGATGCGCCGGTCTGCCGGTCCACCTGCCAGATAGCGGCGCGCCCCTTCTCGGCCTCCAGCCCTCTTTCCGCGACATTGGAGTTAGAGCCGACCGACACGTAAAGAAAACGGCTGTCCGGACTGAGCGCGAGATCCTTGGTCCAATGATGGTTGATCGGTCCGCCGGGCAATGGCGTCAGCACTTTCGCTTGGGCGGCGATCCTAGTGTCGCCGAGCCGGTAGGGATATGCCAGGATCGCATCGGCCGCGGCCACATAGAGCGTATCGTCGTACCAGGCGGCGCCAAACGGTGACTTGAGGTCTGCCAGCAGGTCATGTCGCTCGTCGACTGTGCCGTCGCGGTTCGTGTCGCGCAGAAGCGTGATGAGGTTGCTCTTCTTCTGTTCGCCACCACCGCCCTGCGCGTACGACATGATCCAGCCGCGGATGAGGTCCTTGGGCCGCGAGACCGGCTTGCCGGGCGGAGTGCGCGATTGAACGACGAGCACGTCTCCGTTCGGCAGGGTATGTACCGTGCGCGGGTGGGCCAGATCGCGGGCATAGGCCGTGATCTTGAGCCCGCTCGGGATAGACGGCGTATCACCCTCATTCCAGCCGACCACCTCGGCCACCTTCAAGTGGGGTACAAGTGAGTGGCTCGGTTCCGGCAGGACCGGATCAGGTCCGACTTGTTGCGAAACGTCGAAATCCGAGCCGCTGTCACTGCAACCTGCGAGGGTCGCGACGAGCAGGCAACTGCCGGCAAACGCGGCAGCGCCCTGCAATCGAATGCGCCTAGTCATGTCGTCTCACTCCCACGCCATATCGAAACACAAGTGCACGGCCCAGCCAGTCGCTGACGACCATCACGATGACGGTCGCAACAGAGAGGATGAGACCCCAAGGCACAACGGCAGTCCAGCCGTCGCCAGCGTGGACGAGGCTGTTGAGAAATGCCAACGCGAGGACGACCACGCCGCCGACGGCATGGGGCCACGCGGGTGCCGGCGCGCGCACCGTCGAGCGGAAGAGGAAATCGATGAGGCCCGCGATCAAGGCGAGCGCGCCGAAGACAAGCCCGGCGAGAAGCAGCCAGGACGAGAATTCCTGCCACATTAGATGCGAGGTTCGCCAGTATGCGATGTCGGTCAGCAGCGTCAGCGTGAAGCAGACGTTCGGGAACTGCGCGAGCATTGAGTGAATCGGCTGCCCGGCGATTGCCGCGGTCGCGGGGGTATGTACGTGCGTCATCGGTCATGTCCACTACGGTTTGCTCGAAACATATCGAATTTGCGGGCGGTCGCATTGTTCCTCTGACCATGGAATGAATCGGCGAAAAGCATGCGCCAGTCAGTCTGGAACTGTACGTTCGGTCGCCGTAACATTGTCCGCTCGTCAATTGTTCGAACAAAAGCGCCGCAAATACAGATTTGGTCGGCATCATTTCCGGTCTAGCCTTCCGTGACGTCGCCGAGAACTTCCTCGCGAGTATTCTTCTCAGCGTCAGAAACCCGTTTCGGATGGCGACCTGATCGCGGTCAATGGCAGCAAGGGGATCGTCCGGGATCTCATCATGCGCGCAACCGCACTCCTGGCGCTGGACGGCAAATTACGTGCAGATTCCCGATGCGATCGTTTTCAAGGGCACAATACCAACCACAGCAGCACCAACCACAGCAGCGCGCGAACGAATGGTGAAGCGTCTCTCACCGTCGGACGGTAAACCGACCTACATGCGAGGAAAGGATTCCGCCTCCGTCTGAACGATATGCCGCAAGTTGTCCAGCACCGGCGGTTCTGCCAAAACCCGCTGCCGATATTGCGGTAATGATCCTGTTGATCAGCCTGACGGGCGCGACGCTTCAAGGCCGATAGGATCAGATATTCGATCTCTCAGCGATCGCAGCCGCCGGCTCGCGCTAAGAGCGTGTGTAACCGAGACCGCCTTTCAGCCCACGAGCTCGGTAATCTCGCCAAATTGTCCGAGACACGGCGATGGACGACCAGACCAGGTCGGCATTGCGCAACTTTCAGTGCGCAACTTTCAGCAGGCGCAGGGCATGAAGCAGACCGTTAGCTTTGACGGCACGCCGCTGTCGGCGTTGGCGGGTCGATTTCGGCCAAGATCAAGGTGGCAGCCAGACGACAGCTTCGGCGCCACAGCAAGAGAAGAAGCACCCGCAACAGGGTGGTCAATTGTCTGGCAAGCAGAAATGATTTCGAGCGATGGCTTCCCTCGCCGCGACAAAGAGCGACGGATGCCGTTGCCCTTGTCGACGCAGTGAAACAGCGTCGACATGAAGTGATCGAACCGTTGCCTCCCCCTGGGGTGTGCCCCGCCTGGAGGGTGGACCTCGGTGCGTGATGTTGCGGCGCCACCAGCACCCGCAATCGAGCCCTCATTGACTAAGCCGGCCGAGGGAGGTCAGCAATCGAAGCTGGACCGTCATGAGCTGAGTAAATTCCTCTCCCGGCCGGGCGGGTTTAGTCTGGTTTCTTCCGTCAGCTCGGACAATTCGTTGCGCAGGTCGCCCTCGCCGGAGCTTGCCGTAGTGGCCTCTTCGGTTGGCGGCATTCTCGGGCTGACGTCCGCCTTCGTGGAATCCGCGTGGATGATCGGGACGCCGTTCGGGAACACTACTTCGCGCGCCGGATCCGGAAGCTCGATCCCGGCGGCGAGAAGCGCATCCTTTGTCAGACGCATAAGCGAGGAGCTGATCTTCTCGGGCGAGTACGTCGCGCTCGCGAACCAGTAATAGATACGGAGATTTATAGCTGCGGGACCGAGTTCCTGGACCAGCACGAGCGGCTCCGGATTCTTCAGCACGGCGGGGTGCCGGCTAAGCACATCGGCAATCAGGGCCTGGGCCTTCATGGTGGGGGAACCATATCCAACCCCGACGGCAAAATCGGCGCGCCGGCTGGCCGCGCTGCTGTAGTTGGTGATCGGGCTCTTGAAGACGGTTGCGTTGGGAATCTGCACGTAATTGCCGTCCAACGTCAGGAGAGCCGTGGTCCGCATGTTGAGGTTCTGGACGATTCCCTTGTGGCCGTTCACCTCGATCAGGTCGCCCGTCCGAAACGGATTTCTGACGCTGAGCAGAATGCTGGCAAGGAAGTTCTCGGCAATGTCGCGGAAGGCGAGGCCGGCCACGATGCCGACAAGGCCCGTACCGCCCAGCAGCGTGATCGCAAGTCGCGTGAGGCCGGAGACGCGCAGGACGAAATAGATGCCCAGCAGGAACACCGGGATCGCAATCGCTCGCGCAACAACACGCAGCAGAAGCGGGGAGGCAATGCGACCGGAGAGAAGCCGCAGGGACATGCGCCTGACCAAGTGCGACAGCAGCCAGGACAGGAGAATGACGATGATCGCCAGCAGCGCCCAAGGCCAGGTCTGCATAGCCTGCTGTCCGATACTTGCCAACTCCTCGCGTGCAAGGCCGAAGGTCAATTCGGGGTCGGCTTCGACCTCAATGCGATTGACCACCGCAACCGTACCTTCAGTGCTTTCGGCCAGCCGGCCTGCCCATCGCTGATGCTCCACAGAGTCGGTCCTACCGTTTAGGAACACGACGCCGTCGCGGACCGCTACACTCGCTTGCTGAAACCAAGTCGTGGACGCCAGAATGCGCTCGATGCGCGCAGCGATCGCCGGGTCACCGACCTTCGGGTCGACGCGAACCTCCTTGCGGGCGTCCCGGTCCGGCGCGTCGATGATAGGGCTGAGTGGCGTCTGTGCCGTCCCGGGGACTGGAACAACAATGAGAAGCGCCGCCAGGCTTGCGAGCAGAATGCTCAGGTGGCGCGACCGGCATGCTCGGCGAACAGTTCGATAGATTGTTCGCGCGTGGTCTCGGCTGGGCTGCCGGCTCATTTGGCACTCCCCAAATGAAACCAACAAGGGAGTGGACTTTTCGGTTCCACACTGGCTGCGGGCTTCCGAAGCGTTCGAGCGCTCCCCTCTCGTAGGAACGAACGCGCGCCTGCGAAGATTGGCTGCATCAAGGCTCACGCCAACCGCGCTGGGCGGCAGCGGCCGGCATGAAGGAGCAGTGAGGCTGACCTTGTCCTCGATCTCCGGAAGCGTTCGACTCCAAAAGCGCTTCGCGCGCTGGATTACCGGGAGGACTTCACATCCTTAGATCCATCAAGACCAAATCGGCAGCTTTGTGGGATCGTCTGCGAACCAGCTTCTGGTTCACTCCATCGTTGATGGCAGCAGCGGCGGTCGGCCTCTCGCTGGTGACGACCCGGCTGGATCGATGGATCGCAGATCAAGCGGTGCGGGAGTTCGAGTGGATCTACGCTTTCGGACCGGAGGGGGCCCGGGCCGTGCTTGCGGCGATCGCCAGTTCGATGATCACGGTCGCTGGCCTGACATTCTCGATCACGATGCTCACGCTGCAGCTTGCGTCCTCGCAGTTCGGGCATCGTATCCTCCGCAACTTCATGCGAGACCGTGGCAATCAGGTGGTGCTGGGTACGTTTGTCGCGACGTTCGTCTACTGTCTCCTTATCCTGCGCACCGTCAAGGGAACTCCGGATTCAAGCTTCGTGCCGCACCTGTCGGTCGCCATGGGCGTGTTACTAGCAATCGCCAGCCTGGCGGTGCTGATCTTCTTCATTCATCACATTGCCAGCACGATCCGGATCGAAACACTTTTGGCGCAACTGACCGAGGAAGCGCGATGTACCATCGAACGCCTCTATCCCGAGCAGCTGAATTCCGGGACAACCGCTCAAGAGGGCCGCATCCAACGCGAAGAAGCCCTGCACCAGGTCGCCCGTGAATACTGCGAGGTCCGAAGCAAACTCAGCGGCTACATCCAAATGATCGACGACGATGCCATCATGGAGCAGGCAACCGCGTGCGATCTGTTGCTCAGAATCGAGGCGGGGCCGGGAAGCTTCGTTCAGAAGGACGAGGTCATCCTGAGTGTGTGGTCTGCGGTTCGCGGCGATGACGTAATTGGGGCGAAACTGCAGGATTCGATTGTGATCGGGCAGGAGCGTACGCCATCCCAGGACCTGGATTTTGCGGTCCACCGAATCGTGGAGATTGCCCAAAGAGCCTTGTCGCCGGCGGTCAACGACCCCACGACTGCCATTTACTGTCTGGATCGAGTCGAGGAATTGCTGACGGCACTGGCCGGACGAAAGATCCCGGGCGCACTTCGGTACGATGATGAGGGAAAATTGCGGGTCGTGACCGAGGTCCTGAAACTCGATCAGTTCGTTCGCAAAATGATGGCCGGCATCGCAAGACACGCTATCGCCGACCCGGATGTGATCAGCCGTGCGCTCCACGTGCTCGAACGCATTGCAAAACGCGCGCCGCCAAACTCGCGAGCGAGCCTCAAGGCATTCGCCGACGACCTTGCAGTGCAGCACCGTTCGCGTTTCAGCCTGTGACGTCTGTTCCTGTGCTGCAATCAATCTCACAAGGCGGTTTTTCGACCTAGCTGATGAGGTCCAATACCTGCGACGCCTGCAGCCCGATCGACAGCTAGCTTCTGCCTTAAAGACATTAATGCACAGAAATGCTCACATTTGGGGTCAGACCCGACGGACAGCCTTATAGCTCCCCCCGGGCATTGGGTCTTTCAGACCTTAGGTGCTCGGGCTAAGCCGTGCAGAGCGAGCCTCCTGAATATTGGTAGTGTGCGGGAGGTTCTGCAAAAGCTGAGAGGCTGAAGCGGTCATGGTAAGTCCGGTGGTTGCGAAGATCACCGCTCGTAGAGGAGCAAGGACCACCATGACCGTGACGAAGATTAAGACGGATGTCTCTGCCGTTAAACAGCTTTTGGCGTCGGACAAGGAGTTCCTCAAGCCGCTGATCCAGGCCGCGGTGCAAGAGACGCTGGAAGCCGAGATGGCGGAGACGTTGGGCGCGGAGAAAGGGGAACGCACCGAAGCCCGGCTCGGCTATCGCTCCGGCTACTACACGCGGTCGCTGATCACCCGGGTCGGTAAGATCGAGCTCAAGGTGGCGCAGGACCGCCAAGGGCGGTTCTCGACCGAGCTGTTCGAGCGCTACCAGCGGTCGGAGAAGGCGCTGGTGGCGGCGCTGGCCGAAATGTACGTGCAAGGCGTGTCGACGCGGAAGGTCAAACAGGTCACCGAGGAACTGGTGGGGCATGCCTTCTCGGCCTCGGCGATCAGCGCCATCAACAAGCGGCTTGATGCATCGCTGAAAGCCTTCTGCGAACGCAAGCTGAGGGAGCCGTTCCCTTATCTGATCCTGGACGCCCGCTATGAGCGGGTGCGCGAAGACGGGATTATCGCGAGCCAGGCGGTGCTGATCGCCATCGGCGTTGACTGGGAAGGCCGGCGTCAGGTGCTTGCAGTTGAGCTCGCCAACCGGGAGAGCCGCTCGAGCTGGAAGGAGTTTTTGGAAGGCCTGAAGGGCCGCGGCCTGCATGGCGTCGAGTTCGTCGTCTCCGACGATCATCCCGGGCTGAAGAAAGCGATTGCCGAAGTCCTCGCCGGGGTGTTCTGGCAGCGCTGTTACGTGCATTTCCTGCGCAATGCGCTCGACTACGTGCCGCGCAGGGTCGACGACGATTGTCTGCTCGAGCTCCGCTGGATGTACGACCGGCGTGACCTTGGCGAGGTGCGGCGCGATCTGGCGGCCTGGCTCGGCAAATGGGGCGGCAAATACCCCAAGCTCACCGGCTGGGTCGAGGAGAACATCGAGGAGACGCTCACCTACTTCCGTCTGCCGCTGGTGCACCGCAAGCACATGAAGTCGACCAACATGCTGGAACGTCTCAACGAGGAAATCCGGCGGCGCACCTATGTGGTGCGAATCTTCCCCAACGCCGAGAGCTGTTTAAGGCTGGTGCGGGCGCTGACCGTCGAGCGCCATGAGGCCTGGCTCGAGGATCATCGCTATCTCAACATGGATCTGTTGAAGCAGCACAAGAAGGAGGCGTTACGCCAAGCGGCCTGACGATGCTCAGGCCCACCAAGGGGATGCACGCCATCCCCTCTCCGCCGCCGTCGCTCGCCAGCGCTCCGCTGTGGGCAAGCGAGCGACGGCGGCTCCGAGGGGATGGCTCGGCCGGACCCCATGATCAATTTTGCTGAACTTGACGCACAGAACTGGGCCGAATCTCCGTTTGCGGGTCGCCGCGACGGCGGCCGGGAGCGGGGATGCGAACCAGGGACGTGGTCTCCAGGAATGCACGACGGTTGCCAGAACTTTTCGTCTCCCGCCGGGCACCCCGCCTTCTTCCTGCCGCGCACACAATTCTCCGCGGGCGCCGCTTCGATTGACGAATTTGCCACTCCCATCAGTCGAGCGATTTCTCGAGCTTTTGTGCCGCCCGAAAGTCATCCATGTGATGTAGGTTCGGGCCGTATGCGGCCTCCTTCGTCAGGAGGTGATAGATCCTTCCTACCACGATCTGGAGATGCCTCATCCGTCCGACGGGCATCGCCCGAGCCTTGCAAAGGGCTCGGACAGCATGGGCTCGGAAATAGTGAAAAGCGTCCGACATGCGGATCCAACGTCAGTCGGGGATTTTGGTTCTTCCGGCCGCCCTCCAGGAACCTCTCGGAGATCACCTGGTTGAAAAGGCATGACAAGAATTCTCTACGAAAGCGCCAACGGTGACGTCTGGCGGCTGGTCCGCGATCCGCAATCGGGTGTCGCGATGGTGGAGCACAAGCCCAATGCCAGCTCCGGGGGACGTGCGTCCCTGATCGAAATCGGAAAATTCCTTCGAGCTGGCGCCAACGGTCCCGAACACCAGGCTCTACTCCAGTTGATCGGCACGCAGGTCAACGACTGACGAGCGTCAGGAAGGTCGACCGGCCGCCGACTGCATTGGCGGTCTGCGCGCGAGGGTCGAGTTGGACACTATGCGAACGAGGATTTCGATGCCGTGACGCGGGCGTGGTTTCTATTCGTACTCGCGATGGACAGCCTGTGCCGCACCATCGGCACCTCGGACATGTACCCATTCGTGTTGACGCGCCCGGTGATCGGCAAGCTGGCGTTTATTTCAAGAGCTGGTTCAGCGCGAGCGGTCGGCATTACCGCCGGCTCCGGCGGCGGGTAGGGGACAGTCGCCCAGGTGACGTTCCCTTGAAACAAAGCCGGTCTAATCGCATTGTAGCACATCACCAGCAATGGTCAGCCAAAGACGCGGATGGAGATAGTGTGTGCTCCCGATATGATACAGGAGGTGCGCATGTGCGATTTGTGCCGCGAGCTGGACTATAAGATCGAAGCGTGTCGGAGATTAGAAAACTCAACCAATGACAAGCTAACGCGCGAAGCTCTCGCTGACCTCATCAGGGAATACGAGGAGGACAAAGCCAGGCTCCATCCACACCAGTCGGAGGAGGCATGGCGAAGTTAAGTTGCTTCGCAGTGTTCAATCCTGCGCAAGCCTTATGCTCGACCGATTGAGCGGCGAGTTGCAAAAGATGGCTCTGCTAACTCACCGGCACGCCGTCCGTAATGTCAGTAGCCGATGGTCGGTAGAGTCCCTTCGCTTCAGACACGGGCCCGGATCGAGCGGCATACAAAGACTTTGGATCGCTAAAGCTGCGGGAGTTCAAGGGTCGCTCCGAACAAGGGCGGCTGCTTTTTACGCCTGGTGGGTAACGGGAACCAAAGCATGGATAGCGCTTTTACTGGATAGCGCACAGCCGCCCTTGCGCGTTGCAGGGATGCGTCCCGGGATTGTTCATGAACAAGGTCAAGGATAAGAGACTAGCCCGGGCGGCGGCAAGCCTTCGGCGTGCTACCGTGCTGGAAGGTAAGCCCTTTCCGCTTGGAGCCACCTGGGACGGCCTTGGCGTTAATTTCGCGCTGTTTTCGGCTCATGCCACCAAGGTCGAGCTTTGCCTCTTCGATGACAGCGGAAAGAAAGAGATCGAACGCATCGAGCTGCCCGAATACACCGATGAAGTCTGGCACGGTTACATACCGACCGCACGTCCGGGTACAGTCTACGCGTACCGGGTCCACGGCCCTTACGAGCCAGATGCGGGACACCGTTTCAATCCCAACAAGCTCGTGATTGATCCTTATGCCAAGCAGCTTATGGGCGCGCTGCGTTGGGGACCAGAATTATTCGGCTATGAGCTCGGTAACGTGGACAAGGACAAGTCCTTCGATTCACGCGACAGCGCGCATCTTATGCAAAAATGCCGCGTGATAGATCCCGCCTTCACCTGGGGCCATGCGGCAAAGCCCGAGGTGTCCTGGGACCGCACCATCTTTTACGAGATGCACGTCAAAGGCTTCACCCGGAGCCATCCGCTTGTACCAGAAGGCGACCGCGGCACCTTCGCCGGACTTTGCCATCCGCATATCCCTCCTTACCTTCGCGCGCTCGGGATCACGAGCGCTGAATTTCTACCCGTCCATGCATTTGTGGACGACAGTTACCTTGCGGAGAAGGGCCTCCGTAACTATTGGGGCTATAACTCGCTTGCGTTTTTCGCACCCGAGCCGCGTTATCTTAAGACGCCTCTTGCGAATGAGTTCAAGGAAGCCGTCAATCAGTTCCATGCCCATGGTATCGAGGTGATTCTCGACGTCGTCTATAATCACACTGCCGAAGGGAACGAACTCGGGCCAACGCTCTCTTTCAAGGGCATCGATAATGCGAGCTATTATCGCCTGCTTCCAGACCAGAAGCGCTACTACATCAATGATACCGGTACCGGCAATACGGTAAACTTGTCGCACCCGCGCGTGCTTCAGATGGTCGCGGACAGTCTGCGCTACTGGGCGACCGAAATGCGCGTGGATGGTTTCCGCTTCGACCTTGCGACCATACTTGCGAGGGAGCCCTACGGATTCGATGAAGGCGGCGGTTTTCTGGATGCCTGCCGGCAGGATCCGATCCTTTCGTCAGTCAAACTGATCGCCGAGCCGTGGGATATAGGCCCGGGGGGCTATCAGGTCGGCCAATTTCCCCCTGGATGGGCGGAATGGAATGATAAATTCAGGGATGCGGCGCGGCGCTTTTGGAAAGGGGATGAAGGCGTGACGCCCGAATTTGCGCGGCGCATCACGGCATCGGGTGACCTCTTCAACAAGCGTGGCCGCAGGCCATGGTCATCAGTCAATTTCGTTACGGCGCATGACGGCTTCACGCTGAACGACGTGGTTTCCTACAATGATAAACACAATGAGGCCAATGGCGAAGACAACCGCGACGGACACTCGGACAATCATTCGTGGAATCACGGCGCTGAAGGGCCGACTGATGATCCAGAGATCATCAAGCTTCGCGAGCAGCAAAAGCGCAATCTCCTAGCGACGACGCTGCTGTCGCACGGAACGCCTATGATCCTTGCAGGTGACGAGTTTGGCCATACCCAGCGTGGCAACAACAACGCCTATGCTCAGGACAATGACACGGCATGGCTCAACTGGCTCGGTATCTCGGCCGACGGCCGCGCCTTGCGGGAATTCGTCCGCAAGCTAATCGCGACACGGCGGGCCTTTCCGATCTTGCATCGCTCAAGGTTCGTCATCGGCAACGTCAATGAAGAACTAGACGTGAAGGACGTAAGCTGGCTCGCTCCGAACGGCCTTGAGATGACAACGGCGGATTGGGACAATCCGGCCACGCGATGCTTCGGTATGCTGCTTGACGGAAGGGCCCAGGAAACTGGTGTCAAACGGAAAGGCTCGGATGCGACACTGCTGCTTATTTATAACGCGCATCATGATTTGGTCGAATTCGTCTTGCCCGAAGTGCCGCAGGGCCGCGCCTGGGCCGGGCTCATTGATACCCATGTACCGGATGCGACCGTGACGGTTTATCCTTTTGGCCACCGCCTAAAGGCCGCCGGTCGATCGATGCTAGCGCTCGGCCTCTCGACGGAAGAGACCATGACGCGACGGCTCCGGCAGGGTCTTGGTGCCATCATGGATATTGCCGAGTTTCCACTTCCGGTCTAGCCCACGCCTCCTTCTTCGAGAACGCGCAGGACGCCTTGCAATGGCACGGAAATCCAAGCCGGTCGGTAAGAGAGCTCGTATTCGACTTCATAGAGCGCTTTTTCGAGTAAAAAGAAATCCAACATCGCTTTCGTATCCTCGGCGCGGTCAGGCCACAGAACCGAGGCGCCTATCGCTTCCTGATAAGCGCTCAGAAAGGCATCTGTCGTCTGTTCGCGCCACGCGAATAAGGCTCGCGACTCCAGAGTGTTGAGTTTTTCTGACATCCGCCTCTGCTGTCTCGAGGCCATGGCGGCATAATCCAGGGAGCGCAACACACCTGCGACATCGCGCGCAGCAGGCGCCTTGCGCCTCCGATCTGCCAAAGGTCGGCTGGGCTCGCCCTCGAAGTCTATGATGACTGCGTCCTCATTGGCTACAAGCACCTGGCCCAAGTGCAAATCGCCATGATGGCGTATCTTGCAGCGGCCCAGCGAAGGACGGATGAGGTTAACTGCGTAATCATACAGCCGGGGCTTGACCCGAAGCAGGCGCTCCATGAGGGGGCATTCGTCCACATCCAGCGACGATTCCTCCAACTTCTTGAAGATACGAGCAGCGCGCTCCATAACATCGCCGATCCAGAAATCGAGATCGCCTTCGTCGATCGGCTCAGGCTTGAACGCCGCCACTTCGCCGCGGCTTGCCAGGGCGCGATGCATCTCGGCGACACGGCATCCCAAACGCCGCACCCACTGGAGATAATCCCGCCGTGCGGTGATCGCCTTGTCGCGTTCTTCAGAGCCTTTCCCCATAGCGTCAAGGTAAATGCTGAGGCGCTCGGCAGACCAGGTCCAGGCATCACCGCTGTTCGGCACAAATGAGTGGACGATACCAAGGGCATAGCTCGCGGAAGTATGAGCAGCCTCGAGGTGGCCAAGCAGCGCAGGCGTATGCGCAAAATTCGCCGCCTCGGTCAGAAAGTGTCCCATCTCGACCTCGGGGTTTTGGCCGGGCTCGATCTGGCGGTACAACTTGACGACATAGTCCTGGTCAACCAGCGCCGTACTGTTGGATTGCTCGCCGGCAATGGCGCGAATCCGGGATGGAGTATTCGGAGGCTGGCTTCCGAGTTTGCTCGTGGGCTTGAAATCCAGCCGCCAACCCGAGCCGGCAATGGAAGCCTCCCGCCGAAGGTGATCAAGGAGCCTGCGGATGAAAGTCGGATCAGCGGCGACGTCGCACAGCAGTCCTTCACGCTCGCCCTGGTGCAAACGAGCCACGATGGATTTGTCCAGTTCGGGACCCGCATCAACGGACCAGTCGGCCCGTAAGGGCAGGAGATAGCGCGCGCGGTGGTTAGTCTCGATAACGACGAAAGTGGTTGAGTCTGCGGCGAACGGAAGGCTCGCAATGATCTTTGGCTTAATCCGCGTTGCAGAGTTACCGGGAAACCACCTGGTTTTGGCGAGATAGGCCGGAAGAAAATGTCTTTCGAGAGCTGCAGTCACCTCGCTGTTCGCAACCCATGAAGAACCTTCCGGTATGTCCAAGCATGCGAGGCGTTCAGCGGCGGTGCCCATGTTCGTTAACCCAAGCACCGGAAAATAAGCACGGGATCGTGGATTGGATCGATCCAAAGCCGCATACCGCCATAGGCGACGGGCGAGGTCGGACCGGATTTCAGGTTTTCAAGCGCGGTCACGGGCTTCAAGTCGCCATGGCCTAGCCGCACCTGCACATCACCGAGCGGAAGCCAGAATTCCCGGAAACCACCCGTTAATGCGATGATCGTCACAACTACGTTTGTCTGATCGGCGGAATGTTTGACGTAGGCGATGACCGAGCTGTCCTCCACGGGCAGAAACCGGATCGCGGAGGTCTGTTGCAGTGCTGGGTTTTCGCGCCGGATACGATTGATCTGGGCGATATAAGGCTTGATGTTTCCGGGCTTGTCCCAGTCGCGGGATTTCAGTTCGTATTTTTCGGAATTGAGATACTCCTCGCGGCCCGGAATCGGCTCATGCTCGAGAAGTTCGAAACCGTTATAGATGCCGTAGTTGCTCGATAACGTTGCAGCCAGCGCAAGCCGCGTCTTGAACATCCATGGCTCGCCGCGCTGAAGGTGGTACGGCAGGATGTCGGGCGTGCTAACAAAGAAATTGGGGCGATAAAATTCGCGCTCGGGGTAGCCCGCGAGCTCGTTCACATATTGCTCGATCTCCCATCTTTCCGTGCGCCACGTGAAGTAGGTGTAAGACTGCGTGAAACCGAGCTTGGCAAGACCCTTCATGACTTTGGGCCTGGTGAATGCCTCCGAGAGGAAAAGCACGTCAGGATCGCGCGCTTGTACCTCGTTGATCAGCCATTCCCAAAAGCGAAACGGCTTGGTGTGTGGGTTGTCGACACGAAAGATTTTGACGCCTTGCGAGACCCAGAACAGGACGACATCGCGCAACGCTCGGTATAACCCTTCAGCATCGTCCGACCCAAAATCAACATTCACGATGTCTTCGTATTTCTTTGGGGGGTTCTCGGCGTATTTCATCGAGCCGTCTGGACGGCGTTTGAACCATTCCGGATGCTGCTTGATCCAGGGGTGATCGGGTGAACATTGAATAGCGAAGTCGAGCGCGACCTCCATGCCGGCGGCCGCGCATGCCGCGACAAACCGCCGGAATTCATTCAGGCTTCCGAGCTGCGGATGGATGGCATCGTGTCCCCCCTCATCTGAGCCAATCGCGTAAAAGCTGCCTGGGTCACCATCGCCGGCTTTGAGAGAATTGTTGCGTCCCTTGCGATTGGTGCGTCCAATCGGGTGGATGGGCGTCAAATAGATGACATCGAATCCCATGGCTTGGATGTCGGGAAGACGATTGATGCAGTCGTTCCACGTACCATGTTGTCCAGGCTGAGGAGTTTGGCTGCGAGGCACCATTTCGTACCAGGAGCTGTAGCGAGCCTTTGGCCTATCCACGATAAGTGTCAGTGGCTTTGATCGGGTAAGATCCGTCCGATCTTGCCCTTCGGCCATCGCTTTTTTGAGGTCATCGGCGAGCAAGCTCTCGCACTTGCCCGATTGTAAGAAGATTTCACATGCACGCGCGATCTTTACTGTGGCTTCCTGACCGCCGCTAAGGGCGCGGGTAAGGAGGGAAGCTCCCTCCATAGCGTCAACCTCGGTTGCCACATTTGCTTTGCGTTTTTGCTCAAAGCCATGTCGCCACGTCGCGAATTCGTCAGTCCACGCCTCAATGGCGTAGCTGTAGCGCCCGGTCTTCTCAGGCACGAAGGATCCCACCCAGCGGTCATTGCCATGGTGCATCATGGCGGTCCGCTGCCAATCGGATTCGGGCTCGCGGCGCCATATCAAGTCGGCGGCAACGACGTCGTGACCGTGGCGATAGATATCTGCCCAGACCTCGACGGCCTCGCCCACGATCCGTTTGACCGCAAAGCGGCCACAGTCAATTGAGGGGAAAATCTCCTCGATATGAAAAGCCTGTTTTACAGGAACGCTCATGGCATGATGGGGACGCGGCAGCATAGAGACTTATGTACGAATGCCGGATGTGCCGGATTGGTTCCTGAGTGCTGCCGGCGCCTCGGGAAGGAACTGTTTGGGGATAACGCGGTTAGACTTCCGGACCATTTATCTTGGTCTTCGGCGACGCTACCAAGAGGCACTCGAATATTTCGAGTTGCCACTACGCATTAGCGCTTATCCTCTCACCACCACTGGTTCGAACGGACTGGTCGCTAAACATGCCGCGGCCAAAAGTGCGCGGCTGCGCGCATTAACGAGGAATGTCACCATGAGCCCGAAAACGGACCCAATCGGCAACATGAAAAAGGACCCGGATGACGCGCAGGCATAGTATCGACGAACAAGCCGACAACACGCCTTGGGTTGGGCTCTCGCGAAGGTGCAGCTGATGGCGGCGCGGGAGGTACTGCTACCAGCACGTCCAGGTCATCGCGGTGGCCATCGACCGGTACGCGGAGAAGGCGCTGGGCAATCGCGAGTACTTCCTCAATAAACCTACAGCATTAGTGGTGGCAGGAAGGATCACGTCCCCTGATTGTTCGAGATTCAGGGAAATAAGCAAAAATGCCCGCTCGCCCTCCAGCATGGTGCTCCGATCACGCCGCAACTGCTGTAAGCACGACAGTCCCTATTCGCCGGGGCAACTGGCGATGGGCAGCCGGAGGCGAGCCCCGCAGGCCATTGCTGAAAGCTAGGACCGCGGCCCAAGCTTATTAGTTTTTACGGATGGCTTAAGCCAAAGTCCGCGTTTGTGAAGGGTTTCGGATGCTGGCCGCTTGAAGGATGTCGCCGCGTGCTCGGCGGCCGGCGTCCGAAAGCCTCCAAGGGAGGAAACCGCGCTTAAGGGAACGTAAGGCGGTGCGGCAGGCGCTATGGGGATTTGAGTGCCGCGGGTGAGTTCGTATATTGAGATCGAGGCGGTCCAACGAGTCGTGCGACGGAGAGGCTGCTGACGAATGCGCGGCGGATAGCATCGAGCTCGACAAGTTGTCCGACGATTTGCGACGGCTGACGGATATCTGGGCGCGCTCTGCCGTGGCCGGTCGAGAGCCAGCGGCAACGGGCAGATTTGCTGGATTGCGGTACGGTCATGAGGTGTCGATCCTGATTACGGTCGCTGGAGCTGTCGGTCGATGCCGTGGCGCTGCACCGCGCGCAAAGACCTCGATGATGATCATCCGACCGCCACAGCATGGGCAGCTCGGCTTGCTGGAATCGACGGCAGCAGCGGAAGGCTGGCCCTCAGGTTTTGAGGCGCCGAGCAGCTCCCGCGCGCGGGCGATGTTGTCGGCGCAGGCGCTTTTGGCGAACAGGCCGTAGTGGCGGATGCGGTGCAAGCCTTTTGGCAGGACGTGGATGAGGAAGCGGCGGATGAACTCGTCGGTGGCGAGCGTCATCTGCTTGTATCGATCGCGGCCCTCGATACGGTAGTCCTTCCACTTGAAGGTGACGCCGCGTTCGTCGCAGGCGATCAGGCGGCTGTTGGCGATGGCAACGCGGTGGGTGTAGCGCGACAGATAGGCCAGCACCGCCGTAGGGCCGCTAAACGGGCGCTTTGCGTAGACGACCCACTCGGCCTTGCGCAGCGGTGCGATATAAGCCGCGAAGGATTGCGCCTCGGCCAGATGGATGTCGTCGCCGAAGAAGCTCAGACGGCTGGCGGCGTGGGCGGCGACGAGCTTCTCCAGGAACAGTCGCCGGAACAGGCGGGAGAGCACGCGCACCGGGAGGAAGAATCCGGGCCGGCAAGATATCCAACTTTTGCCGTCGAACGAGATGCCGCCGCCCGGCACGATCATGTGCACATGGGGGTGATGGGTGAGCGCCGAGCCCCAGGTGTGCAGGACGGAGGTGATGCCGATCCGGGCGCCGAGGTGCTTGGGGTCGGCGGCGATCGTCAGCATGGTCTCGGCGGAGACCTTGAACAGAATGTCGTAGATCGCCGCCTTGTTCCGATAGGCGATGTCAGCGACAGCCGCAGGCAGCGTGAACACCACGTGATAGTACGGCACTGGCAACAGCTCGGCCTCACGGTCGGCGAGCCAGTCCTTGGCGGCAGCGCCTTGGCACTTCGGGCAGTGCCGATTGCGGCAGGAGTTGTAGGCGATGGTGGTATAGGCGCAGTCCGCGCAGCGCGCGACATGGCCACCGAGGGCCGCCGTGCGGCAGCGCTCGATTGCCGACATCACCTTCAGCTGGTCGAGGCTGATATGGCCGGCATGGACTTGGCGCCATGCCGGACCATGGCCGCGGAAGATATCCGCGACCTCCAGAGCCGGGCGCGACATACGCGTCGTGTCAGCCGGGCGGCCGGACCTCCTTCAGCTTGAGCGCGATGTGCTCCAGCGGGCTCATGACCTCGCTGATCGTCTTGGTGGCTACCCGGGTATAGAGCGCGGTGGTGTCGAGCTTGGCGTGACCGAGCAGCACTTGAATGACGCGGACGTCGATGTTCTGCTCGAGCAGGTGGGTGGCGAAGCTGTGCCGCAAGGTATGCAGCGAGACGCGCTTGTTGATCTGCGCCATCTGGGCGGCGGCGTGGCAGGCGCGATTGAGCTGGCGCGTGGTCATCGGCTGGGCCGGATCGCGGCCGGGGAACAGCCAGCCCTGTGGCCGCGCCGCCTTCCACCAGTTCCGCAGCAGCTCGAGCAGGCTCGGCGACAGCATGACGTTCCGGTCCTTGCCGCCTTTGCCCTGTTCGACGCGGATGATCATGCGCTTACTGTCGATATCGGAGACCTTGAGCGAGACCACTTCGGTCGCACGCAGGCCGGCGCCATAGGCTACGCTCAGTGCCGCCTTGTACTTCAGCCCCGGCGCGGCATCGAGCAGCCTTGCCACCTCCTCGACGCTGAGCACCACCGGCAGCTTGCGCGGCTCGTGAATGACATGGGTATGCTCGACGATCTCGTGGCGCTTCAGCGTGACCCGAAAGAAGAACCGCAGGGTCGAGACGGTCTGATTGAGCGTCGGCACGCCAACGCCGCTCGCGGCCAGATGAAGCTGGTAGCGGCGCACGTCCTCGAAGCTCGCCGTATCGGGTGATCGCCCGAGAAATACAGCGAAGTTTTTGATCCTTTGCACGTAGTCATGTTGGGTCTTCGGCGCTAACTTGCGGATCGTCATGTCTTCGATCATGCGTCGGCGCAACGGGCTCATTGCCTCGTCGATCATGGGGATGCTCCTGCCTTGAGTGAGGTTGTCGACACCCCTCAATCTCAAGGCAGGACGCCCTATTGCGCTATCGTCTGGGCTCCGCTGCCAGCCGTCGTGCCCTACCGCGCGAGCGGTTTAGTCCTTTGTGCATTAGGCGATTGTGACAACGGAGAATGCCCGTGGCTGCCGGTTCCAGCAAAACCGCCGTCCTCTATCGGATGGTGATGCCCGACCATATCTGTCCGTTCGGGCTGAAGTCGCTCGATTTGCTGCAGCGCGAAGGGTATGAGGTCGAAGATCACCTCCTTGAGACGCGCGCGGAAACCGATCGTTTCAAGGCAGGGCAGCACGTGGACGCGACGCCACAGACCTTCATCGGCGGCCGACGGATCGGCGGCTATGACGATCTGCTTCGTCACTTCGGCAAGTCCGTAGCGCAGCCTTATTTGGCCTATCAGCCGGTGATTGCCGTATTTGGCACGGCGGCGCTGATGGCGCTGGCGGCGAGTTGGGGGGTAGGCGGCACAGCGTTGAGCGTGCGCACCGTAGAGTGGCTCATCGCCTTCAGTATGTGCATCCTCGCGATACTCAAACTGCGCGACTTGGAGAGCTTTTCGACCATGTTTCTCGGCTACGATCTGCTAGCGCAGCGTGTCGTGCGATATGCCTACGTGTATCCGTTCGCCGAGGCTGTCGCTGGCATTTTGATGATCGCCGGCGCGCTACTGTGGGTCGCTGTGCCCATTGCGCTGTTTATCGGGACGATCGGCGCCGTTTCTGTTTTCAAGGCGGTCTATGTCGATAAGCGCGAACTGAAATGTGCCTGCGTCGGCGGCGACAGTAATGTGCCGCTCGGGTTCATTTCTCTGACCGAAAACCTGATGATGGTAGCGATGGCGATCTGGATGATCGTCAAATCGATACGGCCGGACGGATTGTAACTACGAGGCTTTGGAGTTCTAGTCCGTACTAGGAGCCTATCCGGGGGCGGAACTATTGAGCGGCACTCGCACACTTATCCTTCTAAACCCGGAGGAGCTTCTCGGATGTCTTACGGACGCTTCGCTGCCATGATCGCGGCTTCTACGGTGATGATGTTCGGCCTGATGTATCTTAATACATTCTCGGCGGATCATATTTGGTACAGTCAAACGCGAGCCTGGATGGCGCTTTTGATGGGAGCTGTGATGGCAGTAGTCATGCTGAGCTTCATGTGGAGCATGTATAAGAGCCGAACAGCAAATGTCGCCATTTTGGTTGCCTGCATTGCTGTATTTTGCGTCTCGCTGTGGCTGGTACGCAGCCAAGAGACCGTATACGATGTTTCCTACATGAAAGCCATGATCCCGCACCACTCGATTGCTGTTCTCACGAGCGAAAGAGCGCATATTCGAGACTCGCGCGTCCGCAAGTTGGCGGATAGCATCATTGAGGCCCAGGTTAGAGAGATCGGCGAAATGAAGAGTCTAATAGCTGATCTTGAAGCAAACCCGCCGCCATCGAACGCCAAGGACTTGCCACCGCGGTCGCCAAAGTGAGATGTCGCTTCTTTGCCCTTAGCCGAATAGCGCTCAGCCGTCGTCACGTCGGCTGTCAGGGGTGAACCGGACGTCGTCCACGTTCGCGTCCACCCGTTTTTGTGAAGGGTTTCGGATGCTGGCCGCTTGAAGGATGTCGCCGCGTGCTCGGCGGCCGGCGTCCGAAAGCCTCCAAGGGAGGAAACCGCGCTTAAGGGAACGTAAGGCGGTGCGGCAGGCGCTATGGGGATTTGAGTGCCGCGGGTGAGTTCGTTGATTGAGATCGAGGCGGTCCAACGAGTCGTGCGACGGAGAGGCCGCTGACGAATGCGCGGCGGATAGCATCGAGCTCGACAAGTTGTCCGACGATTTGCGACGGCTGACGGATATCTGGGCGCGCTCTGCCGTGGCCGGTCGAGAGCCAGCGGCAACGGGCAGATTTGCTGGATTGCGGTACGGTCATGAGGTGTCGATCCTGATTACGGTCGCTGGAGCTGTCGGTCGATGCCGTGGCGCTGCACCGCGCGCAAAGACCTCGATGATGATCATCCGACCGCCACAGCATGGGCAGCTCGGCTTGCTGGAATCGACGGCAGCAGCGGAAGGCTGGCCCTCAGGTTTTGAGGCGCCGAGCAGCTCCCGCGCGCGGGCGATGTTGTCGGCGCAGGCGCTTTTGGCGAACAGGCCGTAGTGGCGGATGCGGTGCAAGCCTTTTGGCAGGACGTGGATGAGGAAGCGGCGGATGAACTCGTCGGTGGCGAGCGTCATCTGCTTGTATCGATCGCGGCCCTCGATACGGTAGTCCTTCCACTTGAAGGTGACGCCGCGTTCGTCGCAGGCGATCAGGCGGCTGTTGGCGATGGCAACGCGGTGGGTGTAGCGCGACAGATAGGCCAGCACCGCCGTAGGGCCGCTAAACGGGCGCTTTGCGTAGACGACCCACTCGGCCTTGCGCAGCGGTGCGATATAAGCCGCGAAGGATTGCGCCTCGGCCAGATGGATGTCGTCGCCGAAGAAGCTCAGACGGCTGGCGGCGTGGGCGGCGACGAGCTTCTCCAGGAACAGTCGCCGGAACAGGCGGGAGAGCACGCGCACCGGGAGGAAGAATCCGGGCCGGCAAGATATCCAACTTTTGCCGTCGAACGAGATGCCGCCGCCCGGCACGATCATGTGCACATGGGGGTGATGGGTGAGCGCCGAGCCCCAGGTGTGCAGGACGGAGGTGATGCCGATCCGGGCGCCGAGGTGCTTGGGGTCGGCGGCGATCGTCAGCATGGTCTCGGCGGAGACCTTGAACAGAATGTCGTAGATCGCCGCCTTGTTCCGATAGGCGATGTCAGCGACAGCCGCAGGCAGCGTGAACACCACGTGATAGTACGGCACTGGCAACAGCTCGGCCTCACGGTCGGCGAGCCAGTCCTTGGCGGCAGCGCCTTGGCACTTCGGGCAGTGCCGATTGCGGCAGGAGTTGTAGGCGATGGTGGTATAGGCGCAGTCCGCGCAGCGCGCGACATGGCCACCGAGGGCCGCCGTGCGGCAGCGCTCGATTGCCGACATCACCTTCAGCTGGTCGAGGCTGATATGGCCGGCATGGACTTGGCGCCATGCCGGACCATGGCCGCGGAAGATATCCGCGACCTCCAGAGCCGGGCGCGACATACGCGTCGTGTCAGCCGGGCGGCCGGACCTCCTTCAGCTTGAGCGCGATGTGCTCCAGCGGGCTCATGACCTCGCTGATCGTCTTGGTGGCTACCCGGGTATAGAGCGCGGTGGTGTCGAGCTTGGCGTGACCGAGCAGCACTTGAATGACGCGGACGTCGATGTTCTGCTCGAGCAGGTGGGTGGCGAAGCTGTGCCGCAAGGTATGCAGCGAGACGCGCTTGTTGATCTGCGCCATCTGGGCGGCGGCGTGGCAGGCGCGATTGAGCTGGCGCGTGGTCATCGGCTGGGCCGGATCGCGGCCGGGGAACAGCCAGCCCTGTGGCCGCGCCGCCTTCCACCAGTTCCGCAGCAGCTCGAGCAGGCTCGGCGACAGCATGACGTTCCGGTCCTTGCCGCCTTTGCCCTGTTCGACGCGGATGATCATGCGCTTACTGTCGATATCGGAGACCTTGAGCGAGACCACTTCGGTCGCACGCAGGCCGGCGCCATAGGCTACGCTCAGTGCCGCCTTGTACTTCAGCCCCGGCGCGGCATCGAGCAGCCTTGCCACCTCCTCGACGCTGAGCACCACCGGCAGCTTGCGCGGCTCGTGAATGACATGGGTATGCTCGACGATCTCGTGGCGCTTCAGCGTGACCCGAAAGAAGAACCGCAGGGTCGAGACGGTCTGATTGAGCGTCGGCACGCCAACGCCGCTCGCGGCCAGATGAAGCTGGTAGCGGCGCACGTCCTCGAAGCTCGCCGTATCGGGTGATCGCCCGAGAAATACAGCGAAGTTTTTGATCCTTTGCACGTAGTCATGTTGGGTCTTCGGCGCTAACTTGCGGATCGTCATGTCTTCGATCATGCGTCGGCGCAACGGGCTCATTGCCTCGTCGATCATGGGGATGCTCCTGCCTTGAGTGAGGTTGTCGACACCCCTCAATCTCAAGGCAGGACGCCCTATTGCGCTATCGTCTGGGCTCCGCTGCCAGCCGTCGTGCCCTACCGCGCGAGCGGTTTAGTCCTGTGATCCACTGCGGACCTTCGCCGCCGAACTGCCCCCATCGGCGCGCTCTGGGCCAATTTCTATCGATGTAGGGACTGCGGCAACATGCTTGGGTCGGGCCTCGCCTCGATTGCAAAGGGCCGCTCAATGGGTGCCGTCTGCATCTGACTCCGTGCCGTTCGCGGCCAAGGTCGGCTGCACGCCGCAGACGCTACATGACTGTGTCAGGAAGGCCGAGATCGACAGTGGACACCGTGCCGGCGTTCCGACCGACATAGCCGAGCTGGCAGATGACGGCATCAAAGCGCTCGTCCGCATAAGGCAAGGCATGAGCATCGAGAGTATCGAGCGCTACCGCCGTCTAAGCAGCTTACGTCGAGCTACCTCGAGCATCGCCGGGGAGCTGTCGCCGGCGACAAATGGTATCCGGCGGACCGGCGACCGCCGCGCCGGTGCCGGTCGTGAAATTGAGCACATGTTGGCCGGGCACGAGCCGGTCGGCCCGAAGCATGGCAGGCAGAAACACGCCCGTAACGTCGGCGAAGGTGTGATCGTAACCGGTCGCACCTACGGTGTATGATATTTGGTCCATAATCTTCCTAGCGCTCGAGGGCTCCGTGCTGTACTCGTTCCTCAGTCACCGCAGGCGGAAGGCAGCGTAGGGTCGGCTGGAACAAACAGCAGTGTTCTTCCATCGGCTAGCGCTTGCTCAGCCGTGGTCGGATTGACAGCGCCGCCTGGGAGCTCGCCAGCAAATGTTGATGTGCATGGGAGAGCGTTCCGTTAATTTGGGCCGCGGCAGTTGATGCAGTACCGTAGTCTTCCCCTGTGTCACGCATCGAGAGTGGCGCCGCTTCCCTGCTTGTCCCAACAGAAGAACATTGGACGATCGATGTGCAGACGCTCGTCCTGAAAGACTTCGTCGGTACTCCCATTGTGCTTTGGAACTGACAGATCTCCACATCGATGTGGTGCTCAGGTGCCAGGTTAGCCCTTCGCATCGCCGCCAGCGGTCCTACCCGCCTGATGGAATTGATACCGGAGCTGCGCCGTATTCTACGCGGATATTTCTGCAAGCTGCGTTGGCTCAGACTGGCCAACTCGTGGTATACGACGCGCGGCATGAACTGCGAAGCCGGCTTTGCGCGTTGCTACTGACAGCCACTGACCAACTGAGTTCAACTGAGGCCCAACCGAGCCCAGCGTTTGGGGTGCGTCGTGCGGTATCTCGTGGAGCAAGCCGGACTTATCGAGCGGCGACGCCGAAAAATCGTCATAATCGATCGCGATGGTCTGGAGCAGCAATCCTGCCCCTGCTACTGGTCAATCCTAGACGAGTACCAAAGAGTTCTCGCGCGACTGCACAAGCCCGGGTAAGATTGCTCATCAGCGGTCCGATCGTTCCTTTCCTTCCTCTGAGTGTGAAGTCTGTGGTCCGCGGGAAATGCTTGCGATGAGAACTGCTAGAATTCCGGTAATGAAGATCCCGTCGAATGCACCTGCACCTCCAATCGAAGCGACTGGCGCCCCGAGATACTGAATTTCTCGGAAGTTGAGCAGATCGGCCCCGATAAGCGTACCAAGGCTGCCAGAGATGTAGGCCGTTGGGGCAGGCCGCTGCGCAGAGATCAAGAGCGAAACGATCGCCGTTGCCGCCACCGGCGCGAATATTGGGATGGCAATTCCAAATCCCGGAATTGGACGAGCCAGCCAGTAACACACGACAGCAACTGCTGCGGTACCCAGCGTAGCCTGAAGCCAAAGTCGGTGCTTAATGAGCAGGTACACCGACATTAGCGCCGGAATTACGGCACCACCGACGTTTACAGCTACCAGCGTGCCAGGCCATTGGACCACGACCGGCACCACATAGCGCATTCCGAAGAAGTTAACTTCCTGTCCCGACAGGATCCGCCGCTGCGGCAGTTCAGCTATTGGTATGTTGAAATAGCTGCCGACCAAGGACCCGAATAGCAACAGAAGCGCAACATTGGAGGTGATGCCGAGACGCCTGTAGGCGTAGTGCAGGATTCCGACCTGGATCAGAACGAGTACAACGACGAACAGCCCGAGGAGAAAGGAAAAGAAAATCGGTGCGAGCGGTAGGTAATGAGGGGCAGTCCAGTTCATGCGGTCCTCAGCACTCTCTTCAAAGAGGCGGTCAACGACAGGTTGAGGTGTGGCCGCCATAGATTACATATCCTCGAAGCAGATACGTCGGCTCTCGAGAAGACAGCCGAGCAGCTGGCGGAAAGGCAATCGACGGGAACTGTCGACTTCTTTTCATACGTCCGAGTTCGCACCCAACTCCTGGCTGATTGCGCCGAGCGGGACCAACGCTCGCTAGCCACCATCGCATCAGATCCGTACCTGTTCGCCCAGTTCTCGTCAGCGTCGTCGAGCGCGGTCCCGACGCCATCTATGCCGCGCTCGCACTGCCTCACAATGCGGCGTAGAAGCAAATCGACGGAGAGCTGGCAAGGCAGACCCCCCGGTCTCGCGAGTCCACCCAGCGGTAGCCGCTACGCTCCTACGCACAGGCGCTGGCGTCTGATAACCAGCACTAACTAAAGGCAACGCTGATGTCTCTGCACAGCCGTGCATCCGTATTCACCTCCCGCAATGCATGACCGGGTGATCCCGAAGGCGGCAGTCATATTACAACAGGTGAGGCTCCAGTTATGAACGGTCTCCTACGCATTCGGTTGCACGACATGGCCGAGCAGAAACCCCCTCATCAATGGCAGCGTTCCGGATGATCGATATCGCAGAGAATGAGTTAGTGCGCTGGCGTACAAAACTGGTCGCGTCGGTTGTGCGGGGAGAAAGCGTCCGGGAACTAATTCTCGACGTGAATGGTTGTGATCTCGCCGCGGGGCTCCCTCAGCTTGCTGTAATTGCTGTCATCCCCCGGGGTCGTCCGCTGTCTCGGGAACCTCGGTTACTGCTTCAACAACAGGTCAGCAATATGACTGATCCGTCCAGGTCCAATCGATCGCGCGAGTCTTCGAATTGCGGAAACGACTGCATTCCCTTGCGGCACTGAGGCATCAGACCCTCATCCCAGCGGCGTGCGCAAAACGTGATGTCATACATCGATTGCGAGCGCCTATCCCGATAGACCGCACCGAATGGTATGTCTCCGGCGGTTTGCCGAACTTGAGGTTGGTTCATGAGGCGTTAGCAAGGGTGCTTTGGCCCGGATCATGGCGAAAGGCCAATCCTATTAGTTGATCAACATTTGCACGAATGCGACATGTCCGAAGTGCGAAAGACATCCTGGTTTGAACGAGTTGGGCAAACGTTGGTGCGCGCCTCCGTTACGATTGCTTTCCGCCGCAAGTGGTTAGTAGTCAGTGCCGCTCTAATCGCCGCCGGCCTTGGCGGCTATGCCGCGACTGGACTGAAGGTCAGTACGAAAACGCAGGACATCCTCTCCACCGATCTGAGCTTCTTCCAAATCGAGAGGCGCTATCGCGCAGCATTTCCGCAGCGCGACCCCATCATCGTAGTCATCGACGCAGACAATTCGACGAAAGCACGAGCAGCTGCGATGAGCCTTGCCGAGAGGCTCAAGCTCCACCAAGGACTATTTGAAAGCGTTGAAGTGCCGGGGGAGTCCGCTTTTTTCCACCGCAACGCCCTTTTGTTCCTTCCTGCCGATCGCCTCACAGCCGCTGCGAATGAGCTCGCGCAGTCGCGTCCAGTGCTTTCGATCTTTGCGCAAGATCCCAGTCTGCGCGGCCTGGCAAAGTTTATGGAGCTCGTCCCGAGCAGTGTAAGTGTTGGAAGAGCGTCGCAGGATCTGGCGAACACGATCAACGAATTGGCGGAGACGGCGGCTGCAAGCGCCGAGGGGAGGCACTCCAGCATGATATGGAGTACCCTGTTCGGCTTCGATGCTGGGGCCAAAAGCAATCGTGCTCTGGTGCTCGTGGAGCCGATCGTGAGCGAGCCTTCGATTCTCGGTTCTCAGCCCGCCCTAGAGCAGGTGAACACCGACATTGCGAGCATCGCCCGTGATTATCCAGAAGTCACGATGCATGTGACCGGTTTTCCGGTACTGCGACAGCAGGAACTAAACGAAGTGTTCTCCGGCGCGGCGTATGCGAGTGTTCTTTCGTTTGCCCTGGTGTCGCTTAGCTTGTTGTTGATCCGATCGTGGCGGATTGTGATTGCCTTGGTGGTAACGCTCGTGATCGGTTCGATCATCACGACGGGTCTGGCGGCAGTATCTGTCGGCCGTCTCAACCTCATCTCGAGCGCTTTCCTGGTGTTGTTCTTCGGGTTGGGCGTGGATTTCGGCACGCATTTCGGGCTGCGTTATCTCGAGGAATCCAGGACTGGCGCGCCTTTTCGAGATGCGATCACCCGAGCTGGGTGCGGTGAGGCGCCTGCCATCAGCCTAAGCGCACTGTGCGCCTCCATCGGATTTCTCTCATTCGTTCCGACGAGCTATGTGGGCCTCGCGGAATTTGGGGTGATCTCTACACTTGGCATTGTCGTGGGCGTTGTCCTTACTTTCACCCTGCTCCCGGCCCTTATGGCCATAACACCGCCCAAGCCGCAAGCCCGAGCCGGACTGCAGATCAACATAGGGAATCAGATCAGACGGCATCATCGCGGCATATTGCTTGTGGCAACCGTTGCCACGATCGCGGCGGCATTTGTGGCGCGGGGGATCCGTCTCGATGTCAATCCGCTCAACCTGCAAAATCCCCAAACCGAAGCGGTTCAGACGTATCGCGATCTCGCCAAGAATCCGTCGACATCGCCGTATGCCTTAAATACCATTGCTGCGAGCCGGGACGCGGCGCGCAATCTGGCGTCCGAGTTGGGCAGGATAAAGGGTGTTGCTCAGGTTCGGACGATCGACGCCTTCGTACCGGAAAATCAGCCAGAAAAATTGAAGATCATCCGCGAAGCTGCGCGGCGCCTCGGTCCGGTTCTCCAATCTCCAGTGCGTCGGCCCGATCTGAGCGAAGGTGAACTGCAACAGGCGTTTACCAACCTGCGTGGCAAAGCGTCAGCGATCGTTTCCAGCGGCCCATCCGACGCGCTCACGGTAGATGCCGCGCGCCGTTTGACCGCAGCACTCGACCGCTTTGCCGATTTGCGAAGCGTCGGACCGGCCGCGCTCGGGCAGCTCGACGCAGCACTGACCGGAACTCTGCCGAGGCAGATCAGGAACCTGCAGGCAATGGTCTCGGTATCGCAACCGGTCACGATCGATGACATCCCCGCGGACCTGCGCCGCCAGTGGATCACACCGGACGGGCGCGCCCGAATCCAGATATTACCTACAAGTGAAATCACAGACACAGTAACGCTCGAGTCGTTCGCCCGGCAGGTGCAATCAGTAGCCCCAGAGGCCACGGGAGTACCCGTCGACGTCACCGAAGCAGGTGCAGCCGTGTCGCGCGCCTTCTTGCAGGCGATCGCCTATACCGTCGTCGCCGTTGCGATCGTTATTTTTGTTGTGCGGCGCAGCGTGGTCGATCTGCTTCTTGTGCTCGCTCCACTTGGCCTGGCGTCGCTCTGGACAGTTGCAGGGGCAACGCTGCTCGGCCTTCCTTTCAATTTTGCCAATGTGATCGTGATCCCTCTGTTGCTGGGCCTCGGCGTGGCGAGCAGTGTTCACATGGTGGTACGCGCTCGCGAAGCGCCACGCGGCGCCATTGGCGATATTTTGCAAACCTCCACGCCTCTCGCTGTTTTTGTGGCTCAACTCAATACTGCAGCTGCATTCGCCACGCTGGCCGTTGCTGAGCACCGAGGACTATTCAGCATGGGAGTTCTTCTCGGCCTGTCCATACTGTTCGTACTGATTGCATCCCTGATCGTGCTCCCAGCGGCGATGGTCTTGTGGGACCATCTGCGAGTTCGGCGCGATGAAACGCGGGCTCGGCCGTCAACCTAAAGAGCCGCGCGCGCGGCGCTGGGTCGGCTAATCCGATCACGCTAACGGCTTCGCTGTCGATGGTCGCTCTCGGCTCTGCCACCATTAAGAAGCATCTCGTGCTCGAGCGATCCCGAGGCGGAGCTATGCAGTACTAGGTTGAGCCATATGATTCGGGAAATTCGAATGGCTCCGAACTCGGCTTTTGAGGAGGGAATGTCAGGGTCGTTTCTGTGCCGACCATCAGACAGTCACATTCCGAAAGGACGAGCGTCGGATGAAGAAAATCCGTACGTAATCGTACACTCAGCCGACCCGCAGCCGACTTGGCGCGAACCGCCGGCCTTTTCACTTGTTGAAGGCAATGATCGAGAACAACACGTATCAACCACAGCGAGGAAGATCATGCGACGGCTTCTCTGTGCCGCGAGTGCGGCGCTCCTGATGACCAGCGCCGCGATGGCGCAAGACGCTTCGAAAAAGTCAACCGAAACGAACAAGAACAATCCAGCCGCGGCGCCAACGACCACGCAAGGACAGGGCCAAGGCTCCGCAACACAAGCACAGTCCAACAAAGCGCAAGAGGACGCATCGCCGGGTATCCGATCCGTAGATCAGGCGACTGCGTCACTACGTATGACGTTCTATGCGGTGCAGCCGGCAGATATGCGCGCATCAAAGCTGATTGGAACCAATGTTTACAATCTTACCAACGAGAACGTTGGCGAGGTCGAAGATTTGATCATCGACAATGGCAAGACCGTAAAGGCTGTTATCATAAGCGTCGGCGGCTTTCTTGGGATTGGCGATCGAAACATCGCGGTGCAGCCTGGCTCGGTGGTCCTCTCTGAAAAGAGTGACGGATCGGCGCGGGTGGTGATTAATACCACGAAGGAGGACCTTAAGAACGCTCCGGCCTTCAACTTCGCAGATGTCGATAAGGCCGGCAGTGCTAGTAGTGCGGGCACAACTGGCGCCTCGTCCCAACCCGCCCAGGGCGGCGACAAAAGCGCTCCGGAGAAGTAGCGGGCATTCGCCAGCTTTGATCGGGCCGCCCGACGCTGCTGCCCGACAAGCTGTGGCGGTTGCCCAGAGTTGGGTTGCGGAGGTTTCACAAGATCCGACGCATCCGAAATTGAGGTACAGAGGAGTTGCTGGCCCTCAACAGAACTGAACTACCGCTGCAGAAATGGCGGCCGATACGACCACGAACTATGAGCACAAGCAGCTAAACAGAGCTCTTTGACTAGGAAACAATAATATGGCCAGATCACCGGATAAGAATTGCGACGAAGAAGAAGCGGTCTCTCGCGAAAGCAGTCGCGGACAGCCCAATGCAGAAGTTGCCGCGCAACCTCCCGCGCCAGGAGCGAAGGATCGACCGGGCTTTGACCTTGGAGGTGCCGTCACTGACGCAACGGCAGGTTCGGGTCTAGGCTTGGGAGACGACGCAGCAGAGAACCGAGAGGATCGGCGGCTACCCCGCCGCCGTCCGAAGAAAAAGCCGGTTGCTTAACGTTAAGGGCAGCCGTCGCGAATGAGAAGTGACTATGTGCTGGGTCGCGGCGGTCTCCGTCCACCGGGCCCGCGATTGTCGCCTCGACCCAGCACGCGCCGTCTCGGGCGGCCCACCTGTTGTGGCGCGTCCTGTCTTCCGCTGAGAAGTCCGCCCATCCAGATGGCCATAGCCCACGCCAGCGCGGCGGCAACCAAAGTCGATTCGGAGCGAACTCGGGGCGTCTGCACAGGGTGTGACCCATGCAGGGCGGGAGGCCCATAGGCGCCAAAATGGGACTTCGGGAACATATGAGAATGCAACCGAAGCCGTAGGACGAGTTCTTCATCGAAGCCAAATATCCCGTACCCAAGTGCAAGGGACGGCATGGGTGGATAGTGACGCGCGAAGAGAAGCGTGTGTGTTGCACGTGAGTTCAGTGGATCGAAGTCCTTGAAAAAAATTGCCATGTCAGAGCGAACTGCGCGCCGGAGCCATTCAAGCTCCAGCAAGCTGATGGCGCGCCCAAAAAATGTTCTGTGACAAACTTTATGCCGAGCCGGCGAGCGGCCGACCGCCAACGTCGCTACCGCTGCGGTGCACGGCGCCGGAAAAATCGCCGGTGCGGAAGGTAAGCCAGACCCTGCGGCAGCCGGTCGTTCCGGCAAGTGGTTAGGAGATGGTTGGCGTCGATATCTACCGTCGGTCGCCAAGGATCAAGACGGCCACCTTCTTGCCGTCGCCGTTACTGCCAAGCGCTAGTCCGATGTGGGTTAAGGTAGATCGCAAGAGCCTCTTCCGGTACTGCGAACTATCCAGCCATTGCTGCGTGAAATAGTGCACATCGGCTCGCGTCGGCTTGGTTCCACAGCCGCCACAGGTGGCCATTAAGAATGAGACTGATTGCCAGCTCCGACGCTGGCCGGTCGGCAGGAGCTGGTATGGGTTCACATCTCGGTCAATCTCCAGATTCTCGGAGTCGGAGCCGCCTATGACAGACCTCGCGACGTCGATCAACGCTGTGCTGCTCTCAAGCGGAGATCGATCCTCGGCCGCCCGCGTGCCATTGATCTGCGATAGTGCAAATTTTGTTTGCTCGCCGGGAGAAGTTGCGACCTCCTGCTCTCCCGCCTTCGCGCCGCGCGGAGTGCCTGGGCCGGCAAACGTCTGAACAGCATATTGTCCTTGCTCGTGGCTCGAAACGACGCCGAAGCCGAACTGCGTCAGCCCACGATGCAGAATATTTTGTCGATGCTCTGGGCTGTTCATCCAGCCGCGATGTAGCCGCTCAACCGCTTCGGTATCGGGCGTCGAAGTGCAGCCTGCGCAGCGCGCAATATTTTCGGCCGTCAGGCGCCACTTGCTGCCACCTGCCTCGATATAGCGGTCCTGTACCGTCTCGCCTTCCGGTGATGAATGGGAATAGTAGTCGCGCCGGAGCATGTCTCTTGCGTGGGAGAGGGCGGCTTGGTTGACATTTGGCCCAAGCTCAAGCGGCTGCAGTCCCTGCTCGCGCCGCGCCTGGTTCACCAATTCGAGCGCACGGGTTCTCAGCGTTTCCAGATCACCTGTGCTGGCTGCAACGCATGTGGGCGCGATAGCCGCAAAAAGCACGAGTGTGCACACCACAACCTGAACCGGGCAACGCCCATTCGGAAACCCCCGAATCATGAATTCGAGCACATCGGCTTCATCGCATCAACTCTACCATTCTCTCCAAGCTATGGCGCTCATCGTGTCCGCACTCAATTGCGCCACGTGGACAGGGGAACCCATTAACGTTTACTTTCCGCCTGTCGGCTGGAGGACATCAAAGGTTGCGGAACGCACCGCGACATCGATTTCCGGGCTGGCGATCACAAAGATGAAGTCATGCTGCGGATCGGCCCAAGTCGGCAACTGCACAGTGACCTGCAATGTTCCTTCGGAGCTGGTCAGCGCGGACTCGATGACACGATAGTCGCGACCTGGCTCGCCACCGGCGATGTCGACGCGCTGAGTGGGAGGCAGTCCAATCGCCGACAGTGTCACTGGCGTTCCTAGGGCACCCTTTCTGACTGACAACGAAACTTGCGCCTCGACCTTTTCCATGCCGGGAATGTTCAGGCGCTGGCCGAGCTTACGAACGCGCTGATGCAGGTCCGGATTCCGCTCAATGAAATGCTCGACAGATCGGGTAACGGTCTCGGCTGCTCCTTCGATCGATTGGCCAGCTTCCTTGGCGTAGGATTTCAAGCGACCGAACAGGGATTCCGCCGCTTCCCGTGCCTTGGCCGCAGCGTCATTCGCCGAAGGGGCGGCCAAGTTCAAGGGTATGCCCGTCTGCAGGTCCCTTGATCCTTGAATCTTTGGATTGAGGTCGAGAATTCTGGCTTCCGTGACGTCGCAGCGCTTGGCGAGGCTGCTCAAGGTTTCGCCTTCTCGGACCTGGACCTCGTTACCGCACTGGGCATACGCCGGCGAGGCCAGTCCAATCGCGATCGCCAGACAAAACGCCGTGGTAGAAAGTCGCGAGACCATGAATGGCGAGCACAGAGGCATGGCTGTTTCTCTCAAACGAACTTTTAAGGAAAACCGCCCTGGACGCCACTCGTTCCGACAGCGCCGCAGCTGAGCGTTTACTGGGAAAAATTATGCCGACCACAGGCAAGCCGATCCGTACGCCCAGCCTCGGTGCCGGATTTCTTCGCCTGAAGCGATGCTGCCCGGCAACGTCCGGAACTCTAGCTTCCAGTAGGCCACTTCTGTCGGTTCGCGAAGTCTGGCTCTGGCAGCTCGTTATTGGTTCGACTCTACACCCGGTGCACGGCCTGGCCGACGGGATCTGGTCGATCGGCGTATCAGTCTTTCGACCGGTGTTCAGGTTTTCCTTTCCGTTTGGTTAAAGCCATGTCTTCGAGTTGCCGCTCGCTCATGGATCTGTACATTGATTTCGACGCGCCCTTCAGATCCGAGACCTTCGTTTCCTTGCGTTTGGCGGAAAGAGCTGCGCCGGCTGCCTTCTGCTGTGCACGGGATTTCGCAGGCATGCTGTTCTCCGGGGTTGTGGCTGATCCAATCCCTAACCGGGACCTTCACCAGGAGTTCCTGAGCATCCCCACTAGCGCCGACGGTCGCGCTCCGCCCTGGCGATCTCACGGCGTAGCCGTTCGATCTCCTGCTGCTCGGGCCTCATCTAGCGATGACCGGGAAAAGGCTTGCGCCGGATTGGCACCGAACTCCTTGACCCATTTGCGCAGCACGTTCTCATGAACACAAGGTCGCGGCCCGGTTGCGCCACTGACCCCCACGACCAGCTTGACCGCTCCGACCTGGAACTCGCTCCTGAATTTGTGGCCCTTCATCGCTCACCTCCGGCTTCATGAAACACCTAATCTCGACGTCCATCAAACCGGCAGCAGCTCAAAATGGCTCAACCCTCGCATTCCAGTGGTGGAACTCGACCGCGCCGATCTCGATCATTCCGAGGAGTCCTTCCAGAGCATTCATCCCGTAGCCGTCGGTCTGTTCAGGCTATCTGTGCGTTGCGCGGTTGGCTCGCTTTCCGTCGGCTGGTTGCGCGCCGTTGTTGAGCAGCAATGCGCTCACTAATGGCGTTCGACGTCGCAGAGAAAAAGTTGGTGCGCCGGCGCACAATGCTGGTCGCTTCGGTTGTGCGGGAGGGCGCGTTTGGGAACTGATTCTCGACGTGATGGGTTGTGATCTCGCCGGGGCTTCCGCAGCTTGCCGTGATTGTTATCCATCAGCCCGGGATCGCCCGTCGTCTCGGAGACCTCAGCCGCTGCCCAACAACAGGTGACGATATGACTGATCCGCCCAAGCGCAATCGATCGGGCGAGTTTCCGAATTGACCCGCGAATGCGGCGCGTTCACGGTCTGATGGCCGGCTCACGCCCATGGAGAAATGATGCAGGACCAGAATGATCGCGCCGCGTGCACGGCTGCTATCGCGAAGGAAGGTCGAGTGCGCGTCCTAAAGCCAGGGCGGAATTGCTGGCGAATAGCAAGGGCCGATAAGGTCGCGGTCCTGATCGATTCGTCGGATTACTATGCACGTCTCGAACAGGCGCTCCGTCAGGCGAAACGATCGATCCTGATCATCGGTTGGGCTTTCGACGGACGCGTCAAGCTTTGTCCGGACCGTGACGACTGTCCGCCTCTCCGCGATTTCCTGCGTTCGCTGGTCGAAGCAAAGCCAGAGCTCGAAGTCCGCATCCTGGTGTGGAGCGCGGCGGTGATCCATGCGCCCGGGGATCCGGTGCCACTCTTGCTAGGGGCTCCGTGGCAGAATCACCCGCGCATCACGGTCCGATTGGATCGGCAGCATCCGCTATATGCCTCGCACCATCAGAAACTGGTTGCGATCGATGACGCATTGGTTTTTTGCGGCGGTATCGATCTCACGATCGGGCGCTGGGACACCGCCGGGCATCACGAAGCCGATCCCTTGCGGGTCCGTCCCGATGGGAGTGCATACTGTCCGGTGCACGACGTCCAGATGGTGGCGGCTGGAGAAGCCGCGGGTGTCGCCGCTGATGTTGCGCGCGAGCGCTGGCGCATTGCGACCGGCGAATTCCTAAGTGCCGCGGAACACGGCGCCGATCTGTGGCCGCCTGATCTTGTGCCCGACTTCACTGACATACCGGTCGCCATTGCCCGCACGGTGCCGGCCTGGGGAGATGCGCCCGCCGTACACGAGATCGCGGCGCTGACCGAGGACCTCCTCTCTGCCGCCCGACACTCGATCTACATCGAGACGCAGTATTTCGCGGCCGGTAACGTACGGCGGATTCTCGAGAAGAGCCTTGCCGCCGCGGTTGGACCGGAGATAGTTGTGATCGTCAGGCGCGCTTCGCCCGGTGTGCTGGAGCGGCTGGTGATGGGAAGTAACCGCGACCGTCTGATCCGGCATTTGCGACGCATCGACCGCCATAACCGCCTTCGCGTCTTTTACCCAGTGGTGCCCGGAAGCGACAAGCCTTGCGAGCTGCTGGTGCACGCGAAGGTAGTAGTTGTCGATGAGGATATCGTTCGCATCGGTTCCTCCAATCTGAACAACCGCTCGATGGGTCTCGATACCGAATGCGATCTCGCGGTCGAAGCTGCGAATGACATCGAGCGCCGCGCGATCCGCCAGTTGCGCGAGCGCCTGCTCGCCGAGCATATCGGGGTCACGCCCACCGAGATCGCGCAGGCGGTTGTCGATCGCGGCTCTCTGATCCACGGAATCGACGCCTGCAATCGGAATGTGCGGGGCTTGCGGCCGTTCCCCGAGACCGATCTCGATGGTCCGACCGAGCCGATTACCGGAACCGGCTTGCTCGACCCGCTGCCGCCTGTAGAGCTGCTCTAACTGCGCGTCCGGCCGGCCAGGAGTTCAGGTTCGTCGCGTCGAGCCCTTGCGGCTTTTCAGGATCAGCTCGGTGAGCCCGAACAGCGGCGCGCCGATTGCGAGCGGCAGCAGGAAATAAATCGCGCGGAACGCGAGCAGCCCACCGATGACGTTTGCATCGGGAAGCAGATAGAGAACGACAGTTTCAATGACGCCGAGGCCGCCGGGGACGTGGGTGATCAACGCGCTTACATTCGCAATCACATACGCAGTGACGACGGCCGGATAGGAGATATATCCTAGTCCGGCGAGCGCCTGATCCAGGCAGCCCGCGACGAAGGCGAAGTTAATCGGGCCGATCACCACCTGCCCGAGCGCGAGCCGCAACGTTGGCATTTCGATCCGCCAATTGCGGATGCGCAGTGGTCTTCGGAGTAGTGCGGACAGGACAAGATAGATGCCGGCCGTGGTTAAGCACGCAGCGCCGCTAGAAAGGACCGCGGCTTGCGACAGCCCGGTGATCTTCCCCGCTAGATCCGGACGCAGGAGAAGTGCGCAACCGCCGAGGATCATCAGGCCGAGACCAACGGTGGTCCCGCAGAACACGATGATCTTGGCGATGTCCCCGCCGCTGACACCCCAGCGCGAATAGAACCGATACCGGATGGCGCCGCTGCTCAAGGCGGCAAAGCCGATATTGTGGCCGAGCGATAGACTACAGAACGAAGCCAGCGCGGCTTTGCGATAAGGCACCTTCTGGCCGACATAGCGCAGCGCGAGCCAGTCGAAACCGGTCAAGCAAAGATAGCTTGCGGCTGCAAACAGGGTGGAGAACACAATATGTCTGGCCGGAATGCCGGCCAGCGAGGTCACGATCTCGTCGCGGCTGTATCGGCTAAGTGTCCGGTAGAGCAGAAAGGCTGCGAGTCCGACGAGCGCTATTCCCAGGACCGGCGCAAACCAGCGCGACCAGTTGCGCTTACGCGCCGCTGCTGCCGCAATTCCGCTCGTTGAGGCGTTCGCCACGCGACGTTGTCCGTTCGTTCCATGCGGCGCCGCGCTCTACATTTGCGCAGCGCGCGGTCCAATATGAAACGGCTGGATACAAGTCTGGTTCAGCTGTTTGTGTCTATTGCGTCACGATGAAGTCCCGCATGGTCTCGACTTGCCGCGGAGCCGGACAGGGAAACCCGGAGTTCTGCGACCACCGGCAGGTGGTCGGAGGCAAAGCTCGCAAGCGGTGTGCGCACGGTCCGGACATCGAGGATCTCGACAGAGGGCCCGACGAAGATGTGATCGATGCGTAGGCTTGGGTAGCGTGTTGGGAATGTGGCACGGTTCGGCGCACCTGCTCGTCGCGGCAACGCTCGATGCGCATCCTGAAGCCGATCCGCCAGACGGCGATAGCCGCGCGAGCGCGTGGTCGCGTTGAAATCCCCCATGAGGATCACAGGTTCGTGGCAATGCGGGTCGCCGAGCCATTCGGGCCCGAGCAGCGCATTGACCTGCATCAGCCGCTCGCGCCCAAGGACGCTGAGATGGGTGTTGATCACCTGCACGGTAGCGTTGCCCATTCGAATCGAGGACCACAATGCGCCACGCGGCTCAAGCCAGGGTAGGCGCAGCGCCGGCAAGGGCCCGGCCTTTACGGTTCGCGCCGGCCAGCGGCTGAGGATGGCGTCGCCGTAAAGTTCCTCCATGACGCGCAATGCCGGGAAGAACTGCACGTCCATCCCGAGATCGCGGGCGATCATTTCCGCTTGATCGACATGGCCGCTGCGTGCGCGCCCGACATCCAATTCCTGCAGGCCGACGATATCAGGATGACAGGAGGCGATCACTTCCGCGATGCGCTGCGGCGACCAGGTGCGATCGACGCCCCGGCAGCGATGGACGTTGTAGGTCATGACCCGGAAGGACACTTCGGCGCGCGGGCCACCGGACAAGACAGCCATTTCGTTTCTCGTCTGCGCCGAAACCGCCCCGCGGGAAACCGGCGAGCCTGCGCACTGGTTCCACACGCCCTGGCGTGTGGCAACACGCTACCGTCAGCGACCGTATGGTCCAGAGCGCGCAGATACGCGATCAGGTCTGCGTGCTCCTGCTCGTGCCGCAGCTGCGGCAAAGCCATCTTCTTAGTGTCCGGCACCGCGTTCTGCGGGTCGGTGAGAAATGCGTCGAGTGCGCAGGCTTGCTCACGAGCCCGTTTTGCTGCGCGTTCCTTGGCGTCCGAATAGTCGAGCCGGCTAGCGCCGCCGCCGGGGGTCGGCCCATAGTGAATCCGGCATGCGGAAGCCGGCCCTGGCCGCGAACCAGGTCGGGCTTTCTGCTAATTGATTGCTCGGTCACTGAGCCGCTGTCAAACGGCAGCCGCGCCGGCGGTCGCACGTCGGTTCTTTCATAGCGGACCTGCCGGTGACCAGGCTCTTACCTCAGGGCAAGTTCGCCGACAGTCTGCCTACTCGAAGCTGCGGGTGCAGCCACGCGCCAACTGCCCGGTCAATACGGACCGTAGTAGCTATAGCCCCACTGAGGTCCGACGGCCACTGCGCCAGCGCTGGATGCATACCCGTAAGGCCCATAACCGGCGTTAGGTTTATGGCCGCGAGGCCCGTAGTAGTAGGACGGAAATGGCGAGAACCTATGTCCATAGCCGCCCAGCAGATACGGCGTGCTGGGGTAGTAGAACCCCATAACTCCCGGCTCCTGGGTTGCTTCTGCTCGAGCCGTAGCCGGGTTCGCGAGCACGGCCAGCGAAAGCAATCCAGCAGCGAACATAAATGTCGTCCTGTTCATTTCGCTTCTCCCTTGTCTACCTCGAGTCAATCGAAGCCAAGGGACGTCGTTCCAACGAGATTCTTCGTTTCAGCGTTCACAAGCGAACGCGGTCCGCGGGATCCAATGATCGGTGGCAACTTAGCGTCGCCGGCCCATCCGAACGAACTTGGAAGCTCCCGATCTAGGCAACCCAACCGGACTGAATCGCGGCAAGCAGACCGTAATGGACCTAGTCTTCGAGATCGAATCCGAGCTGAAGGCCGGCTATCGAGGGTACTATAGCTGCGTCGGTGGTGGATCCAACTCAGCATAAGTGGATTCCCGCCTTCTCTACTGCCATTGATCTAGCCTTGAGCCGCGGACGCCGCGCATCCTTCAACTCACAAAGCAGCCCATCGCAAGCAGGTCGCCGCGCACGAATATGATCGGGTCCTTCTCGGGTTTGCCTTGTCCGAAATCATAGCGCTGGCCAGCGCCTGTATCGCGGTGAACCACAGCGAACAAGTTGGTACCGCTTTCCACCGGTACTCACATCTGATCTCGACTAGATGGCTCTGCGCGGACCTGAGCGCGATGTGTCCAGTTGATGAGGAGCGCACGAGCTGGCTCTCGGCGCGGCTCGGGTGAATCGCCACAAACCCATCTGCGGCCATATTGATCGTCACTTTGCCGCCAACGAAGTCTTCGCGCACCTCAATCTGCGGATAACGCGACTGCAGAATGATCGTTATGACAATCCGGCGGCGAAACAGGGTTCCTTCTTGCCGGAAGGCCATATCGCCTAGACTAGTTCTCACGAAGCCAATTCTTCATAGGTGTTGCTCCGCCGTTTTCCCGCGCAGACTACGATGACACATGGAGATCACCGCAAGGGATATTCGATCAGGCCATCCAGCTTACGATCGCCAAAACCAGAAGTACGGCTAAAACCCCTGTCATAGCGGTGATTTGCCACGGGCGCATGCGCCGGAAAGTAAAGGACTCGCGAGCGAACCGATCATTCGCAGCCTCGGGCGGCGTGCTCCGCCGTTTGTCAGCTCCGGGCTCCGTCATTGGGAACACCTCTTTCGTCAGTGACATTTGTCGTAGAAATGGCTCCGCTCCTGTTTCGTTCCTTAGAGTCGCGGGTTGACGCTCTGTGATCGCCGCACACGGTACGCGACCGGACCATTCATGAGCAGGCCGGGTACAAGCGGGCCTGACGGAGAGACATCGGATCAGATCGAAAGTGAAACAACAACGTTGCGCGGCTGCTGTGCTGAAACCGGAAATCTCACGCCGGAATGCGCGTCACCCTCGAACTCGCGATTGGCATGCTGATCATTGCGCTTGTCGTCGGGGCGCTCGGCTTCACCGGTATAGCAAAAGGTCCAGCAAGCATCGCGAAGTTCATCTTCGTAGCGTTTCTCGCGATCCTTGCGCCTCGTCTTCGTCTTGGGTCCGCTTGGCGTCATCGCTTTGTTCTAAGGACCAGCGTTCGTTGGCCAGCATCGCGAGCTTGCGATGTTTGCGTGCCGCCGCACTCACCGGCCTGGTCGACACATCGCGCTTGAGCGAAATGGTGAGACGCGGATTTGTGCCAGTATGACAAGCAGTATATCGCTTGCAGCACTCGCACGCGACATGAGCACTGATAAGACGAGCGATCTGGGCCGGAATGGGAATCGAAACTCGGCACATGCGGCCGTCAGCTGGCGACACGCTCACCCGGCCGTGGCAGGCTGGTGGTGCCGTGCCGTCACTTTTGAGCGGCCGATCGTGGTTTGACAGCGAGATAACGTGGACGAGACGTCGACGCCTTTTCAAACCGAATCTGATCCAGACAATTGTCCGAAGGGAGGTCGCCAAAAGCGCAGCTGGCAAACTCGATGAGTAGGCCGTCAAGCCGGTCGCACGCGTCCTCAGAAAGATCAAACTGCATAGGTACGGGCGCGTACCGGACCGCGTTCCCCGAGATGCGTGGAATGATGGCGGTCCCGCTTGAGACGCCTGTTGAAGTCAGTTCCTCGCTCCCATCGTACGCCTTCGCAATCACCCTGATCGAGCGAAGGGGTATGTTCCCTTCATAGCGAATCTGCACAGGAATTCGGCATTCGAACGCTCTCCCCTCCTGCAAGGGCTTTGTTTCGAGAATGACCGGCCTGCTGTCAGCATGCGCCCGCACCGGAATCATAAGAGCCGCCACAGTCGTCGCTGTGATGACCAGAGCGGTGTACCTGGCGCGGTGCCGTGGACCTCGTCGAGCGGAACTGCCTACGGCCATATGGAATCTCCTTCTTCGCTCTTGACCGAACTTTCGCAACGATGAAGCTGACTTCGGCTATGCCGGCAATCCGCGACGCATCACGGGCAGGGAGCTATCGCGGGCTTTGCTATTCATTCCAGGAGCACTCGTGTTGCAGAACAACCCTCGGGTGCTGCACAACGCTGCTGTGCAGCACTAGAGGGCCCAGCGATCCTCTCGTTTGCGCGCTGCGTTCTCGTTCAAGCGATTCGCAATATCCTCTGCCAACGATTCCGATTGCGCATTCGCGACCGCCACTCCATCCTGGGTGACCAATGCCTTGCCGTCAGCGACAACGGGGAAATCGTTTGGATGTAGTGTCTTCTTTTCCATGCCTAGCTCTCCAGCGTCGTTTCTCATGATCAAGACTTGAAAGAGGATTGCTCATCGTCTTTTGCCTCCGCAATGCACCAATCAATAGCTTCAATCCGGAAAGCGGGCGGCGTGCTGTCTGCGGGCACCATGACAATGTGCCACGCTCACGCGCTCGACAACGTCGCTGTGACAATGCCGTGCCCGAAGCGCTGCTTCGCCGGAAGCGGTCCCAAATCGTAGGGCATTGACGGCTGCCACGGATGGAGCCGCGCGACGTCCCCAGGGAAGTTGCACCCAGGTTAGTGCAGCTACTTACCTCCGTTGGCAGAGTTCCCCGCGACAAATAGGGGCATTCCATCTTACGGTCTCCGTCGTCTGCGTTATTCTGCACCCGCATTGCCGTCGCGGAACCGTGTCAAGTCAACGGGGATGGCCGCCGCATCCGCGTGCTCGGCCGTCGCATAGGGCAATCCAAAGTAGCTAGCGCCCGCGTTCCATCGCTCCACAGGCCGTTCCGGGAAGCCAAACGCATATGTTCCGCCTCCGCTTCTCGAATCTCGGGTGATCAACACAGCAATCAGATTTCCCGCGCGCGTGAAGACGGCGTCGGAAACATACCCGTAGCCTTGGCCCGCCTGCAGACGAGCGTAGTCGCCAATAATTTCGGTCACGGCGAACTCTCCCAACACGTGCTGGTCGTCATTGCGGAAGATGCCGTATACCGGGTCATGGTCGGCATCGATGTCGGCCGTCACGCGGCCCGGCAATCTCGAGAGCTCCAGACGTAGCCATGGGACTCGGAACATGAATTCGCGGGACTGGCCGCGCTTGTTGCCCTCGACCACAACTGCCCTGATCTGTCCATCTGGGCCGACGATAAGATTGCGCGTCGTGCCAAGACTGGCGCCGGCTACGGAGTTGACTTGTTTGCCCAAAACCTTGGATGCGCGCCAACCCCGATAGAGTTCCTCGGCCGACAGCGGCACGATTTGGAGTCGTTGTCGCTGCTCCGGGTTGGAGGCCGAGCTAATGGCATCCTTGTCTTGAGCGACGGCCGGGTCGAGTGCCGCTGCCCCAAGCAGGACGAGTGTGGCTGCGAAACCTGTGACCGTACGGGCGAAGCGATGGATAAGCATGTGAGTCCCTCGTGCTAGTGCTCAAGCGAAGAACGAAAGAGACCGGACCAAGCGGTCGGCCGTCCGCCCAGAATCGTGTCTCGATGATCAGGCCCGACCTATTTCCGCGGTCGGGGAGGAGGTCAGCACGTCAACCGTTCAGGAGTTTCATCGACCGTCGTCCTCAGGCTTGCCCGACGCAGCCGCGCCGCCGTGGAATAGAAGTCTCCCAAAGAGCCAAACCTGCTGGGACAAGTGCAAATCCCTGCGCTTCCCATCCGCTGATAGCGCTTGACGTGGGGTTCAGCTTGTAGTTATCCGTGTCCTCCCTGAGAAACCGTTTCACACGAAGTAAACAGGTTTCTGCCTCCGGAGTTTCAATGCAGTTCGTCTGAAAACGAACGGTCAGCACGAAAGTAATGTCCGGCGAAATGGCCTGAGAGATCTTCCCACGGGCGGAATAGCAATGCTGGTTAGCGTCCGCGGTGCAGACGCGTTGCTATGCCAAGCTAAGAACAGAGGTTCGTGGGCGCATCCGGAGGTACGGAACGCGACTGATGCCGCAACGGCTGATCAGAATTTGGGACCCCAACGTTCATTGGTGCAAGAACACGCGCGCCGAATACGACTGGCGGGCTAGGGAAAGCCGGTCACCACGCGTTCTGATGCTTGATGCTCGACCGGGAACGGAGGTTGGCGAGTTCCGCGGCGTTGCTGGAGTCGGACCGGCAAGGCAATCCAACCGAGGCGGTCGTGGGTGGCCGGCCGGTCTGATCGTCGTGGGTCCCCATGCTATCCACCCTCGTTAATGCGGTCCGAAATGCGATAAGCCGTGTCGATCAACGCAATGTGCGACAGTGCTTGCTGACAATTGCCGAGCTGTTTGCTCGCCTGTGTATCGAATTCTTCTGCAAGCAAGCCGACGTCGTTCGCGGTGGCTGCCACTCTCTCAAGCATGGTTTGAGCCTCGGAAATTCTTGCTTGCAAGACGAGATTGTCGGCATACCAAAGGCTGCATGCAAGGAAAGCACCTTCGCCGGATCGCAAACCATCCCGCACCGTTTCGGTGTCATAGCGGAGCACAAACCCGTCGCGCATCAAATTACGCTCGATCGCCTGGACGGTGCCTAACATTCGCGGGTCATCATGAGCGACAAAACCGACCAGCGGGGCAAGCAGTAAGCTCGCGTGCACTATCGAATGTACGGACGAATGATCGCAATCCGGCATTGAAGCCGCGTGCGCAGATCGTGCGGTGCAAGTCTCGCGGATCACGCGCCATCGGTCCACAGGCGCGTCAAATCCTGACTCGTCCGCAGCCAGAATAGCGCGGTCGAACGCGACCCCAAGTCATGATCTTGGAATGAGTAAAGTGCTCGCGTCCGCTCCGGACTTCCCAGATCCCATGATCAGGCTCGTCCCAGAAGGACGCGAGCCGGTCTACGAGAGAGTACTGAAGGCGCCAGCTTGCCTGTTCCGGCGGTAAGCCGCCTTCGCGCGCCAGATGCATCGTCTCCAGGAGCTCACCGAAAATATCTAGCTGCAACTGCTGGTCGGCCTGGTTCCCGGTCCTGACCGGTGATGATCCGGCGAAAGCCGGGCAACCATAAAATATCCTGTTCTTCGATGCGATGCTCGCCCGCGATGCCATAGATGGGCTGCAAGGCTTCGGGCATCCCGGCGGCTGCGTGCAGCAGCCAGTCGCGCCATGCGGCGGCCTCCGATCTGTAGCCGCCGCGAAGAAACGCCTGAAGCGTAAAGCTGGCATCGCGCAACCAGCAAAAGCGATAGTCCCAGTTGCGGTCGCCGCCGATTCGTTCCGGCAAAGATGTCGTCGGTGCGGCGACAAGGCCGCCCGTGGGCCTGAAAGTAAGCGCCTTAATGGTAATCAGCGAACGCACGACTTGCTCGCGCCATGGACCCTGTAACGCGCAGCGAGAAACCCAGTCGGTCCAGTTCGACTCTGTCGCGTCAAGCGCGTCGGCTGCTTCGATGTCCGGTGGCGCAGCCTCGTGGGATCTTCGGTAAGTGAGCACGAAGGTACGAACCTCGCCGGCGCGAACCAACAGTTCCGTTGCTACACAGCCGTCTCTGATCTCGCCGCGACACGGCGCAACCAACGTCACCGCATGCGGCCCCGAGATCGCTTCATGGCGGTTGGGGACAGCTCCTTGATCCATGGCTCGAGGCGGCCATATCAAAGCGGAGAGCAAGGTTGGAGATCAGTGTCACCCTTCCGCGCCTGCCGAACACCATGCGGACGAGATCGGAGGTTGAACCCCGGATCGGCATGAACTCCACGAGATCGCACGATCTCTGTCTCGATCGACGTTTCGAGAACGAGGGTGCTTTCCCGGTATTTGCAGTGCCGCCGGACTCCGCGTTCCGCTGACATGATCCAGTGGCCGTGCTCGGGCCATCCCAACAACGCTGCAAAGCAGGCTTCCGAGTCGAAGCGTGGCCAGCAGAGCCAGTCGATTGAACCGTTTCTGTTGATCAACGCCGCGGTCTCGCAATCGCCAATGAGCGCGTAGTCTTCGATTCTGGGACATGTTTGGCTCATCGTCTGAAACAATGCGGCTGATCAGAAGCTATGTGGCGTCTCACATCGCGCTAGCTCCGGACACGTTCAGTCGGGCGGATCAGGGCGAGGCCGGTTTCCGGATCGTGAACTTTCTGGAGATGTGCGGGTGACTCGTTGACGGTCACCTCAAGCGTGGGCCGCACGTGTCCCTGGCCGAGATGGCCGGCAAGGGCAGTTCCATTTCGCTTTCCGACCACCAGATGAATATGGAGCGCAGGTTTGCCGTCGGGGTCGAGCGCAACATCTCCGATCATGGAAGCCACTTCCACCTGCTCCCTAACTGGTATCTCGATGTAACGCTTCTCGTCGATATCGAAATGCGTGAGAACGACGTCGATATCGAAATGCGTGAGAACGACGTCGCTGAGGGCCCCGATGGCCGTGATTTGCGCGGCCGAGATCTTTTCATTCGTCAGGAACCGGCCAAGGCACGACATCACCTCGTCACCGGTTTCAAGGACGACAGCGTATGTCCGGCGGCCATCGGAGGAGTCTAGGATCTTGGATTGCATGGGTTTGCTAGTCGTATCGCTGGCTCGTAAGGAGCAAACTGCTGATTTCCACACTCGTTCCTCAGGAACGGACGCCGACCTTTATTTGTTGCCTTGGAAGGGCGACCCGGCGATCAACGTAAGGGTTGGACAATGGCAAAAGCGACTGCAGCCGACGTACTGGTCGAAACGCTCATTCGTTGGAATGTCGACACGGTATTTGGGATTCCGGGCGACGGGATCAACGGCATCATCGAATCTCTCCGTGTCAGGCAGGATAAGCTGAGATTCATTCAAGTTCGCCACGAGGAGGCGGCCGCATTCAATGCCTGTGCCTACGCCAAATGGACGGGACGTCTTGGCGTCTGCCTTGCGACTTCAGGTCCAGGCGGCATTCACCTTCTGAATGGACTTTATGATGCGAAACTGGACGGAGCGCCCGTCCTCGCCATCACCGGTCTCCAGTTCCACGATCTTCTGCAGACACATACGCAGCAGGATGTTGAGCTCGATAAGCTGTTCATGGACGTTGCCGTGTTCAACAGTCGGATCATGGGTGGGCACCATGTCGAGAATACGATCGAGCTTGCCTGCCGGACTGCGCTTTCGCGACGTGGTGTCGCTCACGTGACCATGCCGGTCGATCTTCAGTCGCAGCCTGTCAGTGCCGATCCGCGCTCAAAACGCAATGTTCCGCAGCACGTGTCGAATGAAATGACGTGGCTTGTCGCGATGCCGAGGGACAGCCAGCTACATGAGGCGGCCGAAATCCTCAATTCTGGCAAGAAGACTGCCATACTCGCCGGCCAGGGTGCTCTCAGTGCGAGTGAGGAGTTGCTCAAGGTCGCTGAACTACTGGCAGCGCCAATCGTCAAGCCATTGCTGGGGAAAGGCGTCGTGCCTGACGACAGTCCTTACACCACCGGCGGCATAGGTTTGCTGGGCACGCGACCCTCGCAAGAAGCGCTTGAAAGCTGCGATACGCTTCTCATTGTAGGTTCCAGCTTCCCGTATCTTGAGTTTTATCCACGGCCCGGTAGCGCGCGCGCCGTGCAGATCGATGCCGATCCAACGCGGATCGGCCTACGCTATCCGGTCGAAGCAGGACTTGTTGGCGACGCAGCAAGGGTCTTGCGGGAGCTGCTGCCGAAACTCAAAAAGAGAGACGATCGGTCCTTCCTGGAGCAGGCCCAGAAGGGGATGACGGAGTGGAACGAACTGATGGACGAGCGTGGCACTCGGATGGATAAGCCGATGAAGCCGCAGGTCGTCGCCCACGAACTCAACAAGCTCGTTTCCGACGACGCGATCATCGCAACGGACTCCGGGACTGTGACAACGTGGATCGCGCGACATCTCAAGCATCGCGGCAACATGAAATTCTCCTGCTCGGGCAATCTGGCGACCATGGCATGCGGGTTGCCTTACGCCATTGCGGCGGCGGTGGTTTATCCCGAACGGCAGGTTATCGCCTTCGTGGGCGACGGCGCTCTGACCATGCTCATTGGCGAGCTTGCTACGTGTGTCAAATACGACCTGAATGTAAAGGTTGTCGTGATAAAGAACAATTCGCTTGGGCAGATCAAGTGGGAGCAGATGGTCTTTCTCGGAAACCCCGAGTATGTCTGCGATCTCCAGCCGGTCGATTTTGCAACCGTCGCGAAAGGATTTGGCGTCGCGAGTTTTTCCGTTGATGATCCCGCCCAGTGCGGCGACGTGCTCCGACAGGCATTGGCCGCTCGTGGGCCGGCGCTTGTTGAAGCGACGGTAGATACTCACGAGCCTCCAATGCCGCCGAAAGCGACGCTTAGACAGGTGTCGCACTTCGCGCAATCGCTAGCCCGCGGCACGCCCGAACGAAGCAGGATCGCGTGGACGGTCGCGTCCGATACGGTGCGCGAGCTGGTCTAGGAGCAGGCCATGCTGAATCCGCCGGTCATCGAACGGGTTGCCGCGAAGGCATTTACCGTTCCCACCGATGCACCGGAGGCAGACGGTACGTTCTCCTGGAACGAGACCACTCTGGTTATTGCGCAGGTCGAGGCCGGTGGCATCGAGGGAATTGGCTATACCTACTCGAGCGAAGCCGTGCTACCGATTATCCACGGTCCGTTGCTCGGTGCAATTCAGCAGCTTGATGCCTTTGCGATACCAAAGGCCTGGGGGGCAATGGTTGCCGCCGTGCGCAACCTTGGTTGACGCGGTCAATGCGCAACCGCAATTGCTGCCGTCGATTGTGCGCTGTGGGACCTGAAAGCCAAGTTGCTCGGTCAGCCGCTGGTGCGATTGCTCGGTGCCTGCCGTGACGAGGTCCCGATCTATGGGAGCGGCGGATTCACCACATACTCGAAGGCGCGGCTCTGCGAGCAACTGGCGAACTGGGTTGAGCAGGCCGGATGTCACGCCGTGAAGATGAAGATCGGCGCAGATCCCAAGGCAGATATGGATCGTGTCCGAACGGCAAGCGACGCGATCGGAGCGGCGCAACTGTTTGTGGATGCCAACGGCGCCTACGGTCGCAAGCAGGGCACTGGCGTTTGCCGTGGGCGTCGCGGGGTCGCAGGTGACATGGTTCGAAGAACCAGTTTCGAGCGATGATCTCGATGGCCTGCGTCTGATACGGGACAGGTCTCCGCCGCCGCTGGAGATCGCGGCCGGCGAGTACGGCTACGACCTGTTCTATTTCCGGCGCATGCTGGAGCGGCGGTGCGTAGACGTGTTGCAGGCGGACGCGACCCGCTGCGGCGGCTTTACCGGTTTCCTGCAAGCCGCTCATCTCGCAGACGCACACATGATTCCACTATCTTCCCACACGGCGCCGGCCCTTCATTTGCACGTGTGTTGTGCCGTTCCACGGCTTCGCCACGTCGAATGGTTTCAAGACCATGTCCGCATCGAGCGCATGCTGTTTGACGGCGCGCCCGAGCCGGCGAACGGAACGATCCGTCCCGACCTGTCGCGACCAGGGATTGGACTCGAGCTGAAGCGTTCGGACGCGCGGCGTTTCGAAAAGGGATTCGCGTGAAGGCGGGAGATCTCGCATGGCATTCAGCTTCAGTATCGACCATCGAAGGGCGCGGGCAGCTCGAGCAACCGCCGGCGGTCCGTCCTCGCGGTTCCGCAGCTCACACCAGGATCTAGCCGCTAGACTGGCCCGCGCAACATACGGCGAGGTCCGCTTCGACGCTGGTAGCCGAGCCCTTTATTCGACCGACGCCTCAAACTACCGTCAGATCCCAATCGGCGTCGTCGTGCCTGCTTCGATCGACGACTTCGTGACGACGGTCGGCCTTTGCCGCGAACACGAAGTGCCGTTGCTGATGCGGGGAGGGGGAACGAGCCTCGCCGGTCAGACCTGCAACTCCGCGGTGGTGATCGACTTTTCGAAGTACCTCAATCCTGTCACCGGAAATCGATCCCGGGCGGCGGCTTGCACGCGTACAGCCCGGCTGCATTCTGGACGACCTACGCAAACAGGCCGAGGAACATCACCTTACGTTCGGTCCTGATCCCGCAACGCACGACCGGAACACCCTCGGCGGCATGCTCGGCAACAATTCGTGCGGTGTACATTCCGTGATGGCTGGCCGGACATCCGACAACGTCGAAAGCCTCGAAATACTTACGTACGATGGCGAGCGGATGCACGACGGAGCGACGTCCGAAGAGGAGCTTGCGCGAATTCTACGGGCGGGTGGACGACGTGGAGAGATCTACAAAGTGCTTGTCCGGTTTCGCAACAGATATGCCGACCTCATACGGAGTCGCTTTCCGGACATTCCGCGCCGCGTCTCGGGCTACGAGAACCTCGACCAGCTGTTGCCCGAGAAGGGATTCAACCTTGCTCGTGCGCTGGTCGGAACCGAGGCTACGTGTGTCGTCATTCTCTCCGCCTGCCTGACACTAGTGGAAAGCCCTCGGGCAAGAGCGCTGGTCGTCATCGGCTTTGATAATGTCTTCGCTGCCGCAGACGCTGTTCCGGATGTGCTCGGTTTCAGTCCGATCGGGTTGGAAGGCATCGATGACATGCTAATCCAATTCATGCAGCGTAAGGATTTGCACGCCGAGGACCTGAAGCTGCTGCCACGCGGTGAGGGCTGGTTGCTGGCCGAGTTCGGCGGGGATACCGTCGAGGAGGCAGTTGCGCGAGCACGTGCGCTGGCCGAAGCCTGTGATGCGAAGGGCAGGCCGCTGAGGTTCCTGAACAAACCTGAACTTCAATCCCGGCTTTGGACCATTCGCGAGGCCGCGCTTGCTGCAACAGCACACGTGCCGGGCATGCCGGAAGCCTATCCGGGGTGGGAGGACAGCGCAGTCCGGCGCGAGGAACTTGGCAGCTATCTGCGGGATCTGAAAGCTCTGTTCGAGCGCCACGGCTACAGCGCTTCTGTCTATGGGCACTTCGGCGATGGGCTGGTTCACTGCCGGATCCCGTTCGCACTGGAAAGCAAAACCGGCGTCCGGGATTGGCAGCGCTTCCTCGAAGAGGCGACCGATCTTGTGGTGCGATACGGCGGGTCAATTTCAGGCGAACACGGGGACGGGCAGGCGCGCGCCAGCTTGCTGGAACGCATGTACGGAACGGAGCTTGTGCACGCGTTCCAGGAATTCAAGGCAATCTGGGATCCCCAGAACCGGATGAATCCGGGGAAGGTCGTCGCCCCGTTCTCGCCGGCTTCGAATCTGCGTATCGGTCCCGATTACGACCCGCCACAGGTGCGGACGGCATATGCATATCCGGAGGACAACGGTAGCTTTGCGGGAGCGACGCGGCGTTGCGTCGGCGTTGGAAAGTGTCGGCGCCTTGACAGCGACCAGGGCGTGATGTGTCCGAGCTACATGGTGACGCGCGAGGAGAAGCACTCGACCTGCGGTCGCGCGCGCATGCTGTTCGAGATGCTGGAGGGAGCACCTGTTGCTGATGGCTGGAGGAGTGATGCGGTCGAGGAGGCGCTGAACCTTTGCCTCGCGTGCAAAGGCTGCAAGAGCGACTGCCCCTTGCATGTCGACATGGCCACATACAAGTCAGAGTTTCGCGCTCGCTACTATGCTGGACGCTTACGGCCGCGGGCCGCCTACAGCATGGGATTGATACATCATTGGGCGCGCCTTGCGGCCTATGCGCCCGCACTCGCAAACGCAGCCATGTAGCTCCCGGTCGCCTCGGACGCACTGAAGCTCATCGGCGGCATCGCGCGGCAGCGCACATTTCCCAAACTCGCAGCACACCCATTTACATCGTGGTTCCGCCGCAGGCCGGCCCGGTCGCTCAACGGAGAGCGAATTTTGCTCTGGCCTGACACCTTCAACAACTACTTTCGTCCCAACGTCGGAGTCGCTGCCACCGAGGTGTTGGAACATTTGGGGTACCAAGTTGCAATTCCCGATCGACCGCTCTGTTGCGGGCGCGCACTCTATGACTGGGGAATGATCGATTCGGCAAAGCCGCCTCTGGCGCACGACCTTCTCCGCACTTGAGGCCGATATCCAGGTGGGAACTCCTGTGGTGGCGCTCGAGCCTGCCTGCATCAGCGCTTTTGCCGACGAGCTGCCGAATCTGTTTCCTGGCAGCGAGGCGGCCGCGCGACTGCGCGGCCAGGCAAGCTTCTTCTCGGATTTTCTTGTGAAAGCATCGGACGAGGACCAGATTTCGTGCCGGCCATTGGACAGGCAGGTTCTGGTGCAGGTACATTGCCATCATCATGCGATCGTCGGATATCATTCCGAACGTCAGCTTCTCGAGCGCCTCGGCATCGTAGTCGACGTGCTGCCTTCCGGCTGCTGCGGCATGGCCGGTGCGTTCGGGTTCGAGCAAGACAAGTACGAGCTTTCGATGAAACTTGCTGAACGCGTGCTGCTTCCGCGCGTGCGCACTGCGCCGCCTGATACGATCGTGCTCGCGAACGGCTTCAGCTGCCGTGAACAGATTGAGCAGGGAGCAGGTGTCGAAACAATGCACGTTGCCGAGCTGCTATCGCTGGCGCACCGTGAGACGAATGCCGGCAGGTAAACGTTTGCGTCCGGAACCAGCGAAGCTTCCAAGGAGGTAACCTGCTGAAAGAACGGCAGCAAGTGCGCAGCCCACGGCCATGCCGCGCGCAATCGGTCCTGGGACCGCAATCAGCCGCGTCGAGGCTTCGCCACCGAATGATCCCCTCTGCTTGTGCAAGGCCCGTACCGGCTCATAAAGGTTGTCTTCGCGAGCGGTTGAAACTGGCAGATCGCGCTGTTGCCCCTCGATGGCGCGGCGTGCGAGCAACCGGTCAAAGAACGCAGGTACCAGCACGTTGCCGAGGATTGTTGCGAGCGTCGAGCCACCCAGCCAGTACTCACGAACCGGTCGGCGGGCGACCACGAGGACTTTCTCCGCAATCGCCTCGGGTTGGTAGACGGGTGGCATTGGCCGAGGCTGCTTGTCCATGTGCGTCCGAGCCCAGTCGAACTGCGGCGTGTTGACAGCCGGCAGCTCGACGATGGTCAAACGTATGTTGCTTTTCTCGTAAATCAGTTCGGATCTGAGGGAGTCGGTGAATCCGCGAATGGCGTGCTTTGCTCCGCAATAGGCCGATTGCAGCGGAATCCCGCGGTAGGCCAGCGCGGAGCCTATCTGGATGATCACGCCTTTGTTGCGGGGACGCATTGACCGGAGCGCGGCCATCGTGCCGTGCACGAAACCAAGATAGGTAACTTCGGTGACCCGACGGTACTCCCCCGGGGTGATCGTCGCGACCGGTGAAAACACCGTTAGCATCGCATCGTTGACCCAGAAGTCGATCGGTCCGCACTCCTGCTCGATGCGTTCCGCTGCGTGGAACACCGCATCCGCATCGGCAACGTCGGCGGATACCGCGAGTGCGGTCCCCCCGATCGATTCGATTTCGGCGCGGAGGCCTTCAAGGGCCGACATATCGCGTGCGATTAGGCCGATCGCTGCGCGACTGCCCGACCGACGCCCGCAGACGCCCCGGTTACCACCGCTGTTTTATCCCTGAAGGGTTGTTTGTGTGCGTGTGCCATCCGCTGAGCTTCCACTTCGCTAGCTCGGTCCGGTCACAAACGACGGTGAAAGCGGTACGATTCTAAGATGCTTCACCACCTTGGCTCTGGAGGTCGAACTGGCTAATTGGGCAAGTCCGGGATGGAAGCCTCGTTCCTTTACATTCACGGTTCGCTCTCACGGCAGCGTGATGCGTGCAAGGTCCGCTCTGCCAGCCTTTTGGGGCCTAGCCCGTGTGGCCTTGACAATCAGCCGTCGATGTCCCTCTTCCCGAGATCGGAGCCAGATCTCCCGGCTTCCTTCAGCTTGTGTCGGATTACCGCATTTAGCTCCGCGCCCGCCAGAACGGCATATGCACCGAGCCAGAACCAGAGCAATAGCACGACCACAGCGCCGATCGAGCCGTACGTCTTGTCGTAGCTTGCGAACTGACCGACGTACTTTGAAAACGCAATCGAGCCCGCGATCCACAGCAATGTGGCGAATATGGCGCCCGCACTGGACCACCCCCAGCGGGGATCGCTCCGGGCCGGCCCGAAATGATAGATCACGGCGATGGCGGCCACAATCAAGAGAGCCAGAATCGGCCATCGGACAAGCGAAATGGCGCTTTCGATCGTCGGCGACAGTGGCAGAACCTCGATAAGAGCCGGCAGTACGGCAACGAGAACGACCCCGATCATGCCAAGCAGAATCAGAAATGCGGTAAGCAGGAGCGCTGCAATGTTGTATCTGATTATGCCTCTTTCCTCCGCTTCGTCGAACGCGATGTTCAGGGCGACCATCATTGTTCCGGTTGCGTTTCGCGCGATCCACAATGAGATCGCGAGGCTAACGAAAAGCCCCAGCCCGAAACTGGACCGCGGGCCCTTCAAGAGCGAGTCAAGCCAACTTGACAGCAGTGACAGGGCCTCGTCCGGCATCACTCCCTGCAAATTGGAAAGCTGCGTACGAACCACATTTGGGTCCGCAATTAGCCCGTAAAGAGAAATCAGGGCTGACAATGCCGGAAAGACGGAGAGGAGCGCGTAGAATGCGACAGCAGCAGCTAGGACAGAAACCCTATCCTTGCTCAGCTTTTCAAAGAACGCCCTGGCGGTTGGCCACCACGAACGCATGATGACGTCAATCCGACTGTTGCAACGAACACCCTCCGATGCCACGCAGCAGCGCTGTCAAGAATTGTCGCTGCCGAGCACACGTGCCGAAGCAAGCTGATCTGACGAGGTTCGTACGAAACCGTACGTCCATTCGTCCTGAAGCTCGTCGGCTAGCTCAGCGCTAACCTGCAGCGCCGCTCATGGTTGCGTGGTAGCAACCCCCTCGCATGAAGAATCGTTGCTGGTCCGAGTGCGGGGGAAGTTTCTGCGTCGAGCGGAAGGAGAGCGCTATGAAAGACATACTGGTTGTTGCCACCGGCGGAACGAACGATGAGACGCGGCTGGCGACCGCGGCGGCGTTCGCGAAGCACTTCGAGGCCGAGCTGACCGTTGCAGCGATAAATGAGCTTCCTGATATGCAGTATTATGCTCCCCAGGCGGCCGTTGCACTGCCTCCCGCGGCTATGCTGCTCGGGGATGAGTTTCTGAAGCAGGGCCGCGAGCTGCGCTCACAGACGGAGCAGCGGCTGATGAGACTGGCGCCGTCCGCATCGGTGGTTCTTCTGGAAGAGCTTCGAACAATCGCGGGAGAATCGATTGCCAAGATGTCTCGTCTGAAGGACTTGTTCGTTACAACGAAGCCGACGGATGCGACCGGCTCCGAGCTGATCGGTGTGGTTCTCGACAAGGTTCTTCTGGAGGGTATTTGCGGGGTACTTTGCCTGCCGGACGGAGTTGTCTGCTCGCCAGCGACAAACCATGCGACGATTGCGTGGAACGGAAGCCGCGAAGCAGCACGGGCCGTACAGGTCGCCCTGCCGATACTGAAGGAGGCAAGCAGGGTCACTGCGCTGCTGGTCGATCAGCCGGCTCGCGGCGCGGGCGAGTCGGTGCAGTCCGGTGACGACCTGCTGGCACGGCTCAGCCACTATGGAATCGACGCTGACCTGGTGAGTGTGGCCAGCAAGGAAATGAACACTGCTCAGGCAATCGCGGCCGAGGTCGATCAACTGGATGCAGACTTGCTGGTGATGGGAGCGCAGGCCCAAGGCGGCTTTCGTCAATGGTTCCTGAGCAGCGTGTCGCGCGAGCTTCTGACAGATTTAAGACGGCCTCTGTTGCTTGCTCACTAAGCGCGCCGGCGACTAAGGTGTCAGGGCCGGCGTGTCATCACGGGGGCTCCGACCCGAGATAGTGCCTCAACGGACATTGGCTGAACCTTGTCCAGCTCGCTCTTTTTCTCGGCGGATCTGCCTACCTCATGGCCCTAAAGGGAGGTGTTCCTCCGCTGCTGAAGTTTGCTTTTGAACCTCCTCCGAATGGAGTGGACATCTGTAGTAGGCTCGGAGAGCCAAGGAGGTGTCACATGGAAGGACGTCCACGCCGATCGTTTACGGAAGACTACAAGCGCCAGGCCGCTGAACTGGTCGGGTCGAGCGGCCGATGGCTTAACCTACGATAACAGATCGTCCTCTCCGACTACCTCTATAGCGTAAGAAAAGATATGTTCTGGTGCCATCGAATTGCCGGCTCGTCGCCAAATTGCTCAGGGTGCGCGGCTGACTGGTTTCGCCGATGAGCGTCGAAATCTTGCACGAGCAGGCGCGAAACTGGACGTCGGAACCTTGTCCTGCGTCTTCGACCACGAGACGTAATAGGCGACGGCAGTCATGATGACGATTCCGACGAGACTGACGATGATCTGTGCCAACACCGAGCCAGAACTCAGCACGAGGACAAAATGCGCGACGAACGATAGAAAGATCCCGACACAAAATACCGCAAGAGATTGCTGGCCGCACTTGATAACCGGCGAGAAGATTCGCCATTGAAGTCCGGACCAGTCTCTCGACATCAGCCGGACCACCAAGTAGGCCAGAGCAACGAAATGTACGAAACGGTACGGAGCAAGGTTGGTCTTGTCGTTCGGATTGAAGTAATCCACTAGCCAGCCAGGGAACAAATATCCAAAGTTCGGGAACCGGCCAGCCATCGTCATTAGCAGTGCAAAGAACAGGTAGGCGACTGCCAGATGGGGGAGAACCTGGGATTTTCCGAGGTAGCGGAATTCATTGGTCCCACCCAGCGCACACCATGAGCCAAACACAAACAAGAGTTGCCAGGCAAATGGATTAAAATACCAGCCGCCCGTCGGGTATGCGGACAGGTTCCACCCGAAATGTCGGGCTGCAAGATATAGCAGGAGAGAACCGAGCATCGTCAGACTTGGTTTGCGTAGCATCAGCCACAGGATCGGCGGGAAGAATGCCATCAGCATGATGTAGAGCGGCAGCACATCCATGTTCAATGGCTTGAACCTGAGAAGCAGACCCTGCAACAGCGCCTGAATCGGACTGGTAACCAGACCGGCGATATTGAACTCATGGATCAGTCCGAAGGTGTGAAATCTTCGTGCGATGAAGCCTATTGCTGCGACGTAGATCACGAACAGGATGATGTGGGCGCTGTAAAGCTGACCGACGCGCTTGAACAGGCGGGTCGCGCCGACAACAAAGCCGCGGTGAAGCATTATTCGGGCGTAAACGAAGGAAGTCGTATAGCCGGAAATGAAGACGAATAGGTCGGCAGCGTCGCTGAACCCGTAGTTTCGGATGGTAATCCACTGCATCACATTCTGAGGAATGTGGTCCAGAAAGATTGCCCAAAGTGCCGCGCCTCGAAGCAGATCGAGACGAAGGTCGCGATAGTTTTGTAAAGGGGACTCCATGGCCTTTTTGGCGACCTGTCCTGCGTGTTGCTAAACGCACTGTTCGACATTAATCAGAATGTTTGTCTGTTTGCGAGAGTCGTCCTTTCGCGACCTCCCGCTTCGGGTTCGTCCGTCAACCAGCCAAAGCAGCACTGGCCAGCGGCATACCCCATATTAATAAGCCAGCTCCCACAACACGGGTAAGCATGCGGCCTCCCGGAATTAACTTTTCCTGCAGTACAAACATCGTCAGCAGAGATATCCACAATACGTTCATGACGCCACCGACGAACAGCAGAGCCATTAGCGCCCAACAGCAGTCGACGCAGTAAAGTCCGTGACGCAAGCCGAGACACCATGATCCAAGCAGTGTGCGTTGAAGTCCACCGTGATCTTGAATGAAGATGAGAGGGACTGGCAATAGCTCAGGCAGGCCTGCTTTAACGGTGTCCATTGAAAGAGCCCGGTGGCGATCAGCACAAACCGTTCGCGCCCCAACAAGGCGCAAAGGCTACCGTGCACTACTACGGCCAACTGCTCATTCACCACAATTGCTCATTCAATGGCCTCAGGCTCAGCTTGCGCGAGAAGATGCCTTGACGATGTCACACCGGCACCGACCGGAAGCTGCAGGACGGTTGCGAGTTGTCCGACAGCCAGCTTTGTCAGCAAGACGACTCTGCCGTTCGCAAACTCGAGTGCATCGTGGTGCCGATTGGCATTGTCTAGATTGATTTGTCTAAACCGCGCCAGTCGACTGCCGACGTTTTTGAAAAGGAATAGTCCATCGTATATGACGTCACAGTCGAACACGAGTTCGGTGCCTGGGCACAGACAAACCGCGACATTTGGATCATCAGTTCTGGCAAAACCTCGCGTTGCTGTAGAGTCGAAGTTGCTTGAGATCAATTGTTCGCCGATCTTCGCTGGTCGCGAGGCGATCGCATGCAGGCTATAGTCGCACATGATACGGCCCTTTGGCTATTCGATGCCCCACAGCTCGCAACGCACGTTCAGAGCCTTGGTTGCATATTGAGCCGAGGAGATCCCTGCGACGACAGAGCGGCCGTGCGGATGGTCCAGGCAGCAGTGTTGCTCTATTTGACGTGGACATACTTCGCGCCATCTTCTATTTAGTGCGGGCGTCGAGATCTATCTAAGAATCGTGTAGCGCGAGTGCGGCGCCATCGTCGAAAAATCTCTAGTCGGTTCGCGATATTCCGTACGAAAGGGAACATAGGGCGTTCACCCTCTGAGATCAGTACACTGGGACGCGCGCGGACGGTCATCGAAGCCTTGCATCGGTATCACGCTAACGCGAATTTTTCGTTGAGTTGACTTCATGCGGCCGTCCGGTTTCACACCACTGATCAAGCGCCAATTAGAACCATTCGGATGAAATCACGGTGCAGCGCCAGTGCAGTCTTGTCCTTGACCACCGTCTCAAGGATAATTCGTCGGCAACTACGGAAAACATGTCCGCAAGACCGTCGAAATCAACGCTGGCTCCTGGAGATGTTGCAGGCAAGCATCCTGTCTCAATGTTAGTGCAGGAGATGGTTGCGGCGAAGTGACGCGCGGATTTGGTACGGCATCGCCCCGAACTTCGCCGGCTGGCAGCTTCGTCAGAGGAAGGAGGGAAAGTCGCGAAATCGCTGGAACGCAAACCTCGTGGCCAGGTTTCGCGGTGTGTCGCCGGGTCGAAAGGGCGCGCTTCCGGCGCTTTGTTCGCGCAATCCCCGTAACGGCCAGTGTGGTTCAGACTCGCAATTGCCGATCTCTTTGGTTACCCGCGATCGTGAGTTCGTTGCTACTTTAGGTCGACGCGAGTCCCAACGTAGGATGCTGCCACGGCGGTATTGATCTCGAAAACCTTTGGAGTGTTCCGCGATGCCGACGAGGTGCGCCAGCCAAAGCTGGTCTGCTTGCGATTTTTGAAGAATGGTCCCTGAAAGACCAGAGTAGGTGTTTGAAGAATTCTCCGCGAGATTATTGCGAGCTTGGAACGCGCAACTAGTTGAGGTGTCTCTCTCCGGGGATCGTGGTATTCCCGCCGAGTGTCTCGCGGATCCACAGTTTCTGCACCAGCACCATGATGACGACCGTAAGGGGCGCAGCGAGAATGACGCCGAGCATGCCGCCTAGCGCGCCGAGAGCCGAGATCCCAAGCAAAATGAGCGCTGGCGGTATCTCCACTGCACGCTTCTGAATCATCGGAGTGATGAAGTTGCCCTCGAGCTGTTGAATGACGAGAACGGCGCCCACAGTCCACAGCACGACGCGAAGATCCTGCGTTAACGCGAACAAGACTGCCGGCACGGCGCCGATAATCGGGCCGATCAAAGGAATGAAGTTCGTCGCTCCTGCAATTGCTCCAAGACCCACGGGCGAAGGCAATCCAATGGCCCAGAAGGCAAGCCCGCACAGCAGGCCAACCAGTGTCATGGAAACCAGCTGGCCGAGAAACCAAAGCCGAAGTGCTGAGGCTGAAAGGTCCAGCGCGTCTCCAATGCGATCGTGCTGTTCTGGGGGGAACAGCTTGATCGTGCCGCGACGGTAAAGGCTCGGGTCCGCCGCAAGATAGATTGCTACAACCGTGACCAGTACAAGATCCGCCACGACGCCAAGCGCGGTGTAGCCGACGCGCGCAGCTCTCGACAACAGTTGGCCGCTGCCTTCGGCGGAAACGGTCTCCTGAAGCTGCGCGAAGGCGTCTGCAATGCCGAATCTCGCGCCTGCGGCATTGATCGCACCCGGAAGCTGACCGAAGACACCCGATATTTGGCCGATTATCTGCGCTCCGAATACGCTGAGCAGGGCGCCGACGATTGCGGCCAGTGACACGCAGCTCAGGGCAAGTGCCCAGCCCGGTGAAAGCAGGCTGTATCTTGCCACCACCCCGGCAAGTCCCCCGAGCAGGACTGCCAGCAGAACGGCGGCGAAGAAAAGGATGAACAAGGCGGCGATCTTCCACGCCAAGTATGCGATCGAGACGACTGCCAGCGTGATAAGTACGCGGCGAAGGAAAATCCAGTCGGAGGCCAGGGCGTACCTCACAGGGCGTACCTCATATCGTGACTCGGTTGCCGGTTTCCGGCTCGTCGCACGTCAGAGCAAGAGAGCAAATCCCCAATCGAAGCTCTACCCGCAACCGACGGGATTGGTCCTCCCTCGTGCGCCTCTTGACCGATTGCCTAACCCGCCGCTCGGAAGGAGGCGAGGATCTCAAAGCCATCGGTGGCTTAGTCCGGCGCCGCTCCTTACCTGCATACTGCCCCTTCCTGCCTAAGGGCAGAACCATGCTGGTCCGATCGCGACGCAGCCGCGCCCTCGCCAATCCCACGGGCGGGTGCTGTAACGGCGCCATCCTGGAGGTGCATGTCGGTAGCGATGGCCACCGCGCCACTCGCCTCGTGAGTCCCAGTGGCGACGCATGTGCCTTCGGTCCCGTCGATCACGGCCATCGCGCCAGTCGCGGTCTCTTTCGAATTGCGCCTGAATGAGTCCAGGATCGGAAATCTGCAGCCGGGGTGAGCCGGGAAGGGCCGCAGCAAAGGAGGTGCTACCCAGTGTTACTGCAAGGGCGAATGCCAACGTATGTAACCGCACTTTCATGTTGATCTCCTCAATTCCTTGTCGTTGAGGAACTGCGTCATTGAGGAACCGCGGTGCGTCGTGCTCGTTCCTCAAGACGTCGGCAAATAGATGGTCTGCGCCTCAGGCTTTGTTGTCCGCTGCCTCCTTGCGTAGCGACCGAGCAGGGTTGGTTTCTCCGGGAACTCATCTTCAACCCGACTTGTACGTGATGTCGTAGTTTGGCTCGATTGACTGACGATGCGTACGCCTTCGAACCGACAATTGATTTAAAAGTCCCACATCGCCGCCGACCGGATGGAACATCATGTTTCGCCGCTGGTTTCCTGCACGAAAACGTGTGGAGATCAGCCATGCTGTCGAGTGCATTTCATCGATTGATCGTCCCCTTCGTGGTTATTTTCGGCCTTGCGGCTCTTGTTGCCATTGCGCCGCGTGACGCGAAGGCGCAGCAGGTCACGATCTCCGCCGAGTTCAGGACGGCACTCGATCCGCATGGCTCCTGGAAGCAGCACAAGCGTTGGGGAGAGGTCTGGATCCCGTCCAACCGTCCGCCGGATTGGCGGCCCTATACGGTCGGCAGATGGGTCTACACCAATGACTATGGCTGGTATTGGCGCACAGCCGATCGTGAAGCCGCATGGGGTGAGATCGTCTATCACTACGGACGCTGGGCGCTCGATGCGGATCTTGGGTGGGTATGGGTACCCGGCGACATTTGGGGGCCTGCCTGGGTGAGCTGGAGGCGCGGAGAGGCCCGCGAAGGCCAGCATCGGCATGTGGTCGGCTGGGCGCCGCTGCCGCCGGATGAGGTGGTCGTCGAGATCCGTGACGAGCCCCGCTATTGGGTGTTCGTGCCGGCGCGCGCCATTGCCGCAGCGGATGTCATCGTCGATGTCGTGCTTCCGCCACAGCCGGTATTGCTCCAGAGGACTGTCATCGTTCACCGCACCATTGTTGTGCGGAAGCGAGGTGCAACCTTTGCGGTGAGCGCAGGCGTTCGACCAGACTACGTGGCGTTCGCCTACGGACGACCGATCCCCTCCTATAGCCTGCGTCCGCGTGCGCTGGCCGGCACGATGGCACCGCCAAACGCCGTAACCGTCCGGGCCGAGCAGTTCCGCGAGGCTCGACAGGGCCAGAAGGCGGCGCGCATCGCTGGCGAACTGCGGCAGGCCCGGCAAATCGAGCCATCGCGCTCGATCGCACCCCCGCAGGCGTTGGGCGAGGGGGCCGCGATCAAGTCCGAAAACTTGCCGCGCGCCGCCCAAGGCGCGGAGATGGTCTCGGCGCCAGCACGGGCCTCTCAATCGCGATCGCAACCAGATGCGGGCGCAGCGCAGCAGGGGGCCGGACAGGCTCGGGAGCGCACCAAGCAGGATCAGGCGCAGCCGCCGCGCGGAACGGAGAAAGATGCCGCCGAGGACGCGACGAAGGATGCGAGACAGCCACAGAAGGATGCAGAAAAGGACGCCCGGCAGCTGGAGAAGAGCACGCGCGACGAGCGGCAGCAGCAGCGCGAGGCCGGCAAGGACGAGGATAAGCAACGGCAGCAGGATGCAAAGGAGCAGCGCGAACGTCAGAAGGGGGCAGAGAAGGGTCGCGACTCGCGGCCGCAAAAGGGCGCAGAGAAGGATGCCTCACGGCAGCCGCAGAAGGATACATCCGACGAGCGTCAGCGCTCGCAGAGGCGCGAGGCCGACAAGGACGCCGACAGAACGAAGGATGCAAGGGAAGAGGGCGAGCGTCGGCCGCAGAAGGACGCCGAGCGGTCCCGTCAAAAGGAGGATGCTGACGAGAGGCAGCGTCAGCGGCAAACGGGTGCGGACAGAGATTCCCGGCAGGAACGACAGAAGGAGGCGATTCAGCAACGCGAGCGCCAGCCGCAGAAGGGTCCCGAGGACATCGAACGGCAACGGGAACGGCAGAAGGGCGCAGAGCGAGACGCCGGCAGGCAACGCGGCGCCGGAAGCGAGCCGGCGCGGCCGTCGCGAGAGAGGCCGCCTGCGACGGTCGGCAGGTCGGTGCCAGGCGGTCCGCCGGAGCCAGGTGGCCCGAAGGGCGAAGGCCGTAGATAATCGATGTTGCGCCGGTCCGCTCCGTCCGGGCCGGCGCCTTGTTCTGGAAGGTGCTGCAAGTGAGCGATCCTGCGAAAGCACTGGATTCCGTCTGGTCGCTTTGTCTCGCGTCCGCCACCTCCGTGGGGCCGGCCAACATCTGGGCCGCATGGAGCCTCGCACCGGTCGTGACGATTCCGCTGGTTTTGTTCGCCGCACTCTATGCCGCGGGCGCGTTACGGCGTGCCAGAGATCCGCATGAGCCAAGCGCGCTCGCGCATGAGGCGACGGCCGCCACAGCGGCCGTGACCCTGCTCGCGATTGCGCTTGTCAGCCCGCTCTGCCGGCTTTCGGCCGCGCTCGCCTCGGTCCACATGATTCAGCACGTCGTTCTTGTCGCACTCGCACCGCCGCTCATTGTCCTCGCGTCTCCGGTGCGGACGGTCGGAGTCGGAATGCTCGGATCCGCGCAAATGATATCAACGGGCGGCTGGCGTGAGCTTCTTTGGAATCGGCCGCTGCGGGCTGCCGGCGCATACGGCATCCTGATCTGGTTCTGGCACGTACCCGCGGCGTACGAGTTAGCCCTGATCAGCGCGAGCTGGCATCTGGCCTATCTGGGCTCTCTGATTGTCGCGAGTCTCTGGTTCTGGACCTGCATGCTTCGTGCAACGTCGATTGGCGCAGTTGCGCTGGCTCTGCTGGTGACCATGGTTCACACGGGTCTGCTCGGAGCGCTGCTGACGTTCGCCCCGTGGCCGCTGTATCCCATTATGGGCAGAGGCGCGATGGTGTTCGGATTCTCACCGATCGAGGATCAACAGCTGGCGGGCCTCATCATGTGGGTGCCTATGGGGATGATCTACCTGCTCAGCGCGCTCGTGATTGTCAGCCGCGGATTGTTCGCTCCGTCGCCCGAGCACTCGCCAGCGACGGCGCGAAGCGATCGCTGACCTGCGGGGCAGACCTGCGGCCGCCTCAATCTTGAATAGAGAAACCTGACGCCGGCCGCGAACGGCAGAAGCGCGGCAACGGCATCGTAGCCCATTGGCAGGAGTTTTGTTCTCCCGCACCAGCTGGCGACCAGAAAGATTGCTGTCAGGATGATTCCGAGCGTTGCGGCAACCGCTTCAAATCGACCCCTTGAAAGCATACGGCAGATGCTCAGCGATAGGGCGCAAATTAGGCGCCGAGCGGATTCCGAGCAATCGTTCAGATATGAGCGCCTCGCAAGAGATAGGCTAAGTAGTGCCTATGGTAACACAGCCACGCCAGAGTGTCGGCGCTGCCATGCCGCGATCGACGACCCAGACGCATCCCAGCATGCCATGCCGGGCCTCCATGGTCGCCACCCGACGCGTCATTGGAGTACTTGCTACCGCTGCCTTTGCTGCAAAAGGCTACCGCCTCTGCAGTGCCTGTGGCGAAACAGCATTCTTGCGTGGGATCGCGCCTCTGCGGCCTGCCCGGAACGTTTGTCGTGTTCAAAGGCCAGTTGGTGCGACCGCTTCCCCTGCAAGGTCGGTAAGCAAACCTTGCGAAAACTGCGTCGGCGCGGCGCTCAGGCCTCCTTGTGCGGCCCTGGCGCTGGGCTGTCTGAGAGTCACTTGATCGACTTGGCCGCCTTCACTCTCTCACGAGAGGTAGAACGAGAGCTGGAGCCAGTGCCCGTTGTGGCGATTTGCGCCATCAAGCAATTCCAACGCCACCGGAAGCTCCATGCGCAGCAAGCACGAAGCCCCCGGGTGGGGAATCGCTTGGAAGCCGTCAGCCTTTCACGTGCTCCTGCCAGTACTGTTCAGCGCGCTCACGCTGTTGCTGGAACAGGCTGTGGTCGCCAATGCGACCAGTGTTGACCGTTGGCGCTTGTTCCATCACCTGATCGCGGACGTTGAGAACGAACAGGTTTAAATCAGGTGTCGCTCGCAGTGCCTGCCATGGCACGATAACGTGATTCTCTCCGAACCCGAGAAAGCCGCCGCGGGCGACGATAACATGGGAAATCTGGCCAGACTGCGGATCCACGACCACGTCGTGAATGCTGCCGAGACGTTTGTCCTGTGTGTTTCGCAGCTGAGTGCCGGTCACATCATCGATGCTGATGGCCCGCTCGAGTTCTTTGACAGGTTGCGCAGCTACAATGCGTTCTTGGCGCCAGCTGGTTACGCGGCCTGGGTCAACCCCGGCCTGCCGTAGTTCTCCCACGTAATTGGTGTACAGATCGCGCAACTCGGCGACCACGCGTGCGCAACCTTCCTGGTCGCCGCGGTGTGCCAACACATTTGCTGCGGAGTAGAGAAATCGGATTTGGTAACGCGGAGAGTCGATGCCGAAGCGCGCCTCTGGACCCCAGGGTCGCGTCGCATTTGCGCGCGGTGGCGGTGCCGTGGGGGCAGCGCCCGTAGTCGCGCCGTCTGTGCGGTACGGGCCGGCGTACCCTCCCCAACGGCTTCCCCATCCGGTGAGCCAATATCCGTCCGCCTCCATCTGATCGTTCAACGACTGCAGGTCGCGCAAGCACTGCTGCGCAAGCGGCTGTTGCGGCGTCCCTGCTTGTTGCTGCTGCTGTGACCTTGAGGGTTGCTGTTGCGTCTGCTGTGTTGATTGCCCTTGCCCTGTCGTCGGAGAACTCTGCGCGACGGCGGCTCCCGCGAGCAGTGCGCCGACCGTAGTCCCGGCAAGTAGTCTCGTTGCTAACCTCATACTATATCTCCTTGGCTTGGCACGCGCACAACTCGCGGTGTGAAGTTCACCCGGCAACAAGGCGCGGCTTTGCGGATGCGGCGCTCTCACCGCCGCTAATTTGAAGACAAAGATGTCGAAGGTTCTTCGTTTCAGAGTTGGCGGCGCGCGTGAACAAAATGCCGCCAAAGAACCGCAGACGCGGCTTGTATTGGCCTGCCAGTCTAACTGCCAAATCGCGGCGAGACCTTCGGTGCAGCGCTCGCGGTGCTGGCTGACATCATCACCCTTCTTCCGCTGCACGTGCGTCGCTCATCAAGCGTGCACACCTGTCGTAAAGGCGCAAGCATCGACTGAAGTTCCTCGCAACGCATTGCTTAGATGAGGTGTGAAACGACTGCGGCTGGATCTTGCCAGGATGCTTGGCGAACTACCGCGCCTTGTACCCGACGGCATCTTTGGCGAGGTGCGTACGCTTCCGGACTGACATAAAAATTCTTAGATTTAACTCTTGAGCCGCTGCCGGTCAAAAGGAGCACAGAGGCGCGATGACGTTCGGATTCTCGCCGATCGAGGATCAACAGCTGGCGGGCCTCATCATGTGGGTGCCTATGGGGATGATCTACCTGCTCAGCGCGCTCGTGATTGTCAGCCGCGGATTGTTCGCTCCGTCGCTCGAGCAGTCGTCAGCGACGGCGCGAAGCGCTCGCTGACCTGCGGGGCAGAACCTGCGACCGCCTCAATCTTGAATGAAGTAAAGAAGCACGATCCCGGCGACGAAGGTGACGAGCGCGGCCACGGCGTCATAACCCATCCGGAGAAATGTCTTGTTCTCCCGCTCCAGCAATCCGACGAGGAAAATTCCAGTCAGGATAATTCCGACCGTTGCTGCCACCGCTTCGAACCGCCCGGCCTGGTTCAGCACAGGCTCGCCGGCATAGAAGAGGTCGGCGAGGAAGATCAGGCCGAGCGTGAGAATGTTGGTGCCGAACACGTCGCCGAAAACCATTTCGTAGCGCCGCAGCCGCACCGCCGAAATGATTGAGCTCAGCTCGGGCAGCGAAGTTGCAAACCCGACAAGAACGTGGCCCACTATGCCAGAACCGAGACCTGTAAGTTTCGCGACAGCATCTCCACTCTGGGCGAGACAAAAGCCAGCGACGAGGATGGCCGCCGCGCAGAGCGCAGTAAGCAGCATCAACGTCGTGAGCGAGCGCTCGGCGGTTTCGTTATCCTGTTCCCCGTTCTCCCGGTCTTCCTTGCGTTCGGTTGAGTGCCGATCGCGCCGTTCTTTCAAGCGCCATGGAGCGCGCCCACCGTATCCTGCCGATATCCAAAAGGCGACCACCACGTAGCCGACGAGTGCCACCGACCAGGCACCGACAGGACCAAGGCTAACGTCGCCCACAAGCACCGCACAGAGTGTCAGCGCGAGCGCGCCGACCACAAGAACACCTTGCATCAGCGTGGTGGGACGTCCGATCGTAGAGGTGATGGCGTCGCGTCCCAGCACGGCATCCGCAACCGCGATCAGGACGACGTTGATCGAGACGCTGCCGAGAAGGTTGTTGGTAGCGAGGGCTGCGTTGCCGATGTAGCCGGAGGTTGAAACCGCCGCAATCTCCGGTAGCGAGGTGATGGTGCCCATGAGCAGCATGCCAACGAATGCTTCTCCGAGCCCGGTCTTGTCGGCAATTGCATCCAGGTACTGGGCGAGCTTGTAGCCCGCGATCCAGACGATGCTCGCAGCGACTGCAAAGATCGCGAGGTTGGCAGGAAGCCCGAGGCCGCTGAAATCGCCGAGGCTCATCATCGACACACTACCCGCATGGTTGGACGAGCAGGGCTGGCAGGCCGCTCCAGCCGATCGCGACCAGTGACAGCAGCGCCACCGCTACCGCGAGTTGGCGCAGGAAATCGGTGGACGGCTCCCGCGTATCCATGATGCGGTCCGGGACCCGCAGCGCGATGATCAGCAAGGCGAGGACCGCGGCTGCCGCAAATGCCGTACCGAGGGCGATTGTGACGGGTACCACGCCGAATCCGAGCAGTTGCAGCTCCTGAAAATTGCGGGCGCAGGCGAGCGCATTGAGCACGTACACGAAGAGGAAGTGCGCAGCCCAGATGAGCAGCCCTCCCAGCACAAAGAGCGATTTGCGCATGAAGCCCGTCTCGTCCATGTGCGCTCACCCGAGGATTCGTGGAAACAGGTGAACGATCGCGAGCGACACGAGTCCCTGCACGACGCTGTAGTGCCAGAACAGCTGCGTGTTATCGAATGTGACGCGGCGCTCGGCGGACAGGCGGCCCGTGAGTGAACGGGCGATCGTGTAGAGGCCCATGAGCACCAGCACTGTCGCAAAGAATCCCTGCCAGGCAGCAAGGGTGTAGACGATCGCGCCGTAGCTGGTCGCCGACGGCGCGAGCCCCGCAGCGCGCTGCCCGAACACCTCGATGGTGACGGGTAGCGACACGAACAGTATTGCGGCGAGGAGGGCGAGGACGACGGAAGCGGAACTGCGGTTCGGCACCCGGGCGAGCAGCCGGCCAGCTGAGAGCACCGCGGTGCTGCTCAACACGTACAGCGCAGCCGCCGCGGCAGGCCAGCCGAGACCAGGCAAGCTGGCCCGTTCGCGTGGCCAAAGCTGCGGGTTAACGGTCCAGAGAAAGAAATAGGAGAACAGCAGGCACGCGAAGGCGGTTGCCGCGACGAGGATCAGTACGATCATCGCCCACCAGCTGTGGCTGACCGACCCCGTGACATAGGCGGGAAGGGTGATACCGCCGCCGACATCGACCGGCGGCACATCCGGACCGGGGTCGGAATCCCAGATCCACCAGATCACGGAGGCGATCGCCAGTGCGCCGCAGGCGAACGCCGGGACGTAGATCTGGATCGTCAAGCCGAAGAAGAAGGCGGCGGTGAACACTGCCGCCAGAACCGTCGGCCAGCTCGGACCGGGCATTCTCAACAGATACTGCGGCCGCGCCTCGATAGGACTGGTGACGATGGTCTCGCGGGACCTAGTGGGAGCACCTGGCAGATAGTACCGGCCGTCCTGCACGTCGGCGGCGAGATTCGGCTGATCCCAAAGCGGTTCGCGGCTTGTGACGATCGGAATCGATCGCGTCTGGTAATTTCCGGTCGGCAGCCATTCGAGCGTACCGGCGTTCCAGGGATTGCCCGCGCTTGCCCCGAATGGACGGAAGTTTTTCGCGAGATCAATCAAGAACACAAGAACTCCGGCTCCGATCAAGAACGCGCCAATCGTCGAGATCATGTTCAGCGGTCCCCAGCCCATGGCCGCAATGTAGGTGTAGGTACGCCGTGGCATACCCATCAGCCCCGTCAGATGCATGGTGAAGAAGGTGACGTTGACGCCAATGAACATGAGCCAGAACGCCGTCTTGCCGAGCCGTTCGGAGAGGGGCGTCCGCGAAATGGTTGGTGTCCAATAATAGAAGGCGGCAAACAGCGGGAAGACCATCCCGCCGATCAGCACGTAGTGAAAATGAGCGACAACGAAGTAGGTGTCGTGCGCCTGCCAGTCGAAAGGCGCCATCGCCACCATGACGCCCGTCAATCCGCCCATCGTGAAGATGAACAGGAAGCCCAGAACAAAATAGGAGGGCGTCTTCCACTGCAACGTGCCTGAGGCGAAGGTTGCGATCCACGCGAACACCTGGATGCCACTCGGAAGCGATACGGCCATGCTGGCGGCGGAAAAGAAGCTGACCGACAGCAGCGGGAGACCGGTCGTGAACATGTGGTGTACCCACAGTCCGAACGATAGGAATCCGGTACCGATGACGGCCAGCACCACCAGCCGGTAGGCCACCAGCGGCGTCTGTGCCATCGCCGGCACGATCATCGACACCATGCCCGCGGCAGGCAGGAAGATGATGTAGACCTCAGGATGGCCGAAGAACCAGAACAGATGCTGCCACAGCAGTGGGTCGCCGCCTTTCTCCGCGAGGAAGAAGGGCCAGTGGAATGCTCGCTCGACCTCGAGGAGCACCGTCGCGACAATAATGGCGGGAAAGGCGAAAACGATCATCAGGGCGAAGATCAGCATTGCCCACGAATAGACCGGTAATTTGTCGAGCGATTGCCCCGGTGCGCGCGTCTTGAGAACGCCAACGATGATCTCGATCGCGCCCGCGATGGCCGAGATTTCGATGAAGCCGATGCCCAGCAGCCAGAAGTCAGCATTGATGCCCGACGAAAACGTATAGCTCGTCAAGGGCGGATACATGAACCATCCGCCGTCTGGAGCCAGGCCAAAGAAGAGACTGCAAAAGAATGCAAGGCCACCGACGAAGTATGCCCAGAATGCGTATGCCGAGAGTCGCGGAAACGGCAGGTCGCGGGCAGCCTGCAAATTCGGAAGCAGATACACGCCCATCGCCTCGACGGCCGGCACGGCAAACAGGAACATCATCAGGGTGCCATGCATCGTGAACAGCTGATTGTAGAGTGCGTGGCCGATCAACCTGCTCTCCGGCAGGGCCAGCTGCGTGCGCATCATCAGCGCCAGAATCCCCGCCAGGACGAAGAACAGCACCGATGCTCCGACGTACCAGACGCCGACATAGCTGTTGTTGACCGCCGAGATGAGATGGACCCCCCGCGGCGGCGCCCAGATCCGCTCCAGCTCCTCGAGTTCGCCTTCGGGACGCGGAAGACTATTTGGAAATTCGCTCTCCCCAATCGATCTTTTCGCCCGCGTGTCCGCGATGGCTGAGTGTTGGGCGATCGTCGTCACTTGAGATTCTCGAGATAGGTCGCGACCGCCCGGAGCTCCTCGCCCTGCAGGTTGGCGAACGAAGGCATCAGATTATCGGGCTTCAAATGCTGTGCGGATGCGATCCAGCCCGCTATCGTGCCGGCATTGTTCGGGAAGCTTCCCGCGGCAATCGACCGGCGGCTGCCAAAGTGGGTGAGATCAGGGCCAATCTGGCCGGAAGCCGTCGTACCACGCACCGTGTGACAAGCGCCACACCCGGTGGCGATGAACAACTCCCTTCCTTTAACGCCCAGCTCGGTGACGGGCTCGCTCGCGGGCTTCTGCTGATCCTCAAGCCAGGTCGGAAAGCGGTCCCGCTCCATCGCAACGACGTAGAAGGCCATCAGTGCATGCTGCGCGCCGCAATACTCTGCGCACTGGCCGCGATAGACCCCGGGCCGCCCGGCCGAGAACTGATAACGGTTGACGCGCCCGGGTATCATGTCCAGCTTTCCGGCCAGGCTGGGAACCCAGAACGAATGGATGACGTCGTTGGTCTTCAGGACGAATTCCACCGGCACGCCCGTTGGAATGCGGATTTCGTTTGCTGTCACGAACTGCCGATCGCCCCGGGGACCGACATAGTACACTCGCCACCACCAGCGTTCGCCGACGACTTCGATACGCATTGCGGGATTCTCGCGCGCGGTCGAACGGCTCGTAAGCGTCAGCCCGTAGACTAGAAGAATTGTGAGAACAACAATCGGCATCGCAATGCCGAAGACGATGACGAAGTGACGCCCTGCCATCCAGCCGCGCCTTGCCCCACCAAATACCGCGTGCGCCGTAAATGCAACAACGAGCAGAAGAATAGCCGCGGCACCTGCAAACATGATCCAGCTCAGCGTTCCGGTCGCCCCCGCACTCGGTCCGGCCGTGATCAGCGCCGATTGCATCCACATGAGCGCCGGCCGGCTGCCGTGGCTGTCGTTCGGCAATATCCAGGTGCACCCGGGGACAGTTGCGCCGGCAACCAGAATTGCGAGGAGGGCGAGCGCTCTCATTTCGTCAAGGTGTACAGGTAGGCGGTGATATGGGTTGCGTCTTGGTGCGAGATCGGCAGTTGCGGCATTGCCGTTTGCGGTACCAGCGACGGTGCGTTACGCACCCAGGTAACGAGCGTCCTGGGCTCGTTAGGAACTATTCCCGCGATGTACGTCCGCCGGGCGAACGTGTTCAACGGTGGACCGACAATTCCGACGGCGCCAGGAATGCCTGGAATCGCGTGGCAAACACCGCATCCGACTTCCGCAATGAGGTCTCGGCCTATCTTCGCATCTCCGTTCACGATGCGGCGTGCTTCAGCGCGATACTGCTCGACTGGTTGATAGCCATCGGAGCAGCCGCTCAGGACCAGCGCCGCCGCTATGCCGGCGACCGCCGCGCAGTACGCCCGATGCGCGGGTCGATTCTCTCCAGGAATGCAGTCGTCTGGCCAGTTCATTTCCCTTCTCCGAAAGCGTTGGGTCCGTCGGCCTTGGCGGCATACCTTGGTGGCGGAAGGTTTGGACGGCGCGCTCGGCGAGGCCGAGACATTCTTTTGTTCGCAGAGATCGCCGCCCGATTCCTCCCGCGTCGCATGCGCCTGCGTGGGGGGTCTGATCCGCATCAACGATATGCTCCCGCGCATGGAACTCGTCGGTAAACCTCTCCGGGCGAGGTTTGTTCCTCAGCGGAACAGCAAGCGATGGACGGGTCAAATACAGGTGCGTCATTCCCAGCGATGCCTGATGACCGCACGATCACGTACCGTCGCAAAAGTCGTGGTCTCGAATCGAACCATCGAGAGTACAGCGCCGTTAACCGTCTACTCACGCGCGCCGGTAGGAGACACCAAATGTTGCAGTCATTCTGGGCTATTGGCCTGGTTCTCCTGTTGGTGGGATGCGATTTCCCCCGAGATTCCAATGGAGCACTGTCGCGCATCCGCCGCGAAGGTGTTTTGCGTGCAGGCTACTGCGAGCGGCCGCCCTGGGTCGAGAATACGAACGGTAACCCTGAAGGGATCGAGCCCCAGCTGATCGAGAGGTTCGCATCCCGCCTTGGTGCCAGGGTGGAGTGGACCGCGGGAACGGAATCGTCGCTGATCGAAGCGTTGCGTGTCGGACAGATTGAGGTTCTCATTGGCGGATTTCTTAGCGACACCGCCTGGGCATCACGGGCTGCCATCAGCCACGCCTACAAGGAAGCGAAGGTCGTCGTCAGCTTTCCAACTGCAGATTCCGTCCGGGCGCTGACCGATCTTGAGGGCGCAGTCGTTGCGTATCGCCCTGCGCGACCGGATTTTGCAGCGTTGATCACGAGCCGTGAAGCGCGTCCCGAGGCGCGCAACGATTGGCGTGGGCAGATCGCCGTCGCCTATGAGTTCGAGCTCAGCGAAGATGTCCATCGTTCCCGGCCGTTGAAAACCGAGAAGCACGTCATTCTCGTGACGTCGGGAGAAAACGGACTTCTGTACGCCCTGGATCACTTCCTGATGCGGCCAGGACAGCTTGCAGGCGCAAACAAGTCATGAAGCGAGTACGTCTCATCGAATTTCCGGAAGAGGAGGAAGCGGCATTCGCAAAGGCGCGCCGGCTCGAGTGGGTTTCGATTGCGTATCTGTCAAGTGCAGCGGTGCTCTTGTTCCTCGTAATGGGCTCGTCGCAAGCGATGCGAACCAGTTGGCTCGAAGACATGATCAGTATGGTGCCACCCATCGCGTTCCTGATCTCCTCCAGATTTGCTACCCGCGCAGCCACAAAGTCGTACCCGTATGGAATGCATGCAACCGTCTCGATAGGATACCTCACTGCCTCTCTCGCAATCTTTGCGATGGGTGCATTTCTTCTGATAGAGGCCACGCTGAAACTAATTCACCAGGACCGCGCGACAATCGGCGGCTTTGATTTGTTCGGTACGACAATATGGGCAGGCTGGCCGATGCTTTTTGCCCTGGCCTATACGGGGATCCCGTCGTTCTTTCTCGGTCGAGCGAAGAAGAAGTTGGCTCCCGTGATCCACGATAAGGTGCTCTATGCGGACGCGGAAATGAACCGCGCCGATTGGATGGCCGAATCGGCTGCCGCAGTTGGCGTTATCGGGGTAGGTTTTGGTTATTGGTGGGCCGATCCGGTCGCGGCGGGGCTCGTATCGCTCGACATCGTTCGCGATGGCCTCAACAACCTGCGCGCAGCAGTCAATGACCTGATTGATGAGACGCCCCGGCGGACCACCGATCGGAGCCAGCTGGAATCGTTGCCTGACGAGGTCGCCGGCGAACTGGAGAAACTGCCTTGGATAGAACGAGCAGACGTCCGCATGCGCGAAGAAGGACATGTGTTCTTTGGTGAAGCCTTCGTCGTTCCGATGAACACCGAGAATATCGTGGGAGATGTTGCCGACGCCGTGCGCAAGGCGAGGGCGCTCAATTGGCGGGTTCACGACCTAACGATCATGCCGGTCGAGGCATCGGAGCTGCAGGACGAAGGCGATGATCGCAAGGAGCGCTAGCTGCTGTGCGGCTTAAGCCCGACAGCGCCGATCTGCTTCAGCGTGGCGAGGATCGCCGGCAACACGACAATAGAAGCCGCCAGTGACAATGTAATGGCGAGCCCAAACAGAACGCCCATGCTGTACCGGCCCTTGTGGGAGGATATCGTGAGCGTAACAAAGGCGACTGCCGTGGTGGCGTCCAGCAGGACCGCACGTGCGTCAAGATTTCGCGTATGCTGTCACCGCCGCCGATCCCGCTCGGCTCGCCTGCTATCCCGCTATATGAGTCGTCGTAGCACGGCTGTCTCAGGTCCGGGAACTCCGTGGCACCTTGCGGTGCGGAAACTGGAGACTTCGAAGATGAACCCGTAGCTCGAGCAGGTCATGAACTAACGGATCCGAGGCTCCGTGGACGCGGGGCGCCGCGCCGTGGTGCACAAATCAATCCGAATGGAGCGCGTCAAGGTAGCACAGTCCACGTCAAACGGATGCGTCGGACCGTTGTCGAGGAACAAGGTCATGCCGATACCTTTAACTCAAGGCTTCTCATCAGGCTGGTCTTCGGCATTACAGCAACTCGGCTTTGATGCTTCGGTGTAGGCCGGTATGGGATTAAATATCGGTGGGATCTTGAGCAATGGCAGATTCAGCACGGAAAAGCAGGAAGAGCGCCAACGGCCGGCGAACGACGATCTATAACCCTCGGCCGCGTCCTAAACCCCCTTTACGCCGGAAGAAGAAGGTTCGCCGGAAACTGAAGTGAAGCTCCTTCCGATCCATCGCTCGATCTGGTTCGTTGAATGGACGCCACAGGAGATGCGTATTGGCCGTCATGCCCTTGCCGATGTTCTCTAACTTCGCGGATTGCTTAAATTCGCGATTTACACGGTCCGCTATCGTACGGACAAGCTCATGACGGATGCACGGGTTTGAGCATGAGAGAGCTGGCGTACTGGAAAAGTCCGGTCGGCCGCTTGAGTGGCTTTCATTGACGATCGGAAAACGTGCCCAATCGAACAAATAGCAGCGGACGACGTTTTCAAACAGCGGGACTACGCAGGCCGGAGAACGTTATGTTCGATCGCAGTCTCACCCTGTTCAGATTGTTTGGCTTTCGCGTCGGAATAGATGCCAGTTGGTTGCTGCTGGCTGTGCTTATCGTTTGGACATTGTCGGTCGGATATTTTCCTCAGTCGTTTCCTGGCCGCGAGCCCGCCTCCTATTGGGCAATGGGTGTTGCCGGACTGCTCGGGCTAGCCGTCTCGATCGTGCTTCATGAACTTGCGCATGCGGTCGTGGCACGCCGATACGACATGCCAATCCGCGGCATCACTCTTTTCGTCTTTGGGGGCGTGGCCGAGATGGAAGACGAGCCGACAAGCGCGAAAGGCGAGTTCTTGATGGCCGTGGCCGGTCCGATCATGAGCCTCGGATTGGCAGTTTTCTTCTACTTGCTTGTGCTGCTCGTTCCGGGAGGTGTGAGTATTGCCGACGGTGAGATGGCGTTGTCCGCCCACGCAGTGGTCCTGCTCTATCTCGCAGGGATCAATTGCATCCTGGCCATCTTCAATGTTGTGCCGGCGTTTCCACTCGACGGCGGCCGCATGCTGCGGGCGGCGCTCTGGGCGTGGAGTGATGACATTCTCTGGGCGACGCGAATCGCGGCGCGGGCAGGATGGGCGTTCGGCTTTCTCCTCATGGCCGCTGGCTTGTTTGCGTTTGTGACCGGAAGCGTTGTCGGCGGCATCTGGTGGTTCATACTTGGACTATTTGTTCAAATGGCTGCTAGTTCGCACCTTGAGCATCACGTGCGTCGATCGATTCTCGCAGGAATCCCCGTTTCCGCTGTGATGCGCCGCGATCCGATTTCCGTGGCGCCAGCTCTCACGCTTGATCGGCTACTCGATGAGTATTTTCTGCGACATTACTTCAAGGAATTTCCCGTCGTCGATGATAGGCGCCTCGTCGGTTGCGTCTCGCTGGAGGCATTGCGTGACAAAGCAGCTCCCACGCTCGCGCGGCAGCAGGTCTCGGGCGTCATGCAGGTATGCGGCGAGGACAATACTATCTCGCCGGAAACCGACGCGAGCCGGGCGCTTTACAAGATGCAGCGCGGCAGGAGGGACCACCTGCTGGTTGCGCGCGATGGACAGTTGGTCGGTGTGCTCTCGCTGCGCGACTTGCTGAGCTATCTGGGCATCCGTCAGGAGCTCGAGCAGCTGACTTCAAGAGACGGCCGCGCGGGCACCATTGTCGCCAGGCGCGCCCCGTTTGCCAGCCGGAACTCATAGCCGCCGAAGACGCTTGAAGGAGAAGCTTGCTCGTGACCTGTGTCATGCGGCGGTGAGCGCCTTTCCATTGTGAGCGATTTCCACTCAGATGCGCGGGTCGCAAGGGGCGACAACGTCCAAAGTGCCACCCTGCGGTAACTCTCGTGGCCAGTGATTGCAACGGTCACCATCGCTAGTGCGGGCTTCCTGGTGATCGCGATCGCGGCCAGTTTGGCGGGCGCACCAGCGTGACGTGGTTACAGGGAACTCGGCTCTGCTTGGCGGCACTGGAAAAGTGTTGTGGTGGGCCATGGAGAAGGGAGAGTCAAATCAGGGGGGAGCGCCAGGCGGCGAGATCGACGGGCCAGTTCAGCCGAGGCGACCGTGTGCGGGTGACCGAGCGTCGAAGCTTGAGCCTGCTGGTCGAGCCCGACCCTGGTTCGAAACCGAAACCATGAGGAGTGTACAATGCCAGAGTTTGTCACCGACATTATCGAATATCTCGTCATCGGAGCCGTGATCATTGCCCTTCCGTTGTCGGCGATTCGCATCATGCGCGAATACGAACGGGCAGTTGTATTCACATTAGGGCGGTTCTCCGGTGTGAAAGGGCCCGGGCTGATCATAGTGATCCCGATCGTTCAACAACTTGTCCGAGTAGATCTGCGAACACTGGTACTCGACGTGCCGAGCCAGGATGTGATCTCCCGCGATAACGTTTCCGTTAAGGTCAACGCGGTGATTTATTTCCGCGTGGTTGATGCAGACAAGGCAATCATCAACGTGGAAAGCTTCATGGTTGCAACCAGCCAACTTGCCCAGACTACCCTCCGGTCCGTACTTGGAAAGCACGAGCTCGATGAGATGCTGGCGGAGAGGGACAAACTCAACCGCGACATCCAGGAAATTCTCGACAGCCAGACCGATGGATGGGGCATCAAGGTTGCCAACGTCGAGATCAAGCACGTCGACATCGATGAGAGCATGGTTCGCGCGATTGCGCGTCAAGCTGAAGCCGAGCGATACCGTCGTGCCAGAATTATTGGTGCCGAAGCCGAGCACCAAGCCGCAGCGAAGCTCGTCGAAGCAGGCGATATGCTCGCAAGGAGGCCGGAATCTATGCAATTGCGATACTTGTCCACCCTGCAAGATATCGCAGGCGAGAGGAACTCAACCATAATATTCCCGGTGCCCGTGGACTTTCTGCAGAGTTTGGCCACGCCGGCCCGAGTACAACGCAATCCCGCAGATCGCGGACCGAAAGCCGCATAGCCAGCCAATGCGCACCGGTTCTGCAATTCTTGTCGCGAGAAGTGTGGTCTCCGTACACGTCTTGACCGACGCGCCGTGACCGCCAGTGCAACGTATGCAACCGGACCGTCCGTAAGCAGGTCGGTCACAACGAGCGTGAGCGACAAACGCCGAGCGCGAAACGAAGGTGTTGCGCGGTCGTTGTATCTAATCGGAAATGTTGACTGGACCTTTCATCATGCTCGAACTCGCGATTGGCTTGCTGATCATAGCGCTTATTGCCGGAGCGCTCGGATTTACCGGTGTAGCTAGGGGCGCAGCAAATATCGCGAAGTTCATCTTCGTAGCGTTCATTGTCATCGCGGGCCTGATCGTCATCCTGGGTCTCTTTGGTATTATCGCCGTGTTCTGAGGCCCGTCCGTTTGTTCCGCCGTCTAGCGGTGCTTGCGCTGTTTGCGAGCCTCCTTGCGAGCGCAGCAACGCATGGATCATGTGCCGGAGCGATGAAGTCGCTGTCAACGCCTGCTGTGCATATTGGAGATGCGAAGCTGCTCGGTGAGCGCAGTGTTTCGTGCGGCCGGGCGAGCACCAGCTCAATCGTGGCGTCTTGCGTCACGACGCCGAGAACGAGGGCGCTAACCCCAAAACTCGGTTGGAGGAAGAGGGTGGACTTCCACCCTCTTCCTCCATGGTGCCCGAAGGATGGCTTGCGCGTCGCGCAGGCTTACTTGCTTCCGGACTTCTTGTCTTGATCAGAGCTGCCCACGGTCGACGAATCGCTCGACGACATCGTGAACACCGTCATCGAGTTCGGTCCGATGATCATCGTTACCGGATCGCCTTGTTTGTCTTTCGCGCTTACCAGGAACGAGCCCGGCACGACCTGCACGTTGGTGAAGCCCTGGTCGCGGAGCTTGCTTTGGATCTGCTGAGGCAGAGTTTGGTTCGATTGGCTGGCACTCGATGCCTTGCCGGCATCCGACGCGCCGGTTGTAGTACTTTGTGCAAGTGCGGGGCCCGACACAAGCGCCAGGGCAAGCGAGACGGGAAGCATCAATCGTAACATATGATCTCTCCTTGAATGTTGTTGCCCCGAGGTCGAAAACGGGAAACACAGGGCGTCGTTCTTGCGGAGCGTCGGACTGCAATGCCCGATGAAGCGGATTCAGTGTGCCATTTCGCACAGAGCTGAGTCGGCGGCAAAGTTGCTGCGTTGCGACGTCGAATTGTTTGAAAGTGCTTACAACCAATCAGGTGCTGTGGCGTTCGCCCCGCACCAATGGAAATGAACGAGGATTGTGTCATGAGACAAACACAACGACTATTACTGACTACCGCAACAATCCTGATCGGCTTCAGCGCCGGCGGTGCTGCTGCGGTTGCGCAAGCGGAGCGAGGCAGTGCAGGCAAGGGCAGCGAGCAAGCGACCCAGCGGGGCGCGCAAGGGCAGCCCTCTGCCGAAGCGAGCAGGGCGGGCGATCAACTCAAGCGGAACAATCAGCGGGAGCAATCTGCCCAGAGAGTTGCAACCGATTCCGATGCGCCGCCCGTCATTCTGCTTCGCGATTGGGGCTACGACAGGATCTACGGAGAGGGGTGGAGTGCGCGGAGGCTGATGGACGATGCAACCGTCTATGGTCCGAACGGAAACGAGATAGGCAGCGTTGAGAACTTGATCATCGGTCGCGATGGGGCGCTGCTCGGGATCGTCGCCGAAGTCGGTGGGTTTCTCAACATTGGCGACACGCATGTCTTCGTGCCATGGGACCACGTACGCGTCAGCGATGGGCTCAAGCGGGTTACTCTGCCGGTGACGGAGGATAACATCGAGAACTACTCGACGTCTCCGGACGGCTACCTCCAGAAGTCAGAAACAGGAGCCCGGCAAATCGTGCAGGAGGAGCTGAGCTCTGGTCCGCGCATCTGGAAGGCCAGCGAGATTCTCGAGGATGAAGCGGTTCTCAACGGGTTCGTCCGATATGGTTCGGTCAGCGATCTGATCTTCACCTCGGACGCTCAACTCCATGCGGTGGTCGTAAGCCCCTACGCGGCGTACCGCGGTGGATACCGAGCGTTTCCGTACTATGGCTATGCATACGGGTGGGCCCCTTGGTATCCGGCTTATCACCTCGGCTATAATCGGGATGACGTGGTCAACCTGCAGGTGCTTGACTATGATAGGATCAGAAATGAACCCGGGTCAGGTGGGCAAGCCGCGAGCAAGCGGGGCGGGGGCGACGGCACGACCGGCTCCGCGGCGGAGCCGCGTAAGCAGCAGAACGTGGCAACAAACGGTAGCTGCGGTTGATGAACCGGCCCGCGCGGGGCCGGTTCATCCCCTGAGTTGGCCGCTCCAGGCGTTCCAATGCTCCACCGAGGAACCGACCTGTGCGGTGAAGGTTGGTAGACCGCGGTTCCCCGCGTCCGCGGAAGGGGGTCGCTGATCAGGTTCTCAAGTTGGGAAGGCGATGCGGAGGCTGTTGTGGGGTGCGCTGATCGTTATCTGTGCGGCTCCGGCCGCCGCCTTCCTATTTGCTTGGTCCGGCGTCTATAACATCGCTGCATCCAGCGGTCATCTTGCGCTCGTCAGCAGGTTTCTCCAGTTCGGGATGCAGAACTCGGTCGAAACGTACTCGATCGGAATAGAGGTGCCGAGGCTCGGTCCTGCCCTCTCGGAACGGGGCATGTTATACTTCCAGTTTGGCTGTGCGCCCTGTCACGGCGCGCCCGGCCTGTCGCGAAATCCGGTGGCTTTGGCGATGCTTCCCCCGCCACCGGATCTCACGCGTGCCTCGAACGATTGGTCGGACGCGCAGCTCTTCCGGATCGTGAAGCATGGAATCAAGTATACCGGCATGCCGGCATGGCCAGCGCCGAGCCGCGACGACGAGGTGTGGGCGCTTGTCGCGTTCCTTAGGCGCATGCCGCAATTTCCAGCAGGAGAGTACAAGGCCGCGACCAGGCTGCGCGACAGCGAAAACGCCGCCGCTCGCATGATCGCGAACGAAGGTCTGATCGTCGGCCCGTTTGCCTGTGCCGGCTGTCATGGCTCGCGCGGTGAAGGAAGCGCTCTCGGTGGCATTCCGAGGCTTGCGGGGCAGAAAACTGCTTATCTTGAAATGGCATTGGAGGACTTTGCAGCCGCAACCCGTCCGAGCGGGATGATGGAGCCGCCGACGGTCAATCTCGACCGGCAACAGCGATCCGAGCTTGCGAAATACTATTCGTCGATCAGCCTCGACGAGGCGACGAACAAGATCACCGAGGCGGTTAGCGAATTGCGCCAGCGTGGGGCCGTTCTTGCGGAACAGGGTGCGCCGTCGCGCCGAATTCCTGCCTGCCAGGCCTGTCACGGAAAGGATGGACTCGCACGTGAGAATGTTCCGCAATACCCCGCTCTTGCCGGACAGCATGCAGACTATCTTGGCAACCAGCTGCAGCTTTTTCGGGCAGGTAAGCGGGGTGGCCGGCTCGCGGAAGTGATGTCGGCAACGGCACGCGGTCTGACCGATGATGATATCGAGGCCGTCGCAATGTACTATAGCGCACTCAGATAATGTTATTCGGATCCGGAGCGCTGTGGGCGAACTTGGCCGGATTGCTTCATCGTGACAAGCGGCGATGCTGTTCGTCCCCTTCAATTCGGTCTGAAATGCGATGAGCCGTGTCGATCAGCGCCATGCACGACAGCGCCTGCGGACAATTACGAAAGAAGCCCAACGCCAATCGCCCTAGGTTCTAGGCCGAGTTGAGCGACGTCGACCTAAAATGGAGCTTTCAAAATGGATGCCGCCAGGAAGTTGCTCGCTCGACTGCGACCGGAACCTGCCGAGCGGGGGCTGCGGTGCGCATCGTGATGTACGGATACTGCATCTCGGTGGCGAGGTGGAAACGATCTCATTCTGAAGGGGTTATTTCCGCGAGCGGGCGACTGGATCAGCAACAAGAGGTCAGCATGCGTACTCATATCGCAATCTTGATTACGGCAGCGATGGCGCTGCCTGCATTCGCGCAGAAGAGCGCATCGGCCAACGAAGAGGCGAAGGCGACTTTCGTGGGCGGCAAGGGAGAGCAGATCGGAAAGGGCGAACTGGTGCAGATGCCAGGCGGTGTTCTGATCAAGGCCGAGCTGCGCGGATTGCCGCCGGGCGAACATGCCTTTCATATTCATGGAATCGGGAAATGCGAAACGAGCGATCAGTTCAAGAGCGCGGGAGATCACTTTGCGCCGCTCGGTCACAAGCATGGATATGCATCGGAAGGCGGCTATCACGCGGGAGACATGCCCAATCAGTTCGTTGGCCAGGACGGCACGCTTCGCCTCAACGTGATCAACGCAAATGTAACGCTTGGTTCAGGCAAAAACTCGCTTCTCGATCAGGACGGATCGTCGCTGGTGATCCATGCGAAGCCGGATGACTACAAGAGCCAGCCTTCGGGAGATGCGGGCGACCGAATAGCTTGTGCTGTCATTGAGAAATGAGCGGCGACAGTGTATCGGGAGAACGCCTCTGTGCCGACAACCCGCGAATCGACTTAGTAGTGTGTGGTTGCTAACCCGGGCCGAAGAACAGATTGGGAAAATATAAAGCAATCTCGGGAAGCATGATCACGATCAGCACGCCGACAAAGGTCACGAGCACGTACGGAATAACAGACCAATAGATGTCGCTCATCGTGACGTCAGGTGGTGCCACAGATTTCAAGTAGAACAGATTAAAGCCGAAGGGTGGTGTCATGTAGCCGATTTCCATCATGATGATGAAGATCACTCCGAACCAGATCGGGTCCCAACCGTTTGCCTGTACGACCGGCAAGAAGACCGGGAGCGTGATCAGCATGATGCCGACAGGATCGAGCACCATGCCTAGGATCAGGAGTAGAAGGAGCATGAACGTGAGCGCGCCCCACTGGCCACCGGGAATCAGCGACATCATATGGTTCATCAGATCGCTGGCGCCCAGCGTGGTATAGGCGGTCGAAAACGCATGCGCGGCGAATAGGATCCACATGATCAGCGCGGTCAACCTGAGCGTCTGCATCGCAGCGTCGGCCAGGACTGCGATGGAGAGCCGGCGATGAACCGCGGATGCGATCAGCGCGCCAAACACGCCGAGCGCGGCTGCTTCGGTCGGCGTGGAGAAGCCTCCGAAGATCGCGCCAAGTACCAAGAGAACGATGAGCAGCGGCAAGAGGACCGCCTTTAGTGAATTGAGTTTCAGCGTCCAGTCGCCGCGTTCGTCCACCGGTAGCGCGGGTGCGAGCGAGGGCTGCAGCCACGCGCGCACGCCGATGTAGATCGACACGAGAACAAAAAGCAGGATCCCTGGACCGATGCCCGAAGCAAACAGCCGGCCGACCGAAACCTCGGTCAGCAGGGCATAGAGCACCATGAGGATCGAAGGCGGAATGAGAATTCCCCAACCCCCGCCGCAGTTGATCGCACCGACAGCGAGCCGCTTGTCATAACCGCGCTCCAGCATGCGCGGCAATGCGATAGTACCCATGGTCACGACGGCGGCGCCACTAATCCCGCTCATCGCCGCAAATATCGCGCAGATCGCAACTGTGCCGATCGCCAATCCGCCGCGGATGGCCCCGAACCAGACGTGCATCATCCGGTACAAGTCATGCGCGACGCCCGATTTCTCGAGCAGCATGGCCATGTACACGTACATCGGAATTGCGATCAGTGTGAAACTCATCATTGAGTCCCAGAACTTGGAGGCGACGATGTAGAATCCGACCGGGCCCATCGTGAAGTAAAGGAAGATGACCGAGATACCGCCGAGCGTGAACACAAGCGGCGTACCGAGGAAAAGGAAGAGCAGCAGTGAGCCGAAGAACAGGACTGTGAGAAGTTCGACTGACACGAGCAGCGTTCCAGGAGTCAAGGAGAGGGTTGGTCGTCGGCTTGTTTGCCGAAAATGTCGGGATCGTTGTCCAGCCCGTTAATGGTGCGGATATCCGAGACGAGGCGGACGAGCCCCTGCAGCAGCAATAAGACGCCGGCGATCGGAATGGCCAGCTTGACAGGCCAGATATGCGGGTTCCAGATGCTGTAAGAGGTCTCGAGACTCGCCGCCGAGTCCCACGCCATGTCGGCGGCCTGCCAGATCAGGACTCCGAGGAAGAGGAAGAACAGAAGCGAGGTCGCCAAATCTAACTTTGCCTTCTGAATGCGGCTGAGCTTTCCGTAGACTATATCGACATTGACGTGGGCGCGTTCGACCAGCAGGTAGCCGCCGGCGATGACCGCATAGACGCCGAAGATCAATTGCGCGAGCTCGGCGGTCCAGATTGCTGCGCTGCCGACCACGTAGCGCGTGATGACTTCGGCCAAAAGCAGCAGGAACATCGGTGCAATCAACGATGCGGCGAGCCGAGCTACCCACACGTTAGCAAGTGTGATTGCCCGCGCGATCTTCAGCATGCTGTTACCTGACATTGTTCGGCAGCCGCAAAACGGCGGCGCGCACGGGTACACTTCCGCCACAACTGCGGAAATGGGATAATCCCAAGCGTCGGCCGATGCCTTGGCTCAGATGCCTCGGCTCAAGTGTAACCGAGGTCGCTCATCAGCTTCGTCAGAGCCTGGCCGCCCTTTGCGGCGGTGTCACCCTTCGCAATCTCCTTCTTCAGAATGGCGTTCGATGCATCGGCCAATCTCTTGAGAACGTCGTCGGGAAAGCGGACGACCTCGACGTTCATCTTCTCTTTCCCGGTATTCAAAGAAATCGCTTCCTGGTGCAGGTACTCGACCGAGCGACGGAAGTACCGTTCCTCGACCAGCGAGATGAACTGCAGTCGCATATCGGCTGCCAGCTTGTCGAGGGCGGCGATGTTGATGATGTAGGCGTCGTTCGCAAAGCCCAGCGCCGGCTTCATGTGATACGGCGCCACTTCCCACAGCTTCATTGACAGCGCACCGATTGCCGCGCCCCAATGGGCACCGTCGACGACGCCTGTCGCCAGCCCCTGATAGAGTTCCGGACCTGCGATTTGCTGCGGTGAAGCACCTGCAGCAGCCAAATACTCGAGCATTGTTCCGGTCGAACGGACCTTGAGCGAGCTCAGATCGGCGGCCGAGGTGATCTTCTTCTTTAGCACGAGCTCGGTTGGGTAGGACTTATCGCCCATCATGATGACGCCCTTCGGGCGCAGCTGATCGTTGACCATCTTCTCGATGCCTAGATTTTTGGTCAGATGCATCAGCTCCCAGCTCTCGCGGAGCGTGCCCGGCACGCCGTAGTACAGGCCCATCGCCTGCGCTTCACCGAGAATGTATGCCGGGGAAATCGTGCCCATCGAGACGACTCCGCGGCGGACGATGTTGTAGATCTCGCGATCCTTCGCAATCTCGCCTGCGCCGTACAGCTCCAGCTTGAAGCGTCCTTCAGTACGTTCATCCAGTTCCTTTGCGAGCACGCCTAGGCTGTCGTCGAACGAGCCCGATGCTTTGGGCCAGTGGGATTGCACTTTCCAGGTGATCTTCTCCTGCGCGTGCGCGACGGAGATGAATGCGGGGGCCGCAGCAACGGCAAGCGAGCCCTTGAGGACCTTACGTCGGTTAACGTTCTCGATTGGTGGGGACAAGGTCGTTCGCTCCATTGATCTTGTGATGATGCGGACACGACGCCTAATTGTGGCAGTCGATCTATGTTTCGATGAGAAACGAAACTGGTCGTTCGGCGTTAGGTTCCTCGGCTACTTGCGGCGCATGCGCGCGGGTCCGAAGCCTGCTCCGCGGTGTGAGACCGTGCGAAGCCCGGAAACGAAATATTGTACGCAATCGGACCGAATATTCAGCGCCAGCAGCATCCCTAGCAGCGGTGGGCGGCGATGTGCACTGCACGTTCCTCTCAAAGCGCAGGGCCGGCGGATTTCAGGATCTTTTGAAGGGGCCCCCTCCCGCTGCGCGCCAAAGGAAACGAAGCCTGACTCCGAATGTTATCTGCGACAGCCAGCTCGTTGCTTTTCGGCGAGGGATCAGGAAGTCGATGCGCCGCTCACCCGACTTGCAGGACAATCCTGCGGAGACGTCGAAGCGTTCAACGGACGAGCTCGCCAGGGGTGCTGATTGCGATCAGCGCGAACCCGCGGAGGTCTCCAAGCGGACCTTAGCCGAGCGGCCGAGCGACATCGATTCAGACGAAGCGGACCAGGCCCGACCCGAGCACGCGCACACCGCAATGGCTGTCCGGGGTCTGCTCATCGCCCTCATTGCCGACCTGACGGCACTACGACGTCGCATCCGGTCGCTGTGGAGGCGGGCGCGGGCAAAGCAGGGACGCGTGAAAGCAAGCCACGGCGACCAGCGCATACGGAAGGAGGGGAGGGCAGTGCGGTGCGCTCCGGCGGTCGTTTCGTTCCTTAAAGGCGCCGTCACGTCGGCGCTAGTCACGGGACTCGTGATCACGGGCGGTATCCTCTGGGCACTGCACGACACGCGCATCGCCGGCAAGTCGTTGCAACCCGGCTGGCCCTCGCTTGTGCTGGAGACCGCCGACGGCCGGCCGCTCGGACGGACCGGCTCGCTCGCTGAAGAGGCGGTCCGAAGCGACTTCCCGGACGTGCTCGTCAATGCGGTAATAAGCGTCGAGGATCGCCGGTTCTACCAGCATCTCGGCATCGACCCGATTGGCATTATGCGCGCGGCGCGCGCGAACTTCGATGTCGGCGGGATTGTGGAAGGTGGCAGCACCATTACGCAGCAGCTCGCCAAGTTGCGCCGCATCGTCGGCCGCGAGCAGACGATCGAACGCAAGCTGCGCGAAGCCTTTGCCGCACTTTGGCTCGACTTCCGCATGGACAAGGACGCGATTCTCACCGAGTACCTGAACCGGATTTATCTTGGCGCAGGAGCCTACGGTGTCGCGGCGGCCGCTCGCATGTACTTCGACAAGCGGCCGGCCGAACTCACCTTGTCCGAAGCCGCGATGCTGGCCGGCCTGATCAAGGCGCCCTCGGAGTATAACCCCATTCGCAATCTTGAAGCGGCGCGTCAGCGGGCCGCACAGGTACTCGACGCGATGGTCGATGCCGGAGCGATCGACGCCAAGGCCGCCGCTGCAGCGAAGGCCGCGCCGGCCGAGGTGAAAGCCGTTGCGCAGTTTGCGCCTGCGACGTCATGGTTTGCCGACTGGATCGCCAAGCACGAGTTTCCGAGAGTGTCCGGTGCCGACACGCGCAGCATTAAAGTGCGTACGACGCTGGTGCCGGAGTTGCAGCAGGCGGCCGAGCGGATCATTGCCGAGGCCTTCAGGGTTCCGCGGCGCGGCGGCCCCTCCCAGGCCGCGCTCGTCGCCATGCGGCCGGACGGCGCCGTTCTCGCCATGGTTGGCGGGCGCGATTATGATCGGAGCCAGTTCAACCGCGCCGCTGACGCCCGTCGGCAACCGGGTTCCGCGTTCAAGCTGTTCGTGTGGCTCGCCGCGTTGCGCAGCGGTTATTCGCTCGATGACGTTGTCGATGCTTCGCCGATCCGGATCAAGGACTGGGAGCCCGGGAATTTTGGCGGACGCCGTTACGGCACCATGACGCTTGAGCAGGCCTTTGCGCACTCGGTCAATACCGCGGCGGTGCGGCTCGGAAACGAAGTCGGGGTGGATAAGGTGGTGACCGCAGCGCGGGATCTTGGGATTGATGCGCCGCTGCCAGCAGTGCCAAGTCTGGCGCTCGGCACTGCCGAGCTGACGCTCGTGGACCTCACTGGCGCCTTTGCATCGGTGCAGGCGGGCCGGCGGGCGGACCCGTTCGGTATCATCGCATTCGGTCCGGAGAAAGAAGGCCTACGTACACTGGGTACACCCACGGGCAAGGCGCTGGAGCATCACCACGAGCTGACGGCGCTCCTGCGCCGGGTTGTGACGAGCGGTACCGGCCGCAGCGCAGATTCCAGCGGCTTTGTCGCCGGAAAAACGGGTACCAGCCAGGATCATCGCGACGCCTGGTTCATAGGCTTCAACGAATCGCTGGTAATTGGGGTGTGGGTCGGCAATGACGACCACTCGCCGATGCGGGGCGTGACCGGTGGGTCCGTGCCGGTGCAGATCTGGCGCCGCTTCGTCGAGGCGGCAGGAGCGGTGGCGTGGACGGGACCGCACATTGCCGCAGAACCAACAGCCGCACCATTAGAGACCGCCGGCACGGACGACCGAGGCAATATGTCTGACCTCCTTGGATTCTCCGGCACCGCCATGCGTGTGTCGCCGGAATGCGATCGTGAGGCCTGCTCCGATGCTTACGAATCGTTCCGCGCGTCCGACTGCACGTATCAGCCGTATCAGGGCGAACGCCAAATATGCAACATTCCGCCAGCGAGAGGTACGCCTGACGCATCGATGGCGCAGATCCCGGCCAACTCGTCTTGTAATGTCGGCGTATGCTCGCGCCGTTATCGTTCGTTCGACTCGACTGACTGCAGCTACCAGCCTTATGGGGGTGGTCCACGCCGGTTCTGCGACGCGGATCAATAGGGGCCAGGCAGCAAGGAAGCGCCCAGCGCAAGAAACTCGACGGCATGGGTGCTGCAAAAAACAATGGTGCCGGATCCTACATGAATCAATCCCGGACCACGGAATGAGCTATGGCTTCCTTTGACAGGATTGATCGGGCTAGAGCGGCATTCGACCGTCAGCAATGGGCCAGCGTCCTCGCCGAGCTGGCGGCGTCCGATCAGATATCGCCGCTCCAAGCCGACGATCGGCGCGCTCGACGAGGCCGCTCGCTGGGCGTTCTGGCTCAGCCTGTCTCATCTTCTCGCTGGCGAACCGGCGCACGGCGTCGAAAGGGTCTCCTAGCGGCCGCCCAACTCAAGCCGGGGAGCGTGTCCTCGAGGTTGCCTGCGGCACCGGAGTTGTCGCCCGCTCAGCGGCCAACGCTGTCGGGCCTACGGAGACCGTTGCCGGCCTCGACGTTAGTCCGGGAATGCTGACCAGGCCCGCAAGCAGGTCCCGTCCGGCAATTCGATCCATTGGTACGAGGCAAGTGCCGAAGCGATGCCACTGCCGGACGATTCCTTCGATGTCGTGCTATGCCAAATGGGACTGCAGTTCATGGCCAATAAACGGGCAGCCATTAGCGAAATGCATCGTGTTCTGGTGCCCGGCGGACGAGCGCTTGTTACTGTACCGGGACCAGAGCCCGATCTCTTTTCCGTCATGGGAGACGCGCTCGGTCGCCGAATCGGTTCCGGAAGTGGCGGCGTTCGAGCGCACCGCTTTTTCGCTCCACGACGAATCTGAGATCTGCAAGCTGTTGGAGGAGGCCGGCTTCGGCAGGGTAGAAGTGGAAGCCGCCACGGCCCGGCTCGAGGTACCTGAGCCGCGGGAATTTCTATGGCAATACCATTACTTCGACGCCGATGATCGGCGGGGTGATGAAGGTCGATGAAGCAACGCGAACCGCCTTCGAGCGGGAAGTGACGAACAAATGGCAACCGTTCCGGACCAACGGCGGCATGAATCTTGAAGTGCGGATCACAACCGCCATTGGCTGGGCTAGCCTCGCCATGGTGGGATCACCGGCGCAGGGGGATCGTCTCCTCGCTCGCGCCGGTACCGTTGATCAGCCAGTCAACTCGGCCGTGCGTCGTTCTTGTGGTGCCTCAACGTGCCTTGCGGCAAGCAGCGTGTAAGTTGCGGGAACGACGAACAGCGTAAACGCGGTTCCGATCAGTAGGCCGCTACCGATCACAAGGCCGATATTGAAGCGCGAGACCGCTCCGGCTCCGCTGGCAAGGACGAGCGGTACAACCCCGAAGACCGTCGCCGCTGTCGTCATGAGGATCGGACGCAAGCGGACCGCGGCCGCCTCCTCAATGGCCTCGCGCTTGGATCTGCCCGCAAGCCGCAGGTCGTTGGCGAATTTGACGATCAGGATCGCATGCTTGCTGACAAGCCCCATCAACGTGACCAGACCAACCTGCGTGTAGATATTGATCGAGGCGCCGCCGAGTCCAATGAAGATGAAGAGCAGTGCGCCCGCAATCGACATCGGCACCGAAACGAGGATGGTGAGAGGGTCCCGGAAGCTCTCGAACAGGGCCGCCAGCGAGAGGTAGATGGTCAGCAGGGCAAACGAGAAGGTCAGGAGGAAGCCGGTGGATTCCTGAATGTACTGCCGGGAGAGACCGCTATAGTCCACACGATAGCCCTGCGGCAAAGTCTCCTTCGCGAGGTTAGTTAGGTACTGCAGTGCATCGGCTTGTGCGACGTTTGGCATTGCGACACCCTGGATCGTCGCACTGTTTAGCTGCTGGAAATGGTCCAGGGACTGCGGTACCGTTTTCGTGACAATACGCGCGACCGACGAAAGGGGGACGGGAATCCCGTTCGTGTTGATCACATTGTAGTCGAGCACCTGGCCGGGATCTTGCCGGAGACTCTGCTTGACTTGCGGTATGACCTTGTAGGAGCGGCGATCGAGCGAGAAGTAGTTGATGTAGCCACCGCTCAGCATGGTGGCCATCGAGCTGCCGATGTCAGCCATCCTTAAGCCGAGTTGCGCAGCCTTGTCCCGGTCGATCTCGACGATGGCTTGCGGGTTGTCGATCTTGAGCGTCGTGTCGAGAAAAATGAACAGGCCGCTCTGCCGCGCGCGCTGCAGGAATTCCTGGGCAATCGCGTTCAAGCGATCGAATGAATCCGTGGTCGTAAGCACGAACTGGACGGGCAGTCCCTGGCTGCCGGGCAGTGGAGGGAGCTGAAAGGCAGCGATACGCGCACCGGCCACATCATTGAGTCTGTCCTGCACAAGCGGCTGCAACTCGTTGCTAGTCCTTTCGCGCTCATCCCACGGCTTCAGCACCATTCCGGCAATCGTGTTGCCGGGAGCGTCGATTTGAAAGACGTGTGCGGTCTCCGGGAACTCCTTGAAGATGTTGTAAACCCGCTCGGCATACAGGAGCTTCTGCGCCAGTGTGGCGTTCGGCGCCAACGTCGAGGAGGCGATGATCACGCCCTGGTCTTCCTGTGGCGCCAGCTCGCTCTTCGCGCCGGCGTAAAGGAAATAGATGCTGGACAATACCAGCCCGGCAAAGGTCAGGGTAACCGGCAAATAGTTGAGGCTCCCATGAAGCAACCGCCGGTATCGGCGACGAATAGAATCGAAGACTCGGTCGATCAATTCAGTGAACCGGAATCCACGCCGCGCAGTCGTCTCCGGGGACCGCAACAGCCTCGAGCCCATCATGGGGGATAGCGTCAGCGCGACGACCGCGGAGATCGTCACTGCACCCGCAAGTGTGAAAGCGAACTCCGTGAACAGAGCGCCGGTCAGGCCGCTCTGGAAGGCGATAGGAACATAGACCGCGATAAGCACGACCGTCATGGCAATGATTGGCGTGCCAAGTTCGCGAGCGGCAAGAATTGCCGCCTGCATCGGCCGCTCTCCGCGCTCCAGATGCCTGTTCACGTTCTCGACGACGATGATTGCGTCGTCGACCACGAGGCCGATCGCCAGAACCAGTGCGAGAAGCGTCAGCAGATTGATGGAGTAGCCAAGCGCCAGCATCATCGTGAAAGTGCCGACCAGCGAGAGCGGTATGGCGACGGCGGCGATGAACACCGAGCGAAGGGAGCCGAGAAAGAGAAACACGACACAGTTGACGATGATCAGCGCCTCGACGAGCGTGCGGAGCACGTCATCAATCGCGCTGTTGACGAAGTCGGTTGAATCATAAACGATCTGGCCGCGAAGTCCGGTGGGAAGCTGGGCGACGATATCCGGAAACACCTTGTGCACGCCGGAAATGACCTCCAGCAGATTGGCGTTGGGCGCCACCTTGATGCCGATGTAGACGGCCGGCTTGGCGTCGAATGCAACCTGCGTGTCGTAACTGTCTGCGCCCAGAACGACATGCGCGACGTCCTTCAGGCGAACGATGGCGCCGCCGGAATGCTTCAACACCAGATTGGCGAATTCCTCGCGTGAATGAAGTCCGGTGGTCGCCGAAAGATTCACCTGAACCATCTCGCCTTTGGTGGTGCCGAGGCCGGAGATGAAATTGTTCTGCGCCAGCGCATTTCTGACGTCCGCCGGTGTCAGGCCGTACGCGGAAAGTTTTGCCGGATCGAGCCAAGCGCGCAGAGCGAAATTCTGGCCTCCGAGAATCTCGGCGGTTTGTACGCCGGGCAGGGCCTGAAGCCTGGGCTGAACGACCCGTGTCAGGTAGTCGGTGATCTGGTTGCGTTCCAGTACCTCGCTGTCGAAGCCCAGATACATGGCGTCGATCGTCTGCCCGATCTCGACGGTAAGGACTGGCCGCTGCGATCGCTCCGGGAGCTGGTTGAGTACCGAGCTGACTTTGGTATTGATCTCCGTGAGCGCCTTGTTGGGGTCGTAGTTCAGGCGGAGATTGATCGTGATTGTACTGACGCCGGTCGTGCTCTTGGAGCTCATGTAATCGATGCCGTTCGCCTGCGCGATCGCGTTCTCGAGGGGAGTCGTGATGAAGCCGGACACCACGTCGGGATCGGCGCCGTAGTAGGTCGTTGTTACCGTGATGACGGCGTTCTCTGTTCTTGGATACTGCAGGATCGGCAACACGCCCATCGCGCGCAGACCTAACGCGAGGATGATCAGGTTGACAACGATCGCAAGGACCGGCTTGCGGACGAAGAGATCGGTGAATTTCATGACCCGCTATTCCTCGGTCAGTTTCGGATTCCGTTCGTCAGGAAGCTGCACCTCGTTGTTGATCTTGACCGGTGAGCCATGACGAAGCTTCATTTGTCCGGCCGTGACGACAGTATCGCCGCTTTCGACACCGTCGAGGAGGGCGACCTCGTTGCCGCGGATGGGTCCGGTCTTGACGAAGGTCTGCCTGGCAACGCCGTCAACCTCGCCTGCCTTTCCCTGCTCGTGCTTCTCGACCAGATACACGATGTCTCCGTACGAGTTGTAGGAGATCGCAGTCCTGGGTAACGTGACGTAGCGCTTGGGTTCTCCCGTTTCGATGGTGACGTTGACAAACATGCCGGGCAGCAGCCGTTCTGAGGCGTTGCCGACGGTGGCGCGAACCAGCACGGTGCGTGTTTCGGTGTCCACCTCCGAGTTGATCGAGGATATCTTTCCGTCAAAGGAAGCGTCCGGATAAGCGTCGGTCGTGACATCGACGGTCTGGCCCACGCTGATGTTCGCAAGCGATTGTTGGGGAAGGTGGAAATCCACGTGGATCGGATCGAGCTGCTGCAGCGTCACGATCGGCGTGCCGGCCGCAATATATTGTCCGAGATCCACGCGGCGAATGCCAAGGCGCCCGGAGAACGGGGCGCGGACGGATTTGTAATCGAGCAGGGCCTGCTGTTCGGCAACCTGGGCCTCGGCGTTCTTCAGCGTCGCCTGATCCGAATCCAGCGTCTGCTGCGTGACCGCATTGGTACTCAGCGAGGAGTGACGTTCATACGTCAGCTGGGCCAGCCGGGCCGTCGCTTTCAACGCATTGAGGCGGGCAATATCCGCGTCCGCGGTAAGTTCGACGAGAAGGTCACCCTTCTTGACGTTGGTCCCGGACCGAAAGTGCAGAGCTGATACAGTCCCGGAAGCCTGAGGACTGACGTCGGTACCGTTGATTGCGCGGACGCTGCCGACGGCGTTCAGCGTGCTTCGCCAGTCTTCGAAATGGGCGACGGTGGTCGAGACCGACTGCGGCGGATTTTGCAGGGCAGCAATAGCCTTTTCGATCATTCGCTGCTTGAAGGCTTGAAAGCCGAACACCGCGGCAAAAACGATGCCCACGGCCACCAGCATGATCAACATTCGTTTAATCATGTCTGCACGACCGAACTGAAGTTCCACACGATGTCGAGCGAATTCTCTCGGATCTGATCCTGTCCTTCACGAGATGATGTCGGCGCACCGGAAAGCTCCACGACACGAGGACTCCGACGATGAACCGGCCCGCAAGATCGTGCAGATCCCCGGCAAATACGCCGTGGCGACAAAATAGTTTCAGTCGCGCTGCGCTGCGGGATGCGGACATGAGCCGTCTTACTTGCTTACTGGACCGGCAACGCTGCCGTAGCCGTGTCGATCCTCGGGAGCAATCACATTTCTCGCCTTTTGGGAGAGAGTAGAAAGACGGTTGAGGAAAGGGGTGGTCTCGTGCGCTGATCGGCTATTCCATTCGGCGTTCGCCGGTACAGACCGGTACAAAGAGCAAGGAACGGTCTGGTCGCGGGCGGTTCTCGCCGCTCTTACGGTCGATCGCAAATGAGCCGGTGGCGCTTTCGACACTTTGCCGCGTTTCTCTCGCGGTCACTAATAGGCCTACGTGCTAAAGTGATCGTGCCCATGTGGGAGGGCTGCTTCCGTGGCTTCTTCTTCCGTTTTCTGCCAGCGTTCGGCGCTCTCCGCTATCCGGTCATACTCCTCAGCAACCCTGAGAAGGTCCACCCTCGAATCGCGATCATAGCGACTGCCCATCTTGGCACGGGTCTACGCGGCGCGCTTACGCCAGAAATTGGGATCACGAACGGGTTCATGTTACGCTCCTCCACACAATTTGCAGTTAGTTAGCAGAATTGTTGCGTATTCGACATTGACTGAGCGGTTCTCGAGCTCGAGAAAATTGCTCGCGCCCGGCTGCAGAGGGGGCCTGCAGGTGGCCTCCCTTGTGAGCGACTGCTCAAAGGTCCCAACGAGCTGTACGCATTAAAGATTGGCTACGCCATAGGCCATGCGTTTCCTTCGCTGTTCTACGATCTCGCGGCCCCTGTTTACATGATGCAGCCGCGGCGATCTTGTCGTCCAGGCCCAGCATGAATTCGCGCATCGCAAGTAGCCACGCTTGATCGCCAGCTCAGAGCTGGCACCCGGGGCGCCAGCTAATAGCTTATTGGAATCTGACGCCGATCAAATCGTCCATTCGCCATATCACCTTGCACCCGCAGCGCAAACCATCGGGTGCGATCTCGAGGATGAATTTCGTTGGGATGCCAGTTGGCTAGCCACCTCCAGCAACCGCTCCAGTCTCGGATTGGCTACGAGTAAGGTAGGTCATTGTGCGCCAGCTGAATTCGATACTCCCCGATTTCAAGTTGCTTCTCCAGCGGGGCCGTCACCTCTTCACGTTATTTCAATCCGACGCATGGTCACGCACCGTCAGTACGCCAGCGGACCAACAAAGCGCTGTCCTGATTTCTCACACAATGGCCAGCGGCGGCCGAGCTGCGTTACCTGGCAAAGGCGAGGTGGGACAACAGGGATTGACGAGATATCACGGCGGCTGCGGCCGTCGCGCCGCGCGATCCTGACATGACTCGTCCTGCTCAACTTTCCTGGCTGATCGGCAGCGCTGCCGCTGGCATCCGAATCCTCGGGAGCGATTATATTTCTCGCCACGCCCGGGAGGATGCAAGAGGTCCGGGAAAAAACGGCTTCAATCGACTGGCTCATCGGGCGTCCGGTTGGTACGGTAACGGCCAATAAAAACTAGGAACGATCTCGGAACGATCTCAACGTGCATAGGTTGAGATCGTGATCGCCTGAGAAAATCAGGGACCGGCTATGCCGCTGACGGGCTGGGTCTCGCCACCTCGTCGGAGGATCGAACATGTACCAGTCCGTCCGATATTGCTTCGTGATCGCGAGTGCCTGCCTCCTGCTAATGACGCATGTCGACGCGCAGACGCAACCCAACAATTCCACGCGGCAGGCGGAGCGAGATGGTGAACTGTGCCGGCAGGACCTCGCGGCGTTGGATCCTCAGTTCGAGCAATACCGCAAATCCAGCGCGAACGCCGGAACGGAAGAGGCGACCAGTCGCTTGCGCAAGTATGAACATCTTCGCGAGGCGGCGCGCATTCTCGGGGAAGATGGCCGTTTCGACGCTTGCCGGATGGTGACCTTCGAAATTCGGGAGATGTGGGATTACGAGAAATCGCCCATGCGAGGCACGAATACGCCATGAAGATGCGAGAACCTTGAAGATGTCCAACAACGATCAAACGGCAGGTCGCGAAAGCCTTGGCAAGGCATGCTCGCAGACTGACACGCACAAAGGCGATCCAAATACAATGGATCGAGGGCGCCGCGGACTCCTCGTAGGGGCGATCGCGGCTAGCGCCTCCGCGACGTTGCCTTTGGTTGAAGGCGTGCCGAACGCAGAGCCCTCGTCCGATCGTCGATCAGTGACCTATCGGGAAACGGAACACATCCGCCAAGCCTATCGACGAATGCGGTTCTGAGAGCCAAGGGGAAGAGTAATGTTGCGCAGAGCAGATTCCGAGCGGAAACGGGCACAAAGGTTGGCCGTCCCCGCTGGTGTGCCTGGTGGTGTATCCCGGCGGGACTTTCTTCGTCGTTCGGGGCTCACCACCGGAACGCTCGCGCTGGCAGGCACCATACAACCAGCCTTCGTCCGCAGGGCAAAGGCACAGGCCGCGCCGACCGGCGGCGGGTTCGAACTCAAGAAGACGGTTTGCCCGTTCTGTGCGGTGGGTTGCTCGATTTGGGCCGAGGTCAAAAACGGTGTCTGGATCGGCCAGGAGCCGACCTTCGAAAGCCCCATCAACATGGGTACCCATTGCGCCAAAGGGGCGGCGACGCGAGAGCTGGTGATCGGCGAGCGGCGGCTGAAGTACCCGACGAAACTCGTCAACGGAAAGTGGGAGCGCATCAGCTGGGATCAGGCGATAAATGAAATCGGCGACAAGCTTCTGCAGATCCGCGAACAGTCCGGTCCCGATTCAGCTTACTGGCTTGGATCCGCCAAGTTCAGCAACGAGCAAGCCTACCTGATGCGGAAGTTCGCTGCCTTCTGGGGCAGCAACAACGTCGATCATCAAGCGCGCATTTGTCACTCGACGACCGTTGCCGGCGTTGCCAACGTGTTCGGCTATGGGGCGATGACAAACAGCTTCAACGACATCCAGAACAGCCGCTCCATTTTCCTGATCGGCGGCAATCCAGCTGAAGCCCATCCGGTCTCCATGCTTCATTTGCTCAAGGCGAAGGAGGACGGCGCGAAGCTCATCGTCATCGATCCGCGCTTTACCCGCACGGCACGCCACGCGAACGAGTACGTTCGGCTGCGCACCGGAACCGACGTGGCATTCATGTACGGCGTGCTTTGGCACATTTTCGAGAATGGTTGGGAAGACAAGGATTTCATCAAATCGCGCGTCTACGGAATGGATGCAGTTCGAAAGGAAGTCAAGAAATGGAACCCGGTGGAGACGGAGCGCGTCACGGGAGTACCCGGGGAGCAAGTGCTGCGGGTCGCCCGCACCATGGCAGAAAATCGGCCTGGAACGCTGATCTGGTGTATGGGGCTCACTCAATCGCACATCGGCAACAACAAGACGCGCGCCGCGACCCTTGTGCAAATGGCGCTCGGAAACATGGGCGTTCCCGGCGGCGGCACCAACATCTTCCGCGGCCACGACAACGTACAGGGCGCGACGGATCTCGGCCTGCTCTGCCATGATCTGCCAGGCTATTACGGTCTCGCCGAAGGCGCTTGGCGGCATTGGGCACGTGTTTGGGACGTCGACTACGAATGGTTGAAGGGCCGTTTCGCCAGCAAGGAGCTTATGGAGCAGAAGGGTATCCCGGTATCGCGCTGGTTCGACGGGGTGATCGAGAACAAGGAGAACGTCGATCAACCCAACAAGATCAGGGCAATGGTTTACTGGGGCCACGCGCCGAACTCGCAGACCCGGTTGCCCGATCTCAAAAAGGGCATGGAGCAGCTGGATCTCATGGTCGTCATCGATCCAGTGCCGACACTCTCGGCCGTGCTGTCGGAGCGGCGTGATGGCGTGTTCCTGTTGCCGGCTGCGAGCACGATGGAGTGCGCCGGATCCGTCACGAACTCGCAAAGGGCACTTCAATGGCGTGAGAAGGTTGTCGATCCTGTTTTCGAATCCAAGACCGACTACGAGATCACGCATCTGCTGGCAAGGAAGCTTGGTTTTGTCGACCAACTCTTCAAGCACATTTCGATGGAAGGAAATCAACCCCTCGCCGAGGACATCACGCGTGAGTTCAATCAGGGTATGTGGACCGTCGGCTATTCCGGACAATCACCGGAACGCCTCAAGCTGCACATGCAGCACCAGGACAAGTTCGACACGCGCACGTCGCTCGGCATGAGTGCACCCGTGGAAGGTGAGTACTACGGGATGCCCTGGCCATGCTGGGGCACAGCCGACATTCGCCATCCGGGCACGCCCATCCTCTACGATGAATCAAAGTCCGTGGCGAAAGGCGGACTGCCGTTCCGCGCCCGCTGGGGCGTCGAGCATAACGGCACGACGCTGCTGGCTGAAGGCACCTACACGAAAGGATCGGCCATACAGGATGGCTATCCGGAAATGACTGTCGCCGTGTTGGAGAAGCTGGGCTATGTATCGCAGCTCTCGGCGCGAGAGAAGGTGATCATCGCTGCGATTGCAATCGACGGTTACGATCCGTCACTGTCGAAAATCACGGAAGAACGCGCACGCCAGCTGCTCGGGCAAATGGAGGCCGCGGAAGGTGGCGCAATCACCAGCAATCCGCAGATTCCCTCGGCCTCGAACTCCAATCAGTTCCCGAATATCTCGACACGAGCGCGAGAGGCCATACGCGCCTATGTTGCCGAGGGTCCCCAGGGGGCCAAGAGTGGCATGCACGCGCGGCAGGATAAGGATCTTGGTGAAGCCGAGTTCGGCAGCCCAGGTGCAGGAAGAGACCAACAGCCCATTCGGGACGGCAAAAATCCCCGAGACAAGGTCCTCAAGGTCAACTGGAAGACTGACCTCTCCGGCGGCATTCAGCGCGTCGCCATTGCTAACGGTCTTGCCCCGTTCGGCAACGGCAAGGCACGCGCGCTCGTCTGGAATTTTCCCGATGCGGTGCCCGTTCACCGGGAGCCGCTCCATACGCCGCGGCGTGACCTCGTCAAGGACTATCCTACCTATAACGACCGCCGCGATTACCGCCTCCCGGTGCTGTACCGCAGCATTCAGGAGCACGATTTCACCCGGGAATTCCCGATGATCCTCACAACCGGGCGGCTCGTGGAGTATGAGGGCGGAGGGGACGAGACGCGGGCTAACAAATGGTTGGCCGAGCTGCAGCAGGAAATGTTTGTCGAGATCAATCCTCATGATGCCCGTTCCAAGGGCGTGAGGGACAAGGATCTGGTCTGGATTCACAGTCCTAGCGGCGGCCGCATCAAGGTGGTCGCGATGGTAACGGAGCGGGTCGGACCCGGCACGGTATTCCTGCCGTTTCACTTTGGCGGTTACTGGATGGGCGAGAGCATCGCCGACAGATATCCCGAGGGAGCCGCGCCCTGGGTGGTCGGGGAATCCGCGAACACTGCCGGCACCTACGGATATGACGTCGTAACCTTCATGCAAGAGGCAAAAGGAACCCTTTGTCGAGTCGAAAGGGCTTAGAAGATGGTACGAATGAAATTTCTGTTGGATGCAGAACGCTGCATCGAATGCAACGCCTGCACGACGGCTTGCAAGAATGAACATGAGGTGCCGTGGGGAATGAACCGGCGACGCCTGGTCACCATCAATGACGGCAGGCCTGATGAGAAATCCATTTCGGTAGCCTGCATGCACTGCACTGATGCGCCGTGCATTGCGGTATGCCCCGTCAAGTGCATCTATCAGACCGAAATCGGCGTCGTCCTACATGACAAGGACATCTGCATCGGTTGTGGTTACTGCTACTACGCCTGCCCCTTCGGTGCGCCGCAGTTTCCCCAGGCGACGATGTTCGGCAGCCGCGGCAGGATGGACAAATGTACGTACTGTGCCGGCGGCCCGGAAGCCGACCATTCTGATGCTGAGTTCGAAAAATACGGGCGCAATCGAATCGCCGAGGGAAAACTGCCGATCTGTGCGGAGATGTGCTCCACGCGTGCGTTGCTGGCTGGAGATGGCGAGATCATCCGCGAGATCTACATGGAGCGCGTTATCAAGCGCGGCTACGGCAGCGGCGCCTGGGGCTGGGCGACCGCCTACTACGGCAGCCGTGCCCAGGACGGCGCAGACGTCGCTCAGAAGACGGAATCGACAACTACAGGCTCCGCTGCGGCGGCTCGATAGGAGAACGCCATGGTTCGGATAGCGGCAGCGATTTGCAGTCTGCTGTTTGCGGCGCTTCTCATCTGGGTGGGTATCAGCACCTTCACCCATCCTGATCCGATGGTGGTGCCGACGAACGGCGTCATCAATGGCGCCGCGGCCGATACGCTGCCGACTGGTCCGCAGGCTCGCCGGGCGCTCGCCGAACGCACGCAACTGCAGCGTTGGCGCACAGAGTCTGGACCATCTCCCGAGGGCCGTTTTACGACAGGCCAGGCGATTTCGGGCGCGCAGATGCCACGTAACGGCGAGACGCCACCAAGTGCGAATCAAACCCTGACGCGGGAATGGCTTGCCGCGCGCGACAACGACTGGCCGGTGCTGATCGACCGCGGATACATTGCAGGTACCTCATCGCTCCCCGCTGCGCGAGACAACGTTTTCATGCAGCCCCAGGGCCGGGATTTTCGACGGCTTCATGAGAGCACGACCTCATATGCTGGCGGCTGGATCATCTTCGGCATTGCGCTTGCAATTAGCTTGTTCTTGCTGGTGCGCGGACGGATTCCGTTGGTGCACGGTTTCAGTGGACGCGAAGTTGAGCGGTTCAGCGGATTGGAACGCGCCAACCACTGGCTCACGGCATCGAGCTTCGTTGTTCTTGCGCTCACCGGCCTCATCCTGATCTACGGCTGGACGCTCCTGCAGCCACTTATCGGTTCTTTAGCCTATGGTTCGGTCGCCAGAGCTAGCCTCTACCTTCACATTGCGTTCGCGGCGCCCTTCTTTCTTGGAATTTGTGTGATGGCGGTGATTTGGTTGCGGCAGAACCTGCCGAGCCGGTTGGACCTGCATTGGATGCGCCGCTTCGGCGGCTTTCTGAGCAATTCCGGAAACAATCCGCCCGCCCGTCGGTTCAATGCCGGTCAGAAACTAGTGTTCTGGGGAGTCGTCATCGGAGGGCTGCTACTGTCCCTGAGCGGCCTCACACTGATGTTTCCATTCTTCTGGACCGACATCCAATGGCTGCAATGGACGCTGCTCGGCCACGCGCTGCTCGCTTTGCTGATGGTCGGCTTGATCCTGGGCCACATCTACATCGGCACGATCGGGATGGAAGGCGCCTTCGACGCCATGTGGAACGGCCGTGTAGACCGCAATTGGGCAGACGAGCACCACAGTCTCTGGCTCGAAGAGCTGGTAAAAGAGGACAGGGCCGGGCGTGCAGAGACTCGGCCGGCCTCGCAGCTCCCGGCCGAATGAAGGGAATTAGATCATGGCGGCGTTTCTCGTCGGACTCGCGGTGGCGGTCGTGGTGGCGGTTGGCAATGTGGTAGCTCTCAACGCCTTCGACAAAAGCACGTCGCAGGCGTTCTACACGCGCTACACGCTCCCGCTCGATTACACCACACCGACGGACGGTCGACTTGACGTGCACAAGTAATGTTCGATGGGAGCCTTGCCGACCCTGTGTTGTTAACTTCTCTACAAATGGGCTGTGAATCCCACAGCGTTTTGAAACTTCGCTTTGGGCACAACCTCAATCGATGAACAAGGGCTTCACCGTTGGTAGTAGAGCTTGGCATTGTGATCGAGTGCAGAGAGCAGGATGGGCCTTGGGGCGGTGTTCTTTGGCGTCCGGTCGCTGTTGTTCCCGGCGGATGGACGAGCCAACAATGGCAGCTCCTGCGCGCTGAAGGTCGGTCCAGTCGCTATTATGCCGGACCTCTCGCACTGGAATTGCATGCGGGAGACGCGGAAGCATATCGGGAAAATCTGGCCGATGCCAATCCATCGGTGTTTGTGGTCTTGCGGCACAACGCAAACTCGGACGAGCCACATGACGTACGACCGGTGCTGGTAACTGCGGCACGATACGAGGCTGAGCTTCATCTTGAGGGTGGCGAGGACGTCATGGAGCCAGTTCCGATGCCTGACCTTTTCGTTCCCTTGATCGAGCAGTTCGTAAGGGATCACCATGTCGAACAACCTTTCATCAAGCGGCAGCGACAATAGTCGCGGCGGGCTTGAACTCGAGGATCATCGTGAAGGCATCCTGACGCGATGGTCGCGCCGTAAGGCCGGAGCTCGACGTGGCGAGCGCATGCTCGATGAAGCTTCCGATGACCCCTCAGGGACGATCGGAACAGGTTCGCACGCGGTCGAACCGACACCTGCTGCCAGGCCCGCACCCGGAACGCCATCTGACCTGCCTGATCCCGAACAGCTCGACATCGCCGCCGATTTCACCGTGTTTCTACGTGACGGTGTAGATCCTCTGCTGCGCCGCGCCGCCCTGCGAAAGCTTTGGACGCTTGATCCGGTATTCGCTTGGCAAGACGGCCTGGTTGAGTACGGCGAGGATTTCACCGACGGCGCCAAGGCTGTGCCGGTAGTGCAAACCGCTTTCCAAGCCTGGGACATGTTATCGGAACTAACGAACAGCGTTCCGAATGCCATCCCTGAATCGTCAAGGCAGACGAGCGAGGCGCTTGTTGCCGAACGGTTAGGCGAAATGGAGCCTCCACGAGATCAAGGGTGCGACCAAGATACCCACGCTGCCGAAAGCGGCGCAAAGAAGTCCCGATCAGCCGGTATGAGGCAGTAAGCGCAACTCCCTCGAGCGCCCCGTGTGCACGCGTTCGCACCGCGATTGCAACGGTCGGGAATGAATCCGGCTGCAGGGCGAACCAATCTGCATCGGCTTTGCGGGCCTGAAGGCGGCAGGTCATTAACGAGTGGCAAAAGCAGAAGCGCGGGTGCTGATCGAGCAGTCCCCGGCTCACAATGGCTACGATCTGAAATTTCCTTCGCCCCGGACCGGCAAGACGATCTGGAGTTTACGGTTCGAGCATTATCATGGGGTATTCTGCCGCTGTATCATAGCGACCAGCCCCACTGCCACTTGTGGCACCGCAACGTCGAATTGAGGATACTGCCCTCAAACAGGAGTTGACCGGGTTAGACACCGGGCCGTAGCACTACGGTACTTGCCGCATTCTCAGCCGGCAGGCCTTCTGCAGAGTTCAAGGGTCGCGTTCGCGCGATTGCAGTGGCCGGCTAATCGAGTTCTTAATTGCAAACAGATCGATAAAACTATCGGCCTGTCTGCGCAGATCGTCGGCGAGCATCGGCGGCTTCGTCCGAATACTCGACACGACGCTGACCTTTGCACCCAATCGTTGAACTCCTTCCACCAGCCGCCGAAAGTCACCATCGCCGGAAAAAAGGAAGATGTGGTCCACGCGGCGGCCAATCTCCAATGCATCGATCGCGAGCTCGATGCCGATACTGCGCGCCGTCCGCCTGCGGCCTTCATGATTTCGGTACTCTTTGATAGATTTCGTCCTAACCGTGAAGCCGTTGTAATCAAGCCAATTAGCTAGTGGCCGAACGGCGTCGAATTCTCCTTCCCTGAAGGTCGTGTAGAAGTACGCGCGGACGAGGGTGTCCGATTTTGAAAACTCATGAAGAAGCTTCTTGTAATCAATCTCGAAGCCAAGATTTTCTGCCGCATATTGCAGATTGGCGAAGTCAATGAAGAGCGCAACTCGATCGGTCATTTCAATTCCTTGAATCCGGGTCCCCCTGGGTTGTAGGAGAATCAGCCTGCGCGCCGTGATCGGTCGTAGGCAGGCCAATGGATATCGTTCCAAACGGACGGTTCCTCCATCCTCGTCGCGGACGGCGGTGTTTGCCGGGAAATGACCGAGGTCGGGCTTGACGGGCCGAACATGATGAGCGCCACCCCCACCAACAATAGCAGGCCCGCGGAAATGGTCGCTGGTACTTCGAAGTCGTGCCGATACTCTCTCAGCTTTGGAGTAATCGTGAGAACAAGGACGAGTATCGTAGCAGGGACAGCGATGCGAAGAATGAAGGCGGATCCATTTGAGCCTACCTGCCACCACCCTCCGACTGTGATGAGGAGGAACGCGAGCAAGTATACCCAAGCGCCCTCAACTCGCCGTCTGCATATAAGTAGACCCGAGACGCTCAGTCCGACGCCGGAGGGGAGATAATAGAGCGGCATGTGCCACACGCCGGCAACGCAGAAGATCGCGCCGACCGAAATCATCACGACCCCGAGGGCGAGTGCGATCCAGTCGGCTGCCGATCTGATTTGAAACATGTGCGAACCTTTGTGACATCGGCTTTGCACAAGCATCGCTATCGGAATGCAGAGACCGCCGGTTCGTTTGTGCGACCACTGCCGGTGCTCGCGATCATGTCAGGTGTTGCTTGGATACTTGAATTCTGGCGCTGCCTTCAACTGCTCGGCGCTAGCATTCATCGTGGCGCGCCATTGATTGTTGGCTCGATCGTAGGTGAGATCGATCGAGGAAGAATGCACCGCGACGTAGCGGCCGGCGATGCCTAAGAACCCGCCGACCGAAAGGATGTAGCCGTCGATTCCGTTCTCGTTGAACGCAATATCCTCGATGGTGGCGATGGCGTCGTCCGCTGTGTTGCGCACTTCGAGTCCGACAATCCTCGAACTCAAGCGGTCTTTCGTTGATATCGCCGTGAATGCGCCGACGGCGTTGCTTACGTCGTTCGTAGGATTGAGCTGATTTTTACCAACTGCCCCGTAATCTGCCGGGTTTCTATGGGTCTGACTAGTCGGCAGCCTTTCTGGAGTGCTGCTGGTCTGCGCAAAAGCTGTTGAAGAAGCGGCAGCAAGGACAGCCGTGGCAATGATGATGTTTCTGTTCATAGTCATCGGTCTACCTCAACTCTTCTTTGTGACTGATACAGTCGAAGTGAAGCTTCGGTGTTGTCAGCGCAGTCATCTGCTTATTTTCAGCCACGCTGCAGTTGGCGCTGGCATACCGATGCACCAAAATGCGCGCAAAATGATTGATTTGCTAGATTGCGTGGTACAGCGCCGTACAGTTTCCGAGCGGCTATCGCGCTGGAAACGAACTATGCGATGCGTCTGCAATCGACGCGACGCGGGTTCTTCCTAAAGCGACTCTGAGCGGTTCAGGCGGGCAGCCCGGAACAGGCGGCCAGATCGGATCCAGGCTCGCTCTCAAGAGTTATCGTCAAGCAAGTTATGGTCAACTGCGAAAGGGAGTCGAACGATGCACGGCAAGGACCAAGGTCAAAAGCCTGAGAAACCCGGACAGCGAGACCCCACGCAACCGCCGCCGCGTCCTAGCCCAAATCCGAATCCGGATGAAAAGAAAAGTTAAAGACCGAATCCGCAAGCGACGGGCTGTTGCCACGAGAGGACTTGACGGCGCCGCCATTCTGAGCCTTGCGGAACGGACGGGCTGCGCTATCTAGCGCACTTCTCCTGCGCGTCCTCAGGGACAAGGATGACGCTGTCCGTCGTAACCGAGATAGGTTCCGGACTGCGGATCGTACGATTTGAACCGTTGCGAACAATAGGCGTCATACTCCCGCGCCTAAGCGCGGCTGTTGGCAATCGCGCTGCCGATAGCACGCCGGCGGCGAAATCTCCGATAGCCGGGCCCCAGCCAAAGTGGCCGCGATGGCCATGTCGCCAATCGTGATGACGCCAGCGTGGTGCCAGCCACGACCGCGCCATCCAACGGTGATGATCGATGAAGAACTTGCGGCCGGTTTGCTGGTTGCGGCTGGAGCTGCAGCCCCGCGTCTCGCATACGGTGCCGACGCAAGAGCGACGACGACTAGTGCGGTCAAGGTGTGCTTCAATCCTATGTAAGTCTCTCATCGGATTCCTGAGAATTTACTAATCCCGCGATACAAAAGAGGTTGCGAATAGGGACGGTGCGAAGGTGTACGCGCACTCCCATTCTTGGAGTTGCATTGTGCCCACTCTTCTCACCGGCGGCGGGAGGTGTCGCTCCGCGATTGATGACCAACAGCGTGTGATCGGCCTTTGTCCAGCGTCAGGAATTTCCCGACCTTCGCCAGAATTGACCCGACTGAAACTGCTGCTGGAGCAGGTGCATATTCGATGAATCCTGATCAGGGAGAGCAGATGCAGGACAGGTACGGCACGAGGGAGACAAGCTAATACATAGATCGTCAATTAAAGCCATAGCGGTGGCGGCGGTTGCGGCCTTGCTATCAGCGACGAGTACCGGTGCACACGGGCCCCGATGATTTTGCGCACATTCAGAAGATGCAACTTATGAGGTTCAAAGGCGAGCGCTGGGAGCTGTTCGGCGACGTGATCGGCGGTGAAGTCAGCGGTTAGGGACCGCGCATGACGGTCGATTGTGCGGAGATTCGCTGGTCATGCCTCTCTGGGAAAGTAGCGGAGCTCCGCACCAGCAGCAAGGAAACTGAAGAGAACGCCCTGCGGAGAACGGGGGCGCCAAGCCGACGTGCAGGTAAGGAGACATTTGAAATGGCGACGCTGGAAGCGGATGCGACGAAGCAAGACGCGAAAGGCCGGCATGATTTCGTTAACAAGGTTTGCGATGCATCCAATCTGCTCGTCGGTGTTGGATTGTTCTTGTCACCATGGCTGTTGGGATTTGGCGCGCCTACGCCGAACGTGCCGTCTCAAAGTGCGGGCGTAAGTGGAACCTTCATCGGCATCCTCTCATTCTCCGCGTTGTATGCTTTCGAAGTTTGGGAGGAGTGGCTGATTCTGATCGTCGCGGTCGGTGCGCTCGCGTCACCCTGGATTTTCAACTTCGGTGGCTTAGCAATGGCCGCTCACCTTTGCGCGGGAGCGCTCTCGCTTCTCCTGGCGATGACGAGGCTTGGGCTGTGGTCGCGTATGTTGAGCCGAGATTCCAAGTTTGGCTGACCACGTCGTGCCAACGAGGAATTCCTGGATTTCCGAGGAAGTGCGCTGTCCAGAGTCGGCGAGTTCAGAGCCTCATTGCAGATCGTCCAGCCAGCGGTGCGCGACACCATAGCGAACGATTTCGGCTCGTGTACGAAGCCCAAGCTTCTCAAGGGCTCTCGCTTTGTGAGTCTCTACAGTCTTGACGCTGACATCGAGACGTCCGCTGATCTCCTTGTTGCTCAGGCCGCGCGAGATCATCTGCAAGACCTCCGTTTCACGTTGACTGAGTTCCGCCAATTGAGGTCTTCCGGTCGCTTGATCAGGCGGTTGTGGAACGACCATCTCCGCTATCGTGGGGTCCAGGTAAAGCCCGCCGCTGGCGATCGCTCTGATCGCTCTGACAAGTTCCTCAGCGGCGGATCGCTTCAACAGATATCCGCGGGCACCGGCCCTCATCATCGGCTGCACATAGGCGCGGTCCTCGTGAACCGTCAGCGCAAGAACCTTGATCTTGGGAAAGTCGATCGCAGCGATCTCGGCGAGTTTGAGGCCATTGATCTCGGGCAATGAGATGTCCAGCACGGCGATGTCAGGATCAGCTTCGCGGAAAACCTCGAGGGCGCCAGGACCTGTCGTAGCCTCGCCAACCACCGTGATGTCTCCGACAGCGTCAAGCAGCGCCTTCATTCCTGCAAGCACAACAGGATGATCGTCAGCGAGCATGACTCTGATGGAGCTCATGTCAGGCTTCCCTTCCCGAGCCCAGGGGGATCGATATGAACAGCGTTGTGCCAACGCCCGGCTCTGATTCTATGGCGATCATACCGCCAATCAAGTTCAATCGCTCGCGCATTCCAGAAAGGCCTAGTCTGCCAGAGGCTTTCCTTTCGTTTTCGGACGGTGCGGCCCCTTCGGGAGAAAATCCGACGCCATCGTCCTCGACCACAGCGCGCAATTCGTGGAGTCGTTGATCGATTACGACGCTGACGTTTTGCGCCTTCGCGTGCTTGAGAATGTTGGTCAACGCCTCCTGGATTGCACGATAGACCGCTATCTCGATGTCCAAGGGGACGGGATTAGGGGGTCCGAGGATCTGAAGGTCCACTTTAATGTGGAATCGGCGGCTCCATTCCGAGCAGAGCGCCTTTACCGCGTCGTGAAGTCCAAGGTCGTCGAGAGCCGTCGGTCGCAGGTCCGTCGCGACCCGATGAAGGTCACGTCCGATTCCGTTAGCCAGAGTTTGGAGCCAGAGAACGCGATCCGCGCGACCACGATCCACGCCTGGTCCAATGCTGTGCTCGAGGTTCTTGAGCCCTAGCAGTAATCCTGTCACGCTCTGTCCGATTTGATCATGAAGCTCGCGGGCAATCCGGCGTCGTTCGTTCTCCTCGGCGACCGAAAGCCGGCGCAGCAACTTGATGCGCTCAATTTCGGCTTGCTTGGCCGCATCGATATCCATGACAACGCCAAAAACGATGTCGTGCATGTCGGGATTGACCTGCGAGGGACGCCCCGTCACCCGACGCCAGCGGACATTATGGTCGACGTCTCGCGTACGGAACTCGATGACTGTTGGCGTCTCATGCACGCTACCCTTCAATGCCTTGGCCACAAGGTCCCTGTCCGACGGATGGATGCCAGCAAGGAACAGCTCATGGGGATAGACGCGATCCCAGCTCTCGCCAAGTCGGGCCGGAAGGTTCAGAAGGTCTTGCGCACGATGCGAAACAAGCACCTCTCCGCTCTTCAAGTTCCAGTTGAAGACGCCCAATTCTGCAGCCTCGATGGCGAACTTGCGACGCTCCTCACTTAGACCCAACGCGATAGCCGCTTGCGCTTCCTGCGCACGACGCCGTTGCGCCAGGTCAATACTGGTGAGCCAGGCTAGGGCGACTGCGAGTGCAATGCTGACGGCGCCGCCACCCGCCAACAGATATTGTGACCTTCGTACTGGTGCATTCAGGGATTCGGTCGGCAGTCCGAGATGAACAGACCATCCGCCCGTTCCAGGAAGCGAGCGATACACTGCGTCGACTTCGACGCCTTCCAGTGTGCGGCCGACGTATGCTCCCTCGGAGCCACGCTGAATGGCTCCCCGAACCGATTCACTGGCTGGCCGTCCAAGCTCGAACTCCTCCTTGATCGTCCGCGCAACGATATTCCCCTTGGCATCGGCGACCAGGCCAACCCAGCCTTTTGGCGCACCAGCGCTGCGGAGGATCTGACTTACAGCATCAGGAACGAGAGCGATCGTCAGGACAAAGGTGATCCGTTCATCCCGCTTGACGGGAGCCCGCAAGGCGACAAGTCGCTTTCCGGAAATAGGACCCAGCGGGCCAATGCCGCCGATTGCAGCCTTTTGCGTCTGCACCACCTTGTTGAAATTCTCCCGGTCGGCCGTTGCTCCCAGTTGGGTCCCCATCGGCCGAAGGAGATTGAGAACCTGCCGGCCCTCGGTATCGACGAGTTCGATCGTTTCCCAGAGCGGATGCGCATCCTTGAGCCGCTTAGCCTCGCGGTAAAACATCTCCAGATCAGGTTGATCCAGCGAAGCGGAAGCAGCCAGCGCTTCCGCCAGTTCGACCTGAGTGGCGAGTTCTGCAGTAACGCGGCTGGCAACACGGTCGAGGGCCTCGAAGGCGGCCAGTCGCGCGGCATTGCGATCTTGCCGCGCATTCAGGAAGGCAACCCAGCCTCCAAACAAAAGTACGGGAATAGCAGCAGCCATCACCAGCAGGATCAGTGACCGGCCTGCCATGCTTGAGGTCGATAGAGCCATGGCGATTCTTCCTGAGCCTGCGACGCAGTAACCGTGCAGTAACCGTTACGACTCATATCGCTCAAAGGATCATCAAGGAAGGCTGTTTGGCTGTCGGAAAGTTCCGCTCGGCTGTAGGGAAAATCCCGACGGTGTGGGTCTGGACCCCGACTTCCAGGCCCTCACTAACCATGCTCAGACTCGCGCGGGAGGGCAGGCGCGGTCACGGAGAACGCTATGCTACTTTCAGAAGGAATGACGGAAACGACTTCGACAAATCGTGCGGTCGCGCCGATCGAAGACAAGGCTGTTTCATCGTATGTGGCCAATGGCATCCTGCGGCAACTTTCCGAGCAGTGTCGCTCCGAAATACTGGCGCGGTCTGAGCACGTTACGCTGGCCAGGAGTCAGATCCTAGCCGAACGGAACGTCCTGCTGCCCTTTGCCTACTTTCTGGAAGGTGGGGCTGTGTCATTATTCGCACGTGCCGGCGCCGATCGCGCTCACGTTGAAGTAGGTACGTTGGGGGTTGGCGATTTTATCGGCATTCCCATTGTCCTAGGAGCCAGAATATCGCCACATCGGTGCATTGTTCAGGTGCCGGGCAATGCTCTGCGCATCAACTCAGATGAACTCGCCGCAGTTCAGGAAGCCTTGCCCGAGCTCCGTCGCGCGTTGCTTGCCTATGTTCATTCAGCGCTCATCCAAAGCTCTCAGCTGCTTGCGTGCAACACAAAGCACTCGCTGCGCGAACGACTCGCAAGATGGTTGCTGGTTACGAGCGACCTGCTGCAGGTGAGTCACATCCCTTTGACCCACGACGTATTGAGTCGGGCTATTGCGGTTCGCCGCGCCGGCGTCACGACCGAAATGGGAAGAATGGAAGAAGCAGGGCTGATCCACAGAGAGCGCGGAAGCATCTCGATACTGGACAGGGAGGGATTGGCGAGCGCTTCATGCAGCTGCTATCGCCTGCTGCGTGTTCCCGCGAAGGCCTGCCAAACAGGTCAAATGATCGATGCGGTCACTCGGTGAGCTGCGATGGAGGTGCGCGCAGGTCAGTTCGCTGTAGATCGCAGTGTACCGCGCCTTCAGGCCTGAACCAGTGACAAACCAAAGAAGTATCGAAGCCTGGTGCGCATCAAAGCAGACGCAAAGGAGCGTCAAATGGAAAGGTTCGACGTCAACTGGCAGGCGCACTCATGGCCGGCCGCGACGCGCATGGGACCAGCGATGTCTTTCCGGCCGAACTCGTGACGCGGCCTGGCGCCAAGCAAACCGACTACCGGCTAAGGCCTGTGAGGCACTGGCCCTGCAGGAACAACATGAGGAAGAACTGGATGGTAGCTAGCTCCGAATGCGTAGGGTGGGCCGACGGCTTTACCGGTCTCATCGGGGCCGTAGCTCGCGGTAGAAGCGAAAAGTTGCGAGCAAGCCGCAAGTTCTCGTGAGGGCATCAAGCGTGAAGGAACGAGAAAATGACAGGATACCGATCATTTGCATGCTGGATGTTAGCCGCGGTAGTCGCACTAGGACTTTGCTCCGGCGCAGGAGCAGATACCGATCAGAAGACGGAGCAGCAGCTGCCGTCGGAGCAAACGCTGTATGCAGGATGGCGCAGTTCCCAGATCCTCGGAAGCCACATCTTTTCGAAGAAAGGCGAGTATCTCGGTAGGGTACGCAACATAGTCGTTGCTGATAATGGCCAGGTGAGAGCGCTCATCGCGGAGGAGGCTGGCATCGGTATCACGCCAGAGTTTGTTTTTCGGCTCCCATGGGAGGACGTGGTCAAGCCGGTGCGTGGAGGCGCACTGATTGCAGATCTGACGGACGTCAGATCGCGGCAATATGGACTGTTTCCCTTACCGCTTGGCGAGCCCGACGAGAATAAGCCGCACGTCGAAGATTTCCTTGTAACGAAAGTGCTTGGAGATTACGCGCGGCTGCAAACCGGAGCGGGCTATGGTCTGGTCAAGGATGTGGTCTTCTCGCAGCATGGCCGGATGCTTGCGGTGCTCATCGCGCGAGATGCGGCCCAGGGCGGAGGTACGCTCGCCTTTCCGTATCCCGGCCGTACTGGACGATGGAGTCCAAGCGCGAGCTACTACGGCCTGCCGTTCGTAACGGCGGAACAGGCGGATCGTGCCGGGCTGCAGGTTGACTCGAAGAGATTCGAGGACCGGGGCGCCGGCTAGTGCGAGTCCAATTCAGGACGCAGGCGAGCGCCTTGACACGTTGCCGCGTCTCGAGTCGCCGCCAGCTGGCGCAGCAACCATGAGCCGCTACGTTGCCGTACAAACTGGCGAGCAAGTACTGTCTTCCACGAAGGGTTAACTTTGCTGATGATGGGTTTGCGCAATGGACACCAAACAGCGTCCCGCTGCGTCTGACACGGATGTCCTCATCGCGTCGATCGAGGAAGCGCAGCGCATCCTTTCCATTTACGCCAGCGGATATCCGCGGCGTGATCAGGACGAGCTGCTCAGAATGCTCGAGTTTATCCTGTGTGAACCGGCCGTGAATCGGGCGGTGCAAACCTTGAAAGCGAGGGCCCGACTGACCGTAGTCTAGTCACAGAGGACCAGTTGCAATCGTTCCGATGCGGCGCCCTCAGCGGTGGAAGACGCAGAGCTTTTCAAGACGCCTAGCCGTTCAGTCCCCATACCCTCTCGATCCAGCCAAATACGAATAGCACAAACAAACTAATGGCAGTGGCAGTGCCACGAGCAGCCACGCTCCGGGGGCGCACGCGATGCCGAGTCCGGCCGGTATCCATACGGTAGCCGCAGTGGTCAGTCCGTGAACAGTATTGGCTTATTGGCTTTTCGATCGCGCAGGATCACTCGTGCACCCATGAATGAACCCCGCTCCGGTAAGGACTGCACCAGCGAATTTGGTTCGAAGCCACTTGTCCGTCATCGTACCGCGCCTGTCGGCTGGCCGTCGGGAGATCTCGGAACGTCTGATTTGACCTCTGGTTGAAGCTTCACGACAGAGACAAACAAGGAGTTCTGCCATGAAGTTCAGCCGCCGATCGGCCGCGCTGGCCACCGCAGCAGTTTGTCGCGCTAGCGGCGGTGGCCGCTCCAAACCTGTAAGGTCAAAGCGCTCATCTTCGCCCTTAAAGGCGATGTTGGCGCCACATTGAGGGAGGGCTCCCGCGCCTCTTTCAATCATCGGTCTGAAGGCGCGATTTCTGCACCAAAAGCACGGTCAACAGTGGCGCCAGTACTCCGATCAAGGCCACAGTGACCAGAAGCCAGCCGAGCTGGCTGTAATCAGCGGGCACCTGGACTGTGCCGGTCGCTCGGTCTTTAACCTCGCGAGTCACCAAGAATATCTGGTTCAAATATTTCGTAAGCAAACTGCTGGCCGTCAGCGCCATATTAGTGAACGAGGCCATCACCGCAAAGAACGTTGCCTTGAGATCGGCCGGTGCATTGCGCGCGATCCAGGTCAACAGGGGGATCATCGCGACCTGGCCCAGGGGAGATTCGAGTGTGGTATCCATAATCGCGATGAAATGCGCATCGACCACGCCGCCAGTAAGGCGTGCAGTCCACTCCTGACGTCGTAGTAAAGCCCGATGTTAGGCAGGGCCAGAACACCGGAGGCAAGCGTCAGCAGAATAACAATATAGGCGATTGATCGGCTCGCCATCAGCGGTCTCAGCAGCACCATGCCTATGAGCGTGAGACAAGATGCAATCAGCGAAAGCACGGACAGGAACTGCTGGTCGAAACGGAGTTGATCGATCATGAACCACGTTGCTCCTGCGCCTGGCAGCGGAACCGCGCGAAACACGAAAATGATAAGCGCAGTGCCGATCAGCGCACGCGCCTTGGCAGGTGGCAGTTTCTGGACCAGCTGGTAGATAAGCATCGTGATAATTGCCATCGATCCACAGAACACGATCTCCTGTGCCAGCGGTGTATCGCTGATGCCGATAGCCAGCGTTAGCGCCACAAATGCGGCGCCCCCACCAAACATCCAGTAGTTGGGCTCTGTTGTTTGACCCGGCGAATAGACCAGCCGCTCGGCGTCATCCGCTTTAAACCCCTGTTCTCGCAGTCGCCTCGCGCGTGCAGCAAGCATTACTTGAGACAGCATCACGCCGCTGACTGACACCAGAGGGATGGCAAGCGCCATTGCGTAGATGCGAGCGTAGACATCCGCCTTCTGGCTTTGTTCAAGGTTCTCCACACCGGCAAACATCACAATATTGAGCAGCGCGACGAACACCAGACCGCCTACTAGCGCGATGCGGCCGAGGGTCTGCATCGTGGTATGGAGCGCCTTGATCTCCACTTCAGACAGCGGTTGGCCGTTGGCGCGGACTCGAGGCACCGCTTCAACCGACATGGCATCCGCAACCGTGTCCTGGACTACATAGCCGGCTGGTGCCAGTAGGCTGCTCACCACGAACCAGGCTTCCACACTCATCAATTCGCGCATTGCCGCAGTATGTATGATGAGTGCGTACATGATGCCGAGGCTTGCGGCGATCAGCGCTGCACCCAAATAGACCAGGAGTGCCTTCCAGCGCCAAACCAAATCGACCAGGTGGCCAAGTGGCATTTTCAACGCCCACGGCAGCCCCGCCCAAAACGTGAGCGCGGCCAAGAACGCGGCCGTAAGCCCGAGGTACTCCTTGACAAAGAACGTTCCGACGATGCCGGTCAACCCGGAAATCCCGGCCGCGAAATAGACCATTAGCGGCGGCAGAAACGACCAGCGCAGTTGTCGAAAAATATCAATGAACGTTCGTTTGAACCACTCTTGTGCCGCCGCCAGCATGTTTCCCATCTCTCTCGGTTCGCCCACCAACGAAGATACGGCAGGACGTAGGTGCTAGCGCCTTCGTCGCAAAGCAGTTTTAGAGTAAGCCTCACCGCCGGAGCCGTGCCAGAATCAGCGGAGACGGGTAGCGAGTTGCCACCACGATCTTACGTCTGTCGAAATCGGCCGCAGCCAATTGCCAGCGAGCACTCCACAGCGAGTTTAACCTTTTCGCTGTGTTCTTGCGACCGCTCAGGAACAGCTTGCGAGCAGCGCGAGCGTAACCGCCCTCCAACTGCACCCAGCGGCAGTGCTCCGAAAGGCGAGCTGGGTTCTTTTTGACAACTTACAAAGTGGCCCTGCCTCATTGGCCTGAAAGGCAACGATGGAATGTCGCACCCGACGCTGGTCGGAAGAACCGGCAATATTCACGCACAGCATGTTGGCAGGGCTGCCGGCGAAGCGACGGATCCGAATGGGACTTGTTCGGCCCGCCAAATGATGCCGCCCAAGCGCGCAATGCGATTCCCTTCGCCTTGCCTGCATAGTGATCGGCGCGTTCGATCACGCCCCGCGCGGAGGGTCTTAGGTCCAGCGCAAGTGCGCGTGCAACTGCCGATGGGATGATGTACTGTCTTTGACGCCATCGGTCTCTCCCACGGCCGAACAAAGCCGACGTACACAGCTCTTACATCAGACGTTCCCATATGCCGGCAATCATGCGGTTGAGCCTGCGAACTCCTCAGCGCGCCACGGCGTGTCCGAGTACCAAGCGGCAGCATCTATCTCCGCTGCTCTTGGCTGGCCTTCATAGGCCGGCATGTTCTCGGCGCGCCCCGTACGGCGCGGCAACGTTGGCTTCAACTCATCGTAGTTGGGGGCGATTTCGCCCTGTGCACCAGCAGCGACGAGAGTGTGACATAGCAAGCAATGGGCGGCTCTGCGGCGCGGATATGCCTACCATCGTTCTGGGTTTGGAGCAGCGCGGGCAGAAAGCGAGCGGGCAGACCTGAGCGTGACGGCGCGCACGGTCGTGCCCGCAGCTATCGACCAAGTTGCCGAATAAGATCACCTGCCGCAAGAGTTTGTCTCACACAAAGCCTCATTGTAACCGCGTGAGCACGCCAGCCATAACGGGCCGTATCCGCGCTCGTTGGGAGTGTAGGCTTCCGGCTGCGTGTTCCCTTTCGCTGACGCGGCTCGCGATGAGGTAGCGACCGACGTCCGGTCGGTCGGCGCGACACAGGCAGAGTTGTCACGCCGACCTAAGCTGTAAGTATGCAGCGGAGCTGGTTGGTACCCGATGTCGCACGCGTTTCGATCCAGAATAGTAGCGCGACATGTTTTTCGGAGCTCGTAGCATTGCGTGGCGCTCAAAGATCGACCGCCGGCTATCGACAGCGAGTTGCTCCCCGAAGCGTGATGCGCTGTTCGGCACAGCTATCGTTCAGGCGGCCATGCGAAGTTCTGGTGAGTTCTATCGGCGGCGCTCTGCCGGACCTTCTGCATTTAAGCGTCGGGAAGAGGGTCTCCCTTCTTTAAGGCTCCCTCCGGCACCCCATCCAGCAGCATTCTTTCGCTCATTGGCCTAGGATTTCGATCCTTGGCGTCATTCATTGCACCGCAGGCCACCTGAACGGCTTTCACTGCCTCAAGCTGTTCACCTCTGTGAGCGTACCACACATCCTGCAGGTGGCTTCGTCGCGCATTTCTGGCCACGTTACCAGCACCGCGTAGCCGGCCGCGAGCTTCTCGAATTCTGGATGCCGGCGAGCGTCTCCTCTGACAAGGATTGGACCTCTAGATTTTGCTAGTCGCCAACAGCGGCGGGCCCTCAATGTTCCTTGTAGCGAGTCATATTCAGTAAGTATTGCACTACTTTGATCGCAAAGAACTTTTTTGATACTTCGAATTTGAGTCCCTATCAAGTAACTCTAGCCCGACGGAGTTCCGCATGCACGTTCAAGAGATGATTAGTACGCACCCTCAAGTGCGCGGCCAGACCAACGACGCCCTGATCCGCTGCATCGAAGAGTGTTACTCCTGTGCTCAGACCTGTACCTCCTGCGCCGACGCCTGCTTGGCTGGGGATAACGTGACATCACTGACCTAATGCATCCGACTGAACTTGGACTGTGCTGATGTCTGCAACATCACGGGGCGCATTGCGACTCGCCGTACCGGCTCAGATGAAGATTATCCGTAGTATGCTGGACGCCTGCGCCGCTGCTTGTCGGCTGTGCGCCGAGGAATGTGAAAAGCATGCCAAATGCACGAACGCTGCCGTATCTGCGCCGAAGCCTGCCGCCGGTGCATGAGCCCATGCGAACAGGCCGCGCAGAGTATGAGGCATTGACATCGGGGACTCGCGCGGATGCCAGCGCTCGCTCTATACGAGCGTCGTGCTGGGAGGTGAAAACAGCGGCTAACGATTTGATGCCCTCGGCGGGCGTTTGATCACAAGACCGAGCCGCGATGAGGTTCGCGGCGTCAGCCGAGAGGTCGGGTTTGTCTGAAATGGAAACCGTTCGGAGTGAACCTGCGGGCCACGGCCCGCGCCTTGTCCTCGCATGTCTCCAACGCGATCTTCTGGGCGAGCATGACATCTCCGATCGGCAGCGCGCCGATCGGCATGAAACACAAGCCCTCCTGCAGGCGACCTCTTTCGTCGATCTCGCACACGTTCACCGAGGCCCCGGCGTGGATCCTGTACCGCTTTCCGCTGTCGCTTCCGACGACCTCAAAGTAGCCCCGTCTGCCGAACTGCTCCAACTGGTTCGGCGACAGCCATTTTCGCAATAGCCGCAGCGATCGGCCCTCCGGCGTACCCTCGGAGCCGTGCCGGATGAAGAGGGCTCGCGTCGCTCTCTTGCGGGAGCGGCCACCTGGCGGCAGCGTTCGAAAGCCGAACATGTCAGAAAGACCCGACTACCCGCCGACCAACCTGGGGAAGAAGACGGTTTCTTCCGCAGTGGGGTCAAAGGATCGGATCCGCGAGATCTGATCGGGACCTGTCCGGATCGCGGCGGTGAACGCGGCCTTCGTCAGTTCATAGAATCGCTGCTCCGCCTTCATCAGTTCTTGTGCGTCGTGGGAGTCGAAAAGATGACGGCTGTCGCCGGTGCGGTTCATCACGATCTGGATCGCCATGATCGTCCTCCTCGGATTGGTGATAGCCAAGGACCCGGTCCAGTATCCGACCACCCTGACGGGTTTTCAAGAGAAGAACATTCCAATCACAAGACGCCATTCGTAGGTCCGATCGCGCAGCCGCACTCAGGCCGGCGGGCACTCCGGGCAGGTGTCGCCGATCGACTCCAATATGTCGCGGAGCCCGGCGATCGCCCTCTGCAGAGACGCCCGTCGGCGGATGCTGACGCGATCGCAACGGCGCGCTCGCGGGCATGCGGATCGGCACGGTCCTACATCCAGCCGTGCTCCTCACACTCGCGGATCGTGCCGGCCTCCTGCAAGACGCAGATGGCACCGCCGCGCAAGGCGCAGATGGTGGGGCATCTTTCCTTGAAAGTCAGCATCGAAGATTGGTCCTGCCCGAGACGAATCTGTGCGGCCGTCCCCGGTTCCGGCCGCTAACACATGGCAGGGATTCCGAATTGCCATGCCCACGTTTTTCCACGGGTTCCGTCGTCAACATGCCCCTACCATTCATGAGCTAGGCGAGTAAGATTGTATCCCGTGTGGCCTCTAATCTTTGGGGGCGCGACAGGTGTCCTCGCCGGACTAATCCTGATCGCGCTGAGCCTACCTCGAGGTCGACGCAGCCGCGAGCACTACGGAAGTTGGGATCACTTCGTGCTCTGAATTGTGCGCCGTAATCGCTTGAAGAAGCTCATGTGTGCTCAGTTGTGCGACTGGTCGTTTGCAATCGCGATTAATGCAGAGACAGCGAGCCCGGCGCGGATGCTCGGTGCCAGGGACCGAGCACGCTTCAAACAGCTACGATCAGCAAATGTCGGTATCGGTGGTTGCGTCTCCCCGCGACAACCGAAAGATCATCGGCTGAAATCAATCCAGCCTCGGGGCCAACCCCAGAATAACCCCGGCTACGCCTGAAACGAACGGGGATAATCGTAAGCGTACGGAACCAAAAATACAGACTTTTCAACGCTGTACGCTGCAATAACCGGGTTCGGGACGCAGGGGCCACTGCCTGCTACTCTCACTATCCTCTCAAGTTCAATATTTGTAGGCGCACTACAGCTATGACCAAGCTGAGCGGGCCGGTGCACACGGTGAGTAGTTGGGAATTGCGGATCTAAGGGCCGACGCCAGTCAGGCCTCGACAATCGGGTCGAGCATGCGGCACTCTACAATTCGTGGGGAATGCCGGTCGGCGGGGCAGCATCATGAATGAGGGTTGGTACTACGAGGACCAAGGTCAATCAGTTGGACCAATGTCGCTTAAGGAGTTGGTTCGGACATTGTCCCGGCTTCGAGACCCAAGTGAAGCAGTAATCTGGAGACCTGGCTTTTCAGACTGGCAGACGGCGGGTTCGGTGCCGGACGTTGCTGCTTGGATCGCTAGACCGCCCGACCTTCAAAATCGCGCAAGTTCAGCGCCTCGGATAGCTATCAATTCACCTGCAAATAACGCAAAGCCAACGCGGATCATACGGACGGAGAAACGCAAGCGCGGTTTCTTTGGTTGGTTGTTTTTGATTTTGTTCCTTTTGTTTAATGGTCTGATGGTTGCGTGGTTATTTTCGTACTGGTCCGCCGTGCTGCCGATGGCGACCACAGGAAGCGAGGCGGGTCGAGCGGGGGCCGCTATAGGAACGACTTTGGGGACTGGGTTCATTATCTCGATCTGGACTTGCGGCAGTATCGTGCTTGGCCTCTTTGTTCTCTTCACAAGAGGCCGCAAAGTGATCGTAGAAGAAGAACGGAGATGACGGGTAAATTTGTCAGGCGCCAACACATGGTCGGCGAGAGCAGGGAAGCACGCACTCTGCGGCTACGTTGCTTTGAGTCCTGAGGCTGGTCTAGAGCACGACTTGCAGATGCGCGGTTCTCCCGGCTAATCACAAGTCGGGCGAGGTTTGCCTAAAAGACAATTCCCAAACGAAATCAAAGGCCGCTAATTAGGCCAGTTTTCCGCCAAGTCATTGTTAGACCTGATGATCTTCGGGACTCTTAATCATCGGGTCCCAGGTTCGAGCCCTGGTGCGCCTACCATCCCAACAATGACTTATAGCTGACGTGCGACGCCATTCCGACAGGCGAGCGCCTATGGCCGCGTAAGTTGCCAAGCATTTGCTCGAAGGAAACCCGAGCTACAGTGTTCCAGTATCCGGCGCGCGCAATAACGAGAGCTTGATCAAGCCCAAAGAAAAACCGGACCGTTATGCAGCAGCCATCTGCATAATGGTCCGGCCTGACTGTTTGTTGCGCGGATATTCTGTTGGCGAAAGCTGCGGCCTGTCCGTGCTGCAAAGGGCGTAACGGACCTCAGATGTTATCCGGATAGTAAGAGGTTTCGCTGAACCGCTACTTCTTTTTCTTCTTGGCTGTCTTCTTTGCCTTTGCCTTTGCCTTCTTCGCTTTCTTGGCCATGTTGCCCTCCGTGATCCCAAAAGTTGGCTCGATGCAAGTCGACAATCGACGTGCAAGATTCAGAATACACCATGGTTGCAAAATTGATACTGTGCGCTTCGAAGAGGGTAAACGACCATCACACAGTCGCAACTTGCAATCGGCCGAAGCGCTCACCTGATGTGTGGACACCGCACGCTTTGACGGATCAAGACGGGAAGAAGTTCTCATGTGGCCGGTAGACGAAGTCGACGACGGCGAGGAGCTACCGGTCCCTGATTTCATCGCGACGGAAGTGCGCATCGGCGCCCACCACTACGAGCCGCTCGGTGTGATTCTGTCGCGCGGCGAAGGCGTCTGGGCGTGGGATTCGCAAGGCAAGCGTTATCTCGATTGCCTCTCCGCTTATTCGGCGGTGAACCAAGGCCACTGCCATCCGAAATCCTGGCCGCTATGGTGGAACAGGCCGGCAAGCTGACATTGACCTGCCGGGCCTTCCACAACGACCGACTGGCCCCCCTTTTACTAACAGATCGTGGAGCATACCGGCTCACACAAGGTGCTGCCAATGAACAGCGGTGCCGAGGTCGTGGAGAGTGCGATCAAGTCCGTGCGCAAGTGGGGCTAAGAGGTGAATCGTATAGGTCGCTCACTGAAATCTTGGTGCGCCTCGTTAGGCGACGAGCTTGAGCCTTTGCCGCTTGCTTTCGGGCGGCTGCTCGCCCGACGTATTCTTGCGCGGCTTGATGAAGTCAGCCCACGCCTGCAGCGCGTCGCGGCGCCGCTGGATCATCTCGCTGTCCCAATACGACAGTTCAGCCTCATCGCCGACACGGTGCGACAGGCAGAACTCAAGCACTTCGCGGCGGAAATTGTGCTCCTTGTTGTCAGCGCCCCAATTTCGGAAGCTCGTGCGGCAGCCATGCATGGTGGATTTGACGGCAGTCCGCTCGATGGCCCCGACAAGCGCGTTTGCCCGGAACGGCTGATGTTGCTCGGCGTGGTCGGAGGGGAACACGTACTTGTCTGTGCGCGGCATCGATTGGATGATCTCGATGGCCTGATCTGACAGCGGGACGAGATGCGGCTTCGGCTCTAGCTCGCCCTTAATCTTCATCTTCTCAGCCGGAACCATCCACGTCCTTGCTTCGAAGTCGAGCTCCGTCCACTCCATCAGCCGGATTTCTTGGCTCCGCGACACGGTGAGGATGCCGACTTCTGTGCAGCGCGCCGCGTTGCCGGCATCATAGCGCAGCCCTGTCATCATTTGCGGCATCTTCGTATATGGCGCGGACCGATGCCCCTTCTTGCGATTCAGCTTGCGGGGCGACGGCAGCAGATGTTTGAGGTTGCCGCGCCATGCGGCCGGGTTCTCGCCCGTGCGCAGTCTCAACGCTTTGGCAGCGTCCATCAGCCGCTCGATCCGCTGGCGCGTCCGTGACGCTGTAACCGGCTTCAAGGTCCAGATCGCCTTGAGCGCTTCCAACACGTGCTCGGTCGTGATCTCCTGGAGCTTCTTGTCGTGCAGGCTCGGCACGTCCCGGATGGAGCGCTGCCACTGCTTCAACTCCTCTTCGGACAGCCCTTGGCACCAAACAGGGTACTGCTCCTCGGCAAACTCCTTGAACGTCTTGCTACCCTGACCGGTGGCCCGCTTCTTGACGCGCGGATCGATGCCCTCGCGCTTCAACGCGACTTTATAGTCGCGCGCCTTCTCGCGCGCGCTGCTTAGGGTCAGAGCGTCACCGCTTGGGCTGTCGCGGTCGCCAGCCTTGGCGAACTCCATCTGCGCCCGCTTGCCTTCGAGGTCGGTAAAGCGGAAGGCCCATACCCGATCACCGCTTTTGCGCACCACCAGATATAGCCCCCCGGCGTCCGCATGAACGCCAGCTTGCAGGGATTTAACTTGGTTCGAATTGAGTGCCACTTTAACGTTCCCCTTCCGCTTACCAGCTACCGTCACGGATGCTTCGCTCGTGTGGGTCAGTTGTTCCAAAATCGGCCTGTTTTGGATATGTGGCAGTCACGGATACTTTAGAAGGGAGAGCCGCGTCAACTTACCATTTTTTCGCCAGAACCGGCCGGCGTTCGGCGATTTTCAGTGAAATCAGACGATAGCAGATGCAGATAACATAATGGAAATAAAAGGAAATAAAAATCATGACGACGATCAGTGATAGCAGACGCGACGCTCAGAATGGATACATGATCCGTGACGGCCTTCGGTAAGCTGATCCGCACCACGGCGTTCCGGCTGACGCTGGTCTATCTGTTCTTGTTTGCGCTGTTTGCGGCGTCGCTGCTGGGCTATTTTGCCTGGAATACGCGGCGGCTGATCAACGAGCAGATCACTGCCACGGTGAACGCCGAAACCGCGGAGATTACCGACATCTATACGCGCCGCGGCCTGCGCGGCCTCGTCTTCACGCTCGGCAACCGGGCGTTGCGGCCAGGCGCCAACCTCTATCTCGTCACCACGCCGGAGGGGAAGGCGATCGGCGGCAATGTCGGCGCGCTGGCGCCGGGCGTGATGGCCACAACCGGCTGGTCGGAGACCGGTTATCGCCGGCTCGACGAGCAGGACACTGCGGATCACCGCGCGCTGGTGCATGTCACCGAACTCACCAATGGTTTCCGCCTGCTGGTCGGCCGCGACCTGGAGGAGCGGCGCCGGCTGTTTGGCATCGTCGCTAACGCCGCGCAATGGTCGCTCCTGGTCGTCATCGTGCTCGGCATCGGCGGCGGTATCTTCGTAGCGCGGCGGGTGCTGCAGCGGATCGACGCCATGACCGGCACCACAAGACGCATCATGGCGGGCGACCTTTCCGGGCGCCTGCCGGTCGGACGCTCCGGCGACGAACTCGACCGTCTCGCGGAAAACCTCAATGCCATGCTGGAGCGCATCGAGGCGCTGATGACGGGGCTGAAGGAAGTCTCCGACAACATCGCGCACGATCTGAAGACGCCGCTGACGCGCCTGCGCAACCGCGCCGAGGAGGCGCTGGCAAGCTCAGGCAGCGAGGCCGAATACCGCGCGGCGCTGGAGCGAACCATCGAGGAATCTGACGGCCTGATCCGCACCTTCAACGCGCTGTTGATGATTGCGCGCGCCGAGTCCGGACAGGCGCGCGGCAACATGGATGATTTCGACGCCGCCGACGTCGCCAAGGGCATCCACGAATTGTATGAGCCGCTGGCCGAAGACGACGGCATGACGCTCCGCGTCAAGGCCGCAAGCGCACGGCTTCACGGCAACCGCGAGCTGATCAGCCAGGCACTCGCCAATCTGGTCGAGAACGCCATCAAGTACGGCAAGCACTCGCCGGTGGTGCAGCCGCTGGACCCCGCCGCAGCGGCGCGCACCCGGGAGATCCTCATCGAGGCGCGGCGCGAGGGCGACCATGTGCTGCTCAGCGTCACCGATCATGGGCCCGGTATTCCTGAACCGGATCGCAAGCACGCGGTCGAGCGGTTCGTGCGGCTGGAGGCGAGCCGCACGCTGCCGGGTTCCGGTCTCGGCCTTAGCCTGGCGTCCGCGGTGGCGACCCTGCACGGCGGCGAACTCAGGTTAGGGGATTCGCATCCCGGCCTGACCGCGACGCTGGTCGTCCCGGCGCTATCTGCCATAGCGTTTTCGAGCGAAGTGGACGCCGGTTCGCGTGAAGAAAACGCGTCAAAACTTAGGGCTGGGGCCCGGTTCTGATCCCATCAGAACCGGGCTCCAGCGGGCGGCAGGCTTGCGGCCCAAACGCAGGATGTGCCACAGAAGGTGGCATGAACTCTTCTGCCTTGGCCGCGCGGTTCGTCAGCGGGCCGCATATCACGGCCACTGGCAACGCCGAACAGCGCCTGGGAGACTGGCTCGCCGAATTGGAGCCGGAGCAATCGGCTGAGATCAAGGCGTGGCTGGATCGCCCGTTCGCCAGGACCATCCTGCTCGGCATCGTCGAGTTCTCGCCGTATCTGTTCGACCTGATCCGGGCCGACGCCGGTCGGCTGCTCCGCTTGCTGGCGTGCGACCCGGAACCGCATCTCACCTCGCTGATCGAGAAAGCCACGCGCGACGTACTCGCTGCCGCGGGCGAGGCCGAGGTGATGCTTCTGCTTCGCCGCATGAAGTCGGAAGCCGCGTTGCTGATCGCGCTGTGCGACATCGGCGGGGTCTGGCCGGTGATGCGGGTCACGGCGGCGCTGACCGATCTTGCAACCGTCTCCGTGCAGGCGGCGCTGCGCTTTCTCTTGCGTCAGGAGGTCGCGCGCGGCCGCATGACGGCGCTCAATCACGACCGGCCGGAAGAGGGCTCTGGTCTGATCGTGCTTGCGATGGGCAAGATGGGCGCGGGCGAGTTGAACTACTCGAGCGACATCGACCTGATCGTTTTCTTCGATCCCGCCGCCACCTCGCTGGTGGCAGAAATCGAGCCGGCGCCGTTCTTCGTGCGGGTGACGCAGGCGCTCGCCCGCCTGCTGCAGCAACGCTCCGGCGAGGGTTATGTGTTCCGCGTCGACCTGCGCCTGCGCCCCGATCCGGCCTCGACGCAGGTGGCGATCTCGACGGAAGCGGCGCTGCATTACTACGAGCGGGAAGGGCGCACCTGGGAACGCGCCGCGATGATCAAGGCGCGCGTTTGCGCCGGCGATGCCAAGGCCGGCGAGACGCTGATCGCGGAACTGTCGCCGTTCGTCTGGCGCAAGCACCTGGATTTTGCCGCGCTCGCCGACGTTCACGACATGAAGCGTCAGATGCAGACCTACCGCGGCCAGAGCGAGATCGCGGTCGAAGGCCATAACGTCAAGGTCGGCCGCGGCGGCATCCGCGAGATCGAGTTCTTCGCGCAGACGCAACAGCTCATTGCCGGCGGCCGCCATCCGGAACTGCGGGTGCGCTCCACGCTCCATGCGTTGCAGGTGCTGGCGACCAGCAATTGGATCGGCTTTCAGGCCTGTGACGAATTGACCGCGGCCTACGAGTTCTTGCGTTGCGTCGAGCACCGGCTGCAGATGATGTGCGACGAACAGACTCACACGTTGCCGGAAGACGCCGAGGCCGTGGAGCGTTTTGCGAACTTCTTCGGCTATGAGAGCCGGGCGGCCTTTGCGAAGGACTTGGTCGGCCACCTCAATGTCGTGCAGGGACATTACGGAAAGTTGTTCGAGGGCGATCCGACCGGCACGGTGAAGCTGCCGCAGCTCAACTATGGCGGCGGGCCTGAGGATGCGCGTCTGCTCGATCACCTGACGACGCTCGGCTTCAAGAAGCCGGTCGCCGTGGCTGGCACCCTGCAGCTCTGGATGCAAGGCAACTTTCGCGCGCTTCGCAACGAGGCGACCAAGGCAGCCTTCATCGAATTCGTGCCCGGCCTGCTCCACGGTCTCGCGCATGCCGAAGACCCCGACGACGCCGTGACCACGTTCGATCGTTTTCTCGGCGCATTGCAACGCGGCGGCCGGCTGATTTCACTGTTGAGCCAGAACCGCGACCTGGTCGCGCTGGTAGCCTTGATCCTCGGCGCAGCGCCGCGGCTCGGCGACATGCTGGCGCGCCAGCCGCAGATCATGGACGGTTTGATCGATCCCCGTTTCTTCGGCGCAATGCCGGACCAGAAGGAATTGTCGGTGCGGCTGGCGGCGACGCTGAAGGACGCAGACTCTTACGAAGACTTCCTCGATCGCCTGCGGCTGTCCGGGCAGGAGAGCCTGTTCTTGATCGGCACGCGGATCCTGTCCGGCACGGTTTCCGCCCAGCATGCTGGCGTCGCCTTCGCCGACGTCGCAGAGGGGATCGTGCACACCGTGCACGGCCTGGTGAGAGACCAGTTCGCGACCCAGTACGGCCGCATCAAGGGACAGGAGACCGCGATCCTCGCGATGGGCCGGCTCGGCAGCCGCGAGATGACGGCATCTTCCGATCTCGACCTGATCCTGCTGTACGATTTCGATGCAGACGATCCCGATTCCGACGGCGAACGATCGCTGCATGGCGCGCAGTATTTTACGCGCCTGACCCAGCGGCTGATCTCGGCGTTTACCACGCGGACCAATTACGGCGTTCTCTATGAGGTCGACATGCGGCTGCGCCCGTCGGGCCGCGCCGGGCCGCTGGCGTCGCGGATCGATTCCTTTTCCGATTATCAGGAACGCGAAGCCTGGACCTGGGAACACATGGCGCTGACGCGAGCGCGGGTGATCTCGGCTTCACCGGCGTTTCGGAAAGAGATCGAGGACACCATCCGCAACGTGCTGACGCGGCCGCGCGATGCGGCCTCTACTGCCGGCGACGTCGCCGACATGCGCCGGGCGATTGCGCTGGAAAAGGGCGAGGACGACATCTGGGACCTCAAGCTCGCCGCGGGCGGCCTGGTCGACATCGATTTCATCGCGCAATATTTGCAGCTCGTTCACGCCTCGGAGAAACCCGAGATCCTCAGCGTCTCCACGCTGCAGGTGCTCGACAACGCCGCACGCCTCGGCGTGCTGCCGCAATCCGATGCCGAGATTTTGCGCTCGGCGGCACGGCTTTATCACGACCTCACGCAAATCCTCAGGCTTTGCGTCACCGGCAAATTCAAACCGGAGGCGTCGGGAGAGAACCTCTTGCGCGTGATGGCGCGCGCCGGCGACACGCCGGATTTCTCGACGCTGGAGGCGAGGGTGCGCGAGACGCAGGCAGAGGTGAGGCGGGTGTTTCAGGCCATGGTGGGCAGGGACTAGGCATTGGCGCGCCGATAGAGCGAAGGGCGCATCAATCAAACCGCGCAGTTGCGGTCTTGCCGTCGGGCGCGGTGAACTGAACCGCTCCTTTGAGATGGGCTGGCAGGGCCGTAGCCGACGTTCCGCTTAGCGCGTTTTTCTCCGAAGGAGCGAGCGTTATGCGCTCTGCCTTTCCTCCCAAGTTGAAGATGGCGACACCTTTGAAGCCCTTCGGATCAATCGGTTTGTCGTCTTCACCCGTCAGGAAGATCTCGATCGTTTTATCCTTCACGACGAGTTCCGCATGGTAAGCGCCGGCATCGCCAACACGCCCCCCATGCGAACCTTTCGGCTCGTGTGCGTATGCCGGAATCCCGGCCAGTAGAGCGGCGCCGAGAGCGAGATATCTGAACTTCATGGGCGGTCTCCTTTCAAGACGTGAGCGATCAATAGGAATGTGAGGCAGCGTGATCCCCGACAGACTCATCGGACTGCCGTTGCATCAGCCGCATCAGCGGCCTTCTGCCAAACATGAGAAATAGCACCGGCGTAATCAGTGCATCGAGCAGGGTCGCGCTGATAAGCCCGCCGAAGATCGTCACTGCGACGGGATGCAGGATTTCCTTGCCCGGCTCGTCGGCAGCGACAAGCAGTGGCAGCAGCGCAAGCCCCGCGGACAGCGCAGTCATCAGCACCGGCGTCATTCGCTCGAGGCTTCCGCGGATCACAAGCTCGGGCCCGAACGGCATCCGTTCCTGCAAAGCAAGATTGATGTAGTGGCTTATCTTGAGAATCCCGTTGCGTGTCGCGATTCCCGTCAGTGTGATGAATCCGACCATGCTGGCGACAGACAGCGGCTGGTCGGTCAGCGCCAGCGCCGCGACCGAACCGACCAGCGCCAGCGGCACCCCGCCCATGATGATCAAGGCCAGCACCGTGGAGCGGTAGCGGCTGTAGAGAATCGCAAAGATCAGCGCGAGCGAAAGAGCGGAAAGAATCCCGATTCTGCGGCTGGCTTCCTCCTGAGCCTGGAATGTGCCTTCAAGGTTCGCGGTGACGCCCTGCGGAAGGCTGGTCGCCTGCAATTCGGCGCGAATGCGGCGCACGATCTCCGCCATGTCGGTTTTGCCGTCGGAGTTCGCAAGCACGACGATGCGCCTGCGGCCGTTCTCTCTCAGGATTTGGTTCGGTCCATCCGTTTCCTTCACATCTGCAATCTGACGTGCCGGTATCCAGCCGGAGGGGGTCTTGATCAGGAGTTCGCCGAGCTTCTCGGTCGTGCGCAGCCGCTCGGGCAGCCTCAAGACCACGTCGTAGCGTTTGTAGCCGTCGACCACGCGCGAAATGACGCGCCCGCTCGACAGCCGCGATAATTGTTCCGTGACGGCGCCGGGCTGCACTCCATACAAGGCAGCGCGCGTGTAATCGACGCGGACTTCGAGCTGCGGAATGCGCACCTGCTTTTCGACCTGGAGGTCCTGAATGCCTTCAATCTTCGCGAGCCTCCCGCGGAGTTCTTCCGCGCTATTTCGCAGCGTGTCGAGGTCGTCACCGAACAGTTTGAGGGCGAGTTCGGCACGAACGCCTGAGAGCAGGTGATCGAGCCGGTGCGAGATCGGCTGCCCGACATTGATCGAAAGCGGCAGCACCGAAAGCCGAGAACGGATATCCGCGACGATCTCGGGTTTTGGCCGGTGCGAGGGCTTGAGATCGACTTCAAGGTCCGAGGAATGGACGCCTTCCGCGTGCTCATCCAGCTCGGCGCGCCCTGTCCGCCGCCCAACGCTGATCACTTCCGGCACATCGAGCAGCAGGCGTTCCGCGACCGATCCCACCCGGCTGGATTCCGAAAGCGACACCCCCGGGGCGAACGCAATGTTGATCGTGAAAGTACCTTCGTTGAACGCCGGCAGGAACGCGCGCTTCAAGGCGAATGCGCCCGCGCCGGCGCCCAACACGGCGAGGGCCGTCAGGCCAAGCAGCAATCCCTTGCGGGCGAAAGCGAACCGAAGCGCCGCATGGTTGGCGGACTTGAGCTTGCGAACGAGCCAGCTCTCCCGTTCTGCCAGCCGCTTCATTCCCGGCAGCAGGTAGTAGGCCAAAACGGGGGTCAGCGTGATCGAAACCACCAGGCTCGCGAGGATCGAGATGATGTAGGCGTGGCCCAGCGGTGCAAACAGTCGTCCCTCGATGCCCGAGAGCGCAAACAGCGGTACGAACACAAGGACGATGATCATCGTGGCATAGACTATACCCGATCGCACTTCGTTGGATGCCGAAACCACCACGTCGAAGACTGAACGGGGGTTACCTTGCTCCCTGTTCTCGCGCAGTCGGCGGAAGATGTTCTCGACATCGACGACCGCGTCGTCGACCAGTTCGCCGATGGCGATAGCAAGTCCTCCCAGGGTCATCGTGTTGATCGACAGACCGAGCAGCGTGAAGATGATGGCCGTGGTCAGGATCGAGACCGGGATCGCCGTAAGCGAGATTGCCGTGGTGCGCCAGTTGAGGAGAAACGCGAACAGGATGGCCGCCACGACGAGCGCTGCTTCGAGCAATACCCGTTCGAGGTTCTGGATCGAGTTTTCAATGAAGTCCGCCTGCCGGAAGATGATCTCGTTGGCTTTCACGCCGGACGGCAGGCTGGGCTCCAGCTCGGCGAGCGCCTGCGTGATCTGTTGCGTCAGCCGCACGGTATCGACATTGGGCTGCTTCTCGACCGAGACGATCACAGCGGGCCTGCTCATATACCCCGCATCGCCCCGCTTGACCTTGGGCGCAAAGTCGACGTTGGCCACCTGGCGCAGCAGAATAGGGCGTCCGTCGACGGTGGTAACGACGATGTTGCGCAGGTCTTCCAGGCTCGTGGTGCGCCCGATATTCCGGATCAGATATTCGCGGGCGTTCTGATCGGTGAACCCACCGCCGGTATTGGTGCCGAACTGCCTCAGCGCCAGCTCGACCTGCTCGTAGCTCACACCGAGTGCGCGCAACGCAGAGGGCAGCGGCGCAATCCGGTACTGGCGGACCTCGCCGCCGATCGGGATCACCTGTGCGACGCCGGGTATGGCGAGCAGCCGCGGCCGGATCGTGAAATCGGCGATCTCGCGGACCTCCATCGGGGAGGCCGTCTTCGACGTCACCGCGACCAGCAGAATTTGACCCATAATCGAGCTGATGGGGCCGATCTGCGGCGTGACGTTCAAAGGCAGTTGGTTCTGCACCTGCGCGAGCCGTTCCGCGACCAGTTGACGGTTGCGGTAAATATCGGTTCCCCAGTCGAACTCGACGTAGACGATCGAGAGGCCGATGCCGGAGACCGACCGCACGCGGCTGACGCCCGGTACGCCATTCATCTGGGTTTCAATCGGGAAGCTGACGAGCTGCTCGACTTCCGGCGGGGCGTAGCCTTCCGATTCCGTCATGATCGTGACGGTTGGACGATTGAGGTCGGGGAACACGTCGACCGGGAGCTGGCGCGCGGTGTAGGCGCCGAGCACAACGAGGATGCCCGCCAGCGCAAGAACAAGGAGGCGGTTGCGGAGGGAGGCGCTGACCAGGAATGTGAACATGAACGTGTTCCTTCAACGTACGTGATCGAGAAGGTCCGCGCCTTGCGACACGATCCGCTTGCCCGGAGCGAAGCCGGACACGATCAGCACACGGTCGCCGTCGAGAGGCTCCGTGCGCACGCTCCTTGCCATGAACCGCTCGGGCGCGACGTGCTCGTACACGAAATCCTGGCCATTCGACCCGCGCACGACACTGCTGCGCGGCACCGCAAGACCCTCCTTTGTTTCGTCGGTGCCGGCCAATACAGTCAGGAACTGGCCGGCCCTGAGCCCCGCCGTGTCGCCCGTTACGGCAAAATGCACCGGCACCGACTGGCTGCGGTCGGCGAAGCCGGTACCCCGATAGATGAGGTCGTAATTCCTGCCCGTATATGTCGAGGCCCGCGCGCCTTGCGAGGGCTCGATGTTCTCGAAGCTGAGCGCTTCGACCCATAGCCGCGCGGGATCGATGATGTTGAATACGATGGAGCTCGGCTGAACGATTTGGCCTGCCACGGCGCTGCCTTCAGCGATGACGCCTGCGACCGGGGCGATCAGCGGTTCGGGTTCGCGGCGCGATTTTTCGATCGATGCGCGCCGCTCGCGCAGCCCTTCCAGCTCCAGCCTTGTATCTTCGAGCTGAGTCCGGGATATGGCACCCGAGGGCGCGAGTTGTTCGTAACGCGCGAACCTGCGTTCCACGATCGAGATTTGCTGATCGAGCTCGCCCTGGCGCTGCCGCATGTCGGAAATATCGATCGCCTGAATCGGCGGCGTGACATAGCCCAGGATATCGCCCTGTTTGACCCGTGTGCCCAGCCGGGGAAAACCCTCCGGCGGCGCGGAAAGCCGGCCGCCCACGGCGGATTGCACATACCCGCTGGCATTGGGATCGGGAATGATCCTGCCTGGAAGTTCGGTGACCTTCCTGTGCTTCGCCTGTTCGGCGACCAGCGTCCGCAGCGCAAATATCCGCTGCACCGTCTTGGGCACGAACACCGTCCCATCCGGCAGGCGCTGGGCGCGTTCTCCTGAAACGGCGCTGATCGCGACCTGCGCCTTGTCTTCCTCATGGCCGTGGCCTTCATGCGCTTTCGTCCCGCGGACGCCCGTGAGCGCCGCAAGGAGGACGACAATGGCCGCCGCTCGCTTCCCGCGAAGTGCGATGGCGGTTAGCAGAGTACCCGCCAGCAGGCCGCCCAGAGCGGGAAGGAACGAAGCCTTGCCGATGTGTTCGCCGTGAGCCGACGCGTCCCCCTGTACGGCACTTTGCGCCGCCTCACGCGCAGTCTGAATGGTCATCGGCAAAATGTCGGTGGCGTCTCCCACCGTAACGGTGAAAATGAGGTCGGTACGTCCGTTCTTTGCCAGCCACGGCGCCGGTAGACGGTATGTGCCATCGCCATTCTCGGTAGCCGTTGCGGAGCCGCCGGGAGTTTCGACTTCAAGTACCGCGCCGGTCACTGGTTCGTTCGTAGCGAACCGGTCGAGATGGATCTCAAGATGGTCGCCGCGGACGACGGCAACGATCTCGAATATGTCGGAATCGGCCTCGCCACGCGGCAACGCGCCTGTCGAGACGGCAGGTTGTTCGCCATGGTCATGACCCTCATGGGCGGAAGCGGGAGCGAGCGCAGCAGACAGAGCTGCGACTGCCGCGAGAGCACGCAGGGCGCGCCCGAAATGGGAAAGCATACCAAAAATCCTTCAGTCTGAATGACCGTCAGCTTCGGACCGTAAGCCGGCCGCGCAAATTCACGGATCGTTTGCGTTCAGATCAAGGATTTGGGAGGGCGCCTGAGGGAATCAGGCGCGCGGTGTGGCGTTATCGGGGATGCGACAAATACCACACGTGTTGTCGACCGGGGGAGGGGGACGAGTTGCACAAAGCTCGGCAACCCGGCCGCACAGCAAGCGGCGCATGTCAAGGTGCAGGCGCCGACGCAATTCCGGTCAGAAGTGGCAGGTGTCTCGGTTTGTCCCCGCTGAGCCTGTTGCAACACTGCTTGCGTCACCGCCCGTTCGGATGGATTAGAGGCGGCATGACCCCGTGGGCCGTGAATATCAGCGGCAGCGTGGTGCGCATGGGCGACATGGGCTTGGGCAACAGAGGGCGCGAATGAAAGCACGATCAGGACGATCGCGGCTCCCAGTGCGCACACAATTAGTTGCTTCAGCATGATCGTCCGATTGTAGCCCAAGTGCGCACTTGATATCGCCGGGGAACCGGGAATTCAAGACCGTAACGCGGCGGTGCCGACATGGTTATTGCCGGCACACTCCAGGTGTGAAGTCGCTCCTAATAAATCGCCGGCTTGCATGCTGGGCACCCCGGAATCGAACAGGGCGCGTTCCTGAGCCCGGTTCCTCGAACGGGATCAGCAGCTTGCCCCGGGAGGCAGGGGAGCGCTTTGGAACTCCTGGGGCCACTATGAATTGTCGCGGGAATAGGAGGCTGGATGCATACCGAGATCAACATTTTCGACAAACCCATCGAGCGCATCAGGAAGACCTGCGAGCTGATGGGCCTTGGTGCCGATTTCGACCGCAAGCTGCCGGAACTCGAAACCTATCTTGAAAGGCTGGTGGCCGAAGGCGAAACCAGCGAGGAACGGCTGACCGTGAGCGGTCTGACCTTCGTCAAGCAGGCATAACAGGGACGCGTGAGGCGCTGGCAAGGCGCGGCATCAGGAGATTTCGTCCGGAAGCTTCCAGGCCGGATCCGGCGCGCAGTACTCTTCCCTGATTTCCTTCACGTGGTAGCGGGCCGGCAGAACCAGCCCGCCTGCTTCGCCAGCAACGGGAAGATCGGAAATCAGGGAAGCATCGAGGGCCTGCTTCCACACCTCTGCCTCGGTCGGCAGGTTAGGCCCGATCTGCCTGTCGTCGGCGAACAGCGCGTAGGGCACAATCCTCTCCCAATCAAAACCCCGCCAGCTATCTGAGATAACTGACGGGGCTTTTGAGCTGATATTTCTGGTGGATTTCTCCTTTCCTGAACTACCTGCTCACTCCTGTAACGCGGGACGATGGATGTCGTTCCCTAATTTTTTCGGCTGCCGGGTGAAGAAATGACGCCGCCCGCGCGTTCGCCTGCCCTTGCTGATTTTTGATGGGAACGGCGTCCCAATGGCGGCTTTCGGAAGTCCGCCTCAATCGCGCGGAACTATTGCCACTTTTTCCTGCTTGTGATGGCATCTCCAACTTGGACGGGACGGCCGATGCGCAAGCTACTATTTGGAATCGCACTCACACTACCAATCGCTTTCATGTCTCCGGCAACGGCAATGCCTCGCGGCTATCCATTGGTCCAGGACTCTCTGGTCAAGGGCGATCTGATCGAAGTAAAGGGCGGGCACGGCCGCGGGCATGGTTGGGGCCGCGGGCACGGTTATCGCCCGTTTGGTTGGAGCCGCGGCCGGAAGGTCGGCTGGCGCGGCCGTGGTTGCCCGCCCGGCCACTGGAAGAAGGGCTGGTGCTGACACCGGATGCCCGGCGGCTTTCTTCCGTATTTCGGCGGATCGGGTGTGCGGCTTGTTCACCGTAGCTGGGCGAGCAAGGCGTAAGCAACATTCCGCAGCAGAACGCGCCCTTCAGGTCTATTCTGATGAGCGCGTCCTGCATGATTGATAGTCGCTTTTCAGAAAATGCCCGGGACCAGCATCGCGACCTTTTCGCGATAGCGCCGGTACTCATCGCCGAACATCGTCACCAGATCGCGCTCTTCGAGGTAGATGCCGACGAAGATGTAAGCCGTCGTCACCGCAGCGAACAGCAGGTGGCCCTGCGTCATCGTCGGCGTGCACCAGAACGCGATGATGAAACCGAGATAGATCGGGTGCCGGATCAGGCGATAGAGGCCCGGCGTCTTGAACTTCATGGGCTCGACCATGCGGCCGGCGAAATGGGAGACCACTTGCGTCAATCCGAACAGCTCGAAATGGCTGATCAGGAATGTGCTGTAGAGCACTGTGAGCCAGCCCACGAAGCCGCCCGCGATCGCGATCCCGGCGAAAACGGGATTCTCTATATGCCAGACCACCGCAGGCATCGGCTGCCATTGCCAGAACAACAGGATCAGCGTCAGGCTCGTCAGCAACACATAGGTTGAGCGTTCGATAGCAGGTGAGGCGAAGCGCGTGAACAATCTCTTGAAACCCTGACGCGCCATGCCGCTGTGCTGCACGGCAAAGATCGACATCAGCACCAGGTTCGTCAGCAAGGCTGTCATCGGCGAAGATGCCGGACCGGTGTTGATGTTCTTCGGTACGACGTACTGCGAGACGAAGCCGACGGCGTAGAGGAACGTGCCGAGGAAGATCAGGTAGACGAGACCGCCGTAGCACAGCGTGAGTAGTCTCGCTGCGAAAGAAACCACCGCCGGCGGCGTTGCAGGACTGTTCGGCCCGGTGTGCATCGTAATGGACATGTTCAATCTCCTTCCGTTTGAAATGGTGATGTCTGGCAATAATCTTGGTGGGCACTATCTGAGGCGGCGCCGCTTGCGTAGCTGCGCTGCTTTCTCGACGGCTTTATCGAGCGGGCCGCGGTAGATGCGCGTCCGATCCAGTTCGTGCCAATCGAGCCGGTGGAACGCGCAGAGCCGGGCCTGCTGCTCGCGATAGGCGGTGGTTGCTGCAGCCCAATGGTTGAAAAACCGCCGCAGGCGCGCGAGCAACAGGAGAGCGCTTCTCCGCAGCCGAGGCGTTGTCGCTGATGAGAATGCAGCAATCGTGGTCATCGGGCGGCCCTCCGGCGAGGGTGACCGGCGTTGGCCGCGCAGCCTTGCGGCATCAAGCCTTCTGGCGAAACATTGGAATTGATGGGAACAAGCAGACAGGTCATGGGGTCTCCGGTTGAACGAGGGTTGACCTGTCTCTAAATTGAGTTGCCCTTCCAAGCTTGGCGGAGTTCTTCAGAACACCTTGGTTTTTCCTTCCTGCAGCGGTTGTTTTTGCTCGATTTGTTTCATTGATTTCTGTGATGGGTGCCAGGGCACGGATCGCATTGCACTAGTAGAGGTGGTAATGCAGTACCGATTTGCCGAGTTCGAGTTGGACCTAAGCCAGCAAGAGCTGCGTCGGCTTGGCGAGTCCGTGCATATCGAGCCCCAAGTGTTTGATCTCATCGTCCACCTGGTGCGCCACCATGACCGCATCGTCAGCAAGGATGAGCTGATCGAGGCCGTCTGGAATGGCCGGATTATCTCGGAGGCCGCGCTTTCCAGCCGCATCAATGGGGCTCGCCGTGCGCTTGGCGACAACGGAATCGACCAGTTCTTCATCCGGACGCTGCACAAGCGGGGGTTTCGTTTCGTCGGCGACGTTCAGGCCATCAGCACGCCGACAACCGACGCGGAGGCGGCCCGGCTGGTTCCCGAGGAAGGTGCTTCAACGGCCGATCCTCCCGTCCGCGTCTCGGTGTCACCAGAAGTATCCCGCCTCGATAACATTGTCTCGGAATCGGTGAAGGCCGAGGCCAATACGCGACCGTCGATCGCGGTGCTGCCGTTCGGGAACATGTCTGGCGATCCCGAGAACGACTATTTCAGCTATGGGCTGACCGAGGACATCATTCGCCTCCTTGCACGCAACCGGTGGCTTTCGGTGATCTCGCGGCACTCGACCGTCGGATTCCAGGGGCGGGTGGTCGATGCCCGTGAAGTCGGTGAGCTGCTCGGCGTCCGCTATGTGTTGGTCGGCAGCGTTCGCAAGAGCCGCGATACCGTGCGGATCACGGCAGAGCTCGTCCGGGCGGCGGACGGCAAGCAGTTATGGGCAGACAAATACGACCTGGAGCTCGAATACATCTTCGATATCCAGGAGGAGATGGCACGCCAGATCGCCGCAACGATCGAGCCGGAGCTTTCGAAGGTCGAGCAGCAGCTTGCCGCCCGCAAGGCGCCGGAAAGCCTGGACGCCTGGGATTGCTACCAGCGCGGCCTGTGGAATCTGTGGCGCTTCACCACGCCGGGGTTCGACACGGCCGAGGAGTATTTCCAGCGCGCGATCGATGCTGATCCGAACTTTGCGCGCGGTCATGGTGCCCTCAGCTATGTCAATCTGCAGCGCGCCTTCATCGACGAGCCGAAGGATCGCCCGGCGCGGCTGGAAACGGCGCTGCGCCAGGCGCGTCATGCGGTGGCGCTCGATGAGCTCGATTGTTTTTGTCACTGTGCGCTCGGACGCGCCCTGTGCCTGACCCATCAGAATGACGAGGCGCTGGCGGCACTCGACGTGTCGCTGGAGCTAAATCCGAGTTTCGCGCAAGCCTATTTCGCGCAAGGATTCAACATGCTGTGGTACGGACGGGAGGTCGAGGCGGAAACGCTGCTCGATCGCGCGACCATGCTGAGCCCGCGCGACAGCCACATTTCTGCGTTCCACCATGTTCGCTCCTGGGCGCACTTCTCCCTCGGCGAGTACGACATCGCGGTTGAGTTCGCCCGACGGGCAACCCGGCAACCCAATGTCACCTATCAGGCCTATGCGTCGCTTGCGGCCTCGCTCGGCCTGCTCGGCGATGCGACGCAGGCGAAAGCGGCGGCGGCCGAGCTTCTGCAGCGCAAGCCGAACTACAGCATCGGGACGGCACGACAGGAGTTCTTCTTCTGCAACGATGTCGGCTTTATCGACCGGTTCGTCGAAGGGCTGCGCGTGGCGGGAGTTCCGGCGAAAGGCTGAGCCTCGCGATCACGGCTGGGGACCGGACAGGTTCATTTCGCGCTCGGCGCGGAACACATTGCTGTAAAGGTTTGCAATCCACTGACGCCCCCTTGAGGTGACGTTGAGATAGCGTATCGCTGTCTGGATCTGCGGAGCCACATTGTTCCAGTAGAACTGCGGATACTTGTAGACGACATCAGCCGGCGTCTCGTAGCCGAGCGTCTTGGTCAGGCCGATCTCCTGAAATTCATAGAACAGGGCATTCGACTTTTTCAGGTAATTGGGGTCGCCGAGCTGCCCGATCAGGTCGGCCGCGCGGAGTAACAATCCTTCCTCATCGACCAGATCGTCGCCCGACGCTTCCGGGTAGGGAAAGCGGGTATATTCAATCGCCCTGGCGATCCGGCTGGCGTCGACTTCTTCCGCCGTGTCGAGGCGTTCGAAGACAAATAGTTTTGAGCGGTCTACATGGTAGGGCGCTAGCGACGCATCGGACGAGCCTCTCGGCAAGCGAATGGTTCGGCCGCTGAGGTCGGCAACATAGGACTCACCGTCATCTCCCTGAACGGTTCCTCTGACATATCCGATGTCGTGGGTCAGGCACGCCAGGATGAAGTTGGCGTAGTCGTCGGGCGTCGTCGGCCGCAACACCGCCCGTCCCATCAGGATGTCGTGGCCGGCCAGGGTGACGAGCAGGGAATGCTCGACGTTGTGATAGAGCGCGTCGCTGTTGCCGATGCATTCCAATGTGAGCCGGGCGGCATAGGGCAGGAACTCCGCCAGGCGGGCGTGCGATGCGCCAAACCGGCTCTTGGTTTCCGAGGTCAGAAATGTGCCCAGGGCCTGCGCTACGAGTTCCGGGATTGTGATCATCTGAACCTCCACATCGGCGTGCGACGTCGCGAGACAGAGCGGGTATCGGCGTGGAATGATACCACATCGCCGCCTACCCGGACGTGACCGGCGTCGCGACGGATGGGCCGGGCGTGACGTCGCCGAGCCGCCCCTGGGAGGCCAAAATCAAGATTATCTGGAGATTATCTGAACATCGGCTCTAAGCGCGGACCGCCGGCTCGCGCCATATTACCTGCATGAAACGACGAGATTTCATTGCATTGCTGGGTGCTGCGGTGGCCTGTCCGGCCGCCGCGCTCGCGCAGAATTCAGGGCGGGTTTATCGCATTTACTGGCTCTCCACGCAGTCCCAGCCCGATCCGTTTTTGGATGGCTTCCGGGAGGGGCTGCGCGCCCGGGGGTATCTCGAGGGCAAGAACGTCGTCCTTGATTTGCATTATGCGATCGGCAACCCGCAGGCGCTGCGCGAGGTGGCGTCGGAACTCAGGCGCGGCAAAGTCGATCTAGCCGTATCGAGCGGTCCGGCGACGCGTGCGATGACGGCGGTTGAGGAAGTGCCGGTGCTGTTTGCCCTGAGCGGCGACCCCGTGGAACTGGGCCTCGTTAAAAGCCTCGGCCAGCCCGGCGGCAATTTCACCGGCTCGACCTTCCTGTCGCTGGAGCTGGCTGGCAAGCGGGTTGAACTGCTGAAGGAAGTCCTCCCGAAGCTGCGCAAGCTTGCGGTCTTCTCGAACGCCAATCATCCGGGCGAACAGTCGGAGTGGCGCGCGACCAGGGAGGCCGCCTACAAGCTCGGCATCGAGCCGATCTACATTCCCTTCTCCGGCGCAAGCGAACTGGACAACGCGCTTGGGAAGGTCGCGGAGACAGATGCGGATGCGTTACTGGTCTTCCCTGACGTTCTCACGATGGTGCACCGGGCCAAAATTGCCGACTTCGCCATCGCGCATCGGCTGCCTTCGATGTTTGGCTGGAGCGAATATTGCGACGCCGGCGGACTTCTGAGCTACGGCGCAAACCAGCGGGCGGCGTATTCCTGGCTTGCGACTTATGCCGACCGGATTCTGCGCGGGGAAAAGCCGGCCAATCTTCCTGTCCTTCAGCCCTCCAAGTTCGAGCTCGTCTTGAATCTCAGGACAGCCGAACGGCTCGGCATTGACCTCGACGAATCCTCCATCCTGTTTCGCGCCAACAGGGTGATCGAATGACGCGTCACACATCGGTTCGAACCGCCTTGCATTGGATTTCCCATTGGTGACTCGTCCGCGCCGCTCGCTGTTCATCAAGTATTTCATCACACTGTTTGTCGCAGTGGTGGTGCCTTTGATGCTGGGCTCTGCGAGCGAAGCGTGGTTCGCCTTTCGTGACAATCGCCTCTACCTCAATGAGATTCTTCAGGTCGAAGCCCGTTCTGCAGCCGACCGGATTCAGGCCTTCACCGATGGAATTCGCGATCAGCTCGGCTGGGTCGTGCAGTTTCCCTGGACGCCGGGTGAGGACGACCGGCGCAGGATTGATGGATTGCGTTTGCTGCAGCAGGTACCGGCGATCGTTTCGCTTTCGATGGTCGACGCGACGGGCACCGAACGCGTTTTCGTATCTCGCGTGAGCATGAACCGAACCGGTCGCGGCGCTGACATGTCGGCAGATCCCGCGGTTATCGGCGCGCGTGCCCACCGGGTCTGGTATGGCCCGGTGCACTATCAACGCGATTCCGAACCTTACATGCGGATCGCGGTCGCGGGAAATCGCGCGGCCGCAGGGATTGTCGTTGCCGATATCAATCTGAAATTGATTTGGGACATCATTGCTGGCATCAAGATCGGCGATACCGGCCACGCGCTCATTGTCGACGACACAGGGCGCCTGGTTGCCCATCCGGACATCAGCCTGGTTCTGCGCAGTGGTGCCGGGGCCGGCGACTTCAGCCGGCTTAAGTCGGAAGTCAGCGCCGCGAACGGATCCGCGGTCACCACGACGGGCGAGGACGGTACGCCCGTGGTTGCGCTTTCGGTGCGTGCCGCCAATGTGGATTGGACGGTGATTGCCGAACAGCCCGTGCTGGAAGCGTTTGAATCGATCCGCGCCGCGCTATGGCGCTCGCTGATACTCATCGTCATCGGCATCGTTTTCGCGTCTGTGCTCGCTTATTGGCGCGCGTGCCGGATGTGGGGACCGATCCGGCAACTCGAGAATGGCGTTGAGCGGATCGGGATGGGACAGTTCGATCATCGCATCACGATCCAAAGCCGCGACGAACTGGAGCAATTGGCGATCCGCTTCAACCAGATGGCGGAGGAGCTCGGAGCCTCGCAGCAGAAGTCCGAGCGTATCAATCGCCTGAAGCAATTCCTTGCCCCACAGGTGGCCGAACTGGTTGAGCATTCCGACCAGCGGCTGCTCGACGCACACCGGCGGGACGTGGTCGCGATTTTCGGCGATCTGCGCGGCTTCACTGCTTTTACCGCGCGTGCCGAGCCCGATGCCATTCTGGCCGTGCTGAAGCAGTACTATGAAGCCGTTGGCGCCGTCACGGCGCGCCATGAGGCGACTTTGATCCGCTTCGCGGGAGACGGCGTGATGGTCCTCGTCAACGCGCCCGTTACTTGTGAGAACCCGGCATACCGCGGCGTTCGGCTTGCGATCGATATGCAGGCTGCGGTGCAATCCGTTGCCGGCACCTGGTCCGCAGGTGGCTGCGCGATCGGCTTCGGCGTCGGCGTCGCGATGGGACACGCGACCGTCGGAACCCTCGGCTATCAGGGGCGCCTCGACTACACGGCAATCGGAAGCGTCGTCAATCTGGCCTCACGGCTTTGCAGCATGGCCGATGACGGACAGATTTTGCTGGACCCAATTATCAACGAACGCGTTAAGGACAGTTTCGCGCTCGCTTCAATCGGAGAGCGGCCCATTAAAGGCTACGATCGCGCGCTCGAGATTTTTGCCGTGACTCGCATGGACGCCTCCGCACCGACCGGGCGCGTCGATCGCGCCGGTGGGTCCGGTGCAGAACGATCGCGCCACGGATTGACGCTGACGGAAACAGCGTAGCAGCGACGACCCACGGCTCGCAATGGCGCGCATTGGCGGACAAGCCGTCGCTTCGCCCATCACAATGCTCCCGATAAGGTTGAGTAATGGGGCGATGTGAGAACCAAATTGCCTCGGAAATCCAGCGCCCCGGCCGCCGTTTTTGACGTGTTGATGGCCGCCGGTCCGTGCTATTTCTGGCCACCATTACCACCAAACCCCGGGGCTATCCCTTTGATCGACAAGCTTGAACTTCTGCTGGCGCTGGCAAAGGAGCGGCATTTCGGGCGGGCGGCGGAAGCCTGCGGCGTCACGCAGCCGACCATGTCGACCAGCCTCAAGCAGCTCGAGGAAATTCTCGGCGTCATGCTGGTGCAGCGCGGCTCCCGCTTTCAGGGTTTTACGCCGGAGGGCGAGCGCACGCTCGACTGGGCCCGGCGCATCGTCGGCGATGCCCGCGCCATGCGGCAGGAGATCAACAGCCTCAAGGACAAGCTCTCCGGCGAAATCCGGATCGCCGCGATCCCGACCGTGCTCGGCATGGTGGCGCAGCTCACGACGCCGTACCGCGCGCGCTATCCCGACGTGCGCTTTCGTATCCAGTCCTGCACGTCGGCCGACGTGCTGGGCCTGCTCGAAAATCTCGAGGTCGATGCCGGGCTGACCTATATCGAGAACGAGCCGATCGGCAAGGTCCGCACCATCCCGCTCTACAACGAGAACTATCGCCTGCTGACGGCGCCCGACGCCATGTTCGGCGATCGCAAGCAGGTCACCTGGAAGGAGGTCGGGCAGGTGCCGCTGTGCCTGCTGACGCCGGACATGCAGAACCGCCGCATCATCGATCGCGCGCTGGCGTCCGTCGGGGCCGAGGCGACGCCGACGCTGACCTCGAACTCGCTGTTGGTGCTCTATACGCATGTGAAGACCGGACGCTGGGCGAGCGTGATGCCGGCCAAGCTTGCGGAGACGCTGGGGCTCGCCGACTCCGTCCGCAGCATCCCGATCGTCGATCCCGTCGTCGACTACAGCATCGGCATGGTGGTCCCGCAGCGCGATCCGATGACGCCCTTGATCGCGGCGCTGGTGCAGGTCGCCCGCGAAGTGGCGCCGACGCTGGCGTAGGATCAGGCCGCCTCGGCCTGGGCCCTTGCTGTCGGCTTCGGCTGCTGCGGTTCGCGCGGCAGCACGATGCGCACGACGGTGCCGGTGCCGAGCTTGGAGCGCAGCCGCATCGCGCCGCCATGCAGGCTGGTCAGCGACCGCGCGATGGCTAGTCCCAGGCCCGAGCCCTGGTAGGTCTTGGTGAGCTGGCTCTCGACCTGCTCGAACGGATTGCCCAGCCGCCGCAGCGAGGCGGGCGCGATGCCGATGCCGGTGTCGGCGATCATCAGCACGATCGAGTTGGGCAGCACGTGGCTGCGCACGGTGACCTTGCCGTCGTCGGGGGTGAACTTCACGGCATTGGACAGCAGGTTGACGAAGATCTGCTTGACCGCGCGGCGGTCGGCCATCACGGAAATGGTGCTTTCGATGTCGGCGTCCAGCGTCAGGTGCTTGTCCTCGGCGCGTCCGGACACCACGCGCAGCGACTCCGCCAGGATCTTCGACAGGTCGAGCTGCTCCATGTCGAGCTTCATGCGGCCGGCCTCGATCTTCGACATGTCGAGGATGTCGTTGATGACTTCGAGCAGGTATTTTCCGCTCGTCAGGATGTCGTGGCAGTATTCCTGGTACTTGTCGGAGCCGAGCACGCCGAACATGCCGCTGCCCATGATCTCGGAGAATCCGATGATGGCGTTCAAGGGCGTGCGCAGCTCGTGGCTCATATTGGCGAGGAATTTCGATTTCGCCTGGTTGGCTTCCTCGGCGCGGTTCTTCTCCTGCGAATATTTCTCCGCGAGGTCGGCGAGCTCCGCCTGCGAGCGCTTCAGGTCGAGCACGTTGGCGCGCAGGCGGGCGTCGTTCTCGATCAACTTCTGCTCGTGCTCCTTGATGCGGGTGATGTCGGTGCCGACCGAGACGTAGCCGCCGTCCTTGGTGCGGCGCTCGCTGATATGCAGCCAGCTTCCGTCGTCGAGCTGCGCCTCGAAGGTGCGGGCTCCCGGCGCTTGCGCGCCGGTCTCCTGCAGTCTGGTGCGGACCTCCGGCATGCTGCCGACCTCGATCACGGTCTCGTACGACGTGCCGGGCGTCACCGCCGTATCGGGCAATTTGTGCAGGCGCTGGAAATGCGAGTTGCAGAGCACGAGCCGGTCTTCCGCGTCCCACAGCACGAAGGCTTCCGGAATGGTTTCGATCGCGTCGCGCAGCCTGAGGTCGGCTTCCACGGTCTTCTCGGCGAGGCTCTTCTGCTCGGTGATGTCGACCGCGATGCCGATCAGGTGCAGCCCGCCATCGGCCGAGGTGTGACTGAGCTCGCAGCGCACGCGCAACCAGATCCAGTGGCCGCCGGTGTGCTGCATGCGGAAGCTCTGGTCGATGTGGGTGATCTGGCCGGCGATCATCTGGTCGGCGATCGCGAACAGGTCGATGTCGTCGGATTTCACCAGCGCGTTGACTTCGCCGAAGGTGAGGAGGTCGTTGCGGGAGTCGAGGCCGAGCATCGTGAACATCGAGGCCGACCAGAAGATCCGGCCGCGCGAGAGGTCCCAGTCCCACAATCCGCAGCGGCCGCGGTTGAGCGCGGTGTCGATCCGGCCGCGCACCGCATCGTTGATCAGGTCGCCCTCGCGGGCGCGGGTCGACTGCCAGTGGAAGGCGAAGCCGAGGATCAGCACGACGAAGCCCGTGGTGGCTGACAGCGTCACCGACAAGGCCGCATCCGAACCCCACAGCGGCTCGTTCTTCTCCTGGATGACGATGACCATGCCCGGCAGCGATTTGACCAGCCGCGAGATCGCCATGGCGCCGTTGCCGTTCGGCAGCGTCATGTCGCTGACGACGCCCTGCTGGCCGGGCGTGACCAGCAGTTGCGCCGTGCTGATGACGTCGAGAATGCGATCGCTGCCGCCAAGGTCGGCTTCGACGGGAACGCGGGCCAGGATCCGGTGATCGGCGCCCGTGATGATGACGTGCCGGCCGCTCGCAGCGCCCCAGGCCGGGATCAGGTCGGGCAGCAGGCTCTGCAGCCGCTCGATATTGGCGGCGCGGTCCTGCCGGACCGCGGCGAAGCGGTCGAGGCGTTCGGCCAGGAGCTCGGTTAGCGCGGAGAGGTCACGCTTCATGGCGGCGCGCTTCTGCCGGCTCTGGTCGATCACCTGCACGAAGGCGCCGAGGCAGATGGTGATCAGGAAGGCGATGATGAGCGTGGGCACGGCGCGGCGCAGCGCCGGCTCTGCGGTGAGTAGCCGGTGGTAGGCAGGTTTTGCGATCGACTGCGCCAATCCTTTGATCGAATCGGATTGGACACACGCGTTCGCCGCATTCGCCGCATGCGCGCGCGCCATGCTTTAGACCCCCGCCGAAGGCTCTTTTGCACATTGTCCGGAAGCACCCCATTACTTCCGAATCATGCCGATTTGAATCCACTTTTTTCGGGCTGTCGAGAGTCAACGATTCGTTAATTCGAAATAAATCTTGTCCAACGCGAAATAAGGCACGCTCGATGCGAGTCCGAAACGGGAACGCGCCCGCAAAGCTACGCGCGCGGCGGTTCGGCATGGCTGATGACGCGCTTGATCGAAGGGAACGCGCGGCGCAGCGCGCGCTCGATCTCGTCGACGTTCTCGTGCACCTTGATGACGCTCATCGATGACGCGGCGCGGCAATGGAAGTTGACGATTTCCCCGGCATCGGTGTCGCGGACCCGCACATTGTGAATGTCATGGATCGCGCCGTTGCCGCCGGCAAAGCGCGACAGCGCGGCCTTGATGGTTTCGACGCGCTCGGGCGCGGCGTCGGTGCCGTGCGGCAACTCCGGCTCGAGCGGCTCGATGTGGGTGTCGACCTCGACGTCTTCGCCAAAGTCCTCGCGGATGCTGCGTTCCAGGTCGTGGGCGATGGCGTGCGCGGCGGTGAGTTCCATGTCGCCGTCGACTTCGAGGTCGATGCTGACCGTCAGCCGGCCGCCGAGATCGTGCACGGTGACATGGTGGACGGCGAGGCCGGAATTGCGGGCGATCACCATGATGCGCTCGCGCACGCTCTCATTGTCCCGCGCGACCGGCACGGCCGTGAAGGTGAGGTCGGCGTCGCCGAGCGCTCGCGTCACCGCGGCTTGCGCGGTCTGCTTGATCGCCTCGACGCGGTCGATCGGGTAGGTGCGCGGCACTTTTGCGATGGCGTCGATGAAATGCGTCGGCCCGACCATGCGCACGCGCACGCGCTCGACGCCGACCACGCCGGGTACCGCGCGGATCGCGGCGGTCGCCTTATCCGAAGCGCCTTCGGGTGCGCGGTCGAGCAGGGTTTCGACGGTGGAGCGCCCGAGCCGCAGGCCGAGGATCGATATCATGACGGCGACGGCAATCGCCGCAACCGAGTCGCCCCAGGCATAGCCGAGCCCGGTCAGCGCCAGGCCGGCGATGACGGCAAGGGAGCCGAGCACGTCGGAAGCAAAATGCAGCGCATCCGCCGCCAACGCCTGGCTCCGCGTTTCGCGTGCCGTGCGATGCAGCGCCCGCGCGCGCCAGAAATTGACCGCGATATCGATCACCAGCACGACGAAGGGGACAGCCGATATCGTCGGCGGGGCTGCACCTTCGCGCAGGCGGCTCCAGGATTCGACCAGGATGCCGCCGGCCAGCACGTAGAGCAGCGCGATGACGAACAGCGCCGACAGACTCTCGAACTTGCCGTGGCCGTAATGATGTTCCTCATCGGCCGGCTGGTCGGACACCCGCACCACCAGCCAGGTGATGATTGTCGCTATCACGTCGACGGAGGAGTGCAGCGCCTCCGAGATCAGCGCCAGCGAGCCGATCGCGATGCCAACCGCGAACTTCGCCGCAGCCATGCCGGCGCTGGCAAAGATCGAGATCGCGGCGACGTTGGTTTTTATGGTTGGGATAGTGGCCATGGGCGGCGGTTTAGCAGGGCGTTGTGTGGGATTAAAGCTGACAGTTGGATGCGCAATCGCCACTCACTTGCAGGAGCGATTTGTTGCGAATTATTCCGAGTTGAGTAAGCGTCATTGCGAGCCAACGGGTCGCGCGAATGCGCGCCCGATGACAGGCTCCGCAAAGCAATCCATCCTTCCGCGTGCGAGGTGACAATGGATTGCTTCGCTGCGCTCGCAATGACGCGGAGATAGCGACGCAGTACTCAACTGTCATCCCCCGCGCATGCGGGGGATCCAGTACGCCGCGGCCGATCGGTTCAATCACTGCTGCCTCTGGAATACTGGGTCGCCCGGTCAAGGCCGGGCGATGACAGTTGGATGTGTGTCCGCAATCTCGCGACACATTGCGCCCGAGCTTTGCAAATTCATTCGCCCAGAAGAAGAGGGCGCAGGGAATGCCGGGGAATGCCGGGTGCCGGCTAGCACCCGCGGTCTCGTGTGCAAATAGCGCAAGAAAAACGCACACGAGCATACAGGTACAGCCGGAGCAGCCCGGCATTCCCTGCGCAGTGGTTTGACGGCTTATGGCGCGCTCTCCCTGGAGACGAATTCCTCTTGCCTCCATCGCTGACGGATTGAAGGATTGTCTCAACCCGGTTGGGTCGACGCACCTCCGTCAGCTTGACACCAGCCACGGGTGCCAGGACCACACGGCTTTGCCGTACGCTTCAGCGCCGTACGTCCTGCGCGCCATGTTCACTCACGGACTAAAGCCCGCCCCGCGAACAATCTTCGCGCCAACGCTGCCGCGTCCACCGCATCCCGCCCCACGTTCGTGACGATGGCCAACGCCCCTCTTGTCGGGGCGGGACGGCGGGATTTGTAGGCGTGATTTGGGTCGGCGGCGAAGCGGAATATTTTTTAAGCGATGACTGGACGGGGCAAATCACGTTGAAGTTGTTGGGGAAAAAAAGTACTCAAAAAATCGATTTTGCACGCGCCCGCTATTTGTTTGAACGAGCCGAACGGCGCCGCACGGCCGATTGCTTGACTTTCGCATCAATAGGCCGAGGGCGGCGCACTGAACGGTGCTGGACTGATTGAACGTTTTGAGCAGCAATCGCTGTATGCTCTGGATCAGACACTCCGATCGTGCGTTTACGTTGGTCATCCCAATATGGGAAAGGCCGCGGCTATGGCGGACTTTGCTCCAGTCTCGCCTCGATCTTCGCCAGCCACTCAGCCCACAGGCTCGCCGATCCTGACGGCCGGCGGTATCGTCCTTGCAATCGGAGGACTTTATTTCGGCCGAGATATCTTTGTTCCCTTCGCCCTCGCCATCCTCTTAAGCTTTGTTCTCACACCGTTGGTAAACTTTCTAGGACGCTGGAGGTTGCCCCGCATTGCCGCGGTGCTGATTGCCGTTACCCTTGCCTTTATCCTGATTACAGGCGTCGCCTTCGTGGTCGGGCGCCAGCTCGTCCAACTCGCTAACAATCTTCCGAGCTACCAGACTACTATCACTCAGAAAATCCGGTCCTTGCAGGAGTCCGCCCCAGGTGGCGGCGTCCTTAATAATATTACCAGAACGATAGAGGATCTCGGCAAGGACATCTCGGGCGACGAGAGGAAGCCTGAAGAGGCACAGCCTCGCGTCGGAACCGGCCCTAAGTCTCCGGAGCCGGTCACCGTGCGCCTAGAGGCACCACGGCCAAAACCCCTCGAGATCATCCGATCCGTAGTCGGCCCGCTGTTAGCGCCGCTCGCCACTGCCGGGCTGGTCGTCATCTTCGTGATCTTCGTGCTGCTAGAGCGGGAGGACCTGCGCGATCGCTTCATCAAGCTCGCAGGGGCCGGAGACCTTCAGAAAAGTACGCAGGCCATCAACGACGCCACCGCCCGGGTCAGTCGTTACCTCCTGATGCAGCTCGTCGTGAATCTGACCTACGGCATTCCGATTGGCATTGCCCTTTACTTCATTGGCGTGCCCAATGCCCCGCTGTGGGGGCTGCTAGCCGCGGTCCTCCGATTCATCCCGTATCTCGGTCCCTTCCTGGCCGCCCTGTTTCCCATTGCCCTTGCAGTCGCCGTTGATCCTGGCTGGACCATGTTATTCTGGGTGGTCGGGGTGTTCCTCGTGGCTGAACTGATCAGCAACAATGTCGTCGAGCCATGGCTTTACGGCGCCAGCACGGGCCTGTCCTCTCTGGCCATCATCATTGCGGCAATCTTCTGGACCATGCTGTGGGGCCCTGTCGGCCTGTTCCTAGCGACGCCCCTGACCGTCTGCGCGGTCGTCATCGGGCGCTACGTCCCGCAACTCGAGTTCCTGGGCGTGCTTCTTGGCAGCGATCCGGTGCTTGCGCCGGAGGAGCAGCTTTATCAACGCCTGCTAGCCGGCAACCTGGAAGAGGCGGTGGAGATTGCTGAAGACTATGTCGACAAATACTCCTCGCACGAGTTCTATGATAACGTGGCCATACCGGCACTGCGCCTTGCGGAAAACGATCGCCAGCGCAGCACGACGGATACCAATTACCGGCGGCTCGTTGCCGACACGGCGATCTCTGTTGTGCGGGAGGTCGAGGATCATATCCGGGAAAAGGCCTCCTCAGCGGCCGAGCGGGGTGAAGATCGCACAGCTGAGCGGCCACCGTGCGTTCTCTGCGTCGCCGGCCGCACTGAGCTAGATCACGCGGCGGCGGAGATGATGGCGCAGGTGCTCGAGGAACGGAGCATCAGCGCCAAGGTCCTGCCGCCGATCGCGGTCAGCCAGGGAGCGCTGGGGCAGCTAGGTCTCGAAGGCATCGAAGTGGTGTGCCTGTCCTATCTGCATCCCCAGCCGCAGGTCTATGCCCGGTACATCTTCCGTCGTCTGCGTCGCCGAGCCCCCCACGTGAAGCTCATCGTCTGCTCCTGGAATCTGGCGCACGGTACGCAACAAACGGAAGAGCTCAACAAGCAGATGGCGGCCGATGCGGTATTCGCCTCGCTTCAGGGCTGTATCAAGCAAGTTGATGAATGGATGTGCCGCCCAGCATCAGGCAGCGGTACGCGGCCGGTCCTTCCTGACGTTAGGCAAGCGCAGGTTGCAGCGCTGCACAGCCTCGGTTTGGCCGCCGCGAAAGGACAGCAGTTCGATGAGGCGTCCAAGAAGATCGCGCAGGCTTTCAATGTCCCGATCGCACTCGTATCTCTGGCTGACGATATTCACCCGGCCCAGCCAGACGCAATAGACCTGTCGCAGGAAAATCAGGCCATCAATCAGGCACCTCATGAGGAGCCGCTCGGCGCATACGTGATCGCGGCAAACGAAGTCCTGGTTTCCGAAGACGTGACCGGGGACCCACGCTTTGCCGACGATCCACGCGTGCTGGAGAAGGGCATTCGCTTTTACGCAGGCGTCCCCTTGCGGACTTCAGCTGGACACGTCGTAGGCTCCCTTTGCATCGTTGACACGCAGCCCCGCGAGTTTGTGGACCGAGATCGCCAACGCCTCGAGCAGATGGCCAACGAATTGATGGGTCAAATCGAGAGCCGCGCCACGGAATCAGCAACGGGCCTTTCGGACCCGGTTGGACCAAGCGCTGCATCCGGGTCTTGATTGTTCAGTGCTTGTGATGCGCATCACCGAACCGAACCATCGGTTTCGGCCCTCCTGCCTTGCGCTCGCGCCGTTGCGATACGTCGGATCAGGTGCTGATCCAGCACACCGTGACACGCATTGCAGCGCGGCGTTCTCGCCATCTGGACACGAGCCGGGTCCATTGTCCAAAATCGCTCGCAACAGAGCGGAGGCGCCGATGATCATTGTCGATTCCCAGGTCCATGCCTACGAGGCGAACAGTCCGAAGCGGCCCTGGCACAGTGTGCCGAACTGGCCCGATCACGTCACGGGTGACGAGATGGTGGCGGCGATGGACGAGGTCGGCGTCGATGGGGCGATCTTCATCTCCGCCTTTTCGTTGTACCGCTACGACGCCAGCTATGCCGAGGAAGTGCAACGGACCCATCCCGGCCGGTTCGCGATCGTCAAGCCGGTCGACCCTGATGATCCTGATGTGGCCGACGTCGTCGCCGACTGGAAGAAGACGCCGGGCACCGTCGGAATCCGCATCATGCTGACGAAGGAGGCCAAGCGCGCGCCTGATGACCCGGGGCTCGACCGGATTGCGCGCGCGGCGGTTCGCTACGATTTTCCGGTCAACATGCTGTGCTGGGACAATCTGGACGCGGGCAGGGCGCTGATCGATCGCCATCCCGACACGCGGTTCATCATCGATCATCTCGGCATCCTGCAGCCGCGCGTGCCGCCGGCGCCGTCCGAACCTTGGGCCGAGCTTCCGAAGGTGCTGGAACTCGCCAAGCGGGCGAACGCCGTGATCAAGGTCAGCGGCGCCTGCACGCTGTCCCGCGAGCCGTATCCATTCCCTGATATCTGGGACCCGCTCGCCCGCGTGTTTGACGCCTGGGGTTTTGAGCGCTGCCTGTGGGGCACGGACTGGACGCGGGCGTTCGCGGTCGTCAACTACGAGCAGGCCGTCGAGCCGTTCCTCAAGACGAGCCGCCTGAGCGAGACCGAGCGGGCCATGTTGATGGGTGGCGCTTGTATCAAGGCTTATGGCTGGTCACCGAAGAAAGGTTAGGGCGTCGGGCGGATTAGTCTTACTGCGTCGTGGGTTTTGGTCGCTTGTATGTGCAGCGGCTGCTCCGCAGCAGGGGTATCGGGGAAGCATTTTGACGAGTGCGCGGATCGCGGGCCGCTGAACAACGGTACGACGACTCAGCGGTTGTTGCCACCAGCATCCTATGACAACATCTAAAGTACCGAATTGTCACGACTTCTAGATGCCTATGCCGCGCCGGAAATATGCTTGGGAAAAGCTATCGGATGAGCAGTTGCTCAAGCAACGCCTCAGTAGCCTGAGGGTTGCGATCGAAGACACCTGGCTCGAGGATTGTCTCAGCACTCTCTATGAAGAGCTCGAAGGGCGGGGCATCCGGCTGCGGCCACACGCATGGATATCGAGCGAATGGTTTAGTCCGGCAAATGTACCCGGCATTGCCATTCCGTTCTATCTCACCCATCCCCGCCTGATGAAGATCGAGAAGAAAATGATGCTCGACGTCGAGGGCGGCACTTGGTCCGAGTGCATGGCCATTCTCCGTCATGAGGCAGGCCATGCCGTGCAGCACGCCTATCAGCTGCACCGCCGTCGGCGTTGGCAGCAGCTCTTCGGCCCGTCCTCGAAACATTATCCGCGCTACTACCGGCCTAATCCGGCTAGCCGGCGTTATGTCCAACATCTCCGGCTCTGGTACGCGCAGAGCCATCCGGACGAGGATTTCGCCGAAACCTTCGCGGTGTGGCTGCGGCCGCGTTCAAACTGGCGGACGCGCTATGCCGGTTGGCCAGCGCTGAAGAAGCTCGAATATGTCGACGAACTGATGGACGAAATCGCCGGGAAGCGGCCGCCAAACACGACGCGGGAGCGTGTCGATCCGCTGCATGAGCTCAGCGAAACGCTTGGCGACCACTACCAAAAAAAGCAGGCGTTCTACGCCTTCAAGCCGCCGAAGACTTACGACCGCGACCTCTCCCGGCTCTTTTCCGCCGATCCACGGCATCGCCGGGAACAACCGGCTTCGGCCTTCATCAGGCGGCACCGCGCCCAAATCAGGCAGCTGGTTGCGCGGTGGACGGGCGAGAACCAACTTACGCTCGATGCCGTGCTTGATGACATGATCTCCCGCTGCCGCGAGCTCGATCTGCGTGCCGTCGGCTCCGACCGGAAGCTTATGATCGACTTCACCGTCCTGTTAACCGCCAAGACCATGCACGCGCTGTTCGGCCCGTCGCGGCGCAAATGGATCGCGCTATGAGACGCCTGCGCATTCTGGTGCTCATGCATCCGGACTTCGTGCCCCCGGACTCGACCGACGGATACACCGCGCGGCAAATCAATGAATGGAAGACAGAGTATGACGTCGTGAGCACCTTGCGCACGGCCGGCCATGAAGTTCGCCCGCTCGGCGTGCAGGAGGAACTAAAGCCGGTGCGCGACGCGATCGAAGGTTTCAAGCCGCATGTGGTATTCAACTTGCTTGAGCAGTTTCACCATGAGCCCGTGTATGATCAGCACATCCCAAGCTATCTCGAGCTGATGCGAATCCCGTATACCGGATGCAACCCGCGTGGCCTGATCCTGGCGCGCGGCAAGGATCTGTCCAAGACGTTGGTGCACTATCGTCGGATCGCGGTACCGGCCTTCGCCGTGTTTCCGATGCGCCGCAAGGTCAAACGGCCAGCGCGCCTGGCGCTGCCGCTGATCGTCAAGAGCCTGAACGAGGATGGATCCTTCGGGATCTCGCAAGCATCGATCGTCGATACGGACGAGAAACTCGCAGAGCGCGTCGCCTTCGTCCACGAGCGGATCGGAACTGCCGCCATCGCCGAGCAGTACATTGAGGGACGTGAGCTTTATGTCGGCGTGCTCGGCAACAATCGGCTGCGAGTTCTGCCGGTTTGGGAATTAAAATTCGGCACCATGGGCGGCCCGAGCGCACGACACATAGCCACCGAAAAGGTCAAACACGATCCCAATTATCAGGAACGCGTCGGAATTGTAGATGGGCCGGCCAAGAACCTTACGCCGGAGGTATCCGCCCGTATTCAGGGAATAGCGAAACGCATCTACCGAACACTGGGGCTCGATGGATACGCGCGCATCGACTTTCGCCTTTCTACCGACGGCATCCCGTATTTCATCGAAGCGAACCCCAATCCCGAAATCGCGAAGAGCCAGGAGTTCGCTACAGCGGCTCGGTATGACGGGCTCGATTACCCGGACCTGCTGCATCGGATTCTGGCTCTCGGACTAAGCCGGGCAAAGGCGGGCGTATCCGTAGGCTGACAGGCAACGCCGGATCCACGCCGATGTTCGCGCTTGAGGGCTAACCGGACATGCGCCAGCAAGTATCAGGGTTGAGCAACGGTAGTTCGACATCCCATAATTCCACCCACTCGGAGGAAACACCAATGCAGTTCCGAACCTTTGGCCGCACCGGCATGCAGCTCTCCATCCTCGGCTTCGGCTGCGGGGCCGTCGGCGGATTGATGGTGCGCGGCGACCCTGCCGATCAGGAGCGGACCATCGCACGCGCAATTGCCGCCGGCGTCAATTACTTCGACACGGCGGTGCAGTACGGCGACGGCGAATCCGAAAAGAACCTCGGCCGCGTTCTGCAGAATCTGAAACCGGCCGACGTCATCGTCGCCACCAAGGTGCGGTTGCCGCCTGACGATCGTGGCCGGATCGATGAGGCGGTGCGGCTATCGCTGGAAGGCAGTCTGGCGCGGCTGCGGCTTGAGCAAGCCGACATCCTTCATCTGCACAATCCGATCACCGAGCAGGGCGGCGGGCCGGCGCTGGGCGCGCGGCAGGTGCTCGACGAGGTGGTGCCGGCGTTCGACCGGCTGCGGCGAGAGGGGAAGATCCGGTTTCTCGGGATCACGGCGCTCGGCGAGACGGCGGCGCTGCATCAGGTGATCGATGCTGGCGTCTTCGACAGCGCGCAGGTCGTCTACAACATGCTCAATCCGTCTGCGGCCGGCGAATTGCCGGTGCGCTATCCGGCGCAGGATTATGGGCGGCTGTTCGATCGCACGGAGGCCGCCGGCGTTGGCGTCGTGGGTATCCGCGTGCTGGCCGGCGGCGCGCTGTCGGGCTCGGCCGAGCGGCATCCGATTGCGGGTGCCGCGCCGGAGCCGATCGGCTCTGCCATGAGCTACGATGCCGATGTCGATCGCGCGCGCCGCCTGATGCCGCTGGTCGAAGAGGGCTTCGCCGCCAGCCTGACCGAGGCCGCCACGCGGTTTGCGATCTCGCATCCGGCGATGGGCACGATCCTGGTCGGCATGGCGACACCGCAGCAGTTCGAGGACGCGCTGGCGGCGGTCGAGAAGGGCCCGCTGCCGCAGGCGGCGCTGGCGCGGTTGTCGGAGTTGCGGCAGGCGTTTTCCGGCGAGGCACGGTGATGAGGTGAGCCATGCGAACTCATCGGCACCGTAAACGTGATTGATGGGTATCGCTTCCGGCCTTCGCTCGTTGAGCTACGGCGGACAAGTCGCTCCACCCATCCTACGATGTCAGGGATAACCGGCGCCGGCGACTTCCACATCGACCGCGTCGATGCGCGCAGATGATTTGCGTTGGCGGAGTTCTTCGTAGGAGGTTGCCGCGCTCAGGCAGAACAGCGTTTTCCGTTCCGCGCCGCCGAGGGCGCAGGCGAGGGCGCGGCGGCCGAGGACTTCGATGCGCTGCAATTCGCGGCCCGCGGCGTCGAGGCGGATGAAGGCGTCTTCTCCGAAGGCTGCGACCCACACGGCGCCGTCCTGATCGAGGCAAATACCGTCAGGAGATTTCATGAATCCGAACCGGCCGCGCAGTTTCAAGTCGCCGTTCGGCTCGATAGCGTAGTCGGCCAGGCAGGCGCCATCCATCTCGGCCACGACGAGCCGGCTGTTGTCGGCCGAGACCGCGATGCCGTTGGGAAACCGTAATCCGTCGGCGACGACGCGGATCGCGCCGTCGGGCATCGCCAGAATGATGCGACCGGGAGCGTCGCGGTCGGGCGGCGGCGGCAGGTCGAAGCCGAGGTCGCCGACATAGGCGCGGCCGAGCCCGTCGACGATCATGTCGTCGATCGTGCCGGTCGCGATCCCCGACAGGTCGGCGTAGAGCGAGAGCGCGCCGTCGCGATAGGCCAGCAGGCGCTTGCGGAACATCGTCAGCACGATCAGCGTGCCGTCCGGAAGCACGCCGAGGCCGCACGGCGTGTCGTCGAATTTCGCATGCTGCTCGCACTCGCCGGATAGTGAGAGGCTGAGCAGCGTGCGCTCCATGCAGTCGACGAACCAGAGCCGGCCCGCATGCCAGCGCGCCCCTTCATAGTAACGTCCGCCGTCGAGCACGCAGCGCAGCGTCATCGGCTACATCGCCACCACGATTTTGCCGAGGTGTTTGTTGGCTTCCATGTGCTCGAACGCTCTTCCGATCTCGGCGAAGGGATAGACCTTGTCGATCGGCAGTTGCAGTTTTCGCGATTCCACGGCCGGCCAGATGTCTTTGCGGACCTCGTCAAAGATCTCGCGGATTTCCTCGATGGTGCGGGTGCGGAAGGTGACGCCGATATAGTGGATGCGGCGGGCGGCGTGGAGGTCGAAATTGAAATCGGCGTGGGTGCCGCCGAGCCGGCCGACATTGACGATGCGGCCCTTGATTTTGGTGGCGGCGAGATTCTGGTTGGCGACCTTGCCGGAAACCTGATCGACGATGAGGTCGACGCCTTCGCCGTTCGTTGCGTTGAGCACCTGATCGACCCAGTCGGGATCGCTGGAATCGATCGCGAGATCGGCGCCGAATTCCTTCAGGCGGCCGCGGCGCATCGCATCCGTCGAGGAGCCGATCACGAGTTTGGCGCCCTTCAGTTTGGCGATCTGCATCGCCATCAGGCCGACCCCGGAGCTGGCGCCCTGGATCAGGACGCTCTGGCCCGGCTGCAGCGCGCCGTTGGTGACGACCGCATTGTGCATGGTGGCGAGCGCGACGGGGAGAGTAGCGGCCTCCTCGAAATTCATGTTCGAGGGCGCGCGGAACAGCCGGCCGTGGTCGGCCAGCGTATATTCGGCGAACGCCGCGCTGCCGGAGCCCATGATCTTGTCGCCGACCTTGACGCCTTTGGCGTCAGGCCCGAGCTCGGCGACTTCGCCCGCCCATTCCATGCCGAGCACGGTGCCGACGCCGCCGGCCGCGCCGTGCACATGGCCCTTGGTCATGCCGAGGTCGGCGCGGTTGAGGCCGCAGGCATGGACCTTGACCAGCACCTGCGTGCCCTTCGGCGAGGGTTTTGCAACGTCTGTGATTTCGGCGCCGTTGGCGCCGTAGACATAGGCTTTCATGGGCTCTTCTCTTGTTGAGCGGACAGACCGTCTATTCGGCGGCCTGACGCTGGGCTCCCGACAGCATGCCTTCGAACCGGCCGCGCATGATCGCTTCGGCGTCGCGCACGATGCGCGACACGAGTTCGGCGCAGCTTGGAATGTCGTGGATCAGGCCCTGGACCTGGCCGGCCGACCAGATGCCTTCATCGGCATCGCCTGACGCGTAGACCATCTTGCCGCGGGCGCCGGCGACGAGTTCGCGCACGTCCTCGAACTTGGCGCCTTCCTTCTCCATTGCCACCACCTTGGTCGAGATCGCGTTCCTGGCAACGCGCGAGGTGTTGCGCATGGTGCGGAAGATCAATTCGGTTTCGCGCTCGTCGTTGGCGACGATGCGCTCCTTCACGAGCTGATGGATCGGACTTTCCTTGGTGCACATGAACCGCGTGCCCATGTTGATGCCCTCGGCGCCGAGCGCCAGCGCGGCGACGAGCCCGCGGCCATCGCCGAAGCCGCCCGAAGCGATCATCGGTATCTTCACCTTGTCGGCGGCGGCCGGGATCAGGATCAGGCCGGGCGTGTCGTCCTCGCCGGGATGGCCGGCGCACTCAAAACCGTCGATCGAGATCGCGTCGACTCCCATCCGTTCCGCCGACAGCGCGTGACGGACGCTGGTGCATTTGTGGATGATCTTGATGCCGTGCTTCTTGAACTCGGTGACATGTTCCTGCGGCTTGTTGCCGGCGGTTTCCACGATCTTGATGCCGGCCTCGATGATGGCCTGGCGGTATTCGGCGTAAGGCGGCGGCTTGATCGCGGGGAGGATGGTGAGGTTGACGCCGAACGGCTTGTCGGTCAGGTCGCGGCAGCGCGCGATTTCCTTTGTGAGATCCTCCGGCGTCGGCTGCGTCAGCGCGGTGATCAGCCCGAGCGCGCCGGCATTGGCAACGGCCGCGACCAGCTCGGCGCGGCCGACCCATTGCATGCCGCCCTGGACGATCGGGTGCTCGACGCCGACGAGCTCGGTGAATCGCGTCTTGATCATGTCTGCCCTCTGGTTTCCCCGGCGCGAAAGGCCGCGCACGTTACTTGTGAGATTTCGGGGAACAGGATGCCGTCACCCCCTGCAAAAGTCTACGGGGGGCTGGCGGTGGTCAGGGCAACGCCATCATGCAAAAGCGCGGCTTGTTTCCGCAGTGCGAACAATTCCGCATGAAGTCCGAGCGGGCCGGCCCAGTTAGCAAGTAATGTGGAAAAGGCCGATCTTCTTTGCATGCGAGTTGTTGAACGTATGAATCGCCTTGGGGGTCGGCTGCAACAGGACCGTGCAACCCTTTTTCGCAAAATACGTCTCAGCTTCCGGCGATAGGTGCACATTGCCCATCTGGCCCGAGCCAAGAATTAGCTGCTCGCATCCGTCCTCATAGACGAACTTCGCTTCGTCTTTGGAGAGGACATGCGAGGTGCCGTAGTACTTCTTCGACAGCTTTTTCTTCCGCTTTGCGATTTCGCCGGAGAGACGAATGATCACGTCGTGTTCATAGGTCTTTCCGTCAATCGTGATGGTGCCGAATGTAGTGCGTTCGATCTCCATGGGCTGTCTCCTTCATTCTCGGCACGAGGCCCTGACTCCGCGTGGGCAGACCCGTCCTGCCCGGTGCTACCTCCGAAGCTACCCCACAGGAGACGTTCTTGGGGGGGGGGGTGCCACTGCCACCTATGACGCGCGATTGAGAAAGATCGGCAGCCCTCGCTTATTGCCGTAGATGGGGCGGTAGCGCTCCGTGTTGTATGTGTTGGCGACGTCCAATTTGCGCGGCCCGAGCTTGGCGTCAGGGATGGGCACGAGGTCGTAGCGCCCCTCCACCAGCGCCGACATGAGGCCGGTCTTGCCTTCCAGGATGGCATCGTAGGCCATGTTACCGAAAGTCAGGGCCACGAGCTTGTCCATGAAGTCCGGATTGCCCGATCGCAGGTCGTAGGTGAGATCGGAGGTGATCGTCTCCTCGCCGGCGCGTCGCTTGATCTCGTCGGCGAAAGATTCCGCCACACTCGCCTTCTTGCGATGACCGTAGGCATCAGGTTCACCGTATTCCTGCACCTCGTAGCCCTCCCACGCGGCGCCCTCGCTGAGCACAACGAGCGAGTAGTTGCTCGGGTTGGCGCGCTTCTCCTCGACGAGCAACTGGATCAGTTTGTCGAGATCGACCTTGTACTCCGGTATGACGCACCGTATCGAGGTGGCGTACGCGGTGTAGAGCGCTGTAAATCCGGCATCGCGGCCAAAGACGCGGAAAATGCCGATTCGCTCGTGCGATCCGACAGTGGTGCGCTGCCGCTGGATGGCGTCGCTGGCGCGGGTGATCGCGGTCGAGAAGCCGATGCAGTACTCGGTGTTGCGGACGTCGTTGTCCATCGTCTTCGGGATGGCGATGATCTTGACGCCGAGGTCGTTGAGCTTGGCTGCGTAACTGAGCGTGTCGTCGCCGCCGATGGCGATCAGATGTTCGATGCCGAGCCCCGAGAGGTTCGCCAGCACCTGGGCAGTAACGTCCCATGTCCTGGTTGCGATGCCGCCCTTGGTGCTGAGCGAGGCTGGAAAATCGTTACTGACGAGATGATCCGGCAGCTTCTTCATCTTGGACGGATTGGTGCGACTCGAGTGCAGCACGGTGCCGCCGCTCCGGTCTATGGTGCGCGTGTTGTCACGGTTCAGCGGGATGATGTAGTGGGACCTGCTGGCCGGGTCCTCGAGGTTTACGTGGGTGAGGGCCTCCCAACCACGGCGGAGACCCACGACCTCGATGTCGTTCTCGCTGCCGCGATATGTCACGCTCTTGATGACTGCGTTGAGACCGGGAACGTCGCCGCCGCCCGTGAGAATGCCGATACGCCTTTTTGCCATACCCACCTCGCAGGCGATCTCTTACTCGGCTGCTTCCGGCTTGCGCTCCTTGCGCACCTGAAAGCGCTTCAGCAGCGAGGACACGGTGTCGCGGAAGCCGCCATACTCCAGCTCGGAATAGGGCAGCATCGCCGCACCGGACCAGCCCTGGCTGCGCATCTCGATTGCCTTGCGCTGGGCGCGCCGGCGGACTTCGTCCCACGCCGGGTTGTCGAAGAAATCGGTAAAGGACTCCGAAAAACGGCCGTCCTTGTCGATCGAAAAGCCGGTGCAGGAAACGATCGGCAGGCAGTACATTCCTGTCACTGGTGTGTTAATTGGCACCGGCATGAGCGGCATCACGTGCGAGCCGCGCGCATCGCCGCCTACGAAGTGCGCCTTTGCGAATGGCGAGACGATTTCTTCGGGCGCCGGGAAAATTCCCTGGTTCCTGACGATCGCGACCGGATCGTCCTTGCCGGTGTACTTGCCTGCGATCGCGTGAAGACGCTGCGCCGAAACGGCGACGGCGACCTCGCCATGGGTCCGGGAAACGATGCGATCAATGCCAAAGCGCTCGTTGTCGCGGAGCAGCGCGGCAATATGGTAGCCATCCGCGGGCGCGTCGAGTTCGATCACGCTGTCGCCGGCCGTGTTGTCCATGTCGATGACATGGAAACGGAATCCCTTGATCATTGGGGGCAGCATCAGCCCGGCGCAATACATGGGATCGGCAAAGGCGAGGTAGAGCGGCAGGTTGTAGGCGCCGGGGCCGCATTTGTCGGCGGCGAACACCATGAAAGACTCCGCAGGTCTCGTGCCCGAGAGGCTGTGGTCGAAGCTGAGCTCGGCGACGCCCGGGCCGGCGCCGCGGACGTTTCCGGACGGTGCGTCGACGAGAAGATCCTGGCCGGCGCCGTAAAGCCCGGAGGTTTTCGCGACCGAGGTGGCCGCAAGGAACGCCTTCCAGGCAAGTTGATGCACCTCGGAGCTCCCTTCGCCCCGTGTGTGCGTCATGATAATCGCAATGTCGTCGCCGGTGTGGCAGACGAAAGCGTCGATCAGCAGGCGGTCGCAGATCGCCTTCGCGACCTCGCCCTCGACGGCCGCCATCATGCGTGTAGATGGCTTCGTGTGGCCGCCGACAGAGCCTATGTCAGCCTTGATGACGGAAAGAGTGAGTCTCATGAGCGTTCCCTCCGACCAGCGCAGCGCACCGCCTCGGCGTCTGCGCTTGCTGCGCCGGGGCGACGGCGCTGCTCATTCGCGCAAAAGAACGTCTGATGTTCCGTTAGGTTCCACAAATGCTCTTCTCGAAAAGTTCGGGCTCATCCGGTAGCCGGGACCATCGATCACCGTGAAGATCATTCCAGAAGCGGTGGGATAACCAGTTCATGCGCCGCCATTTGCTGCGGTGTACGAGTCCGCCATTGACCCCCAACCCGACATAGGTCGAATTGAGATCTCGCAGCGCAGCAGTTTCCTCCGGCGTTTTCGGGTTTGGCCTCGCTGGCGTCTATATGGGAAATTAGATACTGTCGAATTAGCTGCTCAATAAGACGAGATTGCCGATATCTCGAACAAACTGGCAGCGTAATGCCGTCGGCAGGCATTTACTCGGCAGCACACGACGTCTTTTTGGCCGGTGCGAGCGTGGATTTCGCGCGTGCCGGAGCCATGGCCCGATGACGGGAAAAACTTCAGTGTCGCGTCCCTCGCAGACGATCTCGCCAGGCCTGCCAGAAAACCAAATGCGGTTTTCTCATCGCCGCTCACTAGGAGGGCACAGAAATGAAACCAGGGAGAACTCTGTCAGCATTGACCGTTGCTGCATGCGGCACGTTTTTCGGTCAGTCCGCAGCTGCCGACGTCATCATTCCTTACAACGAATACAGCGGCTCCCCGACAATTGGGCGGGGCAACGGCACATCGACCGATCCAAAAAATCCCGGCTATGGCGCCATGAGGATATTCATCCAGAAGGTGATGGATCACACCGATGAGAACGGACCGGATGCATTGCCAATCGGACAGAAGGTCATCTTTCAACGGGATCAGAACACCGGGCGCGCTGTGAATGCGCTCCGGGCCGGCGTACAATTTGCAAATAGCAACGCTACGCCACGTCCGGTGTTTTCAGAACCGAGCTGGGGCTTCATCTACAATTCGGTGCCCTTTGGAATGAACTTCGAGCAGACGCTGGGATTTCTTTACGATGCGAAGCTGGACGAAACCGGAAGAAACGGAATCGAATTGGCGCAATCGATCCTGGATAGCCGAGGGGGAACCCAGATCGTCTTTCCGGTCATCGGCAGCACAATGCAGGGCTCGGGTTACTTCCCGCAGCCTATTGGCAAGCCCGACTGCAATGCAGGAGACACCGATTGTGAAAAACACGGCAATGGAATTGGCTTGACCGGTCTTTGCACGTCAGGCTGGAGAATTCGATACTTGTCCCCGCCGCAAGATGTCGTGGACCGGGCATGCGACATACTGGTGAAAAGAGGCTTTATCCGCAGCAAGACTCTCGTGTTTTATCCGGCCGTAGGCGGCCAATCCGTTCTGTTGCCGATGCAAAGAAATGCAATTCAGGGCTTCGAATACGTCAATCCAAATGACGACCTTCTCGATTTCTTTCCAGTCAAGAATGCAACGCCGGCCCGTCCCCTTGGTGACCCGGATGCCGGAAACCTGGATTGCGCTCCGGCGCTGGCGTTCCCAATTCCGCCCGATACCAAATCCAACTGCACGCAAAATATCGGACAGATTGGCGCACGGTTTGCACATCATCCGTCATGGCATCAACCGTTTCTGTTATCCTGGATGCACGTCGATAAGGCGGCTTGGAATGGCCTGAACGCCGCCCAGAAAGCGGCCGTTCTCAGAGCTGCGAAAGAGTCCGTGACCGAGTCCTTTAATGCAGCCGAGTCGGTCCAGTGCAAAAAGCTGAAAGATATTCTGGATTTCAATCATGGCATCGGTCAGCGGAATCTGGACGGCACCCCGCGATTGATCGCCGGCAAACCCATCCCTGCGGATATGACTATCACCCGGTGGCCCGACGATGCATTGAAGGTCCTGCTTGAAGCCAGAAACGAGTATATGGCCTTCCACGAAGGACCAAGTAATCCGAACGAAAAGACAGACGCGCAAAAAGACTTCTCCATCATATCAATAGCCTGGACGAAGTATGCTGCGAGCGTCGGCGCAGCAAACAAGTTTGATCCCGGTCACTTTCCGGCAAAGACCGGCTTGGTCGCAGGCGAGAAGTGTAACTTGGTTCAATAGACTAAACTTCGAGGACTGGCATTCGGCCTCGATCATAACCTGGCTCGGGGACGTGTGCCTTTTTGCCTCTCGCGGTTGAGGATGTCGTTGGCGGTGACGTCGTCGACGCAGGTCTAGCCGAAGATGAAGTCATCGGCTTCCTCAGTGGAAACGTTGGTGCAGGGCTTTCCGATTGCCGTCCGGCTTAGCAAAAGTCTACCGGGCAGGGGCGATGGGCCCATGCGGCAATGCGGGGATAGCCTCGAATTGGCGTGTCGGCTGTCAATAATCGATCGCGTTTTCGAGTAAAGCGCACACCGGCTCGTCTAAAGAAAACGCTTCGAAACAAGAGGCTAGGGCCTCCTTCTGATTCAATCAGAATCGACAAGGTGCTCAGAACCGATAAGGCTTTACGTCACTGAGACTGGCGCACCTCGCGGCGCGTCGGATGCTTCCGCCACCGTGCTCTCATTCAGTTTCTGATTGACGATCTGGACCGTGCGGTCGATCTCGGCATTGGGTACGCCAAGCTGATGCGAAATCAGCTTCACCAAGAGGTCGACGCGCTCGATAAACGGCGCGCCACCAGCGACCGCCCGGGCCGCCGAGGAGGGCTTGAGAAGGCTTTCCGCTGCTTTGGCGTATTTCTCGAAAGGTACCTGATCGGTGGGATCGGCGCCCAGACGCTGGGCGATGGCATCGACATGGTCGTAGATCGACTGCGAGAGATTGATATCGCCGTGCACCGCGTCGCGGATCGATTGCGGCTCGTGCTGTGTGATGCAGCGGTAATTCCCGGTCAACAGCATCGACCATTTGGCCAGAGGGACGAACATCGAATCGAACACTTTGAGCTTCACCGGAACGTCCTGGCCATCCAGCTTCACCGCATCGATGTCGGCTTCCAGCTCCCGAAGCAGCAGGTTGTGTTTCTCATCCGCAAATGATGCTGCCTTGAAGTTGGTCGGCAGGCCGACATGAAGAACATTCGCCGCCTCTTCCGGTGGACGGAAGGCCTGCGGATCGGGGGAGCAGAGCGATACCAGACCGGGCTCGAACCGTTCCCATACCGCGGCATTGGTATAGGCCTCCTCCAGGTCCATTTTCGCCAGCGCCGGGATCCGTCTGAGATAGGGCAGGGGCGGCATGTTCATGATCGAAAGGCAGGGCAGCTTCGTCTCGGCGATCTTGATCATCAGCGCCTGGATCGCATGGTCGGTGTATTGCGGTTCCTGCATCGCAAGACCGACCAGATCATAGCGGGAGGGATCGACGTCGGCGGGCTCGACCGCGTCCAGGATCCCAGGCAGGTCGCGCGAAAAGATCGGGCGATGGATCGCCTCGTCGCGCAGCTTGATGCGAACTTCGGTGCCGTCGCGATTGATGAGTTCTGCCGTCTGCTTCCGGCAAACCAGGGTCACGTTGTGACCCGCCATCAAGAGCTTTGTCGCCAGCAACGAGCCATACGAGGCTCCAAGGATCAGAATGTTGCGCGCCATGCGCCCTCCCACAGATGTTGCTTCCGGCGCGCCACACCTCCGGCGCAAATTTGCGAGCGCCTGCTTTGCGACAGGAGTTAAGCCGATTTTTTCGGTGCGATACCGTCTTCCCCGGGAGTGCCGCCCCAGAGAATGCCGGCCGAGCTCGAAGCGACCGGTCAGGCCGACGCGACCAGCTTGTAGGGCGTTGCTTCGTCGTCGAACGCGGTCGTGATGTCGCGAATGCTGATGACGCCGATCAGGCTGTAATTGTCGATCACCGGCACGTGGCGGATGTGGTGCTTGCTCATGAGGTGACGGACGTGCTCGAGCGTATCCGTCGACGTGCAGGAGACGAGCTGCTGCACCGAAATGAATTGCGAAACGCGCATATTCACGCCGGCTGCGCCGTACTGGGCAATCGCGCGCACCACGTCGCGTTCGGTGAACATGCCGACCGCCGTGTTGCCTTCGGTACGGACGACATCCTTGACGACCAGCGCGCTGATATTGCCCGAGCGCATCAGTTGCGCGGCAATGGCGACGGTCTCGTTCATGCGGACCGTTGCGACACGGGCGGCTTTCTTGCGCAGAATATCTCCGACTTGCATGGCAACCTCCTTGGGGTGAAACTGTTGCCAGTCTGGTATACATAATGCCAAATGTCAACATGCGGAGGGTTGAATTCTCGCAGCCGAGATCGCGATAAATAGGCAGTATTGCTGACGTTTCTGGAAAGCGCCGTGACATTCCAGGAAGAGAGGGTGTCACTTTTGTCTGTCTCATATGGCGTCAGGTATGCCAGAGCTTCCGCCCCCCCAAAAGAAAACGCGCCCACCCGGAGGGTGAGCGCGTCTCTTTCGGTAAAGCGATGGTGTCGCGATCAGGCCGACACTTGCGATTTGGCGACCACGACCCTGCGCCAGGGCTTGAGCACCGCGATCGCCAGCAGCGAGGCCAGGATATTCGCGCCGGCCGCGACGATGAACACGGCGTCCCAGGTGCCCGACGACTGTTGCATGTAGTTCGCCACCGGCACCAACAGCGCCGCGGTGCCCTTTGCCGTGTAGAGCAGGCCGGCATTGGTGGCCGCGAACTTTGCGCCGAAAGTGTCGGTGCAGGTCGACGGGAAGAGGGAATAGATCTCACCCCAGGCGAAGAACACGAAGCCGGACAAGAGCACGAACCACACCGGATCGTGGCCCAGCATGTACAGGCCCCAGATGCCGATGCCTTCCATGCCGAACGCGATGAACATGGTGTTCTCGCGGCCGATCATGTCGGATATCCAGCCGAAGAAGGGACGTGTCAGGCCGTTGAGGACGCGATCGATGGTGGCTGCGAACGTCACCGCCGTCATCGTCACCGCCATCAGCGTCACGGGCACGCTGTCGACCTTCCAGTCCACCGCGATCGGCTTCAGATTGGCGGTCACCATCAATCCGCCGGCACCGACGATCACGAACATGAAATACATCAGCCAGAAAATCGGCTGACGGATCACCTCGGTCGGCTGATAGTTGCGCCGGGTCTGGATCACGTTGGCGTTCTGCGTCACCACAGGAACCTGTCCCGCCTTGGGCGAGAACATCAGGAAGGCGAGGATGACGATGATGATGCCTTGCCCGAGACCGAAATAGAGGAAGGTGGTCTGGAAGCCGGAGTCCCTGATCATCGCCTGGATCGGCGCGACCGTCAGCGCCGAGCCTGCGCCGAATCCGGCGGCGGTGATGCCGGCCGCAAGGCCGCGCTTGTCGGGAAACCATTTCAGCGCATTGCCGACGCAGGTGCCGTACACGCCACCCGCGCCGATGCCTGCGATGATCATGCCGAGATAGAAGCCGTTGAGCGTGGTGGCGTGAGCGTTGATGGCCCATCCGATGGCGCAGAGAATGCCGCCGATGAGGACGACGATGCGCGGGCCGTATTTGTCGACGAACCATCCCTCGACCGGCACCAGCCAGGTCTCGAACAGCACGAACAGCGTAAATGCCCACTGGATCGAGGCGCGATCCCATCCGAATTTCTGCTGGATGTCGGGGACGAAGAACGTCCAGCCATATTGGTAATTGGCGATCATCACCATCGCGAGCACACCGATGGCTAATTGCGTCCAACGGTAGGTGTCGCTGACGCGAGCCGCCACAGGGGCCGCCGCTCCTTGCACTGTGTCCGTCATCTTTCCTCCTAAGGCTGCTTCTAATCGATACCCGACAGCTGCGGCGGAGTGTGGTATATGTTATGCCAGTAGACAAGGATAAATTTGCATCCATTCCAGGATTTCGTAGCCGGCGCGAACGCGGCGCGAACAGGCACAAAAGAAAAAGGGCCGCGCAGTGCGCGGCCCCCAATTTTCTAAGCTGTTGCTCCGTAACGGCTTAACGCTACACCGCTCAGGCTACCGCAGACCGCAACCGGGTATATCCTTCCTGGATCACCGACCAGAACAACGCGATCAAGCCCAGGATCATGATCGTGCTGACCAGCGGGTTGGACAGGAATACGCCAAGCGATCCCTGGGATCCCAGAAGCGACTGCCTGAAGGCCTCTTCCGCCTTGTCGCCGAGCACGATGGCGAGCACCAGCGGGGCGAGGGGATAGTTGCACTTCTTGAGCAGATAGCCGATCACGCCGAACACCAGCATCAGCATGACGTCAAACGTGCTGCTGTGGACCGAATAGGCACCGATCGCGCATAGCACCAGAATAAGGGGGGCAATGATGCTGAAGGGCACGCGCAGGATAGCTGCGAAAATCGGTACGCAGGTGAGCACGACGAGCAGGCCGACGATATTGCCGAGATACATCGAGGCGATCAGGCCCCAGACGAATTCTTTCTGTTCGACAAACAGCATCGGACCGGGCTGCAGGCCCCAGATCAACAGGCCACCGAGCAACACTGCGGCCGTCGGAGAGCCCGGCACGCCGAGCGAGAGCATCGGCAACAGGGCCGCCGTGCCCGCGGCGTGCGCCGCGGTCTCCGGCGCAACGACGCCCTCGATCTCACCTTTGCCGAAATTTTTGCCGTTCTTGGCCACGCGCTTGGCGATGCCGTAACTCATGAAGGAAGCCGGAGTAGCGCCCGCCGGCGTAACGCCCATCCAGCAGCCGATGAAGCAGGAACGCAGCGAGGTCATCCAGTATTTGGGCAATTCCTTCCAGGTCTGCAGCACGACCCGCAGATTGATCTTGGCGTTACCGCCGCGGAAGGCGAGCCCTTCTTCCATCGTCAGCAGGATCTCGCCAATGCCGAACAGTCCGATCACGGCGATGAGGAAGTCGAAACCGTTCAGCAATTCGGTAAAGCCGAATGTCAGTCGCAACTGGCCTGTGATGGAGTCGAGTCCAACAGCGGCAAGCGCAAAGCCGATCATCATTGCCGCAATGGTCTTGAAAGGCGGCTCCTTGCTCAATCCGACGAAGCTGCAGAACGCCAGGAAATATACCGCGAATTTCTCTGCGGGCCCGAATTGCAGGGCAAAGCTCGCGACCAGAGGCGCGACCAGCGTGATCATCGCCACGGCGAACAGCGCGCCGACGAAGGATGAGGTGAAGGCAGCGGTAAGTGCTTCGCCGGCCTTGCCCTGCTGCGCCATCGGATAGCCGTCGAACGTCGTGGCCACCGACCATGGCTCGCCGGGTATGTTGAAGAGAACCGAGGTGATCGCTCCGCCGAACAACGCTCCCCAATAAATGCAGGACAGCATGATAATGGCCGATGTCGGCGGCATCGAGAATGTCAGCGGCAACAAGATCGCAACGCCATTGGCGCCGCCGAGTCCCGGCAGCACGCCGATGATGACGCCGAGCACGATGCCGAGGACCATCACCATGATGTTGAACGGCTGCAGCGCGACCGCAAAGCCGTGAAAAAGATTGACGAGTTCTTCCATCCCGATAATCCAATCCTGACTGTGCGTCGTTGTTTAGATGCCGAGCCACTCTTCCACGGGTCCCTTTGGAAGCGGAACCATGAACCAGCGCTCGAAAATGAAGTAGGTGACGATAGGCATGCCGAACGCCACCGCCAGAACGGTGAGCCAGCGGTATTTGCCCAGCCATCGCATGAACCATGCGATGAAGATGATGGAGGCGACGTAGAGCCCGATGAATGGCATGGCGCCGACATAGATGGCGGTCGGAATGACGACGCTCAGAACCTGACGAAGCTGTCCCCACTCGGCGAACAGTCGGTCATTGCCTTCGCGCATCCCGTTCCACAGATTGATCGCGCTGGAAGCGACGATGAAAAGTCCGATATAGAACGGGAAGAACCCGGCGCGGGGACCCTCAGCGCCCCAATTGATCCCCGCCTTGAGGCTGCCGACGATCACGATCACTCCGAACAGAGCGATCAGTAGGGTGACGCCTGCTTCCACCAGTTTGTGGGTCGGGCCGGTGTTGCTCGAACTGCCTGTTGTCATCGAAACTCCATGCGCAATCAAGCCCGCGGAAACCGAGCCCGCCGTCTGCGTCGCTACCCCAATAGATCAGTGCTTCTCGGTCAGTTGCTCGGAGCGAGGAAACCGGCCTCTTTCATCAGAGTCTGATGACGCTTTTCCTCGGCCTCGACCCATTTGGCGTACTCTGCGCCGGTCAGGAAGGTCGTGTTGAATGCGCCGCTCTTCATGAATTCCTGCCACTCCGGAGTGGCGCGGATCTTCTTGAACAGCTCGACGTAGTATTCGACCTGGTCCTTGGTGGCCCTCGGCGCCATGAAGATGCCACGCAGCATCAGATATTCCATGTCGAGACCTGCCGACTTGCAGGTCGGAACGTCCTTCCAGCCCTTGCCGTCCGCGATCGGCTCGTCGTAGGCCATCGGCTTTGAGTCAAAAACGCAGAGCGGACGCAGCTTTCCGCCGCGCCATTGCGCGACCGCCTCGATCGGATTGTTGACGGTGGAATCGACGTGGTTGCCGACGAGTTGAACGGCGACTTCGCCGCCGCCCTTGTAGGGAATATAGGTGAACTTGGTGCCGACCGCCTTTTCCACGGCGACAGTGATGATCTGATCTTCCTGCTTCGAGCCGGTGCCGCCCATCTTGATCGAGCCGGCGGGAGCGGCCTTCACTGCGTCGACGTAGTCCTTCACCGTCTTGTACGGCTTGTCGGCGTTCACCCACAGCACAAATTCATCCAGTGCCAGCATCGCGACCGGCGTTAGATCCTTCCAGTTGAAGGGAATTCCGGTTGCAAGGGGGGTCGTGAAGAGGTTGGAGAGCGTGATGATGATCTTGTGCGGATTTCCGCCCGATCCCTTGACATCGAGGAAGCCTTCGCCGCCGGCGCCGCCCGACTTGTTGATGACGACCAGCGGCTGCTTCATCAGATTGTGCTTGGTGACGATGCCCTGGATCGTGCGCGCCATCTGATCTGCGCCGCCGCCGGTGCCGGCGGGGACGATGAATTCGACGGGCCGCACTGGTTCCCACGCCGCAATTGCAGGAGCCATGACGCTGCTTGCGCACAGCGCTGCAATCGTCCCTAACGCAAGTTGTGTAGAACGCCTCATTTGCTTCACTCCCGTCGAACTGTGGTTACGCCGTTCTTCGCCGGCTTATTAAGTTCATTCCCGATCAAAAGATCGAGTCTTCATGCACCCATGATCGTCGCGCCGCAATGGTTGCCTCAACGCGACTCCCGCAGATTCGAATTGTACGAGGGGCCTGATCGGGCGGCATACGCTCCTTTCGGCCAATAGTGAATCTGAGAAGCGCAAGAAGCGGGGGAAGGCACGCTCGCGCTGCCTGTTCCTTGCGATATCGCCTTCGCTGTCCCTTGCGGACTGCACGGCCTGGCTCCCCCCTGGTAATGCGCCCTTGTTTTGGTATGAGCGTTTTCAGTATTGTTGTATATGATATGCCACCATGCAAATGGTTTTTGGTTTCGATGGAAGACTAGGCCAATTTGTCGCAGGTGGCGCCCTGACGGGCAATTGGCGAGCGGAGAACGAAAACGGCCCCGGAAACCGGGGCCGTTGATCGAAATACAACCGAAGATTGCTACTGGATTTCGCGAGCTGCCGCGTAAAAAAGCCCTTATTGTAGAAGCGTCAGAGACCGAAGGGGGGAAGGTCGCCGTTGCGAACCGCAATGCGGCTGCTCGCGATCAGCAAGCGGTCAATGGAAGCCATCAGGCGGCCGAACAGGGTGCCGGAGGGCAGGAGGCCGATGGATGCAGTCTTGGACATGGATGTCCCCTTTCTGAAGTGGCGGAGAAGCTCCGCTTTCGTGATAGGGGATAGTTTATGTATACCAGATACCACTAAACAACGGCATTGTTTGCATAGCAGCAATCGGACGTTTGCATTGCAGCAATAGGTCGACGTGCTGGCACTCCAGAATAAAAAAGGCCGCCGGAAGCCGGCGGCCTTTGTATTCCAGAATCCCAGACTGCTCATTCGCCGCCTGCTTGCGCGGAGGCTCAAGCGCGCCGGAAATCGTGGATTTCGGCGACCTGGTGATCGCTGAAGCCGAGAACCTGGCGGAGGATTTGTCGGTGTGCTCGCCGAGCAGAGGCGAGCGGGTCACTTCGCTCGGTGAGTCCGACAGCTTGATCGGATTGCCGACCGAGATGTACTTGCCGCGGGTCGGTGATCGACCTCGACCACGGTGCCGGACAAGGAATGTTGGTAAGATTTGCCGAGGTGCGAACCACACCCGAACGGGTGTAACTGATATCGTGTCTATCGCCCGAACGTTTGCGATCCGAATTGACGACTCGGCTTCTGGCTTGCCGAGGTGACATTCTCTCTCGAGTGAGGGAGGCGTCCGCCCGGTCGGCGCGAGGCAATTTCGGTAGGGCAACAGTCATGGATCATCGGAGTGTAACGGACCCTGTTCACAGCGTTCCCCTCGGCCGCAAGGATCTGCTCGGGCACGATCTGCCAGGCTCGTTGTGGCTTTCCGCGGATTCATGGTCACGCTTCCCGATCCACACGGGAGATAACAGCGCCGGCGATGGCGGCAGAGGTTATTTTGCCGGGAGCCTGATCCATAGCAGCTACGCTGGTTTCGAGCCGCTCAACGTCGCGTGGCCGGGCGTCCATGCGACAGCCCTCGCTCATCAGACGAACATCGCGTATTTTGATCAGTCCGCAACCCAGATCGCGGGAGTTGGCGGTGATGGCGGCAATTGGAATGCCGCATCGGGCGGAGGCGTCGGCGCGTTCGGGCCCCCCGGCTTTGGCGCGATCGCCACCGGTGGCAACAGCGCCGGCAATGGTGGCGATGGCTACTTCTTCGGAGCGATGGTGCATGCTCCTGTCGCGGTCTATGCACCGATCAACATTGCAGTCGCGGGATATAATTCCAGTGCCCACGCCGATCAGACAAACAATGTGGTGCTCGATCAGTCCGCGTTTCAGATGGCCGGCGTCGGGGGTGATGGCGGGAGCGGCAATGCCGCGATCGGTGGAGGTGTGTCGGTCGTCGGAACTGGCCAGGGCCCCCACCAGCCCATCGGCTGGTCAGGCCTCGCCCACGGCGGGATGGGCTCCAATGTGATCGCGAGCGGCGATAACGACGCAGGCAACGGCGGGGACGGGTACTTCTATGGGGGCATCGTTCACGCGTCGTTTGCATTGTACTACCCGATCAACATCGCGGTGGCGGGATACAATTCCACCGCCAACGCCGAACAGACAAACAACGTGGTGTTCGATCAATCCGCGTTTCAGATGGCCGGCGTCGGGGGCGATGGCGGCAACGGCAATCACGCGATTGGCGGAACTGTGGACATTCTCTCTTCGATCTTCGACTTGATCGGCTCTGACGTCATCGCGACCGGCAACAACAGCGCTGGCAATGGCGGCAACGGCCATTTCTCGGGAAGCATGATCGACATCGACGTGGCGATCTACGTCCCGATCAACATTGCAGTCGCCGGCTACAACTCAACAGCCGAGGCTCATCAGAGCAACAATGTCGTGTTCGATCAGAGCACGATACAGATTGCCGGAACCGGTGGTGACGGCGGCCACGGCAACGCTGCGCTTGGCGGCGATTTCGCCATGCAACTGTTGTCGGACCTTCACTTGCTGGATCACGCCTAGAGCCTCGCCGTTTCGATCTATCGAAACGAAGCGCTGGATTCTCTATTTGACGCGTTTTCCTTCACGCGAACCGCTATCCCACTTCGTTTGAAAACGCTCGGCCGGCATTGGAGCTCACGGGGCTCGGCAACAAGCGGTAGCACTTCGGGCGTACACGGTTCGAAAAGGGTGGCATCAGCTTTGGCGGCTAGACCAATCCGGCATCGAAATCCAAAACTCGTGCTGTCCACATTGGGACACACAGTGTGCAAACCAGCTCAGGGAGACTGACATGGCAAAGGCAAAGGCATTGTTTCCTTCCGACACGATCGCGCTGAAGGTTTCGACCGGCGGCAACAGCGCAGGAAACGGTGGAGACGGCGTGAATACAGGTGACATCACTAGCAAGCCCAGTATCGAGTTTAACCCGTACAACAAGGCTGACGGCGCCGATGTGTACGTCAAGACCGGCGATCAGGTTCATCAGAAGGCCTACTGGGACGCCGGGGGCGCGAATGCGAAGGCGGAGAAGCATTCGAAAGCAGAGGGCGGCAAAGCCGTATCGAATGGCGACCAGGAATCGGACAGCGGCCACAATAAGTCCGACGTGGATGCCAACACTTCGGCCTACCAGAAGAACTACCTCTCTGCGGATATGAGTCAGAACGTGTGGGCCGGCATTGGCGGCGATGGCGGAAACCACAACAAGGCAGAAGGCGGGGACGTTGACATCAAGATCCTGAACGACTCGCTCAACAGCCACGAAACCTACCATATCGACGATTCAGGCATGTTGGCGCACGGCTGATCGGCGACTCTGGAGGGGCAGAGAACCGGCGGCGGGGGCTGCCGGTTCTCACTTCGCCGCAAGGTCGGCGAACAATGGTCCGGGAAGGGTCGGACCTCAGAACTCTGGCGGGAACGCAATGCTGACGCCACCGCTTCGGCTGCAAACAATGTCACCAGCGCGGATGCCGTTGAAAGCGGCCTTGCGGGCCTGCGCAGGATCGCTCGGGCTCGTTTTCGCGTATAGCTGCAGCTATAATCTTCTTCTCCTCGCGCCTTCGATCTATCTGCTTCAGATCTATGATCGGGTCCTGTCGAGTCGCAGCGGCGCTACGCTCCTGATGCTGACGTTGATCGTTGCGTTTACCGTCGTGGTTGGCGGCGTGCTTGACGCACTGCGCCGCGCTGCATTGGGCCGGATGGGCGAGTGGCTTGAAGAAGAACTCCATCCGGCAGCGCTCTCCGCGTGCTTCAAATACGCCTATGAGGCCGATCGGGCGCGGGCGTCGGAAGCCTATCGCGATCTTACGACCTTGCGTCAGTTCGCACAGTCTGGAGCATGCTCTACGCTGCTTGACGCGCTCTGGACGCCGCTTTTCCTCGGCGTTCTCTTCCTCGTGCATCCCTTGCTGGGCGTAATCGGCACACTCAGCGCGTTGGTCCTGCTCGCTCTAGGGCTTGCCGGAGACCGGCTCACGCAAGGCCCGCTGGCGCGATCGGCTGCTGCGCTGACGAGGAGTCACGGATGGTTCGGAACGGCCGTCGGAAACCTCCAAATGATCAGAGCCATGGGGATGCTCGACGGCGCCACACGCCTGATCCGTCAGGCTGCGCAGGATGCTCGGAGCGAGCAAGAGATGGCGCAGCGCCGCCACGAAACCATCATGCTGATCTCCAAACCCGTGCGGGCGCTGACGCAGGTCGTGATCATGGGCACTGCCGCCTGGCTCGTTCTCGAGCAGGACAGAAATCCCGCCATCATCTTTGCCGCGAGTATGCTGTTCGGACGCGCGCTCCCGCCCATTGAAGGGGCGATTGCGGGCTGGAAGGCGTTCGAGATGGCTCTCGCCGCCTACCGCCGGCTCAATGACATCATGTCCGCAGTCACCCCGGCTGCAAGCGTCAGGACTCTCCCGGACAGGCCGAAGGGCGACCTCATCGTCAACAATGTCGGCGCCGTTCTGCCGGGATCGAACCATCTGTTCGTGAAGGGCGTGTCGTTTCGCCTCGCGCCAGGTGAATGTCTTGGCATCATCGGTCCATCGGGCTCCGGCAAATCCACGCTCGGCAAGATCATCGCTGGAATCTCGGCTCCAGCGGCAGGTTCGGTGCTGCTCGATGGCATCGACATTTCAGCCGTGCGCGATTTTGGCGGCGGGCGGCGGCTTGGATATCTGCCGCAGGATATCGAACTCTTCGGAGAAACCGCAAAGGACATCATTGCACGGCTGGACGATGCCGATTTGCAGAAGGTCATTGAAGCAGCAAAGCTGGCCGGCATTCACGAGACGCTCATCCGGCTGCCGCAGTCGTACGACACGGTCGTCGTTGGCGGAGGCGCCAATCTGCCGCGCGGGTTTCGCCAGCGCCTTGGCCTTGCACGGGCGTTCTTTGGCGACCCGCACCTCGTGGTCCTCGACGAGCCTAACTCCAGCCTCGACGCGCTCGGCGAGCGCATGCTGTTCGACGCTATTGAATGGATGAAGGCCACCAATACGACTGTCATCATCATCACTCACCGGATCGGGATTCTCGGCGCAACGGACAAGATTGCCATCATGCAGGACGGTGCTGTCAGCGCATTCGGCGACAGCAGGGAAATTTTCGAGAGGTGCCTGGCCCGTCCCCAGGTCGCCACACAACCCGTGCCCGGTCGTTCCGACCAGAAATGCGAAGGCGGCGTCGGCGCCTGGCCGCGGCCGAGCTTGCCATGATCCGCGGCAAATATCCTCACCATCGCTTTGCCTGAGGGGAATGGGATCTCATGAGAATTTCATTCGCTCACCTCTACATCCGGGCGGTTCAACGGTGGGTGAGAGCGGCGGCGCCAGCGTTCTGCGACAGGCTTGGCGGTGTCACCTCGATCCGTATCTGGCATTTCCAGGGTCTCCTGGCCCGAAGAGGGCGGGATCGTCTGAAAGCTGCAATCGCTCACGCCGAGATCTGGCAGGTCCCGCGGTGGTTGAGATCGGCGCCGCCGGCGCTCCGCGACCGGCTTCGCGGCATCACCTGGACAGGAAACGTGCTGGCTTTCGGCTTTGTCGTTGGTCTCGGTACCTGGTCAACCTATGCTCCCCTCGAGAGCGCCGCGATTGCTGTCGGCACCGTCGAATCCGAGTCGAGCCGCAAGACGATTCAGCACCTTGAAGGTGGCATCATCAGGGAGATTCTGGTCGCGGACGGCGACGTTGTCCGCGCCGGACAGACGCTGATCTCGCTGGAAGACACCAAGGCTCGCGCCGAAGCCCAGAGTCTGCAAGGCCAGTTGTGGGAAGCGGTGGCACGAGAGGCGCGGCTGCAGGCGGAACAGCAGGGCGACTGGCGGGTGTCATTCCCGCCCAGATTGGAGACGGCGCAGAATGCCAGTCCGTCGGTCGCGGATGTGCTTGCGGGCCAGCAAGCCATTTTCGAAACCCGTCGGCAGGTCTTTCAATCGCAAGCGGCCGTAATTCGGGAAAAAAGGTCGCAGGTAGAAAAAGAGATCGAGGGCCTCAGGGCGCAGGAAAGCGCGGCCTCAAGGCGCATCGAAATCGTCCGCGAAGAAGCGACGACCGTCGCCATGCTCGTTAACAGGGGACTTGAGCGGCGTCCGCGGCTTCTGAACCTTGAGCGGGAGATGGCTGACATCGAGGGGCGGCGGGGTGAGGTTGTCGCGCAGATATCGCGCGCCGGGCAGGTTATCAACGAATCGCAGGCAACTCTTCTCAAACTCGAGAACGATCGCCAGAACGAGATCGCGCAGTCGCTGCGCGAGGTGCAAAACCAGATTTTTCAGATACGCGAACGACTGCAGGCGGCCGACGACCAACTGTCACGAACGGCGGTCAAGGCACCCCAGGATGGCGTGGTAACGGACCTGAGGATTCATACTCCAGGCGGCGTCATTGGCGCCGGCGCACCTCTCATGGATCTGGTTCCTCGGCAGGATCGACTCATCGTGATTGCGCGTGTCAGGCCCGAGGACATCGACGTGGTCCGCCCCGGACTGAGCGCCGACGTGAATCTTCTGCCCTACAACCAGCGCCGCGTACCACGGCTCCAGGGGACTGTGACGCACGTTTCTGCCGACCGTCTGGTCGACAAGCGTACCGATCAGCCCTACTACGCAACGAAGATTCGGGTGCAGGACCCGGCAAGCACCGGGATCGATGGTGTCCAGATTGTTCCGGGAATGCCGGCCCAGGTGTTCATCAAGACGGGCCGCGGCACCGTCGCGCTCTACGCTCTCCGGCCCCTGCTCGACAGCTTCCACGGCGCGTTCCGCGAGGATTGAGCTGCGACCAGAACTGCGAGCTCGGGCAGCTCTCAAGAAGACCGCACGCGTGAGGGCTGCGCATGACCGTTGGCTCGCCGGCTCCAGCGAACGACCGCCTCGGTGCGATTATGCGCGGAGCATTTTCGCATGATACGTTGAATATGCATTTTTACAGTGTTTTCCGAAAGGTTGAGCCTGACGGCAATCAACTTGTTCGGAAGGCCGAGCTGCAACGCCTCCAGCACATGTTGTTCGCGTGGCGTAAGGTCGACCATCGCCTTCTCCGGCACAATCCTGGTGCCGCCGTTATCCTCGTTCGTTACGATTGGTTCGGACGCGTCGGGGCATCCCGATATCGCCTTCGACGCTCCATTTTGCCCAACGATCGGTAACGGTCGGTAGACCCCACCGGCAAGGACCAGGCGTAATCCGGCAATAGCGACTTCGACCGGGATCGATGTCGGAAAGAAGCCACGCACTCCGCGTTGCATCGCAGCCGAAGCCGTCGCATCGTCGTCGCGATTTGACAACACGGCAACGAACGCTTTAGGGCAGGTTTCTGCAAGCAGGGCGAGGCTCGCCTCGATCGAAGGGTCAGTGATCTGCTTGTGCCCGATATTCAGCGCAATCAAGCGGATGTCTCTGCCGGATAGCCAGTTCAGGCCACCAGTCGTTGCCATCTCGACGATCTCGAATCCAGTGAGTTCTCTCTTGAGGATATTGAGGATGCACGTACGCGCCAGGACATGTTGCTCGATGATCACGAGCACCGGCGAGTTTTGTGATACCAAGGCGAGTTCTGCGGGATTAGAAAAATCGTCCATGATGTTCCCGAATTCAGAGATTAGCTGTCACTCCACAAGTTTTGATTTCCATTTTCCATGGAGCAAATCTGCCCCACACACTCTGCAGCGAATTTGCTGCTGATCGCGACGTTGCTTCCGACTTTCGAATTCGTGGAACGTCGTCAGAGGACCTTCTGGTCCGTCGCAACAGATCTTGGCAGCGGTTCTGTCGTTCCAGGCTAACTGCTGCAAATATTGCGATAGGCGCTCGCCGCCGCTGAATTCGCGGGACCATCGACGACGAATGCTTCATCTTCCGTCACGAGATATAGAAACGGCCTATCGCCGGTATCTTCGCCCGACGGCTTTTTACCTTTGACACGGCCGCAAATGGTGTCGACGGACTGCCCGAGCGTATTTTTGCGGATGGCCCGTTTCATCTCACCGAACTCGGCAGACGCCGGCTCCTCCAATTTCGCGGCAATCGTGGTCTTCGCCTTGATAATGACCGGATCGGACGTCGCAGCGGGCCGACCAGATGCCGGAGCTTCGACTTTCGCTTCGACCGTGGTGGACTTCGCCTTTTTCTCAGCGAGTTGAGACTTGTCGCGGACGTGGGCAATCGTCGGCTCTTGCGTCTTCGTCGCGATCGTGGCCTTGACTTTTGTTGTTGCGGAATTGGTTTTGGATGGGGCTGACGCGGGCTCAATCGGCCGGCTGGCCGCCATCCCGTTGAGACAGCCGGACCCACTCGCGTCCGTGCATGCTTCCATGCTTGCTTGCGGCGGTAAGAGGCAGCTACAGCCAACCAGGGTCGCAGCCAGAACACCAATGAGAAGCGTTCTCATGCTAATCCCTCATAAAAGGGGCCTGAGGTCCGCTCGCAATTCTTGCGGCGATCTAAGATGTTGCGCTGGTTGTCTATCATTCGCGCAAAAGTCTTAACTGCTTGTTAAACGCCCATCCTTCGCCGCAGCGCGCTCCAGCATCGTTAATTCCGGAGCAACGCAGTTTCGCGGTGGGTGGGCGTTGCGATGATGGAGAGCGTTGCCGGTCCCAAGAGATAGCTGGGAGCGCCGTCATCGATTCGTATGTCGCATGTCCGCCCCTGGGCCCATAGCCGACCTTGCTCTGCTATCCCCGACATCCGCTTGCCGACGTAAAGCTGTCAGTCCTTCAAAGGGCCAAGGATAGAATCGATGGGGCAAGTCTGCGGGCCGTCTGTTGCGGGTCCTTCGCAACCACCACCAAAAGCTGAACAACATTCAGAAGCTCATCTGTACCGCATCTTCGATGCGACTTCCCTGCAAGCGGAAGTGCGGCGGGTGGCCGCCGTACCGACTCAACCTGATTTCCTCTCGCCCAAACAAAAAAGGCCGCCGAAAACCGGCGGCCTTTCGTGTGTTCGGATGGCGTCGTTATTCCGCCGCCTGCTTCCGCGCCGGCTCGAGCGCGCCGGAATCGTGGATTTCGGCGACCTGGTGATCGCTGAAGCCGAGAACCTGGCGCAGGATCTCGTCGGTGTGTTCGCCGAGCAGCGGGGAGCGGGTCACCTCGCTCGGTGAGTCCGACAGTTTGATCGGGTTGCCGACCGAGATGTACTTGCCGCGGGTCGGATGATCGACCTCGACCACGGTGCCGGTCGCGCGCAGCGACTGATCCTCGATGATCTCCTTCATCGACAGGATCGGGCCGCAGGGGATATCGTCTTTGTTGAGAATTTCCATCGCCTCGAACTTGGTCTTGGTCATCGTCCACTGCTCGATGCGTGCGAAGATCTCGTTGAGGCGCGACAGCCGGGCCGGCGGCTTGGCGTAATCCGGATGGGTCTTCCAGCCGGGTTCGCCGATCACGTCGCAGATCTTCTCCCACACCGGCGCCTGGGTGATGAAGTAGAGATAGGCGTTGGGATCGGTCTCCCAACCCTTGCACTTCAGGATACGGCCGGGCTGGCCGCCGCCGGAATCGTTGCCCGCGCGCGGCACGGCGTCGCCGAACGGAATGCCTTCGCCATACTGGCTGTATTCCTTGAGCGGGCCATGGGCGAGGCGCTGCTGGTCGCGCAGTTTGACGCGCGCAAGATTCAACACGCCGTCCTGCATCGCTGCGGTGACGCGCTGGCCCTTGCCCGAGTGGGTGCGCTGATAGAGCGCGGTGACGATGCCGAGCGCCAGATGCAACCCGGTGCCGCTGTCGCCGATCTGCGCGCCGGTGACGAGCGGCAGCCCGTCGCGGAAGCCGGTGGTCGAGGCGGCGCCGCCGGTGCACTGCGCGACGTTCTCATACACCTTGCAGTCTTCATACGGGCCGGGACCAAAGCCCTTGATCGAGGCCACGATCATCTTCGGGTTGATGCTGTGGATCTTCTCCCAGGGGAAACCCATGCGGTCGAGCACGCCGGGGCCGAAATTTTCCACCAGCACGTCGCAGCTCTTGATCAGCGCGGTGAGGACTTCCTTGCCCTTCGGGTTCTTGGTGTCGAGCGTGATCGAACGCTTGTTGTGGTTCAGCATGGTGAAATACAGGCTGTCCACATTCGGGATGTCCTGCAACTGACCGCGCGTGATGTCGCCGACGCCGGGGCGCTCGACCTTGATCACGTCGGCGCCGAACCAGGCCAGCAATTGCGTGCAGGTCGGGCCCGACTGAACGTGGGTGAAATCGAGAATGCGAACGCCCGTGAGCGCCTTTGTCATCGTCTTTGCTCCGTACTGTGTCTGTACTGCGTGATGCAGGATGAATGGATTGAACTCGGTTATTTCTTTTTCAGAACGCTTTGCGGGTTGAGGTTGCCGATGCGGCCGCTCTCCGAGCCTGCCGCCGGATCGATCACGGCGTTGATCAGCGTCGGCTTGCCGGAATCCATTGCCTCGTTGACGGCACGCTTCAGCTCGTCGGGCGAAGTGGCGTTGATGCCGACGCCGCCGAAGGCTTCCATCATCTTGTCGTAGCGCGAGCCCTTGACGAATACCGTCGTCGCCGGATCGGAACCGCCCGTGTTGACGTCGGTGCCGCGATAGATGCCGTCATTGTTGAAGATGACGATGCAGACCGGAAGCTGGTAGCGGCAGATGGTCTCGATCTCCATGCCGGAAAAGCCGAACGCCGAGTCGCCCTCGACCGCGAGCACGGGCTTGCCGGTTTCGACGGCCGCTGCAATCGAATAGCCCATGCCGATGCCCATCACACCCCAGGTGCCGACGTCGAGCCGCTTGCGCGGCTTGTACATGTCGATGACGCCGCGGGCGAGGTCGAGCGTGTTGGCGCCTTCGTTGACGAGGATGGCGTCCGGCCGTTCCTTGATGATGGTGCGCAGTGCGCCGAGCGCGCCGTGATAGTCCATCGGGGAAGCGTTGCTCATCAACTTCGGCGCCATCTTGGCGACGTTGTCGTCACGCTTCTTGTTGACGGTCGAGACCCAGTCGGCTGGCGCGGCCGGCCAGTTGCCGCCCATGCCCTCGAGCAGAGCGGACACGCAGGAGCCGATATCGCCGACCACGGGGGCCGCGATCTCGACGTTGGAATCCATCTCCTTCGGTTCGATGTCGACCTGGATGAATTTCTTCGGCGCATCGCCCCAGGTCTTGCCTTTGCCGTGCGACAACAGCCAGTTGAGGCGGGCGCCGATCAGCATCACGACGTCGGCGTCCTTCAGCACGGTCGAGCGCGCGGCACCGGCCGACTGCGCATGCGTGTCGGGCAGCAGGCCCTTGGCCATGCTCATCTGCAGAAACGGTGCGCCGGTCTTTTCGACCAAGGCGCGGATCTCGTTGTCGGCCTGCGCGTAAGCTGCGCCCTTGCCGAGAATGATGAGGGGACGCTTTGCGCCCTTGAACACGTCGAGCGCGCGCTTGACCGCCGACGGGCTAGGGATCTGGGCGGGGGCTGCGTCAATCACCTTCACCAGCGACTTCGCGCCCGCGCCGGCGTCCATCACCTGGCCGAAAAGTTTCGCCGGCAGGTCGAGATAGACACCGCCTGGGCGTCCCGACACCGCTGCGCGGATCGCGCGGGCGAGACCGATGCCGATGTCGGCGGCATGCAGCACGCGGAAGGCTGCCTTGCAGAGCGGCTTGGCGATCGCAAGCTGGTCCATCTCTTCATAGTCGCCCTGCTGCAGGTCGACGATCTCGCGCTCGGAGGAACCCGAGATCAGGATCATCGGGAAGCAGTTGGTGGTGGCGTGAGCCAGCGCTGTGAGGCCATTGAGAAAGCCGGGCGCCGAGACCGTGAGGCAGACGCCTGGTTTCTTGGTGAGAAAGCCGGCGATCGAGGCCGCGTAGCCGGCGTTCTGCTCGTGGCGGAACGACAATACACGCATGCCCGCGGCCTGCATCATGCGTCCGAGGTCGGTGATCGGGATGCCCGGCACACCATAGATAGTATTGATGCCGTTGAGCTTGAGCGCGTCGATGACGAGATGAAAGCCATCCGTCAGCTCTTGCTCGGTGCCCGGTGCTTCGGACTTGGTCGCGGTATTCAGCATGGGCTTCATCTCCCTGATCGTTTTGGTTCGGACGATTTTTCGTCGTCTTCTGGTGCGAAGGTTCGTCTAGCTAAAAAGTTCCTGCCCGTGCGCTTCAACGTAGGCGGCAAGGCCCAGCGTGTGGTCCCGCGCGCGCTTCTCGGCGAGTTCGGTGTCGCGTGCTTCCAGCGCTTCGATGATGGCAAGATGCTCGGGCAGCGAGGTCGCGGTGCGGTCCTTCCGCCCGATGGTCAATTGCCGATAGCCGCGCACATGCAGCAGGAGATCGTTGGTCAGATCGACCAAGACCGGCGATTCCGAAAGCGAGATCAGCGCCTGATGGAACGCGATGTTGGCCCTGGAGTATTCCTCGACATGATCCTGCGGCAGCCGGTCCTTGCCAAAGTCCTTGAAGAAATCGCGCAGCGCGGTGATGTCCTTCTTGCGCGCGGTGGTCGTGATCAGGCGTGCTGCCATGCTCTCGAGCGCGGCCCAGGCGCGGATCATGTCGACGATTTCGGTCTTGGTGCGGCGGACCACGACGATGCCGCGACGCGGCACGGTTTTGACGAAACCGTCCTGTTCCAGCATCGCGATGGCTTCGCGAATAGGGGTGCGGCTGACGCCGAGGCGTTCGGACAGCGCGCGCTCATCGAGCATCACCTGCTCGGGTGTCGCATAGATATCCATCTTGAGAATAGCTTCCTTCAAGGCCTCGTAGGCCTTGTTCTTGAAGCTCGTCTCAGGCGCAATCCGGACGATTGCGATATCTGCCTCAGCCATGACAGGCGGCGCCTTGGTTTGTTTACGTGCGGGCACGACTCGTCTCCTCCCTGTTTTGGAGACGTCTTCTTAGCAGAAGAAACACCCGAAGATTTTTGGCATACCAAATACCAGTATGTCAAGATGCCCGTGTTTTCGCTGTTTCCGCGCGATAGTTTGTCTTGACAATCTAATCTCTGGCATACCAAATGCCATAAAACTAGCCCCAGGAGGAAGCCAATGTCAAATTCTGCAGATGCGGCCCGCAAGATCGCCGAGCCCAGCGCCCAAGAGGCTGTCCGCCGGGTGCTCGATACGGTGAAAGCCGAGAAGCGCACCAGCCTCACCGCGCCGGAAGGCAAGGTGGTGTGCGATGCCTATGGCATCCCGGTTCCTAAGGAAGGCGTGGCCAAGTCTGCCGCTGATGCATCCAAGATCGCATCCAGCATGGGCTTCCCGGTGGTGATGAAAATCGTCTCGCCGGATATTCTCCACAAGACCGAAGCCGGCGGCGTCATGGTTGGCGTCAAGACCGCGGCCGATGCCGAGAAGGCCTATGACACCATTCTCGCCAATGCGAAGAAGTATAAGGCCGATGCCAAGATCGAGGGCATCCAGGTCCAGCAGATGCTGGCTGGCGGCACCGAGGTCATTGTCGGCTCGATTACCGACGGCTCGTTCGGCAAGCTGGTGGCATTCGGCCTCGGCGGCGTGCTGGTCGAAGTGCTGAAGGATATTACCTTCCGTCTCGCGCCCGCGACCAAGGACGATGCGCTGTCGATGCTCGACGGCATCCAGGCCCACGACATGCTGAAGGGTGTGCGCGGCGGCGATCCGGTCAGCCGCGATGCGCTGGCGGACGTCATTGTCAAAGTGTCGCAGCTCGTCAGCGACTTCCCCGAAATCGTTGAACTCGACCTCAATCCGGTGTTCGCCACCAAGAAGGACGCGATTGCCGCCGACGTGCGCATCGTCGTCGACTTCGATTACAAGCCGCGTCCGGCGCCGCGCCCGACCGAAGAAATCGTCGCGGCCATGAACCGCATCATGCAGCCGAAGGGCGTTGCCGTGATCGGTGCCTCCGCCGAGGACGGCAAGATCGGCAACTCCGTGATGAAGAACCTGATCAACGGCGGCTACAAGGGCGAGATCTATCCGATCCACCCGAAGGCGGCCGATATTCTCGGCTATAAAGCCTACAAGAGCGTCAAGGACGTGCCGGGCGTGATCGACACCGCGGTGTTCGCGATTCCCGCAAAGTTCGTTGCGGGTGCGCTCGCCGAATGCGGCGAGAAGAAAATTCCCGGTGCCGTGCTGATTCCGTCCGGCTTTGCCGAAGCCGGCGCGCCTGAATTGCAGGCCGAGATCGTCGAGGTCGGCAAGAAGTACAACGTCCGCCTGATGGGTCCGAACATCTACGGCTTCTACTATACATGGTCGAATCTCTGCGCTACCTTCTGCACCGCCTACGACGTCAAGGGCCATGCGGCTTTGTCGTCGCAGTCCGGCGGCATCGGCATGGCGATCATCGGTTTCTCGCGCTCGGCGAAAATGGGTGTTTCGGCGATCGTCGGGCTCGGCAACAAGTCCGACATCGACGAGGACGATCTGCTGGCGTTCTTCGAGCAGGACCCCAACACCAACCTGATCGCCCAGCACTGCGAAGACCTGAAGGACGGCCGGGCGTTTGCGGAAGCCGCCAAGCGGGTCTCCAAGAAGAAGCCGGTGGTGGTACTGAAGGCGGGCCGCACCTCGGCCGGCGCGAAGGCGGCCTCGTCGCATACCGGCGCGCTCGCCGGCAACGACAAGATCTACGAAGACGTCTTCAAGCAGTCGGGCGTGATCCGCGCCCGGTCCTTGCGGCAATTGCTCGAATTCGCACGCGGTATGCCGGTGCTGCCGACGCCGAAGGGCGAGAACGTGCTGATCATCACCGGTGCCGGCGGTTCGGGCGTGCTGCTGTCGGACTCCTGCGTCGACAACGGCCTGTCGCTGATGTCGATGCCGCCGGATCTTGACGCCGCGTTCCGCAAGTTCATCCCGCCGTTCGGCGCGGCCGGAAATCCCGTGGATATCACCGGCGGCGAGCCGCCGATCACCTACATCAACACGGTGAAGCTCGGCCTGTCGGATGAGCGCATCCATTCGCTGATCCTCGGCTACTGGCACACGATCGTCACCCCGCCGATGGTGTTCGCCCGCAACATGGTCGAGGTGAAGAAGGAGATGGAGGCGAAGGGCTTTGTGAAGCCGATCGTCGCCTCGCTCGCCGGCGACGTCGAGGTCGAAGAGGCCGCCGAATATCTCTACCAGAACGGTATCCCGGCCTATGCCTATTCGACCGAACTGCCGGTGGAAGTGCTCGGCGCCAAATACAAGTGGGCGCGCGGCGCGGGCTTGCTCTAAGCTTATCAACAACAAATGCCGCTCCGGAAGCCTCCGGAGCGGCATTTTCTCCAAAGAATAGCAAGCGGAAATCCGCCGTTCGACGCGCTGGCACTCTGACTGATTGATGGATGCAGGTCGCGATGAAGAGAGACGTGATCCGGCGGAAGGCCATCGAGCCGAGATCCAGTGCAGACCAGGAGGAGAATGCCCGCGACAGCGGCGTCCAATCCGTCGATCGCGCGCTGTCGATCATCGAGACTCTGGCTGAAGACGACGAAGGCTATCGCCTGAGCGACCTCGCTATCCGCACGGGACTTTCGACCTCAACCGTGCATCGCCTGCTGGGCACGCTGGAAAGCCGCCGCTTCGTGCAGTTCGACCGCACTGAATCGAAATGGCATGTCGGCGCGCGCGCCTTCACGGTGGGAGCGACGTTCGCCCGGCGGCGCAATTTCACGGCACAAGCGATGCCATACTTGCGGAAGCTGCGCGACCTGACGCGCGAGACTGCCAATCTCGCCGTTGTCGACGATGAATTCATCATCGTGCTGACGCGCATGGAGAGCCGCGAGATCATGCGTTCGCTGACCAAGGTCGGCGGCCGCGTCGCCATGGTGGCGTCCGGCGTCGGCAAGGCTGTGCTGGCGACCTATTCGGATGCTGACGTCAGCGCGATCATCCATCATCACGGCATGCCACGGTTGACCGAAAAGTCGATCGTGCGGCCGAGCGACTTGTTCAAGGAGCTCGAAAAAACCCGCCGCCAGGGCTTTGCTGTTGACAACGAGGAGGCCTGCATGGGCCTGCGCTGCATCGCCGCCGTGATCTACAACGACTGCGCCGAGCCCTTAGCCGCGATCTCCGTCTCCGGCATGACCAGCCGCCTGACCGACGAGCGGCTGCCGCAACTCGGGCAGACGGTGCGGGAAGTGGCGGCGGAGCTGACGGTGGCGCTTGGCGGCGTGATGCCGGCGGCGAAAACGGCCTGACTCTCTCCGCGTCGTGCGAGCGAAGCCATCTATGATTATCGGCATGGCACGGCTCCGCTTTTGCCACAAAGCGACCGGTTGGCGCGATGCTCCGATCCGCTAGACTGCCCTCCAACGGACACGCGGACGCAGTTGTGTCGCAGAAGATTCAGGGGGAAGCATGGGCCGGAAGATAGCGATCGTCGGAGCGGGCGCCGTCGGTGGGTATGTCGGCGCCCATATGGTGCAGGCTGGCGAGGATGTCACCTTCATCGATCCCTGGCCCGAGCATGTCGAGCATATGCGCAAGTACGGGCTGCGCGTCACCCACGCGATGGATGTCGCTGAGTTCTCGGTCCCCGTGCGCACGCTTCACATCACGGACGCGCAGCAGCTCGCCAAGGAGAAGCCGGTCGACATCGCCTTCGTTTGCATGAAGTCCTACGACACGGCCTGGGCGACCATGCTGATCGAGCAATATCTGGCGCCGGACGGCTATGTTGTGTCGCTGCAGAACTGCATGAACGAGGAGACCATTGCCGGCGTCGTCGGATGGGGCAAGACGCTGGGCTGCATCGCCAGCAGCATCACCGTAAACCTGCCCGAGCCCGGCCACATCCACCGCGGCGCCGGCAAGGGCGGGGCGGCGCACACGGTGTTTCGCGCCGGCGAGGTGCACGGCCGCATCACGCCGCGGGCGGAAGAAGTTTGCCGTCTGGTCGGCTATTCCGACAGCGCCAAGGTGACGGAGAATCTCTGGGGCGAGCGCTGGTCGAAGCTGGTCGCCAACGTCATGGGCAACGGGCTCTGCGCCTGCACCGGCCTGCCGGGCGGAGAAATTCTGCAGAGCGATCCGCTGCGCCGTTTCTCCACGCGGCTCGGCAGCGAAGCGATCCGTGTCGGACAGGCGCGCGGTTATCGACTGGAGGAGATATTGCATCTGCCTCCGGAGACGATCGCACGCGCCGGCGAGGGCGACGAGGAAGCCATGCGCGTCTGCGACGAGCAGCGCTTCAAGGACTCAAAGCGCACCTCCGCCCAGCAGCGCCCCTCCATGGGACAGGACGTGCAGAAGGGCCGGCGCACCGAGATCGAGTTCCTCAACGGCTTTGTCGTGCGAGAGGGCGAAAAGCTCGGCCTTTCCTGCGCCGCAAACGCTGTGCTGACCGACATCGTCAAACGCGTGGAGTGCGGTGAGTTGAGACCGGACCCGCGGCACATCACCGAATTGCGGATGAATTGAGCGGGCCTCTAGTTCACTGGCCCGCCGCGACCTAAATGTTCCATATCTGGCTCGACTCGCTTCAGCCCGGTCATCCGGTTGACCATGATCGTGATGAGCCAAAGAACGATGCCGACCCCGATCAGGACACCGGCGACCCGGTACTGAACTGTGTCTCGGCCGGTCCAGGGACTGGCGAGGAAAGCGCAAAACAAGGCGCCCAGGATCGGCAGAATGGTCGGCGTGCGGAAATGCTGGTGACTTACAGAATCGCGCCGAAGCACCAGCACCGCAACATTCACGACCGTGAACACGCATAGCAAAAGAAGCGCAGTGGTGCCTCCGAGTGCCGGCACCTCACCGACGAACGTGATCAGGGCAAACGCCAGCAAGGTCGTGAAGCCGATGGCGACGTAAGGCGTCCGCCGCGTCCTGTGTACCTTCCCGAGGGATGGCGGAAGCACATGCTCGCGGCTCATGCCGTACACGAGGCGACTGGCCATGAGCATGTTGATGAGCGCGCTGTTGGCCACGGCGAACATGGTGATGAATCCGAAGATCCAGATCGGAAAATTTGGCGCGCCCTGTTGGACGACTTTCAGAAGGGGAGTTTCGCCTTCGCCCAATTGCTCCGGGGCCACCAGCGTGATCGCCGAGACCGAGACGAGAACATAGATGAGGCCGGTAATCACGAGGCCTGCGAGCAGCACCTTTGGAAAGTGACGGGTTGGATCCTTGCATTCCTCGGCCATGTTGACCGAATCCTCGAAGCCTACCATGGCAAAGAATGCGAGCGTGGTCGCGGCAATCACCGGCCAGAACACGCTGCCGTCCGCGGTAGAGCGAAACTGAACGACACGCGAGACATCGCCTTGGCCCAACCCGATCGCCCAAAGGCCGATCACAATGATGATCAGCAGTCCCGTCAGCTCCACGCAGGTCAGAACGACATTGGCTTTCACGCTTTCGCCAACACCGCGGAAATTGACCGCCGCAACGACAGCCATGAAAGCGAGACCGGTAATCGTAATGGCAAAGGCCGATAGGTTAAGGTCCATTGCGTTCGACATGTTCGCGGCGAAAGCCCGGGAAGCGGTCGATGCCGAGGTGATACCTGAGCACATCACCGCAAATGCAACGATGAACGTGACAAAGTGGATGCCAAAGGCCTTGTGGGTGTAGAGAGCCGCGCCGGCCGCTTTCGGATATTTCGTGACCAGTTCGAGATAGCTGAACGCAGTCACGAGAGCGACCACGAAGGCAACCACAAAGGGCAGCCATACGACACCGCCGACCTGCTTCGCCACTTGGCCTGTGAGCGCGTAGATGCCAGTGCCGAGAATATCGCCGACGATGAAGAGCAAGAGCAGCCAGGGGCCCATCACCCTACGAAGGCTCGGTTCAGCGCTGCTTGAGTGAATGCCGGCGTTCAGGGGGACATCGGTCATCGCGCGTCCTCTTCCATTCTCGGTGGCGCCAGGGCAGTCTACTGGTAGTTGAAGGTCTTGTGCAATAATTCTGCCAAGGGGGTTGGGCAGTGAAGCAGCGAATTGGCTGAAATGCGGAACCATTGCCAAGCGCAGGCATTCAACTGGCTAGCTCGGCCCTCTCACAGGAGGACTTGATCATGCGAGTGGTTACATCTAGCGCGATACTGGCTCTATCGGTGCTTCCTGCGCTCGCCGACCGCGCGGTCACTGAAGACGAGCGCGCAAAGCTTGTCGCTGCGGTCCAGGCCGAGGGATGCTCAGGCGGCGAGTTCGAAATGGATGAAGACGACCAGCAGTTCGAGGTCGATGACGCTGTCTGCGCGGACGGCAAGAAGTATGACCTCAAGTTCGATATGCAAGTGAAGTTGAAGCGAAAGAACTTGGACTGAGTTTTCCGACCTCGGCGCAGCAATGGATTGCTTCCGCCTTCGTTCTTCGAGCTATGGGCGGGCACGTCGTCGCTATCGCTGTTCGCAATGACGGTATTGTCGGATTTCCATCGCGTGCATGAACCAACCGCCTGTTTTGTCGTGACTTTCGCCAATCCCTTCCACTCCGCGGGAAATAAAATCACCCGCGTTGAGATCGCACCTCGCCGCCGCGAAGATCGCTGCCAGAGCCAACACTGTTTGAGCGAGGCGCGACATGGCGAAGATGCGGGCGATCGATGCGGCTGTGCGGATCCTGGAGAAGGAGGGCGTGACCATTGCCTTCGGTGTTCCCGGCGCTGCGATCAACCCGCTTTACTCCGCGCTGAAGAAGCGCGGCTCGATCGGGCACATCCTGGCGCGCCATGTCGAGGGCGCTTCCCACATGGCCGAGGGTTATACCCGCGCCAAATCAGGCAATATCGGCGTCTGCATCGGCACCTCGGGGCCGGCCGGCACCGACATGATCACGGGGCTTTATTCGGCGATCGCGGATTCGATCCCGATCCTGTGCATCACTGGGCAGGCGCCGCGCGCGCGGCTCTACAAGGAAGACTTTCAGGCGATCGATATCGAATCCATTGCCAAGCCGGTGACGAAATGGGCGGTGACCGTGCGCGAGCCGGCGCTGGTGCCGCGCGTGTTCAGCCAGGCGTTTCACATCATGCGTTCCGGGCGTCCGGGGCCGGTGTTGATCGACCTGCCGCTCGACGTGCAGCTTGCGGAAATCGAATTCGACGACGAGACCTATGAGCCGCTGCCGGTCTACAAGCCCGCGGCGAGCCGCAAGCAGATCGAGAAGGCACTCGACATGCTCAACGCGGCGGAGCGGCCGCTGATCGTGGCGGGCGGCGGCGTCATCAATGCTGACGCCTCTGAACTGCTGGTGCAGTTCGCCGAGACGGTCAACGTTCCCGTGGTGCCAACCCTGATGGGATGGGGCGCCATTCCCGACGATCACGTGTTGATGGCCGGCATGGTCGGACTGCAGACCAGCCACCGCTACGGCAATGCGACCATGTTGCAATCCGACTTCGTGCTCGGCATCGGCAACCGCTGGGCCAACCGGCACACCGGCTCGATCGAGACCTACACCAAGGGCCGCAAATTTGTGCATGTCGATATCGAGCCGACGCAGATCGGACGCGTCTTCAATCCCGATTTCGGCATCGTCTCCGACGCCAGGGCGGCACTGGAGTTGTTCGTTTCGGTTGCCAGAGAGTGGCGAAAAGCTGGCAAGCTGAGAGAGCGGCAGGCGTGGCCCGCGGCGTGCCATGACCGCAAGCGTACGATGTTGCGCAAGAGCCATTTCGACGACATGCCGATCAAGCCGCAGCGCGTCTATGAGGAGATGAGCAAGGCATTCGGACGCGACACCTGCTATGTCAGCGTGATCGGATTGTCGCAGATCGCCGGCGCGCAATTCCTCGGTGTCTACGGCCCGCGCAACTGGATCAATGCGGGGCAGGCCGGTCCGCTCGGCTGGACGTTGCCGGCGGCGCTAGGCGTTCGCGCGGCCGATCCGTCGCGCCAGATCGTCGCGCTGTCGGGCGACTATGACTTCCAGTTCCTGATCGAGGAGCTCGCGGTCGGCGCCCAGTTCAAGCTGCCCTACATCCACGTCGTCGTGAACAACTCCTATCTCGGATTGATCCGTCAGGCGCAGCGCGGTTTTGACATGGACTATCACGTCCAGCTCTCCTTCGAGAACATCAACGCCCCCGAGATCGGCGTCTATGGCGTGGACCATGTCGCGGTTGCCGAGGGACTCGGCTGCAAGGCGATCCGCGTCACCGATCCGAACCACGCGCAGGCGGCGTTCGCCACCGCGCGCGAATGGATGGCGGAATTCAAGGTGCCTGTCGTCGTCGAGTTTATTCTCGAGCGCGTCACCAACATCTCGATGGGCACCGAGATCGACAACATCATTGAGTTCGAGGAGGTGCTCGATCTGCCGCTGGACGACACGCCGGCCAAACCGAGCGCGCCGCAATCCGGCATGCTGCTGCCGGCGTAAAGGGAGAATCTGACCGTGCCGAAATTTGCTGCCAACCTCACCATGCTGTTCGGCGAGCAGCCGTTCCTCGATCGCTTCGCCGCCGCCAAGACGGCCGGCTTCGCCGGGGTCGAATATCTATTCCCGTATGATTTCGACAAGGCCGATCTGCGCGAGCAGTTGCACCAGCACGGCCTGACCCAGGTGCTGCACAATCTCCCTGCCGGCAACTGGTCAGCCGGCGAACGCGGCATTGCCATCCTGCCTGATCGCGTCGACGAATTTCGTGACGGCGTCGGACGCGCCATCGATTACGCCAAGGCGCTCGATTGCCGTCAGCTCAACTGCCTCGTCGGCATCGCGCCTGACGGTGCTGATGCGACCGATCTCAACGAGACATTGATCGGCAATCTGCGCTTCGCGGCGGATGCGCTCGCGAAGGAGAAGATCAAGCTTCTGATCGAACCGATCAACACCATCGATATTCCCGGGTTCTTCCTGAACAGGACCGAGCAGGCGCTTCAGCTCATTGCCGACGTGCGCTCGAGCAATTTGTTCGTGCAGTACGACATCTACCACATGCAGGTGATGGAGGGCGACATCGCACGAAGCCTGCAAAAGCATCTGCCGCGCATCGCCCATGTCCAGCTCGCCGACAATCCCGGCCGCAACGAGCCGGGTACGGGCGAGATCAACTATCCCTTCCTGTTCAGACATCTCGACGCTATTGGTTATCGCGGCTGGATCGGCTGCGAATACAAGCCGAGGACGACGACGGTCGAGGGCCTCGGCTGGCACGCGGCGCTGACCGCCGATACCTGAACAAGAATCGAAATAAGGGGAGTTGAAATGATCGATATCGGCTTTATCGGCCTCGGCACCATGGGGCGCCCGATGGCCGGCCATCTGCAGGCCGCTGGCCATCGCCTGTTCCTGCACGACGTCGCGCCGATTGCACCGGAGCTCGTTGCGGAGGGAGGTGTTGTCTGCAAATCCGGCAAGGAGGTCGCCGAGCAGGCCGACGCCGTCATCATCATGGTGCCAGATACGCCGCACGTGGAGGCGGTCTTGTTCGGGCCCGGCGGCGTCGCCGAGGGGCTCTCCAAGGGGCAGATCGTCGTCGACATGAGTTCGATCTCGCCGCTCGCCACCAAGGAGTTTGCAAGGAAGGTCGAGGCGCTCGGCGCCGATTATCTCGACGCACCGGTCTCCGGTGGCGAGGTGGGCGCCAAGGCGGCGAGTCTCACCATCATGGTCGGCGGACCGGAACGCGCGTTCAGCGCGATGAAGCCGGTGTTCGACAAGATGGGCAAGAACGTCACCCTGGTCGGCGCCAATGGCGACGGGCAGACGACAAAAGTCGCCAACCAGATAATCGTGGCGCTGACGATCGAGGCGGTGGGCGAGGCGCTGTTGTTTGCATCGAAGGCCGGCGCGGATCCGGCGCTGGTGCGCCAGGCGCTGATGGGCGGCTTTGCATCGTCGCGGATTCTCGAAGTGCATGGCGAGCGCATGGTGAAGCGCAATTTCGAGCCGGGCTTTCGTATCGAGCTGCACCAGAAGGATCTCAATCTGGCGCTGGAGGGCGCGCGTGCACTCGGCCTTTCCTTGCCGAGCACGGCTTTGGCTCAGCAATTGTTCAGCGCCTGCACCGCGCATGGCGGCAAGGCATGGGACCACTCAGCAATGGTGCGCGCGCTCGAAATGATGGCGAGCCACGACATCGCCAAAGCCTGATCTTTGTTTCTCCCTGTGACTGGAACCGCGCCGAAATTTCGGCGCGGCCCTTTTTGCTGCCGCATTGGAACCGGAACCTTCTCACGCCTCCCGTGGTTGAGATACATCATCAATTTACTGGAGCATGTGATGAATAATCGTTTGGCCGTTTCACTGATTGCGGCTTCGTTGCTGACCTCTGGCGCGGCATTCGCTCAATCGACGACCGCGCAAGGCGCGGCGGACGGCGCCGCCGCCGGCGCTGAAGTCGGTGGCCCGGTCGGCGCGATCGTCGGCGGCACGGTGGGTGCTGCACTCGGCGCGGCCGTGGAAATTCCGAACGCCGTGATCAATTCAGTCCCACGCGACCGTTCTGTCGTGGTTCGTGAGCGGGTGGTGGTGGGCGAGCCGTTGCCACCGACCGTCGAACTGCGCACGGTGCCGCGGCACACTGAATACCGCTATGCCGTGGTCAATGATCGCCGCGTGATCGTGGAGCCGCGCACACGCAGGGTCGTCAGGATCCTCGACTAATTTAACGAACGCAGCTCTTACTGAGCCATCCTCGCGGGCAATCATCCCGCGAGGATTTTCTTGTCACGATGCGCTATGGCGCGGTCGCCTGATCTTCCAGTCGAGAACCGCCGCAGCCGCAAGCCCGACGGATGCCGCCAGCGCGTCGACCACGAAGTCCTCCAATCGAGCATGCCGGCCCGGCGCCCAGAACTGCAGGATTTCGATCAGGCCGGTGAAGCCGATGACGAAGGCCGCCGTGTGCAAGCGGTTACGCGCGTGGGCCAATCCGAAAGCGAGGCCAAGGAGCACGAAGGCAAGCGCATGCTCCCCGTTCTGTCCAAGGTTTGAATGCGGCCGTTGTTCCGCCGGCCCGAGCGTCGCGAAGGCGATTGCCGCAGCAAGGCCCCAGGCGAATAGTCGAAGGATGATCGTCATCGGAATGGCATAGCACGATTTAAGCGCTTGCCATCCCATGCCCGCGGAACTGGCGATGTCTGTGGTTAATCGCCTTTCAGAGCGGCTCCCGTACGCTCATACCGTGCATGAAGCGCTCCCGGATCTGCACGGGATCGCGGCGGGTGGTGCCGACGCCCGGCTTGTCGTCGATGCGGACGCCGATCAGCGTCGGCCCCGCGGCCGACATGGACTGCTCGATCAGGCGTTCGAAATCCTCCTCGTCCGCCGCCCAGGCGCTGTTGGCGAGCCCGCTCGCGACCGCGATAGCGACGATGTCGGCGACGGCCGCACCCGGCGTCGGTTGCGCGCCGGTGATCTGGTAGATGCCGTTGTCCATTACCACCATGGTGAGGTTTTTCGGCGCAAGCGTCGCGATCGTCGACAGCGACCCCAGTTGCATCAACAGCGAGCCGTCGCCTTCGAGCGCGAATACGCGGCGTTCCGGTTGCGCGAGCGCGACGCCGAGCGCGATCGGGAAGGCGAGTCCCATGCTGCCGAGCATGTAGAAATTCTGCGGCCGGTGGCCGGCGGCCCACAGGTCGAAATTGGTGTTGCCGATGCCGCCGATCACGGCTTCCTCGTTCTTCAGCTTCGCCACCAGCCGCGAGGTGAGATCAAAGCGGTTCATGACCTTGGTATTGCGGGCAGGGGTCTCGTTGGTCATGGGATCGCTCACTTGTCAAAAACCTTGCCGCCGGTCAGAAGCGGCGAGAGGATCAGCGCCACCGGCGCCTGCGTGGTGATGGCCTGCTTGATGGAGCGGTCGACGATGAATTCGAACTCGTCGAGCCTTGTCGCGGTGTGGTGCTCCATCGCCAGCGAATCCAGCACCGGTCGCATGGTGCGGCAGACCAGCGACTGGCCGTAGTTGAATTCGCCGAGCGTGCCGCGTTCGGACACGAACATGATCAGCGGGATCTGATAGGGAATCGCCAGTGACGCCAGCACGTTCGCCAGCGTCGCAAATCCCGAAGTCTGCATCAGTACCGCGCCACGCATGCCGCCCATCCAGGCGCCGGAGACGATGCCGACCGCTTCTTCCTCGCGCGCCGTGGGGAAGGTCGTGAAGAAGGGATCGGCGTGCAGGTTCCTGATCAGCGTCGTCAGGACGCGATCGGGCACGTAGGGGACCAGGCGGATATCGTTGCGCTTGAGGGTTTGCAGCACGATGCCGTGCCAGCTCATTTCAGAGATTTCGGGCGAGGTTTTTTCCTCCGCAGCCGCCATTTTGGTCTCCTTTAGCCGCGACGTCTTTCGTTCGCGCTGATCCCTGGAGCGGCGAACTTGACGCCGTTAGCGGGATTGTCAACATGTCCCGATCGTAGCTGGCTCTGCGCCCCGCGGCGCTACACTTGGCATGGGACGATGTGAGATAAGTAAGAAAGATTTCGGGAGGGGGTGCGCCATGGCTGGATATGTCCGGATTGCTGCCGACGTCGCGGCGCTCGCTGCCGCATCTACGCCGCTTTCGCTGAGACCCATTCCCTGATCGGCTTCCGCCGAACAAGACAAGCTCTACGCCTCCCGAACTGAAAGTTGCCAAGGAAAATGACCGTCAACAACAAGCGCGTGTTCTATGTCAAATACCTCGCCCACGAGATCTACGTCGATATCATGAAAGCGCGCGCCGACGTGCGGCTCGACCGGCTGGAGAATGAGAGCCCGGATGCAGTCGCAGCGCCGATATTGTCAGCGGCGCATGCCTATCAGGTCGGCGCGGCGCGCGACGAGATCGCGCGGCACTTTCATGTCGACCAGGATCTGTTGCGGCGGGCGCCGAACCTTCTGATCGTGTCCTCGAACGGCGCGGGCTTCGATCCCGTCGACGTCGATGCCTGCACGGCGGCGGGCGTGCTCGTCGTCAACCAGTCCGGCGGCAACGCCAATTCGGTCGCCGAGCATGCGCTGGGGATGATGCTGACGCTGTCCAAGCGCATCCTCGAATCCGACCGCGCGCTGCGTCGCCAGGCCAATGTCAATCGTAACACGCTGATCGGCAACGAAGTGCAAGGCAAGACGGTCGGCATCGTCGGGATCGGCAATGTCGGCCGCCGTGTCGCCGAGCTCTGCAACGGCCTGCTGCATATGAAGGTGATCGCTTACGATCCTTATCTAAGCGCGGAAGAAATCGCAGCCCGCGGCGGCGAAAAGGTCGAGCTTCACGATCTGATGCGCCGCTCGGATTTCGTCTCGATCTCCTGCCCCCTGACCAAGGACAATCGCCGCATGATCGGCGCCCGCGAATTCGCGCTGATGCAGCCGCACGCCTTCTTCATCACCACGGCGCGCGGCTTTATTCACGATGAGGAAGCGCTGTACGAGGCGTTGCGCGACAAGCGGATTGCGGGAGCCGGCCTCGACGTCTGGGACAAGGAGCCGCCGCCGCCGGAGCATCCGCTGCTGCAGTTCGACAACGTGCTGGCCAGCCCACATACGGCCGGTGTGACGAAGGAAGCGCGGGTGAATATGGGCAAGATCGCCGCCGAGCAGATTCTCGAAGCGCTCGACGGCAAGCGGCCGCCGCGCATCGTCAATCCCGAGGTGTGGCCCGACTACGCCAGGCGGTTCGAACGGACGTTCGGATTCGCGCCGAAATAGGCCATCACCTCCGCGGGAAAGACGGGCCACGATGGTCGAACCGGACGATCGCTTTTACGAGTCGCAAGGGCTGCGGTTGCATTATGTCGACTGGGGCAACGTATCAGCGCCGCCTTTGATCCTTGTCCATGGCGGCCTCGATCATTGCCGCAACTGGGATGCGATCGCGCGAGCACTGCAGCCGCATTTCCATATCATGGCGCCGGACTTGCGTGGCCATGGCGATTCCGAATGGGCGAAGGGAAGCAGCTACAGCCTGTCGGACAACGTCTATGACCTCACCCGGCTGATGCGCTTTGCGGGGCTGCAGGAGGCGGCGATTGTCGGTCATTCGATGGGCGGCATGGTCGCGTTGGCCTATGCCGGTACCTATCCGGAAAGAGCGTCGCGCCTCGTCGTGCTGGATGGCGCGTTCCTGTCGGGCTCGCAGCCCGCGCCGGTCGCCGAGCAGATGTCGCGCTGGATCGACCAGCTCGACCGCATCTCGGAGCATCAAGAGAGCACGTTCCGGACGATCGAGGAGGCGGCGAAGCGGCTGTCTGCGCGCAACAAGCGGCTGACAGCGGCGCTGGCGCTTCATCTTGCCAGCCATGGCGTTCGGAAAGGTGCCGACGGCCTCTATCGCTGGAAATTTGATCATTATCAGCGGGCGAGGGCGCCATACCGGCTGTCGCCGGATGATTATATCGGCTTGTGGTCGCGCATCACTTGTCCGACGCTATTGATGTGGGGCGACGAAAGCTTTCTCCCCGATCCCGAGGCTGCCGGCCTGCTCGCGCGTTTCAGACAAGCCGAGGTGCAGAAGATCGCCGGTGCCGGGCACTGGCTTCATCATGATCGGCTCGATGTGGTTCTGGCGTCGCTGCGACGGTTTCTCGGGGCGCCACAGGCTGCAGAAGCCGCGAAGTGAGGCAGGAAATGTCAGACAGAATTCGCGTCTACATCAACGCTCAGACATTGGCGGTCGATAGCGGCATCACCGGGCTCTGAGCTCAGAACCCGGGAGAAAAATTCATCCGCCGGTGGGTCGATTGCGGCAATAATTCCACTGCAGGACGGCCTCCGGACGAAGCGGGCATTGCTATTTTCTCTGACATCTCGACTGGTTTGCCGCTTGGGACCATTTTCCCTGTGCGCCTTGCCCCCCGGCGCACATGGAAGACGAAGATATGCGACAGGTTCGTTCATTCCTGAGCAGAGCCTCCTCCCGGATCGGGCGGCGGCTTTCCCAGATCGTGGCCATCGCCGCCGCCAGCCTGCCGGCCGCCGGCGCCTGAGGCGCGGGCGTCCTTCATTGCTTCAACATTACGTCCAAGTCTGTCAGAGCCTGATCGAGGTCCTGGACGAGCAGCTCCGCGTGCTTCCAGCAATCGTTCAATAGCCCCGTTGGCGGTTGATCGAGTGCGGTGGGCGCCGGCCGGCCCGTATCGCTTCCGCCGTCGCCCGAAACGTCGCGCCGATCGCCTCCACGCTGACCTCGCAGGCATCGTGCGGCGTGACGACGATGCGAGGATGCCGCCAGAACGGATGGCGCGGCGCCAGCGGCTCGGTTGCGAAGACGTCGAGCGCAGCGCCGGCCAGTTGGCCGTCCTCCAGCGCGGCGAGCAGATCGACTTCGACCAGATGCTCGCCGCGGCCGACTTGGATCAGGTAGCCGCCGCGATACATTCGGGCAAATGTCTTGCGGTTGAGAATGCCTCTTGTCTCCGGCGTCAGCGGCAGCAGGTTCACGAGAACCTCGGTCTGGCCGAGCATGGCATCGAGGCCCGCCGCACCATGGAAGCTGCGCACGCCTTGTAGCGCTGGCTTTGCAGTCCGGCTCCACGCCATCACCGGAAAACCAAGCAAAGCGAGATCGGCGGCGACCCGGCGACCGATCTCGCCAAAACCCAAAATGCTGACCGGCACGTCCTGTGCCCGGCGCTGGCCAAGACGCTGCCAGCGTTCCTCACGCTGCTGCGCCTGATAGGTCGCAAAGCGCCGCTGATGGCCGATGACGTGCCAGGCAACGAAGCCCGACATCATCTGTGCCTGCGCCGGATCGACGACACGGATCACGTCCACGTCGGGCCGCAGGCTGGGACACGCCAAAATGTTGTCGACGCCGGCGCCGATCGAGCAGACCGCCTGCAGGTTGGGGTAGCGTTCGAAGGCGTCATCCGGTGGGTGCCAGGCCACCGCCAGCCGCACGTCCATTGCCGGACCTTCGTGCGGATGGCTGACGATTTCGATACGGTCGGCAGCGCGCATGAATTGCGGGCCGAGATAGAAGCGAAGATCGAGGCTCTTGCTAACCAGGACGCAGCGCATTGTTCACGGTCTCGTTCATGCCGCCTTCGACGACGAGGTTTGCCCGGGTACGGCGGAAAGCAGCTCGCGCGTGTAGGCGTGCTCGGGGGCCGCGAACAGGAGCGAGGCGGATTTGAGCTCGACGATTGAGCCGCGCTGCATCACGGCGATGCGGTCGCAGATCTGCGCGGCTACGCGCAAATCGTGGGTGATGAACAGCATCGACAGGCCCAGCCGCGCCTTCAAGTCTTCCAGCAGGTGCAGGACCTGCGCCTGAACGGAGACGTCGAGCGCAGAGACGGCTTCGTCGGCGACCAGGATCTCCGGATCGAGCGCCAGCGCTCGCGCAATTCCGATGCGCTGGCGCTGCCCGCCGGAGAATTCATGCGGAAAGCGCTCCATCGCACTGGCATTGAGGCCGACGAGGCTGAGCAACTCGCCGGCCCGCTTTCGCGCTGCCGCCGGATCGGCGCCATGCGCGACCGGTCCGTCGGTGATGATGTTCCCGACTTTCCGGCGCGGATTGAGCGAGGCGAACGGATCCTGGAACACCATCTGGATGCGGCGGCGCTGCTCGCGCAGCGCCTTGCCGCCGATCGAGGTGAGATCGACATCGCCGATACGCACGGTGCCGGCATCGGGTTCGATCAGGCGCATGACGAGGCGGGCGACGGACGATTTTCCGGAACCGGATTCGCCGACCAGGCCGAGCGTTTCGCCGCGGTAGATGTCGAAGCTGACGTCCTTTGCCGCTTGCACGCGCCGCTCGCTGCGAAACCATCCGCCGCCGCTGACATAGGTCTTGCCGAGGCCGATTACTTCCACCGCCTTGCTGCGATCGGGTAGCGGCGTCCGCTGCGGCGGCTGCAGCGTGGGAACGGCGGCGAGCAACGCGCGGGTGTAGGGATGTTGCGCGCGGAGCAGCACGTCGTCGGCAGTGCCCTGTTCGACGACCTTGCCGTGTTGAAGCACGACCACGCGATCGGCAATTTCGGCGACGACGCCGAAATCGTGGGTGATGAACATAACAGCCATGTTGCGGCGACGCTGCAGGTCGCGGATCAATTTGAGGATCTGCGCCTGCGTCGTGACGTCGAGCGCGGTGGTCGGCTCATCCGCCACCAGCACGGCGGGTTCGAGCGCCAGCGCCATCGCGATCATGGCGCGCTGGCGCTGGCCGCCGGACAGCTGATGGGGATAGGCGCGCGCCGCGCGCTCGGGATCGGGCAGGCCGACTTCGCGGATCAAGGCGAGGGCTTTCTGCTGCCGCTCCTTCGGCGTCAATAGGCCATGCGCTTCGAACATCTCGGCGATCTGCTCGCCGATCCGCATCAATGGATTGAGCGCCGTCATCGGCTCCTGGAACACCATCGCGATGCCGCGGCCACGGAACGCCAGCCATTCCGCCGCGCTCAGCGACAAGAGGTTCTTTCCTTCGAACAGAATCTCTCCGGATTCGGCCGCCACCGTATCCGGCAGCAGCCCCATCAGGGCATGGGCGCACATCGACTTGCCGGAGCCGGATTCGCCGACCACGCAGAGGATTTTTCCGGCTGATAGTTCGAACGACACGCCATCCACGGCGTAAGCGCGGTCACCGCCCGGCGGCAGCGCCAGCTTCAGGTTCTTGATCACGACGGTCATGCTCAGCGTCCTCCCTTGGCGAGGCGAGGGTTGAGCGCGTCGTTGAGGCCTTCGCCGATCAGGTTCAGTGCCAGTACCGAAAGCAGAATGGCGATGCCGGGGAATACCGTGATCCACCAGGCCTGACGGATCACGGTGCGGCCGGCGCCAACCATGTAGCCCCACGACATCAGGTTGGGATCGCCGAGGCCGAGAAAGGAGAGCGACGATTCCAGGAGGATCGCGGTCGCGACCATCAGCGAGGCCAGCACGATGACGGGCGACAGCGCATTGGGCAGGATCTCGCGCCAGATGATCCACCAGTTGGTCTGGCCGGTTACCACCGCCGCCTGGACATATTCGCGCGTGCGCAGCGACAGCACCTCACCGCGCACCAGCCGCGCCACCGGCGGCCAGCTTACGATGGCGATGGCGGCGACGATCGAGACGATGGACGGCTGCATGATCGCGACCAGCACGATTGCCAGCGCAAAGCTCGGAACGGTCTGGAAAAACTCCGTGAACCGCATCAGCGCGTCATCGATCTTGCCGCCGAAATATCCGGCTGTCGCGCCGAGCGGGATGCCGACCGCGAGCGAGGCCAGTGTCGAGATCAGGCCGACCAGCAGCGAGACTCGCGCGCCGTAGATGATGCCGGCCATCACGTCGCGGCCGAGCGCATCGGTGCCGAGCGGAAAGCCGGCCAGCGTGAACGGCGGCAGGAACGGCCGCTGCACCATGCGCCAGGGCGAGGTCGGAAACAGCAGGGGTCCAATCAGCGCCACGGCGACCGCGATGACGAGGATCGTGATGCCGATCATGCCGCCGGGATTGCGCAACAGCATTCGCGAAACCTGTTTCATGCGGCGAACTCGATGCGCGGATCGACGGAGCGATAAACGAGGTCCGTGATCAGGTTGAAGGCCAGCACCATGGCCGAGCAGACGACGAAGACGCCGAGCAGCAGATTGTAGTCGCGCTGCAGCAGCGCCTCGTACATCAGGCGGCCAATGCCGGGCCAGGCGAACACGGTTTCGGTCAGCACGGCGCCGCCGACGAGCGTCCCGGCCTGCAGGCCAGCCAACGTGACAACCGGCAATAGCGCGTTGCGCAGCACGTGACGGCGCTGGATCACAGCATCCGACAGGCCCTTGGCGCGCGCGGTCTTGACGAAGTCGAGCCGGCTTACCTCCAGCATCGAGGCGCGCGTCATGCGGGCGTAGGTCGCCATGAAGAACAGCCCGATCGTCGTCGCCGGCAGGATCAGATGAGCGGCGACGTCGAGGACATGGGCAAGGCCGGTGTAGCCTGCGCCTACCGTCTCGTAACCAAAACTCGGCAGCCAATCCATCGTGACCGAAAACAACAGGATCGCCATCAGCGCGACCCAGAACAGCGGCGTGGCGTAGAAGATCAGCGCGGCCACCGTAATCGCGGTGTCGGCCCAGGTGCCGGCAAAGCGCGCCGCCAATGCGCCGAACAGGATGCCGAAGGCGAGCGAGATGGCGAATGCCGTGCCCGTCAGCAACAGCGTCGCCGGCAGCCGATCGAGGATCAGCTTCGAGACCGGCATCTGCTGGCGAAACGAAAATCCGAGATCGAGGCTGAGGATGCCTTTGACATACAGGAACAGTTGCACCGGCAGCGGCTGGTCGAGGCCGAACTTCTCGCGCAGTTGGGCGATGAAAAGCTGGTCTCCCGCGCCGGCTTCGCCTGCCATCACCACCGCCGGATCGCCCGGCGCCATCCGGATCAGGAAGAAGTTCATGACGACAAGCGCGAGAAGAACGACGATAGCTTTCGCGATCCGCTGGGCGATGAAGGAGATCATGGGCTGTCGCTTGCGTTGGAGACGCGGGGTAGCCGGGCGTCAGACTTGCGGCCTGACGCCCGATGAGGCGGCGATTACTTCTCGATCCAGGCGTCGCGGAAACCGTCGTTGACGCCGATGCCGGTCGTGATCAGGTTCTTGACGCTGCAGCGGGTGATGGTCGGGAACTGCAGTTCGAGCATCCACGCCACAGGCACGTCCTCGACCAGGATCTTTTGCGCCTTGGCGTAGATCTCTTCACGCGCCTTGTCGGGGAAAGCGACCGCGCCGTCGGCGAACAGCTTGTCGATCTCGGGATTCGAGTAGCCTTCGACATTGTTGAACGGCGAGCCCTTGGCGATCTGGCTGGAGACATAGTTGCGGCCGACGCCGAGCGCGGGATCGCCATACTGGTAGAGATAAGTGAACGCGATGTCGTAGTCCCACTCGGAGACCTTCTGATTCCAGCCGGGGACATCGGTCGCGATCATCTCGACGTTGATCCCGACATCCTGCAGGTTCTGGCGAACCATCTCGGCCCAGCGCTGCCAGGTCTCGCCATAGGGCAGCGGCAGCATGCGAACCTTCTCGCCCTTGTAGCCGGCCTCCTTGAGCAAGGCCTTCGCCTTGGCCGGATCGTAGTCGTATTTCGGCACCGCGCTGGTGTAGTACTTGATTGCCGAGCCCGACGGACCGGTCGCGATCTTGCCGAGGCCGTTCCAGACCACGTCCTTGGCCATGTTGCGATCGATCGCAAACATCAGCGCCTGGCGGAATTTCTTGTTCGCGGTGGGACCGGAGCGGTTGTTAAGCCAGAGCCAGGAATGCGGGCTGAAGAACTCCCAGCCCGTGCCGGTGACGCAGGTGTTTTTCAGCTTGCTCAGGCGCGGGACGTCGAAGTTCTCGACCGAGCCGCCCGGCAGCACGTCGACCTTGCCGGTCTCATACGCGACCGAACGCGCGGCAGCGTCCGGGATGACGTGCCAGTAGATTTCGTCGATGTTGGGCTTGCCCTTGACGTGGTAGTTCGGATTCTTGACGAGGCGGATGAACGAGCCCTTCTGCCATTCCCTAAACATGAAGGGACCGGTGCCGACAGGCGTGTTGTTGGCCGGGTTGGTCTTGAAATCGGTACCTTCGTAGATGTGCTTCGGGATCATCGGCAGCGAGCCGACTTCGAAGATGCCAATGAAGGGGCCGAACGGCTGCTTCAGCGTGAAGACAACGGTCGAATCATCCGGCGCCTCGACCTTGTCGAGTTGCACGAGATTGCCACGCGCACGCGCATGGGTCTGTTTCAGGAATTCGATCGAGAACAGGACGTCGGCCGATGTGAACGGCTTGCCGTCATGCCAGGTCACGCCCTTGACGAGCTTGAAGGTGTACACCTTGGCGTCCTCGCTGATCGACCAGCTTTCGGCGAGGCCGGGCAGCGGATCGAGCTTGGGGCTGTAGCGCAGCAGGCCTTCATAGATATTGCCGGCCACCATCTGCGTCGGACCGTTCTGTACGAGACCGACCATCAGGCTCGGCGGCTCGGGTTGGATCACCGCATTGACGACGCCGCCTGCTTTCGGTCCCTCGGCCACCGCCGCGGTGCTCAGCATGCACATCGCAGCAAAGCTCATCAAAATCTTACGCTTGGACATCGCATACCTCGTTCAAGGAAAAGGGTTTCGGCGCTCTCAAACGGTCGAGGGCGGGTTTGTCAGTTGGCAAAGTCGGGATCGGTCCGCTCAAGCATTCGCTTGAAGGCGGCCCATTCGCTGTCGGGCACGCCGTTTGTTTCAATCGCGTCGTAGAAGCTTGCGTACTGACCGGCCGTCTTGCAGGCCACGGCTGCAGATAGCTCGATGACCTCAGCCCCCGATGACTGGATTGCCAGTTGGGCGCGGCAGGAGCGCTCCAGATTGTGCATCAGCTTGAAGGCTTCGGCGACCGAGCGCCCGCAGGTCAGCATGCCGTGATTGCGCAAGACCATTGCGAATTTGTCGCCGAGATCGGCGACCAGACGCGAACGCTCATCGAGATCGAGCGCGATGCCTTCATAGTCGTGATAGGCGAGGCAATCGGTAAATTGCAGCGACCATTGATTGAGCGGCAGCAGCCCTCGCTTCTGACAGGCGACGGCGATGCCGGCGACCGTGTGCGTGTGCAGGACACAGATCGCATCATGCCGCGCGGCATGGATCGCACTGTGAATCGTAAAACCTGCCGGGTTGATGCCGAGCCCCGTGGGATCGTCGACGACGTTGCCGTCGAGGTCGACCGTCACCAGGTTGGACGCCGTGACTTCCTCGAAACGCAAGCCGTAGGGGTTGATGAGAAAGCGGTCTTGCCGGCCCGGAAGCCGGACGGAGATGTGGGTGTAGATGCTGTCGTCGAGACCAAGCCGGTGAATCAGCCGGTAGGCCGCCGCGAGGTCGATCCGGATTTGCAGGGTCTGGTCGTTCGCCGCCGGCCAGGCGTTTGCGGTGTTGTGTGCTGCGCTTGTCATTTCCGCCTTAATCCAATTTCAACTTTTTCAGCTTGCGTGCGGCGCAGCATCTGGGCAAGATTAAAGTGTCGACAATCGACGATTAAAAGATAACCACGGACTGGCGCGGGTTTAGCCGATGCGTCCTATGTCTCTTCCGGTTGGATTACCGGCACTTGCTGACAGCGATCTGGTCGGCCAGATCGCTCGAATCCTGATGCAGGCCATCGTTCAGGGGCGGCTGCCTCCTGGCTCGAAGGTGGTGGAGGCAGGCGTTGCCCGGGAATTAGGCGTCAGCCGCGCGCCCGTGCGCGAAGCGGCGCGCCTTCTGGAGAAGCAGGGGCTGCTGGTCGCGAGCCCGCGACGCGGCTTTTTCGTCCGCAAGCTCGAAATCAGAAACATCGACGAGATCTACGATTTGCGTCTTTGCATCGAACGGCATGCCAGCGTGCTGGCGGCGCGGCGGCTCACTCCGGAGTCGCGCGACATGTTGCGCCGGCAAATCGATGTTCTGCACCGGACCGCCGATCTCGACGACCCCGCCCGGCAGGTGGAAGAGGATTATCGCTTTCACCGGCTGATCTTTGAAATCGCGGATAACCGCCGTTTGCTGCGGCTATTCGACGATCTCGCAGCAGAGCTGCGCATGGTCATCGGCCTGATCGGCCGCCTCTATGACGACCCGCATGAGATCGCGCGAACCCACGAGCCGCTGCTGGCCGCAATCGAAGCCGGTCATCCCGAGCGCATCACGGCGCATGTCGACTACCATATCGGCCACGCCTGGCGCGAAGTCGGCAGGCTGGTGCGAGAGCTCACGCCGCCCCTCGGCAATGCCGCTGAACCGAGCAGCATCCTGTTTCCAACCAACGGAGTGTCCGTGTGAAGGCCGTCTACACCGAACTGCATCGAAGCCACGATCCGCAATTCTTCTTGGTCCGCGGCGTCATCAAGCGCACCACCGAGCAGCCCGAACGCGCCGACCGGTTGCTGGCCGGGCTGAAGGCCGGCAACCACACCCTTGTCGAGCCGACGGAGTTCGGCCAGGGCCCGCGCGCCCGCGTTCACAGCGCCGAATATCTGCGTTTTCTGGAGGAAGCCTGGGACGCCTGGGTCGCGCTCGGCGATTCCGGTTCGGAGATGATCGCCAACATCCACCCGGTTCGCTATCGAGCGACATACCCAACCCATATCGTCGGCCGCCTCGGCTGGCACGCGGCGGATACGGCAGCTCCGATCGGCAAGGGCACCTACGCCGCCGCCTGTGCCGCAACCGATGTCGCCACGACTGCGGCGCAACTCGTCATGGACGGCGAAGATGCTGCCTATGCGCTGTGCCGGCCGCCGGGCCACCATGCCTATGCCGACATGTCGGGCGGCTTCTGTTTCTTCAACAACAGCGCGGTGGCAGCGGCGCAGCTTCGGCTGCAGCATGAGCGCGTGGCGATCCTGGACGTCGACGTGCACCACGGCAACGGCACGCAGGGCATCTTCTACGAGCGCTCCGACGTGCTGACGGTGTCGATCCATGCCGATCCCGTCTTCTTCTATCCCTTCGTGTGGGGATATGCGCATGAGCGCGGCGCCGGTCCGGGCCTTGGCGCCAATTTGAACATCCCGCTGCCGAAGGGCACCGGAGATGACGATTACATCAAGGCCCTCGGCGACGCCGAAAAAACCATCCGGGCCTTTGCGCCCGGCGCGCTGGTAGTGGCGCTCGGTCTTGATGCCTCGGAGCACGATCCGCTCGCTGGGCTTGCGGTGACCACGGCCGGCTTCCGGCGCATCGGCGCTGCGATCGCGCGGTTTGGCTTGCCGACGGTTTTCGTTCAGGAGGGTGGTTATCTCTCCGATATTCTCGGCGCCAATCTCACCGCTGTGCTCGGCGGCTTCGAAGAGGCGCGTTAGCGGGTCCGCCCATACGCTGTGCCGCGGCTACTCGATGACGATACGTGGCGGTGGCCGGTGCGCTGCGCCGGTTACGACCGCGGTCCAGACTTCGCTGGCAATGCTGATGTAATGCTTCGCGTGGACACCGTCAGGCTCGACGGCGACGATCGGGCGGCCCTCGTCGGAGGTCTGTCGGATCTGCATGTCGAGCGGGATCTCGCCGAGATAGGGAATGCCGCGGCGTTCGGCTTCCGTCCGCGCGCCGCCGTGACCGAAGATCGGCGTGACGTGGTTGCAGGTCGGGCAGCAGAAGCTCGACATGTTCTCGATCAGGCCCAGGATCGGAATGCTCACCTTTTGAAACATGGCGATGCTGCGCCGCGCGTCGATCAAAGCGATGTCCTGCGGCGTCGAGACGATGATCGCGCCGGCCAGCGGCGCCTGTTGCGCCATGGTGAGCTGCGCATCGCCGGTGCCGGGCGGCAGGTCGACGACGAGAATATCGAGATCGTCCCATGCGACTTCGCGCAACATCTGCGTGATGGCCGAGATCACCATCGGCCCGCGCCAGATCATGGCGTTGTCTTCCTCGACCAGAAAGCCGATCGACATCACCTTGACGCCGAAGCGCTCCAACGGCTCCAGCATGCGCGGGCCGAGTTGGCGTGGCTTGCCGCGCAGTCCGAACAATTTTTGTTGCGACGGACCGTAGATATCGGCATCGAGAATGCCGGTCTTCAGTCCGAGCGCGGCGAAGCCGAGCGCGAGGTTGCACGAGGTGGTGGATTTTCCGACGCCGCCCTTGCCGGAAGCGACCGCGATGACGTGCTTGACGCCGGGAATGCCGGCGGCTTTCGACGTCGCGCGGGCCTTGAGATCCGAAGAGGTGGCGGGCACAGGCTGCTCACGATCCAAGCGGATCGTCCTTCTTCACTTCGCGCGCGCGCAAATAATCTTCGGTCGACATGACCGGCGGGCGCTGCCGCACCGCATGCGGATCGAAACTTTCGTTCACCACGGCTTCGACACGGCAATCCGCGCACATCTTGATGACGTCGAGCCGCCTGGCATTGGCGCCCTGGAACATCCAGTGCCTCTCGCCGCCGAGTTTGGCCAGCACGCGATCGATCGAGCTCTTGGTGCCGAACGGTTTGCCGCAGGCGATGCAATTGAAAGGCTCTTCCTCTTTCAGCACGCGTTGCGGCGTGTTCCAGGCCTCGAAGTCGAGGCGGGGCTCGATGCTGATGACCTTCTCGGGGCAGGTGGATTGACAAAGCCCGCACTGCACACAGAGGCTTTCGGTGAAACGCAGCATCGCGCGATCAGGGTTGTCCGACAGCGCCCCGGTCGGGCAGGCGGTCACGCAGGCATGGCACAGCGTGCAGCCGTCGACATTCAGGTTCACGGTGCCGAAGGGAGCGCCCGGCGCCAGCGGAACGACTTCGACCGGCGTGGGGGCCGCGAGGTGCAATTCGCGAAACGTCGTTTCGAGTACGCCACGTTTCGCCCCGCGTGGCACAAAGCCGGCGGGCTTTTGCGTTGCGACGCCGCGTGGGGCGGCGTCCAGCATGGCGCGCAGTTGGTCTGGATCGTCAGTCTCGACGATCTGGATGATGCCGGCACCGAAGCCGAGCGCGCCAACGATCCGATCCGAGGTCTCGACCGCGCGGCGAAGCGCCGTGATGTCGTGACGTGGCTTGGCGCGCGTCAGCAGCGCCACGCCGCTGCCGCCGTAAGCAAAGACGGATGCGATGATCTCCGGTCCGACCTGCGTCACTTCGTTGACGCGCAGCGGCAGTACGTTGGCCGGCAAGCCTTCGCCGAACCGCGCCAGGGCATCGATGATGTCCTCGCCATGCTCGCCGTCGTGAAACAAGACCATGGCGTCGCGGCCGCCGGCCTTGCGGTAAGTCTGCAGCAGCGTGCGCAGCCGTCGCATCAGCGCGTCCGCGCTCGGCAATGCATAGGACGCCGCCCCGGTCGGACATACCGACGCGCAGGAGCCGCAGCCGGCGCAGACATTGGCGTCGATCGCGACGGCGTTGCCGTTCGGCGCGATCGCGCCGGTTGGACACAGGTCGAGACAACGCGTGCATCCGGTAATGGACGAGCGCGAATGCGCGCAGAGCGACGGCTCGAAATTGACAAAGCGCGGCTTGTCGAACGTGCCGACCAGGCCGCCGGCGTCTGCGATCGCGCGCTCGACGGCGGCCTTATCCCGTGGATCGGCGCGCAGATAGCCGGGGCGGAGTTCATGCGCGGGGAACAACGGCGTGCCACCGGAGAGATCGAGGATCAGGTCGCAGGTCGACGTCGCGCCGTTACGCGAAGGTCCGAACACGAGCTTCGCGCGCGATGAGGGGGATGGTAGCGCGTAGTCGTCGATCGCAAGCTCGAATCGGCCGAGATGGCCGCGAGCGTTGCGTATGGTGCCTTTGAGCACGGGAAATTCGTTGGTCCGGCGTGGGATCACATCGCCGGGCTTTGTCAGCAGCACGGTAATGTCCAAACGATCGGCGAGACGCTGCGCCGCCTCGATGGCAATCTCGTCGTGGCCATAGATCAGTGCAACGCCGCCGCTCTCAAGCGTCACCAGCGAGAGCGGAGGCATGTCTTCTTGGGCCGCAGCAATCAGCGCTGCGGCTTTCGGACCGGCCGCCGCGGCGTCTTTCGACCAGCCGCCGGTCTCGCGGATGTTGACGAAGGTGAGCTGGGCTTGCGGGGAGCTTTCCGCCACTTCCCGAAACAGCGGCGCTTCCTGTGTGCAGGCAACCGTGACCGGCGTGGCTTCGGCGAGCGCTTCCTTGAAGCGATCGAGATCGAGCCCGCAAAGCTGGTTTGCCTGCGTGACCCTGGCCGGGCAGCCACGGCCGATCGCTTCCGCATCGAGCGGAATGGTCTTCTCGCAACTGCAAATCAGGAGGCGAGACGTCGCCGCACTCATGTTGAAATACCTTGAACCCGATCTACCCAAGCGGGGCGGTTGCTTCGCCCTGCGGTTCTGCGGTAACCGCTCGGGCGGATATCTGCAAGTTATTCAGGCTGCTCGTGCCACCGGCTTGTGCGGGATAGCGTACACAGGCTGCCTGTGAAGCAGTGAGGGATATAGTACTTCGTGATCGCTCGTACAGGGGACATGGAACAGACGCTCGATCTGCCGCCCGGTTATACTTTGGTCGCGTTGCGCGAGCTCGGCGACGCCTTCGCCCATGCTTGCGAGATTGCGGCGGAGGCGGGGGCCGGAACGCTTACCTGGGTGCGCCGCTACGATCTGGTCGAGTTTGCGGTGGTGCTTGAACCCGACGAGCCACTCAGCTCGGCAAGGCGGGCGTTCTTTGCCGGCATGAATGCGCTGGCGGATGCGATTGCTGCCCATTGTCCGCCGGAGCGGGAGGTTGAGTTCGACTGGCCTGACGCGATCCGCTTCGACGCCGGACTGCTCGGCGGCGGGCGGCTTGCCTGGCCCGCGGATTGCGCCGAGGACGAGGTGCCGCCATGGCTCGTTTTCGGCGTGATCCTGCGCGCGGCCGCCATGGCGCATGTTCCGGAGGTGCAGGCGGCCTCGGGCGTGTCCCTGCTGAGCGAAGGTTTCGAGATGGTCGATACCGATGCCATCATCGAAAGCTTTGCCCGGCATTTGATGACCGCGTTCGATCGCTGGAAGGAGCGCGGCTTCGAGGCGATCGCGCGGGACTATCTGGAACGGCTTCCCAAGGGCAAGGCCGGTGAGCGCCGGGGCATTGACGTGAACGGCGATCTTCTGGTGAGCCTGCCGGGCGGTAGTGGAGCGCCGGAGCGGAACAGCCTTGTGGATGCGCTGGCAAGAGCCAATTGGTATGATCCGCAGGCGCGGGGTCCGAAATTCGAATGAGACGGACATGCTGAAATTTCCGCGAACCATCAGGCTGGACCCGTCCGACACCTTCGTCTTCGACCGGGCGGCGGAACCCGGCGAATGGGCGGTTTCCGGCGCGTTCGTTTTTTGGAACCGGGATCCGGCCACGCTCGGTCAGAAGCAGCGCGTGGCGCTGCGCTCGGGCTTTCTCGGAATCGACAGTCTCGGATGGTCGACGCTTGCGGTCGTCACCGAAGCCAGCGAAGCGGAGCGGGAGGCGATGATCGAGCGGCTTGCAAGCCAGTTGCTGGAGAAATTCGGGGCGCCCGATGCGGACGCCGCTCGTCTCGCCGCCGAGGAAGAGATCGCATTCGCAGCCTCGCTCTGCGAACATCCGCCGCAGACCCTGCTCGCTGTGCAGCGCAGCGTCGAAAACGGCGAAATCCGCGAACGCTTTCGGACCCTCAAGCCGCGCGCGGTTGCCGCGGATGCCGACCGGTTGCACGCCCATGCCAGCGCCTTTACCTTCCATGAAGTCGAAGGCGATGCTGAACCTGCCGAAGAGGTCGATCTTCTCGGGCTGATCAGGACCAACGCCAGGACGACGGATCGTACATGAGAGAATTTTGGGTCGCCTCGGGCCATCACCTCACGCGCCGCGCCGGTCACGGCGGGCTGGTTGCGACGCCCGAACTCATCATGGCCTATCTGGCGCGGCCCGAATTGCTGCCGCCGGCCGATGCCTGCGAGGCCGAGCGCCATCTGCATGCGAGCCTGATGGCCGATCCGCTGCGCGCGGTCTCAAGCGGTGATATCGCCGCGCTGGCCGACCCTGACGCGCGCGAAAACTGGTCCTTCATGATGAATTTCCGCGACCGGCTGATGGCAGCGCCGTCACTGGAGGCGGTTTATGTCGCACTCGCCCGCAAGGGGGCCGGCGACCTGCCGCCGATCTTCCTGTCGCAATTGTGCCACCTGATCCTGCGCAATGCGCTCGAAGGCTGCGACGACCCTTATGTATTGCGTTCCGCGGAGCTGTTCTATCGTGGCCAACTGGCCGCCATTCACGAAGGCACGTTGCTGCTGGCCGATGCGGAAGTCATCGAGGCGGAACAGCTTGCCCAGCACGACCTGCATTCATCGCCGCTGACGGCCATGCTGCAGCAGCCGAAGTCTTTCGGCGAGATGGACGTGATGGACGACGAAAACGCCTGGACCTACTGGTCGCGGTCGGACGCGCATGCGATGGTGATGAATATCGGCGGCAACAAAAAAGCGCGCGCCGGGCTGTGCCGGGTCATCGAGCGCTGGATTGGCCACCTGCTTGGCGTTACCGTCAGCGTCGAAACGGTACCCTCGATCGAGGACCGCGACTGGCGCTGGTTCATCGGTCTCGACAGCGAGGCGACTCGGATCGGCAATGCGTTGTGGCGCGGCGACCGGCTGGAGAATGTCGTTGCTGAACGGATCGTGGCCTTGATGCGCCTGACCTTCGAAGACGTGCGGCTGGTGGATGAGCGGGTCGGCGACAAGCCGGTCTACCTCATCCTCGCCATGGGCGCGGACAAGGTAGTGAGGCTAAAGCCGCAAAATCTGATCGCGGGCTTGCCGCTGGCCGCAGCCGCGACTGTCACATGATCCACCGAATGGAGGTGCGACATGGCAATGAATGAGGCATCCCGCGAGGTCGGCGTGGTGGTGCGGCGCCGTTCGATCGACAATCCCTGGATCGACCAGCTCTGGTCGCCGGCGATGATTCTGGACGAAGTGCCCGCGACCGCGCCGTGGACTGCGCTGTCCACCGAAGCCGATGCGACGACTTATTACGCCGGCTCGGCCAGCATCGATCTCTTCAGCTCGGAGACGGCGAACTATCGCGACAACCTTGCCGATGGCGCGCCGCGGATCTGGGTCGCGTTGCGGCGTCAGGACGGTGGCAATGAACTGGAGCTGACGAAAGTGACCGCCGACCCGACCGAAGGGGAGGCGATGTTCGAAAGCGGCTGCGACGTGATCGGCACCGTGCCGATGCCGCCCGAGATCGCGTCATGGATTGCAGCCTTCGTCGATCGATTCCATGTCGAGCGCGTGTTCCACAAGCGCAAGCGGGATCGCGCCAGCGGCGATCGGCCGCGCGTGCCGGGCGGCGGGCCCGACGAGAGGATGGGTCGCAAATGAGCGGTCAGGACGAGGCCGATCGAGAGAAGGGCTTTCTGGCGCGATGGTCGCAGCGCAAGCAGGAAGCAAAACAGACCGAGCCGAAGCAGGACACGCCGGCTGCCGAAACCGGCGATTCGCCAGCTCCACCGCCAGCGCAAGCCGAAGCGGTCGAGCCGGAGTTCGATCTCTCGACGCTGCCAAAGCTCGAGGAGCTGACGGAGACCACCGATATCACCGCCTTTCTTCGCAAAGGCGTTCCTGAACATTTGCGGAATGCGGCTTTGCGAAAGTCCTGGGCGCTGGACCCCGCGATTCGCAACTACGTCAGTCCAGCACTTGAATATGCCTATGACTGGAACGCGCCGGGCGGGGTGCCCGGCGGTGGCGAACTCGGCGCAGGCGTCGACGTGGCCCGGCTCGTCGCGCAAATCATGGGCGAGCCCGCCGCCGAAATTGCGAACTCCAACGCAAATTCCGGAACAGGGACAGCTGGTCCTTCGCCGCAGTCCGCTGAACGCCAGCTCTCGGCAAAATCGCAGGAAGACCTTTCTGACGCGTCTTTGCGACCGCCTGATGAACCCGTAACGGAAACGGAACCCGTTTCAGACGCGAAACGGGACACAGGGGAATCCGCGTCGTTGGGCGAATCTGAGGCAGCGAAATCTGTTGCATTGCAGCAACGAGTGCGACGCCATGGCACCGCAAAACCGATTGTTTAGACAAAAGTATTTGCGGACATAGGCGAGGCCTATGCTACAAATTCTCTCTGGAATAATTCCAGTTCTAAAGTGTGTGCCTGAATAAGAGGCACGCGGGCGCGGGCGGGGAGAAATCGGTAGCACCATGCGTGATGCCGGACTGGAACTAGCAATCAAGGCAGCAGGTGGCGTCGGATCGCTGGCGCGAGGGTTAGGCATTGCGCAGCCCTCTGTCTCCGCATGGTCGCGCATTCCCGCCGAGCGGGTTCTTGCCGTCGAGGCGCTGACGCAGGTCGACCGTCTCGCCCTGCGTCCCGATCTCTACGGATCGTCCGAGGATCAGGTGACATCGAAATCCGAAATCGACGAGATCGACCAACTGCGTGCCGCGGAGTACGGCCTGTTGTCGTTGCTGCTCGGCAAGGCGCCAGATGCGGAAACGCTGCAACGGGTTGCGACGCTGAAGGGCGATGGATCGGATCTCGGCATGGCGCATCTCGAACTCGCGTCCGCCGCTGCGGCGGCGGGCGATCGCGCCGTCAGCAAGGAGTTCTTCGATCTCTTCGTCGGGCTCGGCCGCGGCGAACTGCTGCCCTATGCCTCCTACTATCTGACCGGCTTTCTTCACGAGCGTCCGCTGGCGCGGGTGCGCGAGGATCTGCGTGCGCTCGGAATCGAGCGCGCAGGCCCTTCGCGTGAGCCGGAAGATCACATCGCCATCCTGCTTGAGGTCATGGCGGGTCTCGCACGCGGCGACTTCGAGGCTGAGTTCGCCGAACAGGCGCGTTTTTTCGAGCGTCATCTCAAGCCGTGGGCGGCGCGGATGTTCGCCGATCTCGAAATATCGCAATCGGCGCGCTTCTACCGCGCCGTCGGCCGCACCGGCCGTGTCTTCATGGAATTGGAATCAGAGGCCTTCACGCTGTCCGAGTGATGGCGGTGAGGCAACGTGACAAGGGGAGAATGCAATGAGCAAGCCATCTGACACTAAGTCACGAACCACAGGCGTGGATCGGCGCAGCCTGTTTCTGATGGGCGGTTCGGCAGTTGCTGCAGCCGCCGTCGTGCCGCTTGCCGGTAGCGAGGCGGCCGCGGACGAGTCGCAGGCCGAGCGCGTCAAGGCGCGCTACAAGGAAACCGATCACGTCAAGAACTTCTATCGCGTCAACCGCTATTGATGGGACCACGCACATGTTGATGAAGCGAAAAGATGGATCCGCGGGCAAGGCGCGTTTGCAGGGTATCGCCGCCGGCCTCGCGTCGGGAGTTCTCGACCGCCGTACGTTCCTACGGCGGTCCGGTCTGGCAGCGGGCGCGGGCGCTGCGATCGGCCTGATGCCGCTCGGCTCGGTGCGCAAGGCGCAGGCGGGGCCAGAGAAGGTCGGCGCACCGACCGAAATCAGAAAGAACATCTGCACGCATTGCTCGGTCGGTTGCACCGTGATCGCCGAAGTGCAGAACGGCGTCTGGGTTGGCCAGGAGCCGGCCTGGGACAGCCCGATCAACCGCGGCTCGCATTGCGCCAAGGGCGCCGCGGTGCGTGAACTCGTGCATGGTGATCGCCGGCTGAAATATCCGATGAAGCTGGTTAACGGCGAGTGGCAGCGGATCTCCTGGGATCAGGCCATCAACGAGATCGGCGACAAGATGATGGAAATCCGCGCCAAGTCCGGCGCCGATTCCGTCTATCTGCTCGGCTCCGCGAAATTCTCCAACGAGGGCGGCTATCTGTTCCGCAAATTCGCGGCGTTCTGGGGCACCAACTCGATCGATCACCAGGCCCGCATCTGTCATTCGACCACCGTCGCCGGCGTCGCCAATACCTGGGGCTACGGTGCGATGACTAATTCCTACAATGACATGCGCAACTCGAAGACGATCGTCTTCATGGGCTCGAATGCCGCCGAAGCCCATCCGGTGTCGTTGCAGCACATCCTCTCCGGCAAGGAGCTCAACCGAGCCAACGTGTTTGTGCTCGATCCGCGCTTCACCCGCACCGCGGCGCACGCCACCGAATATGTCCGCTTCCGCGGCGGCACCGACATCGCCGTCATCTGGGGCATGCTGCACCACATCTTCGCCAATGGCTGGGAAGACAAGCAGTTCATCCAGCAGCGCGTCTACGGCATGGACCAGATCCGCGCCGAAGTCGCGAAATGGACGCCGGAAGAAGTCGAGCGCGTCACTGGTATTCCCGGCGAGCAGCTCAAGAAGGTCGCGGAGACCTTCGCAAAGCAGAAGCCATCGACCATTGTCTGGTGCATGGGCGGCACCCAGCACACCGTCGGCACCGCCAACGTTCGCGCTTATTGCAACCTGTTGCTGGCGACCGGCAATGTCGGCTCCTTCGGCTCGGGCGCCAACATCTTCCGTGGCCATTGCAACGTGCAGGGCGCGACCGATATCGGGCTCGATATCGTGACGCTGCCGCTCTACTACGGTCTGGTCGAAGGCGCCTGGAAGCACTGGGCGCGGGTCTGGGAAGTCGAATACGATTATCTGCAGTCGCGCTTCGACGAAGTTCCGGCAAAGGCGGGCCGACCGGCGCGCACCCGCAAGCAGAACATGGAGCTGCCGGGCATCCCGTGGACCCGCTGGTTCGATGCGACGCTCGCCAATCCTGACGACGTCGATCAGCGCGATGCTGTGAAGGGCGTCGTCGTCATGGGTCACGGCGGCAATACCGTGCCGCGCATGACGGAGATGGTGAAGGGCCTCGAAAAACTCGAACTGCTGGTGGTTGCCGACCCGCATCCGACCACGTTCGCCGCGATCTCTGAGCGCAAGAACGGCACCTATCTGCTGCCGGCCTGCACCCAGTTCGAGACCTCGGGCTCGCGAACCGCCTCCAACCGCTCGCTGCAGTGGGGCGAGCAGATCGTTAAGCCGATCTTCGAAGCGAAGGACGACTACGAGATCATCTACCGGCTGTCGACCAAGCTCGGGTTCGCCGACAAGATGTTCAAGAACATCAAGGTCGAGAACAACCGTCCGGAGCCGGAGGATCTGTTGCGTGAAATCAACCGCGGCGGCTTCTCGACCGGCTATTCCGGCCAGTCGCCGGAGCGGTTGAAGGCGCACATGAAGAACCAGGGCAAATTCGACCTGGTGACGCTGCGCGCCAAGGCGGACGAACCCGAGATCGGCGGCGACTATTACGGCCTGCCGTGGCCGTGCTGGGGCACGCCGCAGATCCGGCATCCGGGCACGCATACGCTCTACAACACCAACCTGCACGCCAAGGATGGCGGCGGCACGTTCCGCGCGCGCTTCGGCGTGGTCTACGAAGAGAAGCAGCCGGACGGCTCGGTCAAGAAGGTCAACCTGCTGTCCGAAGGCTCCTACAGCAAGGGGTCGGAGCTCACCGACGGTTATCCCGAGTTCACCTACGGCGTGCTCAAGAAGCTCGGCTGGGACAAGGACCTCACCGAAGCCGAACTCGCGACCATCAACAAGATCGGCGGCAACAATCCCGACGGCGTCGGCTGGGCGGTCGATCTTTCCGGCGGCATCATTCGCGTCACGCTGGAGCATGGCGTGATGGCCTATGGCAACGGCAAGGCCCGCGCGGTGGCGTGGAATCTGCCGGATCCCGTGCCGGTGCATCGCGAGCCGATCTACACGGCGCGGCCCGATCTGGTCGCGAAGTACCCGACGCGTCCGGACGGGCGTCAGTTCCGCATGGCCAATCTCGGCTTCTCGCTTCAGAAGGCCGCGGTGGAGAAGGGGCTTGCCAAGCAATTCCCGATCATCCTGACCTCCGGCCGTCTGGTCGAATATGAAGGCGGCGGCGAAGAAACCCGGTCGAACAAATGGCTCGCCGAATTGCAGCAGGACATGTTCGTCGAGGTCAACACGTCGGACGCCGCCGAGCGCGGCATCAAGGACGGCGGCTGGGTCTGGGTGTACGGCCCGGAAAACAGCTCGAAGGCCCGCGTCAAGGCGCTGGTCACCGACCGCGTCGGCAAGGGGGTGGCGTTCATGCCATTCCACTTCTCCGGCTGGTTCCAGGGCGTCGACCAACGCAGCAAATATCCGAAGGGCAACGACCCGATCGTGCTGGGTGAAAGCGTCAACACGATCACGTCCTACGGCTACGACCCGGTCACCGGCATGCACGAGGGCAAGGTGACCCTGTGCCAGATTCAAGCGGCGTGAGAGGAGAATAGATCATGGCTCGCGTCAAATTTCTTTGTGATGCCGACCGTTGCATCGAGTGCAACGCCTGCGTGACGGCCTGCAAGAACGAACATGAAGTGCCGTGGGGCATCAATCGCCGCCGCGTCGTCACCATCAATGACGGCAAGCCCGGCGAACGCTCGGTCTCCATGGCCTGCATGCACTGCACGGATGCCCCGTGCGCCGCGGTGTGCCCGGTATCGTGTTTCTACACCACCGCCGATGGCGTCGTGCTGCACTCCAAGGATCTGTGCATCGGTTGCGGCTACTGCTTCTACGCCTGTCCGTTCGGTGCGCCGCAATATCCGAAGGTCGGCAACTTCGGCTCGCGCGGCAAGATGGACAAGTGCACCTATTGCGCAGGCGGGCCGGAAGCCGACTCGACGCCGGCAGAATACGCCAAATACGGCGCCAACCGTTTGGCCGAAGGCAAGCTGCCGATCTGCGCCGAGATGTGCTCGACCAAGTCGCTGCTCGCCGGCGACGGTGCGATCATCGCCGAGATCTACAAGGAGCGGGTGATGAAGCGCGGTTACGGCTCGGGCATGTGGGGCTGGAAGACCGCCTACAGCGATTCACCGACCGGCTGATGCAACGGCCGCCGCGCTCCGCGCGGCGGCATCAGGGTAATTCCGATAACCGAAAGGCGTTGTGCAAATGCCAGGCTCTCTTTCAAATCTCAAATTCGCTGTTTTCAAGCCGCTGCTTGCCGCGCTCGCGCTGTTGTTCGTGTTCGCACAGCCCGCGGCCGCGCAGATTTCCTTCAAGCCGACCGCCGAGGCCGTTCAGGAAGACAAGCTCCTGAACGCACTGAAGGAGGGCGACAAGATCTCCGGGCGCGTAACGATCCCCGACGGGATGGCTGCCAGCCTGATCCAGCCCGCCGGGCGCGACTGGCGCGACTTCCAACGCAGCAAGCTGCCGTGGATTGGCGGCATTGCCATCCTCGGCATGCTGGCTGTGCTCGCGATCTTCTTGATGGTGCGCGGCCGGATTCGCATCGAGGACGGGTTTTCGGGCAAGACGATGCTGCGGTTCGCCAGCTTCGAACGCTTCACCCACTGGCTGACGGCAAGCTGTTTCATCGTTCTGGCGCTCTCGGGTCTGAACGTCAGCTTCGGACGCACCCTGATCCTGCCGCTGTTCGGCGCGGACGCCTTTGCGGCCATGTCGGCCTGGGCCAAGCTTGCGCACAACTACCTGGCATTCCCGTTCATGCTGGGGATCGCGATCATGTTCGTGATCTGGATCAAGGACAACATCCCCGGGAAGCTCGACCTGCAGTGGATCAGGGAAGGCGGTGGCTTCTTCTCCAGGGGACATCATACGCCGGCCAAGCGCTTCAACGCCGGACAAAAAGGCATCTTCTGGATCGTGATCATCGGCGGCGTGCTGATGTCGGTGTCCGGCTGGTTCCTGCTGTTCCCGTATCTTCCGGGCAACGTCACGGCGCTCCAGTTCTGGACGGTGATCCACGCCGTGATCGCGATGCTCTTCATCGCCGCCATGCTGGCGCACATCTATATCGGCTCGATCGGCATGGAGGGGGCGTTCGACGCCATGGGAACCGGAGAGGTCGATCTCAACTGGGCCAAGGAGCATCACGCGATCTGGGTCAAGGAACAGCAGGCAAAGGGCGAAGCTCCATCGGACAGCCCGGCCCGCGCAGTGCCGGCCGAGTGATGTGGCGCGGCTCAAGTCAAACGTGAGGAAGTGACATGAAATCCTTTGTTGCGGCTCTGGCGTTTGCCATCGTCGCTGCCGTCGGCGTCGCGATGGTGCTCAACAACGTTCAGGAGTCGAGCTCCGTCGCCTTTACGACCACGGGCGCCAGGGTTGGCGATCCCGGCCATAATCTGATCGGCCCGAGCTGACGCCGGCGGTGGGCGCGCCTGACGTCAAGCTGGCGTGGCCGGTCGAAATCCGCCTGCCGAAGGATCGTCGCACCTTGCGCGTTGCCTTCGACGATGGCCGCATATGCGAGCTCTCCGCCGAATTGCTCCGGGTCACCAGCCCGTCGGCCGAGGTGCAGGGGCATTCCGAGGCCGAGCGCAAGACCGTCGGAGGCAAGCGTAATGTCACCATTCTTTCGGTCGATCCTGTCGGCAATTATGCCATCAGAATAGGGTTCGACGACATGCACGCGACCGGCATCTACTCCTGGGCGTTCCTGCGCGATCTCGGTGAGAATGCCGAGCGGCGCTTTCAGGATTACCTCGACGACCTGCAGGCCAAGGGGCTCGACCGCGACAGGCCGGGCGTACGCTGAGGGCCCGCGGGAATGGCATCGAGGGATTCGGCGAAAGCTTCATGTCGCAAGGGAGGCGGATCAGCGCTTCTGGCGCTTGCAGCCGTGTTGATCGCGCTACCGATCGGTGCAACGTCCGCCGTCGCACAACTGCGCGGGCATGGCGGGCCGGTTCGGGCGCTGGCGATCTCGGCCGACGGTCAAAGCGCCATCTCCGGCAGCTTCGATTCGACCGTGATCCGCTGGTCGCTGACGCGCAATACGGCCGAGCAGGTGCTTCGTTTCCATTCCGATGCGGTCAACGCGGTCGCGCTGCTCGGCGAGGGACGTACCGCGACCGCCGGCGCCGACGGCCGCATTGCACTCTGGACCCTTGGGAAGGCAGAGCCGGACGCGGTACTCGAGGGCCACACCGCGCCGATCGTGGCGCTCGCCGTATCGCCTGATGGCGCGACGCTCGCGTCGGCCTCATGGGATCACACGGTGCGGCTCTGGCCGCTCGCAGGCGGCGCGCCGCGCGTGCTCGATGAGCATACGCAAAATGTCAACGGGGTGGCGTTCACCGCCGATGGCCGCGCCCTGGTCAGCGTCAGCTACGACCTCAGCGTTCGCATTTGGCCGCTGTCGGGCGCGCAAACGCCGACCGTCGTTCCGATGCCGACACCGCTCAACGCCGTGGCCGCAGGCGCTGACGGTGAAATCGCGGTCGGCGGCGCCGACGGCAAGGTTTACTTCCTGACCGCCGGTGGCGTGCGGACCGGCGAGGTTGCGGCAGGGTCAAGACCGGTGATCTCGATTGCGATTTCACCTGACGGCGCGCATGTGGCCGCGGCGGGCATCGGTGGCGCGGTCGGGGTGATCGATCGCAAGGCGCGTACGCTCGCGCGCACGCTGGTCGGCCCCGGCCTTCCGGTCTGGTCGGTCGTATTCTCGCGCGACAGCCGCACGCTGCTCACGGGCGGCGCGGATAACATCATCCGGCGCTGGAACGCCGCGACGGGCGAGCCGGTCGATCCGCTTCTCGTGGAAACGGCAGGCGATCCGCTCGCCGCCTATGCCGGCGATCGCGGTGCCGAGGTGTTCCGTGCCTGCGTCGCCTGCCATACGCTCGGCGCCGATCAGGCCAACCGCGCTGGCCCGACGCTCGCCGGCATCTTCGGCCGACGGATTGCAACCGCGCCCGGCTATAATTTTTCCGAAGCGCTCAAGCGCCTCGATATCGTCTGGACGCCGGAGACGGTTTCCAAACTGTTCGAAGTAGGGCCGCAGGCCTACACGCCCGGCACCAAGATGCCGGAGCAGCGTATCGGCTCGGAGCAGGACCGCGCCGCGCTGGTGCAATTCCTCGAGCGGGCGACGAAACGATAGGGCCGATCGACGCTGTGATTATCCCGCCTTCGTCAATGCTTCGTCGGGGCCGAAAAGACCAGCGACATATCCTCATACTCCTCGATCGGAAGCTTGGTGACGCCCGCGGAGGCCGGAGATTTCTTCGACAACGCCACGCCAGTGGTTACCGTAGGACGTTCGTTGGAAATTGAATACGAGCGCAATGTGGTTGCGACAGCGAGCAGGGCGACTGCCACGAATCCGGAAATCAACAGATGCTTCATGGAAAACTCCGTTGGTTCGATATGCAATGTGGCTGGCACCACTGCACTACGACCAACGATCACGCGCGAATGTGGTCTGTATCACCTATCACGATCTTGTTTTTAGCGAAGTGCCTTGAGTTCCATCGCGCGCCGCGGGGCGAAGCTTCCACGCTGTGTGAATTGAGTCTCGCAAATTGTGACGGCAGCGCGCCTCTCATGAATTGCGCCTGAAGCGAATTTGCTTACGGGGTCGGGCGACGACCGGTCCGGGGGTTGAGCGGACCCGTTGGCCGGCGCCGCAGCGCTTCCGGGAGGAACTCTTCGCCTGAATCGGGAGCGGCGCTGGCGCGGACGTCTGCTGCGGACTGGGCGCGTTCGTGTGGCGTCTGGTTGTCGTTGAATCTTCGCTTCACGTCGACGCCGTCAACGGGATCGTTGACGCCATGCTGAGTGTCTCTGAAGTCACTCATCGAATCCTCCCGACACCTTCACGCTCTGCAAGCCGGCAACGCTAACTGGAGAACCGTGTTCCCCTACGTCCGCCCAGAAACCCGGTCAAATTGAAGCACCAGGTGGAACTGGCAGTGCCGCGCCCGATTTGACTCAAGTACAGCGAGATGGAGCGCCAGATGAGCGACAGCACCGTCAAGAAAGTGTCCAGCAAGACTGCCCCGAAAGGGGACATGGGCCAAACCTATCTCGTTTCCGGCAAGCGCCTCTCGATGCGCTTATGGGAAAACGAGAAGCCGCAAACCGACGTATCAAACCGGAGGGATTATGAAACGGTGGGATACGTCATGAATGGACGTGCTGAACTTGTCATCGAGGGCCAGACCATAAAGCTGGAGCCGGGCGATTCCTGGCTGGTGCCTGCGCATGCCGAACACAGCTATCGCATCCTCGAGCCGTTCACGGCCGTGGAGGCAACCGCGCCGCCCGCGCAGGTGCATGGCCGCGACGAAGCTAAAGCGTAGCCGGGCACACAACAGGAATTTGGGAGAACGTGATGGGACTCGAAGCAGTCTATTTCATCGGAGCGTTCGTGCTTCTTACCGCGCTGATCTATGGGACGCTGAGCTATCGTTACCGCAACAGGGCTGCGACGCGGGCCGGCGATGAAATCGTGAAGCAGCGGTATCGGGAGAACCAGGGCTGAGCTTTGCAGACAAGGAGTGACGGCTTCGTACCCCCGGTGAGGCAACGGGTCGCGCGATGCGCGCCCGATGGCTCATTCGGGCTATGATTCTATATCCCCACATCGCCTGCGCCGGACTGGGGATCGCATCAATCACTGGACGCCTTGCGAGTCCTTGGCGCCGAGTGCGGTCTTGTTGCCGGCGTCGCGACCGGGGACGCTGACATGAATCTCGTGCCCTTGGCGGATCGCCAGCGACGCGGCCGCGACGGCCGCTTCGAAGGCTGCTTCCTTCGTATCGTATCTGTGCGGCGCGTTGCCGTCATGGAGGACCGTCCAGCCGTCCGGCTCGGAGACGATCATGTATTCGGCCAATCCCATTTGAGCCTCCCTATTGTTCGCAAGGGCAACGTGGATACCCGTTGCCGGGTTCCGATCCAGTGGCCGTTGGCAGCGCGTCACGCGCGCACGCAAGTACAGGCTACGGGGCTAGCCTGGCTTGTAGGTTGCTCAGGTTTTCGGGGGACGTCCACGCTTGGCGAATGTCAGCCCCTGCATGTCGGCCGCGTTCTGCAGGAGGCCTGCGCGCTTCAAGGCTTCGCTTCGCGCAGGACCATGAGGCATGGCCCGTGCCCGCTCCAGCGCAGCCAGCGCTTCCATATGCAGGTCCTGCTGGGGCCGATCTTCGACCTTCTTTTTGTCCATTCGGAGAGCTTAAGAGGCTGGAACCCCAGCTGTCTGCACGGTTCTAGACGTTGGAACCCAGTGTCCACCGATTCATCGGAACTAAATCCCGCGCTTTCCGCTTCCCATTATGGAGGTGTCCAAATGAGCAAGCCCACCGATGATCCGCGCCAGCAGACCGACTGGGGATCGCATAAGCAAACTGACAAGCCGTGGAAGGAGAAGCCTGAGAAGGACCAACGGTCGTCGTCAAAAATCGACTTGGAAAAATGGCATGAGACCAACACCCATTAGCCCGGGCCGCGGGATGGATGGAAATGCTGCAGATGCTTGAAGAGAAACTGAAGGAAGCAATCGTAGCTGAGCTGAAACGGCAAGCGGCGAATAATCCGCAGTCGCTGAGAATCGAGGACTCCGAAGATCTCGTCGTCAAGGGCAAGATCGATCTGGACGACCTGGCGATGGTGATTGCGGGAGCTGTGGCAGGAGGGCCGTGAGCGCATCAGTGACGGCCTCCTCCGCTACTGCAGGAACGGAGATTGCTGCCGGGCGTTCTTCCAGAAATGGTTGGATGCAAAGATGACGGAACCACTGCCCCTGTTGATAGAGAGTTCGATTGAAATCGCCTGGGACTATCTCGAGCGGACGGGAGAGCTGGGCGATGCGATGGTGGCCGGGCGCTTCCTCAGTGACACGATAGAATTGATGGTGCGGCGTGGCGAGCGGCGGCGGTTGATGCTGGCCAACAAGGCGATCACGGCCTATCAGCAATTCAGGCGGCACCAGTCCGAACATCCGGTGCTTGCCTCGGCCTGATGACGCTCGTTGTTCGTATCGGCGAGCGCAGGTTAAGGAGTCGCTTCAACCAAAGGCGCTTCTGGGGCAGGCAGGCTTCGATCGTTCACATCATGCCCGGTGCTCTGCGGCTTTGCCCCGAAGCTCCTCGATCATCTGCTGGGCACCCGAGCGAGTCAGCAATTCACCGGATTTGTCGGGAATGTCAGCGGCGTCGCAGAGGCGCTTAATTTCTTTCCTTTGCTCTTCCGTCATCGGATCGGTATGGGCATTCAGAACCATGGTGACCTCCTTTATGTCTGACTAACCTGGAGGATGGAGGCACGTTCCGGTCTCTGCGTCGCGGATGGCGGACGCAGACAGTTGGTCGCGCGCTGGCGGCGGCTGGGGATCGAAGTCTGATCAACAGCGTTTAGAGTCCATGAAAATGGACGGCGAGACCGTGCGCATTTGCGACGTCGAGACCATTGCTCAGGAGAAGGGCAGACTGATCCGCGTAAGCTACGAGCAGAGCAGACGCGACGGTGAACAACAACAGCGCAAGCGCGATATTTACGACAACGGCAATTCAGCCACCATTCTGCCCTACGATCCCGACCGCAAGACCGTGCTGCTCACCCGGCAATTGCGGCTGCCGGTATTTTTGCGGGACGGCATGGAGCGAACCGTGGAGGCGTGCGCCGGCAAGCTCGATGGCGAGGAGGCCGAACGGCGCATTGTGAAAGAGATGCAGGAGGAACTCGGTTACAAGATCACGAATGTGCAACGATTGTTCGAGCTTTATGTGAGTCCAGCCGCGATCATGGAAAAGGTCGTGTTCTTCACCTGCGCCTATTCACCGGCGAACAAGGTGTCCGACGGCGGCGGCCTCAAGGAAGAGGGGGAAGATATCGAGATAGTCGAGACCACGCTGGAAGAGGCTGCTGCGATGATCGCGACCGGGGAAATCGTCGACGCAAAGACGGTCGTTCTCATCCAATATTTGAGCAGCCGCATTCAGGATATCCCCGGCTAAGCCTAAGCCGCGACAGCGAGCACCGGCCGTGCGAGCGTTCGCTCATTACAGGAAGGGCTTTCCGCCAGTCACTGCGATGGTCGCACCGGAGACGTAGCTGGAGAGCGGATCAGCCAGCATGACATAGGCGGTCGCCAATTCGACAGGCTGGCCCGGGCGCTTCATCGGAACCTGCTTGCCAAAATTCTTCACGGAGTCCTCAGGCAGGGTCGAGGGGATGAGCGGTGTCCAGATCGGCCCGGGCGCGACCGCATTGGCGCGAATGCCCTTCTCGGCCAGCATCTGCGCCAGCCCTGCCGTGAAATTGTGGATCGCTCCCTTGGTCGTTGCATAGGCCAGCAGGCTTGGGTTGGGCACATCTGAATTGATCGACGCAGTGTTGATGATGCAGCTTCCCGGTTTCATGAGGGGGACGGCCGCCTTGGTGAGATAGAACATCGCGTGGATGTTGACCTTGAAGGTCAACTCCCATTCCTCGTCGCTGATATCCTCGATGGACTTGAAGCTGGCCTGATGTGCGGCGTTGTTGACGAGGATATCGATGCCGCCGAACTCCGATACGGCTTTCGCGATCACAGCCTGGCACTGATCAGGGTTCTGGATGTCGCCCGGAAGAAGAACGGCCTTTCTGCCGGCTTCCGTCACCAGCCGTTCGGTTTCGCGAGCATCGTCGTGCTCCTCGAGATAGGAGATCAGGACGTCGGCTCCCTCCCTGGCGAACGCAATAGCGACCGCGCGGCCAATGCCGCTATCGCCCCCGGTGATGACCGCTTTCTTACCGTTGAGCCGGCCGCTGCCTTTGTAAGAAGTTTCGCCATGGTCAGGCAGCGGATTCATCGCGCCGGTGGTGCCCGGCATCGGCTGATGCTGGCTGGGAAAAGGTGGGCGTGGATAGTGCAGCATCGTATCTCTCTCCAGAAAGCGGCTCCGGCGCCGCAGCCTTGGCGCCATGGCTAGGTGAGGCGGTGGAGGTTTCCCAACGGATTGAGGTAGCTGGGTTCCTTGTCCTCATCTTCGCTCTTGCGCTGTTCTGCCTTGGCTTCCTCTTGCAACTTACCGTCGCCGACGACTTCGGCGATGGCTTCCTTGGTCTTCCCCGCAACTCGGCGGGTCGTCCGTTTAATGGTACCCATAATCGTGACCTGCGATGTGGTAGGGCCTAGATCAATGTGCGACCGCCGCCTTCGTTCCTGTACGTACTGGATGCCGATGTCCCCATCGCAGCCGGCACGTAGGAACGTTGCGATGCTCATCCTGCTTGGTTCGCCAGGGAGAACGCTGAAGGTGGTGCCAAGAGTTGAACCCGGAGGCCTTGATGCGCTGATCGTTGGCGGTGGACCGGCGGGATTGACCTGTGCGATCTATCTGGCGCGGTATCGGCGCAAAGTTGTCGTCGTCGATAGCGGGAAAAGCCGGGCAGCGCTGATTCCGGAGACGCACAACTATCCTGGGTTCGCGGATGGAGTTACCGGCACAAGCCTGCTTGAAGCGCTCACCTTGCAGGCGAGGACCTACGGCGTCGAGATCATCGGTGACCGGATTGCGGAGCTGCAACGCGTTGAGGGTGGCTTCGAGGCGAGATATTCCCGGGGAATCATCGGAGCAAAGCGGGCCGTGATAGCAAGCGGATTGGTCGATCGCGACCTCGGCGATCCCGATCTGCGAGAGGCCGTCGGCCATGGGCTGGTTCGATACTGTCCGATATGCGACGGGTTCGAGGCAACGGACCTGCGCATCGGTGTGCTAGGCAGCGCTAATGACGCGGGTGCGAAAGCGCTGTTTCTGCGCACCTTTTCCAGACAGATCACGCTGCTGACGCTGGACGGCAAGGACTGCGGCGAGCCGCTCTCCCGCGAGTTGTCGGAAGCAGGCATTCGCTTGCCCAAGGCCCGCGCGGTAGGCTTCCGCAGGCAGGACAAGCAAATGATCGTGTCCCTGAGCGATGGAACAGTCGAAGCGTTCGACGTGATCTATCCGGTCTTGGGCTGTGAAGTGCGGTCCGAGTTGGGACGGAAACTCGGTGCTCGACACAACGATACCGGCTGTCTCGAAGTCGATGCACATCAACGCACGAATGTGCCGGGATTGTACTCCGTCGGAGATGCCGTTTCAGATCTGCACCAAATAGCGGTCGCAACAGGTCACGCGGCCGTCGCCGCCACCGATATCCACAATAGCTTACCGCGCAATTTCCGCTGACGCTCGGTTATTGAATTCTACGGCTTATCCTCTATGTCGTGCGCGGCCAGTGGGCTTACCGCGGGAGCGTTGAGCGGCGTCCCGTCGATGGCGAAATGAGATCCGTGGCACGGGCAGTCCCAGCACGTCTCGAAGGAATTCCAGTGCAGGTGGCAGCCGATATGCGTGCAAGCGGCCGAGCGGGTATAGAGTTTGCCAGAGGAATCGCGATAGGCGGCGATCTTGCTGAGGCCCTGCCGTATGATGGCGCCATGTCCGGCCTTTAAGTCGCTCACCGAGTTTAGTTCGCCCGGCGCGAGATATTCGGCGAAATTCTTCACCGGGGTCAGATTCTCTTTCACGAAATTGCCGATGGCGGCCGGGGTCTTGCGCGAAGGTTGGTAGACCTCGGTCCATTTGGCGTCGCGGCCCAGGATCAATGCCGCATTGATCATGGCGCCCGCCACGCCGTGCGTCATGCCCTGGCCGGAATCGCCAGTGTGCACGTAGATATTCTCGTTCCCCGGATTCCTGCCGATGAAACCCGCATAGTCGATGGTCTCGAGAACTTGCCCCGACCAGCGGTGGGTGGCCTCCTGGGTCGCAGGGATAAGGTTGCGTGTCCAGGCTTCGAGGGCCTGAAAGCGGATCTCGGCATCGTCGGCTTCACCACTCTTGTGATCCTCGCCGCCGACGATGAGGTAGTCGGTCTGCTCCTCGCCCGGCTGCAGCCGCACATAGTGATAGGGATCCAGCGTGTCCCAATACAGCGCGTCCGGGATCGTCCCCTTCCGGATCGAGAATGCCATTGCATAGGTGCGATAGGGCGCCATCTTGGTGTGCAGGGCAAATCGATCCACGATCGGCGAGTTTGTCGCCACGACTGCTGCGCCGGCAACGACCTTGCCGCCGCCGGTTGAAACGACCACCTTGCCATCGTCACGTTCTTCGATGGACTCGACCACCGTTCCGGCGTGGAACGTCCCGCCCTTCGCTTCGATGATCGCGGCAAGCCCCCTGAGATACTTGAGAGGATGGAACGCACCCTGCCGCCGGTAGCGCAACACGTGTTGTTGCTCGCAGTGGGAGAAGGGAACGCCGACCAGCCGATGGACGGGCGCCGCAACTTTGCGAGCGGCATCGAGCTCGTCCTCGATGATTTTCGAATCCGTGTTGAGCGCCTGAAAAAGATAGCCGTCGAGTCGACGAAAATTGCAATCGATGGATTCCGTGTTCTGCACCGCTTCGATGCGATCGATCGCGGCCGCCTGGCTTTCATGGAACAGGCGCGAAATTACTTCGCCGCGCAGACCGATCATCGCCGATGTCAAATCATCGCAAGGCGAGCCGAGATGCGCCGTGGTTCGCGCCGTCATGCCGCCGGCGATATCGCCGCGATCAAACACCATGACGCGCGAGCCTTCGATCGCGAGTTCGTAGGCGGTGGAGATTCCTGCGATGCCAGAGCCAATGACGACGACGTCGCATTCCCTGTCGGCCTGCAGCGGTGCTGCGTTGGGGGCGACCGCAACGTCCATCCATAGCGACCTGCTACGGCGATCGGCGAAATGACTCATCCGAAAACCCGGTTAACTCACAAAAATTTACTTGAAGGCCAACGGCAGATCGACGCCTTTGGTTCCCCGGATTCGGCCGCGACAGGGCGTGTCAGATCAGCTCGATCAGGCGCCGGGCATCGGCCGGTGCGGCGCTCTTCTGGTCATTGTCGAAATAGACGAAAACGTCGCAGCCCTGCCTTTTCCACGACCTGATGCGACGGGCCCAGTCGACAAGGGCGGCCTCGCCATAGTGATCCTTGTAGCGGCCTCCGGGACCATGCCCGCGGACGTAGACGAAATCGGCAGTGCGCTTCCATGGTGCCGGTGCGTCATGATGATCGGAAATGCACAGCGAGATGTTTTGCTCGCGCAGCAGCCGGATGATCCCGGGCTCGTACCAGCTCGGATGCCTGAATTCGAAGCTGTACCGGCGCTTCTTCGAGAGCAGCTTGAAGAACGAGGCAATCCGGTCGGCGTTGGCTTGGAAATTCGGCGGTAGCTGAAAGAGCACGGGTCCTGCCTTCCTGCCGAGCAGGGAGAGGCGGCTTTCCAGCAGTTCGAGGCTGTTGACCGAATTCTCCGAGAGCCGCTTCCAATGCGTGATGAATTTGGATGCCTTCCAGGCGAATACGAAATCGCTTCCCGTCTGCGCACGCCAGCCCTTTACCGCTTCCGGCGTCGGCGTCCGGTAAAATACCCCGTTCAATTCGGTGGTCCGGAATTGACCGGCGTAAAATTGCAATTGCTCCTTGAGCGGCAGTCCCTTGGGAAAGAACGGCCCGCGCCAGGAATCGTAGTGCCAACCCGAAGTGCCGATGAGGACCCGCGGCATGGCATCACGGCTTCAGCATGACCTTGATGCAGCCGTCCTTCTCATGCTCACAGCAAACGTCGCCACTGCCATGCCACGCCAGCACTTTCATTCCAAAGCCCTCCGATCAGTTGAAAATGATCGGAGATGCTGAGTTGTTCCGACATCAGGTGGGCGCCTCTTCGAGGTCGTCCAGCTCCACGAGAAAGGCCAGCAGCAGGTCTTCCCGCGGCTGCGCGGCATCCCGTGCGGCTTCGCGGTACAAGGCGATTTCGTTCTGGGTCGAGCGTCGGGCCCGGAGCCTCGCCTTGCCATCCCATAGAGGTGCACCGTTCGACATCAGGCCGGCGATGTCCTGACGCAGCCAATGCTCGTGGCAAAGCTGCTGGGATTCCCGCAAGTTCCTGGCTTCGAAAGCGAGGGTGGGTCTTCCGCCGATATCCAGGGTAAAAATCGCGGGCAGCAGCGTCATTCAAATCCAAGCCATATGTCTAAGAGGCCGACGGCGCTGAAAGCCGCAAGTGCGCAGGACATTTCCGCATCGCAATCCGCGTCAGGTTCATGCCGGCGGCCTGAGGTTGTCTGTCAGGCGGTTCAGTTCTTCTGAATCGAGTGGATCTGCAACGAACCTGATTTCGGTAGCGTTACATTTTGCGCATTCGAAGATTCGCTTTTCGGAACGGTCGGAGCCCAAGACAGCGTCGGCCAATCGCATTCGAGTCAGGCATCTGACGCAACGCGGACATTCGATGGGTAAGAGGTCGGCAAGCATCTTGGCTACCTCGGTGCGAGAGTAGCCTGCTGCCGGGTTGCCGTCTGTCCGATCCCCGACATATGCCTTGCGGCTACGCCTCGACGCGCGGGGAATTTTCTGCAGTGCAAAAACGCGGCCAAACCCTGCCGCTGGTGTCGAAGCGGGTTGCAAAGGAACCATGGGGAGTATCGCCGATTGATACGGAGGTGCTGTGGTGAGCCGGAAGATGCCCGACGATGAAATCTTGCATCGTGGCTGCGCTTGTCCTGCTCGCGACGCTCGTGGTGGCCCGGTCTATCGGAGATGGCAGCAATTAAGACGATCGGAGAGCGTCAGAAGGCTGGTAGCCTGACCGTTCGCACGGACGCCGGCAGCGTGGCGTCCCGTGCGAATTGTTGAATAGCGAGGATAAGCAAGATGGCGAAGAAAGCAAAGAAGCGCAGGTATTCAAAGGGCGCATCGAAGAAAGTCGGCCGCGCCATGAAGAAGCGCAAAGCCGGCACGCTGAAGAGCGGCCGATCCGGCAAGAAGGTAAAGAGCAGAAAGCAGGCAATCGCAATCGGCCTGTCCGAAGCCCGAAAGAGAGGCGCCAAGGTACCAAAGAAGCGTTCGAAGAAGTCCTAGTCCGATCGCGCCAGGTCGGCGACGGGACACGCTACCATCCAATCGTCAAGCAGTTCATCCCCGAAATCGTCGAGCGCACGAGGCCGATAGCGCTCCGAATTTCGGGACGACGAGATTATTTTTCGATTTCGGGTGAACGTTGGTTTTCGTGTCATCGGTCTTCGCCGCTCCATCGCCCCCGGTCCGTGAGATGACCATCAGAACGGCGAGCGGTTGACCGAGGTTCCTGTTGTCAGCGCAGAGCCAACGGAGATGTCTCTAAGCCAGCGATGGCTGACCATTGGAGGCGGAAACGCCGCCATCCACCGCTACATTGGCGCCGGTCACGAAACTCGCATCGTCGCTGGCAAGAAACGCAATCACGGCAGCGACTTCGTCCGGTTCGCAAACCCGCCCAAGCGGAATTCGCTCCCGGAACTTGGCCAACAGTTCCTCGTCCTCCATCATGTCGGTCGTCATCCCGGTCCGGGTCAGGCTGGGACAGACGGAATTCACCCGAATGCCCTTCTTGCCAAGGTCGAGCGCCAGCGACCGTGTCAGGTTCACGACGGCGCCCTTGGCGGCGTTATAAGGACTCGTTGCCCAGTCGCCGCCGGTTCCGGACACCGAGGCCGTATTGATGATCGAGCCTCTCGTCTTCTCGAGATGGGGAAGGGCGGCGCGGCAGCCGAAGAAGACGCCGTCGAGGTCGGTTGCCATCACCGTCCGCCATTGTTCGTTGGTGATTTCGGAAGGGGCACCACCTTCGTAGATGCCGGCATTGTTGACCAGGACGTTCAGCCGTCCAAAGCGCTCCACCACGGTCGCGATCATGGCGTCGACGGCTTCGCTATCCGATACGTCGGCCAGGTGGGCCAAGGTGAATTGTGCCGGCAGGTCCCTCGCGACATCTGCCAGCAGCATTTCGTTGCGATCCACCAGAGCGACACATGCGCCTTCGGACGAGAAGCGCCGCGCCGTGGCTTCGCCAATCCCGGAGGCGGCGCCGGTCACGATGACGACCTTCTCTTCAAAGCGCTTCATGTCCGCTCGTCCGAGGAGCGATCATTCGACCGGCCTTCCCGCAAATCAGACCTGTGCATGCTGCCCGCCGGGGCGTGAGATTCGGCTCAATGCCGCACCCGTCCCATTGCCGCCTTGCACCAGCGCGATGTCGCCCAGCGCAATGATGCCGACGAGCCGCTTGTCGCGATTGAGCACGGGCAGGCGACGGACCTGGATGTCGCCCATGTTCGCGCTCACCTCGTCGATATCCTGATCTTCGTAGCAATACTTGACGTCGGCCGTCATCACGTCGCCGACCCGTCCCTCGGGGCCCCGGCCCATGCCGATGCCGCGGATGGCGATATCGCGGTCAGAGATCATGCCGACCAGACGGTCATTGTCGGTTACGGGCAGCAACCCGACACCGAGCGCCGCCATCGCCTGCGCGGCGTCCTTCAACGTATCGTCGGGAGTGCAGAGTTGGACCTCAGGGGTCATCGCATCGGAAACTTTCATGTGAGCCTCTCCGCTTTCCGGTTGCTTCACCCGCTAACTGGCACGTCGGATCGCCGTTCCAGTGGGCCACATGAAATATGCCCACACTGGTGGAGAGACCTCAGACGAGTCCGAAGCCTCTCCTCGATTGTCCTACCAGCGGTGGCTGTCCACACCGACGCCCACGCTAACGCCGGGTGCGCGGAATCCGGCCCGCGGCCCGTCATCCCAGTCGCGATCGCGATAGTGTCGACGCTCGATATATCGTCCGCGCGGCGCATAGGCATATGAATCGCGGACGATCACGCGGCTGCTGCCGCGAGTACGATAGCATCGTCCGTTATCGTCACAGACCATGCGGACCTGCTGTATCAGGTCGGAATTCGAATATTCGCTCTCAGTATAGACGTCAGTCGCATTTGCGCTGCCGGCCAGGAGCGCGCCCGCGCCGGCCAACAGGCCGATTGCAATCTTCCTCATAAGTTCCTCCTCGTTCGAATGCTGCCCGCGGGCTCAAAGCGTCGCACCCGCTTTGGTTCCGGGAGCTAAATCATGAGGACGAAGTTCCGGTAGACGCGTTATCCGGAACAAGCGCGTAGCCAAGGCAGAGTTGTTCGACGTGCTGCCGCGCGGCGGCCAATCGACCGCGGCGTGCGCGCCGGGGACCGCTCGCCGGACTCGGTTGAGACAAGATCGTTTCCGGACGAGGCATTTCGGGAATCTCCGCGGCTGCGCGAGTATCGCTATATCGAGCGAGACGAGCGGACCTGTATCATCAAACCGGCGAGCGCCGCATCATCGAGGAAATCGAAGACCGATATCTAAGCAAGTAGAGAGAGGCGGTCCGAGGGCCGCCTCTCTCCAGTTGCGTATCGCCGCGAAAGATCGTGGTGCGTTCCAGAACTTTCGATGTGAGCAACGTGGGACCATCAGCCGGCTGCGAGGTTTCATCTGCCCGCAGGCAACCTCGCGGCGGCTCGTGCGTTGGCCCACATGGAGCAACCGTAAATGGCCACCGAAACGAAACCCCGCATTCCTCACAACACGCTCGTCCTCATCGGCGATGGCCAAAAGGCCCTCTTTCTACGCAACAAAGGCACCCCGCAGCAGCTCAATCTGGAGGTTGAGCAGGTGCTTGAGCAGGAAAATCCGGCAACGCGCGAGCAGGGAACCGACCGCCCCGGGCGGTCCATTCAGAGCGTCGGCGCGGCCCGAAGCGCAATGGAGCAAGCCGACTGGCATTATATCGCCGAAGAGCGGTTCGCTGGCACCATTGCCGACGCGCTCTATCGGCTTGCCCACGGCAATCGCTTCGACAAATTGGTTGTGGTCGCACCGGCGAAAGTCCTTGGCAATCTCCGACAGGCTTTTCATGCCGAAGTGGCAGAGCGGATTGTAGGCGAGATTCCGAAGCAACTAACTTCCCATCCAATACCCGATATCGAAAGGCTGATGGCGGCTTAGCCGCTTGCGGCCGCCGCAGGCATCTTGCCTTGTCCGGTCAGGTCACGGGGCCCGGATTGAACAGCGCGAGCGCGTTGGTCAACTTCCAGTGCTCGGCCCAGGTCTCGCGGCCGCTCGCCACGTCGAGGATCAGGCGGAATATCTCCCAGCCGACGTCTTCGATCGTCGCATCGCCGGCTGCGATGCTGCCGGCGTCGACGTCGATCAGGTCGTGCCAGCGTTGCTTCAATTCGCTGCGGGTCGAGACCTTGATGACCGGCACGGCGGCAAGTCCGTAGGGCGTGCCGCGGCCGGTGGTGAAGACGTGTAGCGTCATGCCCGAGGCCAGTTGCAGCGTACCGCAGACAAAATCGCTTGCCGGTGTCGCCGCAAAAATCAGCCCCTTTTGGCTGACGCGTTCGCCCGGCGCCAGCACGCCCGCGATTGGGCTGGTGCCGGACTTGATCACCGAGCCCATTGCCTTCTCGACGATGTTGGAGAGGCCGCCCTTCTTGTTGCCCGGCGTGGTGTTGGCGCTGCGGTCGGCTTCGCCGCCCGCGAGATAGCGGTCATACCAGGCCATCTCGCGCACCAGCGCGTCCGCCACCTCCTGGTTCGCTGCGCGCGGCGTCAAAAGATGGATCGCGTCGCGCACCTCCGTCACTTCGGAGAACATCACGGTAGCGCCGGCGCGCACCAGCAGGTCCGCAGCAAAACCCAGCGCGGGATTGGCGGTGACACCGGAGAACGCATCGCTGCCGCCGCATTGCATGCCGACCACCAGCGCTGAAGCGGGGCAGGTTTCACGGCGCCGTTGGTTCAATATCTTCAGACGCGCATCGGCCATCTGCACGATGTCTTCGACGATCTCGCCGAAGACGGTGAGGCCTTCGTCCTGCATGCGCATGATTTCGTCGTCGGCGCTCATGCCCTCGGGCAGCAGCAGTTCGGGCTGCAGCTTCTCGCAGCCGAGCCCAACGATCATCACCTCGCCGCCGAAATTGGGATTGCGGGCGAGGTTCTGCAGCGTGCGGATGGGGACCGCGGCGCCCGGCGCGTTGATCGCAACCCCACAGCCATAGGCATGCGTGACCGCCACCACGTCGTCGACGTTGGGATATTTCGGCAACAGCTCCTTGCGAATCCGCTCCAGCGCGAACTCGACGGTACCGGCGACGCATTGCACGCTGGTCGAGATCGCGAGGATGTTGCGGGTGCCGACCGAACCGTCGGCGTTCCGATAGCCTTCGAACGTGTAGCCTTCCAGCGGTGGCAGCCGGATCGCAGCGCCGTTCGGCTTCGGCAAGTCGTCGAACGAGGGTGCATCGGGCATCTGCACCAGCGATTCCTTGACCCAACTCCCCCGGGCGATCGACGCGGCGGCATGGCCGATGACCTCGCCGTAGCGGCGAATGGCTTCGCCTTCTCCGATATCGGCGAGGGCAACCTTGTGGCCTTGCGGGATCTGTTCGATCAGGCGCAAACCGCACGAGAACTCGGCACCCGGATGCAGACCTCCGGGGTTCGCGACGATCGCGACATTATCGTCCGCGTGCATGCGGATGTAGAGCGGCTTTGCGGCGGCGGGCTGCATATCGAATCCTTGTTCACGGGCGGCATCAGACAACGCGTAGCTGCGCTGTGTAAGTGGGGCAATCAAGGTCAAACCGCGTGCGTGATCAAGCAGCCCCCGGCACGACGCCGGGCGGTGAGGGCGCCTTCCTGTTGGGAGGAAATGCCCGGCTGACGCGGTGGCGCGCGAACGAAATAGTAAAATAATATGACTAGTCAGACCTAATCTTCCATGAAATATTCCCAGCGCTGCCGCCAATGGACAGCGCTAAAGGTGCTTTGATACCGATTTCGGTGATACGAGGCACCCTGACAACATTTTTGGGAGAATGCGTCTCATGACCTCCAAAGCCCTCCTTGCGGCCACCGCCCTGGTCGCCATCACCCTCTCGCTCCCGGCAACCGCCGCTGAATTGACCGTCGGCTTCTCCCAGATCGGATCCGAATCCGGTTGGCGGGCGGCGGAGACCTCGGTCTCAAAATCGGAGGCCGCCAAGCGCAAGGTCACGCTCAAGATCGCCGACGCCCAGCAGAAGCAGGAGAATCAGATCAAGGCGATCCGTTCGTTCATCGCCCAAGGCGTCGACGCAATCTTCCTCGCGCCGGTCGTGTCGAGCGGCTGGGATGCGGTGTTGAAGGAGGCCAAGGAAGCCAAGATTCCGGTCGTGCTGCTCGACCGTGACATCGATCCGTCGGGCAAGGAGCTGTATCTCACCGCCGTCACCTCCGACAGCGTGCATGAAGGTGCGGTCGCCGGCGAATGGCTGGCTAAGACGGTAGCCGGGAAAGCATGCAATGTCGTCGAGCTGCAGGGCACGGTCGGCGCGAGCGTCGCGACCAACCGCAAGAAGGGTTTTGACAGCGTCGTCGCCAAGAACGCTAACCTCAAGGTGGTGCGCAGCCAGACCGGCGACTTCACCCGCGCCAAGGGCAAGGAGGTGATGGAAAGCTTCATCAAGGCCGAAGGCGGCGGCAAGAATATCTGCGCGGTCTATGCCCACAACGACGACATGATGGTCGGCGCGATCCAGGCGATGAAGGAGGCCGGCCTCAAGCCCGGCAAGGACATCCTGACGGTCTCGATCGATGCGGTGCCTGATATCTTCAAGGCCATCGCGGCCGGCGAGGCCAACGCCACCGTGGAGCTGACGCCGAACATGGCGGGTCCGGCTCTGGACGCGATCATGGCCTACAAGGCGAAGGGAACGGTACCGCCGAAGTGGATCCAGACGGAATCGAAGCTCTACACGGCGGCCGACGATCCGCAGAAGATCTATGACAGCAAGAAAGGCCTCGGCTACTGACCGTCCGGCGTTGCGCCGCCGGGCCCCGAGTTAGCTCGCTCCGGCTCGGCGGCGAAAGCCTTCTCGACGAATCCGCCTCATAAGGCGCACATGCCAGGCGTTCGCGGTCGACGCGAACGTCGGTGGGAGTAATGCCGGCATGAATGCAGCTTCCGACCTGGGCCCGGCTCTGCTGGAAGTGCGGGGCCTGAGCAAGAATTTTGGCACCCTGCGGGCTCTGCAGGAAGTGGATTTCACCTTGCGGGCCGGCGAAATCCACGCGCTGCTTGGCGAGAACGGCGCAGGCAAGTCGACGCTGATCAAGGCGGTGACCGGTGTCTTCCCGCGCGATGCCGGCATTGTCAGGCTCAGTGGCACCGAGGTTGCGCTGCGCTCGGCCAAGGCAGCGGTCGATGCGGGGATTGCGACCGTCTATCAGGAGGTCAATCTGCTCCTGAACCTGTCGGTGGCGCAAAACCTTTATCTCGGCAGGCAGCCGACGCGGTTCGGTCTGGTGCGCGAGGCCGAGATGCGCCGGAACGCCACCGCGCTGCTGGCCGAGTTCGATCTGCATATCGACGTCGCCGAGCCGCTCGGAAATTATTCGGTCGCGGTGCAGCACATCGCGGCAATCGCCCGCGCCGTCGACCAGTCGGCGCGCGTGCTGATCCTCGACGAGCCGACCGCGAGCCTAGATCGCCACGAAGTCGAGATCCTGTTTGCGGTGATGCGCAAGCTAGCCACGCGCGGGATCGGCGTCGTCTTCGTCACGCATTTTCTCGATCAGGTCTACGAGATCTGCGATCGCATCACGGTCCTGCGCAATGGCCGGCTGATCGGCGAGCGGAAGACTGCCGAGCTGCCGCGGATCGAGTTGATCCGCATGATGCTCGGCCGCGAACTCGCCGAGACGACGAGTGAGCGCGCGGCAGCGCGGGTGCGGCAGGCGGGGGAGCTCTGCGCGCGCTTCGAGGGTTACGGCAAGGCCGGCTATGTCGCGCCGTTCGATCTCGCGCTTCGCCGCGGCGAGGTGGTTGGGCTGGCCGGCCTGCTCGGATCGGGGCGCACGGAAACCGCGCGGCTGGTGTTTGGCGCTGAGCGCGCCGACAGCGGCAGCGCCACGGTCGACGGCAAGCCGGTTCGGCTGCAATCGCCGCGCGATGCGGTTGCCCATGGCTTCGGCTATTGCCCCGAAGAGCGCAAGACCGAGGGCATCATTGCCGACCTGACCGTGCGCGAAAACATCGTGCTGGCGCTGCAGGCCAAGCGCGGCCTCGCAAAGCCGCTGTCCCGCTCCGAACAGGACGAGATCGCGATGCGGTTCATCCGCCTGCTCGACATTCGCCCGCCGGAGCCGGAGCGGTCGATCGGGCTGTTGTCCGGCGGCAACCAGCAAAAGGTGCTGCTCGCCCGCTGGCTCGCCACGGTGCCGCGCGTTCTGGTGCTGGACGAGCCGACCCGCGGCATCGATGTCGGTGCGCATGCCGAGATCATCCGCCTTATCCGCGAACTGTGCGACGACGGCCTGGCGCTCTTGGTGATTTCTTCCGAGCTCGACGAGATCGTGACCTATTCCGACCGGGTGATCGTGCTGCGCGATCGCGCTCATGTCAACGAGCTGGAAGGGGAAGCCATCGACATCTCCAATATCCTTGCGGCGATTGCCGCTAGCAGCGCCATCGGCGCGGTAGCCGGGCAAGCATGATGCAAAGACTGCTGCAAAGCCGTGGCCTCGCTCAGATTATCGCCTTGCTGGTGATCCTTGCGATCGACCGCGCGGTCTCGCCGCAATTCTTCGATCTGCGGATGCAGGACGGACGGCTGTTCGGCAGCCTGATCGACGTCTTGAACCGCGGCGCGCCGGTCGCGCTGCTAGCGCTCGGTATGGTGCTGGTCATCGCCACGCGGGGCATCGATCTTTCAGTGGGTGCGGTCATGGCGATCGCCGGCGCCATTGCCGCGAGCCTGGCCGACGCCCACGGCCTGCCGCTGGCGCTGGCCGCCGCACTCGGCGCCGGGTTGCTGTGCGGGTTGTGGAACGGCTTCCTCGTTGCGGTGCTCGGCATCCAGCCGATCGTCGCCACACTGATCCTGATGGTGGCGGGCCGCGGCGTCGCGCAGCTTATTACCGAAGGCCGGATCGTCACTTTCACGGCGCCCGACCTGGTCTGGCTAGGTAACGGCGCCGTGCTCGGCGTACCGACGCCGGTCGTGGTCGTCCTTGGCATGCTGATCGTCACGGGTGCGGTGGTCCGCGGCTCCGCGCTCGGCCTGTTGATCGAGGCGACCGGCGGTAATGCAAGGGCGAGCGAACTGGCCGGGATTGGCACGCGCTCCATGATCCTCGCGGTCTATGTGTGGTGCGGCCTGTGCGCGGCGCTTGCCGGCGTTATCGCCGCCGCCGACATCATGGGCGCGGACGCCAACAATGCCGGGCTCTGGCTCGAGCTCGATGCCATTCTGGCCGTCGTGATCGGCGGCACTTCGCTGTTCGGCGGACGCTTTAGCCTCGTGCTGGCAATGGTCGGCGCGTTGATCATCCAGGCCATGAACACCGGCATTTTGCTGTCGGGCTATCCGCCGGAGTTCAATCTCCTGGTCAAGGCAGCCGTCGTGTTGATCGTCCTGCTGCTGCAGTCGCCGCGCTTCGCCAGCGCCGGGGCCGTGCTGGGGAGGGCGCGACAATGAGGCGGCTGCCGCCGGTCGCGATAACGGCCATCGTTTTCGTCGTCGGATTTGCGCTCTGCACGGCGCAATTCCCCAATTTCGCTTCCACTCGCGTGGCGGCCAATCTGCTGACCGACAATGCCTTTCTCGGCATTGTCGCCGTCGGCATGACCTTCGTGATCATTTCCGGCGGGATCGACCTGTCGGTCGGTTCGGTGATCGGCTTCACCACCGTCTTCGTCGCGCTGGCGATCGAGCGCCTCGGCGTTCCGCCCCTGGTCGCCTTCGCCGCGATCCTGATGCTATGCGCCGCCTTTGGCGCAGCCATGGGCGCCATCATTCACGTCTTCGACATGCCGCCTTTCATCGTCACGCTGGCGGGCATGTTCCTTGCCCGCGGCGCCAGCTTCCTGATGTCGACGGAATCGACGCCGATCAGCGCCCCGCTTTATTCGACGGTATCGGATTTCGCGCTGCGGCTGCCCGGGGGAGGCCGGCTCACCGCCATCGCCCTGATCATGCTCGCAGTCGTCGCGGCGGGCGCTGTGCTGCTGCATTTCACCCGTTTCGGGGCCAACGTCTTTGCGCTCGGCGGCAGCCGCGCGACCACCGCGCTGATGGGCATTCCGGTCGGATCCATGACGGTGCGCATCTACATGCTGTCGAGCGTGCTTGCCGGGCTCGCCGGCATTGTGTTCTCCTTCTACACGGCGGCGGGTTACTCCCTGTCGGCCGTCGGCGTCGAGCTCGATTCCATTGCGGCCGTGGTGATCGGTGGCACCTTGCTGACTGGCGGTCAGGGCTCGGTGGTCGGCACGTTGCTCGGCGTGCTGATCCAGGGCCTGATCCAGACCTACATCAATTTCGATGGAACCTTGTCGAGCTGGTGGACCAAGATCGTGACCGGTATCCTGCTCTTTGCTTTCATCGCCCTGCAGCAGGCCATGCTCGGCATCGCCCGCCGCGCCGGTCCCCGTAAGGCAGGAGTTCTCAAATCATGACCTCCCGGCTTGTCGTCATCCCGACGCGGCGCGCGCATTCCAACCACGCCGAAGTCGCCCGCAGCATCGGCATCGACATTATCGCCGGCCGCTACGCCGAAGGTGCCCGCCTTCCGGGCGACGCCGAGCTCACGGCGATGTTCGGCGTTTCCCGCCCGGTCTTGCGCGAGAGCGTCAAAACCCTGGTTGCCAAGGGCCTGCTCACCACCAAGGCGCGGGTCGGCACCGTGGTGCGCGAGCGCGGCGCCTGGAACATGTTCGATGCCGACGTATTGGCCTGGCATCTCGATGCCGGCATCGACCGGCGTTTTCTCAACGATCTCGCCGAAATCAGGCTCGCCGTCGAGCCGCGCGCTGCTGCGCTCGCCGCCAGCCGCCGCTCGGAGGCCGACATCGCCGAACTGAACCGGAGCATGGAGCGGATGCGGCGCGAGGCCTCGGACTCCGTGGGCTTTGCCGATGGCGATCTTGCCCTGCATCTGGCCGTCGCCAACGCCTCCGGCAATTTGTTCATGCGCTCGATCGGCAATGTCATCGAGGCGGCGCTGCGCGCCTCCTTCCTGCTCAGCGCGCCGGTCGAAACGCAGGACCGCGAGACCGTGCTGTTGTGGCACCAGCGTATTGTCGATGCGATCGCCAGCGGCGATGCCGAGGCGGCCACTGCAGCCATGACCGAGGTGATCCACAACGGATTGCGCCGTCATGAGGACGTTTCGCCATCGTCCGGCGCCGCGCCTGCGGTCTCCGCGGTGGTCGAGCCTGGAGAGCAATCATGAACCCGCTTCGCGTCGCCATCGTCGGCTTCGGCAAGATCGCGCGCGACCAGCACGTGCCGGCGATTGCTGCGACCGACGGCTTGGAGCTGGCTGCCGTCGCTAGTCGCAATACCTCGCTCCCCGGTGTGCCACATGCGGCGACGCTCGATGAATTGTTGCGCGACGGTCCGCCAATCGATGCGGTGGCGCTGTGCACCCCGCCGCAGGTTCGCCACGCACAAGCGGCGACGGCGCTAGCGGCGGGCAAGCACGTGATGTTGGAAAAGCCGCCCGGCGCCACGGTGGCTGAGATCAAGCCGTTGATGATCGCAGCTACCGCCGCGCAACGCACGCTATTTGCCACGTGGCACTCGCGCTTCGCGTCGGCGGTGGAGCCTGCGCGGCAATTGCTGGCTGGCCGGCGGGTTAGCGCCGTCAGGATTTCCTGGAAGGAAGACGTGCGGGTCTGGCATCCCGGACAGGCCTGGATCTTTGAGCCGGGCGGGCTCGGCGTGTTCGACCCCGGCATCAACGCGTTCTCGATCCTGACGCGTATTTTGCCGCGGCCATTGTTCGTGACCTCGGCCGATCTCGCATTCCCCGCCAATCGCGACGCGCCGATCGCGGCGACCCTCGCACTCAGCGATGCGCAGGGGCTGAAGATCACGGCCGAATTCGACTTCCGTCAGACCGGCCCACAGAGCTGGGACATTGATCTCGACACCGACGGCGGCCCCGTCACCCTGTCCATGGGCGGGGCAAGGCTGAGGGCGGGGGGCGCGCAACTCGTCGATGCCGGGGACGCCGAATATGCCGGGCTCTATCGCCGCTTCCGCGACCTCGCGGCAACCGGCGAGAGCGACGTCGATCTTGCGCCGCTGCAACTCGTCGCCGACGCGTTCCTGCTGGGGCGCCGCCGCACGGTTGAGCCATTCGAGGACGAGACATGAATACGCCATCCGTCCCGCGCGTGGCGCGTTCCCGCTTCGGTGTCCTGCCTGACGGCAGCGAAGTCGAGCGTGTCGTCCTGCAATGCGATGGCGGGCTGGAAGCGCGCATCATCACCTATGGCGCAAGCCTGCAGGCATTGCTGGTGCCGGATGTCGCCGGACGTCGCGACGACATCGTGCTCGGTCATGACGCCTTCGAGGGATATCTCGCCCGGCGGCAGTTCTTCGGCGCCACCGTCGGGCGGTACGCCAACCGTATCGCCGGCGCGCGCTTTGTGCTCGATGGCACTGAGGTGCAGCTTGCGGCCAATAACGGACCCAATGCGTTGCATGGCGGGCTGGAGGGCTTCGATCGCCGCAACTGGCGGATTGCCGGGATCGAGGACGGAGACCGTCCGGCCGTGACGCTCGCCTACACCAGCGCCAATGGCGAGGAGGGATATCCGGGCGCGCTCGACGTAGAGGTGACCTGGCGTCTCACCGGGCCGATGGAACTCTCCCTGGATATGACGGCGCGGGCCGATCGTCCCACCGTGGTCAATCTCACCAATCACAGCTTTTTCAATCTGGCCGGTGCGTGCTCCGGCCGGAACATTCTCGATCACCATCTCACCGTGGCGGCGGATCATTTCCTCGCCATCGATGCCGGCGCGATCCCGCTGTCAGAGCCACCTTCCGCGGTGGACGGTACGCCGTTCGACTTCCGTACTGGCGTCGAGATCGGGTCGCGGATCCGCGACGACCATCCGCAACTGCGCGTCGGCCGCGGCTACGATCACAATTTCTGCCTCGCGCCGCCAAGAGGCGAGCCTCGCTTCGCCGCGCGGCTCGCAGCGCCAACGTCCGGCCGCGTGCTCGAACTGTTCACCAACCAGCCCGGCCTGCAGGTTTATTCCGGAAACTTTCTCGACGGCTCCACCGCCGGAAAGGGCGGCCGCCTCTACCGGCAGTCCGATGCCATCTGCCTCGAGCCGCAGGCGTGGCCCGATACGCCCAATCGGCCGAACTTCCCGACGGCACGGCTTTCGCCGGGCGAGGTCTATCGCCACACCACACTGTATCGTTTCACGCATGCGCTCCACGGCGCAATCGGGACACAATCCGCGGTAGAGTTGCCCGGGGAGAGCGGGCGATGATTGGTGGTCACAAGATGGAGGAGGTGCCGACCACCGTTCTCTGCAGCGAGCGGTGCCATCTTGGCGAAGGGGCGACCTATGACGCCACTACCGATACGGCCTGGTGGTTCGATATTGTCGAACGGCGGCTGTTCGAGGCGCGGCTCGGTACCGGGCGGACCACCATCCATTCCCTCGACGTGATGGGCAGCGCGCTTGGACGGATCGACGCGCATCGGCAGTTGCTCGTCGCCGCTGACGGTCTCTATGTCCGCGATACCGCGGATGGACGGATGGCGCTGTACCGTCGGCTCGAAGCCGACAATGCCGCCACGCGCTCGAACGATGCCCGGGTGCATCCGTCCGGCACATTCTGGATCGGCACCATGGGGCGCCACGCGGAGCGAGGGCTGGGCGCCATCTATGCGCTGCACCGCGGCGAGCTATCGCGCCTTTATGATCACATCACGATCCCCAACGCGATCTGCTTCTCGCCGGACGGGACCGTCGGCTATTTCGCCGACACTGGCGAGAACGTGCTGTTCCGCGTCGAGCTCGATGCGGCGACGGGCCTGCCATGCGGCGAGCCGAGCGCGCTGGTCACCCGACGGGGCGGCGGCGGCATCGATGGCGCGGTGGTCGATGCCGACGGGCTGATCTGGAATGCGCGCTGGGGCGGCGGCTGCATTGACGTCTACAGTCCGCAAGGCGAGCATCTGCGCACACTCCGCGTCCCGGCGCGGCAATCGAGTTGTCCTGCTTTCATCGGGCAGGATCTTTCGCGACTGCTCGTTACCTCGGCCTGGCAGGGGATGGGGGAGGACGCGAAACGCGCCGATCCCGATCATGGCCGCACCTTCGTGCTCGATGTCGCAGCGCGTGGCCGCCTTGAACCAGACGTCAAACTTGCAACGGCTTGATGGAGAAATACGAGGCGCGGCACAACGCGAAGAACGGCCGAGTTTCAAGAACCGCATTCAGCGGTCCGACAATCCGGGAACCACAGATCCTCGATGATCAAGGGAGTGAAGCATGACTAGTCTGAAGACCACGTTGTCGGCTTTGACGCTGGCAGCAATCATGGCCGCAACGGCGGTGACGGACGCGTTCGCGCAAAGCAAGGGGACCGTAGGCATCGCCATGCCAACCAAGTCCTCGGCACGCTGGATCGACGACGGCAACAACATCGTCAAGATCCTTAAAGAGCGCGGTTACGGCACCGACCTGCAATATGCCGAGGACGACATTCCAAACCAGCTCTCGCAGGTCGAGAACATGGTGACCAAGGGCGCCAAGGTGCTGGTGATCGCTGCGATCGACGGCACCACACTGTCCGACGTGCTGAAGCAGGCCAAGGCCAAGGGCATCATCGTGATCGCCTATGACCGGTTGATCCGCGACACACCCAATGTCGACTACTACGCAACCTTCGACAATTTCCAGGTCGGCGTGCTGCAAGCCCAATCGATCGAGCAGAAGCTGGGGCTGAAGGAGGGCAAGGGCCCCTTCAACATCGAACTGTTTGGCGGCTCGCCGGACGACAACAACGCCTACTTCTTCTACAACGGCTCGATGTCGGTGCTGCAGCCCTACATCGACAGCGGCAAGCTGGTAATCGGCAGCGGCCAGAAGGGCATGGACAAGGTCTCGACCCTGCGCTGGGACGGCGCCACCGCCCAGGCGCGGATGGACAACCTGCTGAGTGCGTTCTACGGCCGCAAGCGGGTCGACGCGGTGCTCTCGCCCTATGATGGCCTCTCCATCGGCATTCTCTCGTCGCTGAAGGGCGTTGGATACGGCAGCGGCAACATGCCGATGCCTGTTGTCAGCGGCCAGGATGCCGAGGTGCCGTCGATCAAGTCGATGCTGCGCGGCGAGCAATATTCGACCATCTTCAAGGACACCCGCGATCTCGCCCGTGTTACCGCCGACATGGTGGACGCAGCCCTCAGCGGCAAGGAAGTGACCGTCAACGATACCAAGACCTACAACAACGGGGTCAAGGTGGTACCTTCCTATCTCCTGAAGCCCGTCGTCGTCGACAAGAGCAACTGGGAGAAGGTGCTGATCGCGAGCGGCTACTACAAACGCTCGCAGATCGACTAAAGAGGATGGCGGCGCCGGTCATCGCCGGCGCCGCCGCCTGCCTGTATCCGACCGCAGACAAGGACGCGATGGCGCGATGACCGCAATTCTCGAAATGCGCGGCGTGAGCAAGAGCTTTGCCGGCGTGCAGGCCCTGCGCGACGTCAACTTCACGGTGGAGGCGGGGCAGATCCATGCGCTGGTCGGCGAGAATGGCGCCGGCAAGTCGACCCTGATGAAGGTCCTCAGCGGCGTTCATCCCGACGGCGATTACGAAGGCAGCATCATATTCGACGGCGAGGAGCGGCGCTTTCGTGACGTCAATGATTCCGAGGCTCTCGGCATCATCATCATTCATCAGGAGCTGGCGCTGATCCCGCTGATGTCGATCGCGGAGAACATTTTCCTGTTGCATCCGCCGTCACGGCTCGGCGTGATCGATCGCGACACCGTTTACCGCCGCACCCAGGAACTGCTGGCCCAGGTCGGCCTCACGGAGATGCCCGATACGCTGGTGACGGACCTCGGGGTCGGCAAGCAGCAACTGGTGGAGATCGCCAAGGCGCTATCCAAGAGGGTGCGATTGCTGATCCTCGACGAGCCGACCGCCAGCCTGAACGAGAACGACAGTGCTGCATTGCTGGACCGTCTGCTGGTCTTCCGCGCCCAGGGCATCGCCTCGATCCTGATCTCGCACAAATTGTCGGAGGTCGCGCGCGTCGCCGACCGGATCACGGTGCTGCGCGACGGTCGCACCGTCGACAGCATCGATTGCCGGGCCGAGCCTGTGGAAGAGGACCGGATCATCCGAAGCATGGTCAATCGCGACCTGGCGCATCGCTTTCCGCAACGCGCCGCCACCATCGGCGCACCGGTCTTCGCCGTGCAGGACTGGACGGTGCATCACCCGCAGCACAGGGATCGCCGGGTGATCAAAGGCGTCGATTTCGAGGTCCGGCGCGGCGAGGTGGTCGGGATCGCCGGCCTGATGGGCGCCGGCCGTACCGAATTCGCCATGAGCCTGTTCGGTCGCGCCTGGGGCGAGCGGATCAGCGGCCGCGTCTGGCTCGACGGAAGGGAGGTCAACCTGTCGAGCGTGGCGGCGGCGATCGATGCCGGCCTCGCTTACGTCACCGAGGATCGCAAGCAGCTCGGCCTGATCCTGGATGCCGACGTCCGCAAGAACATCACGCTGGCGAGCCTTGGCCGCGTGGCGCGGCAGGGCATGATCGACGACATGTCCGAATTGCGCGTTGCGAGCGACTACCGCAACCGGATGCGGATCCGCTGTTCCGACGTCTATCAGGAGACCGGCCAGCTCTCCGGTGGCAACCAGCAGAAGGTGGTGCTGTCGAAATGGCTGATGACCGATCCGAAAGTACTAATTCTCGACGAGCCTACGCGCGGCATCGATGTGGGGGCAAAATACGAAATCTATTGTATCATCAACGAGCTTGCCGAGGCGGGCAAGGGCGTGGTGATGATCTCGTCGGAAATGCCGGAACTACTCGGGGTCTGCGACCGGATCTGCGTGATGAATGACGGTGCTTTCGTCGGGGAATTCACCGCCACTGAGGCCACCCAGGAAAGCATCATGCGGGCCATCATGCGCAACAAGGAAATCCACAAGAAGGTACTTCAGGGAGACTTGCGGCCATGACCGACAAGACGGTTGCGCTGCCCGGGCACGCCGGCTTCATCAAGAACAATTTGCGCAACTACGGCATGCTGCTGTCGCTGTTTGCGATCATGTTGTTCTTCCAGGTCATGACCGACGGCACGCTGCTGCAGCCGCTGAACCTGACCAATCTGGTGCTGCAGAACAGCTACATCGTGATCATGGCGCTCGGCATGCTCTTGATCATCGTCACCGGCCACATCGACCTGTCGGTGGGCTCGGTCGCGGGCTTTGTCGGCGCCGTCGCTGCCGTGTTGATGGTGCGCTATCACATTGCCTATCCGCTGGCCTTCATCGCCTGCTTGCTGGTGGGCGCCCTGATCGGCGCCGCGCAAGGTTATTGGGTTGCCTATTTCAAGATACCGTCCTTTATCGTCACGCTGGCCGGCATGCTGGTGTTCAAGGGGCTTGCGCTTGCCATCCTCGCGGGGCAGTCGGTCGGGCCGTTTCCGCCGACCTTCCAGAAACTGTCCTCGGGCTTCATTCCCGAACTGTTTCCCGGCGCCGGCACGCTGTATCCGACGTCGCTGTTGATCGGTGCCGTACTGGCGGTGGCGCTGGTTTATACGAGCGCCAAGAGCCGGATGCGGCAGGCCTCGCACGGCATCGAGGTTGAACCCTTTGCGTTCTTCGTTGCCAAGAGCGCGGTGCTGTTCGCCGTGATTGTGTTCTTCGCCGGACTGATCGCCTCGCATCGCGGCCTGCCCAACGTGCTGGTGATCATGACGGCGCTGATCGCGCTCTATGGCTTCGTCACCACCCGCACCGTGATCGGCCGCCACATCTATGCCATCGGCGGCAACGCCAGGGCCGCCAGCCTCTCCGGCATCAAGACCGAACGGTTGACGTTTCTGACCTTCGTCAATATGGGCGTGCTGGCGGCACTCGCCGGCCTCGTGTTCGCCGCGCGGCTCAATACGGCGACGCCGAAGGCCGGGGCCGGCTTCGAACTCGACGTTATCGCGGCCTGTTTTATCGGGGGCGCGTCGGCCTATGGCGGCGTCGGCAGGGTCGGCGGCGCCGTGATCGGGGCCATGATCATGGGCGTCATGAACAACGGCATGTCGATCCTCGGCATCGGCATCGACTACCAGCAGGTGATCAAGGGCCTGGTGCTGCTCGGCGCCGTCTGCCTCGACGTCTACAATCAACGCCGGTAGGGCTGTGGCGGCCACTAGGCGGCCGCCAGCTCCCGCTTTGCGAACTCGCTGGTATCGAGACGCGCCACGAGCACCGCCAATTCCTCGGTCTCGGCTGACGTCAGGTCCGTCAGTGGCGAGCGTACATGGCCGCTGTCACGGCCGATCACCTTCATGCCGGCCTTGATGATCGAGACGGCATAGCCGCGTTTGCGATTGCGGATCGCGATCAGGGGAAGGATGAAATCGCGCAGCCCTGCCTGCACCGTCTCGCGGTCGCGGCACCGTACGGCCGCGTAGAACTTGGTCGAGAACTCCGGGACGAAATTGAATACCGCGGAGGAGTAAGTGGTTACGCCCATTTCTAGATAGGGCAATGCAAAAGTCTCGGCGGTGGGCAGCCCGCCGATATAGGTCAGCCGGTCGCCCATGCGCAGGTGGATACGGGTCATCAGTTCGATGTCGCCGATACCGTCTTTGTAGCCAACGAGGTTGGGGCAGCGCTGGCACAGCTTTTCGAGCGTATCCTCGTTCAGGATCGCATTATCGCGGTTGTAGACGATGACGCCGAGTTTGGTCGCGTTGCACACCGCCTCGATATGGGCCGCAAGTCCCTCCTGTTCCGAGAAGACCAGATAAGGCGGCAGCAGCAGCACGCCGTCGGCGCCGGTCGCCTCGACCGCAACGGCAAGCTGCGCCGCCATCGCGGTGCCATGGCCGATCCCGGCGAGCACCGGCACGCGTCCCTTGGTCTCGTCCACAGCCGTTGCCACGACCTTCGCGACCTCGGCTGGGCTCAGCGAGAAGAATTCGCCGGTGCCGCCGGCGGCAAAGAGCCCCGCCACCTCATAGCCGCACAGCCAATCGAGATTGGAGCGGTAGCGGGTCTCGTTGAACGCGTTGTCGGGCCGAAACGGTGTGACGGGGAACGACAGCAGGCCATCGCCGATCCGGCTGGCCATCTCCTTGGGGGTCATCCTGCTCATGCTCTGATCCTTCAGCGGCTTACGCCGAAGGATTAATGCAAGATGGCCGCGGACGGAGACCCAATCACTGTATCGATCGATCCATTGATTGGATCGAGCCGGCTTGGGCGGCCAGCCCTCGGGCGATGCCGGCAACGACGGGGAGAAGCGGATTGTCATTGTCGCCGCGCCGGACGAAGAACAATTCGGCCGGCCGCTGCCACTGCATCACGACGGGCCGCAGTACTACGCCGCTGAAGCGCAGATTCGTCGCGGTCTCGGGCACCAGCGCCACGCCGACACCCGAATGCACCATGGCGAGGATCGAATGGATCTGCGCAAGATGCTGCACGTAATTCGGCACCAGACTTGCGCGTGAGAACAGCTCGACCAGGAGATCGTGGAAATAGCGGGCTTCGTAAGGCTCGTACATGATGAAGGGTTCGCTTGCGAGATCCTCCAGACGTAGCTCGGCCGCCTGCGCCAGCGGGTGATCGCTCGGCAGTGCCGCGACCAGCGGTTCCGCCGTCACGCGGAAAGCGTCGAGACTGCCACGCGGAATCGGCGGGCGGAGCAGGCCGATATCGATCTCACCGGAATCGAGCCGCTTGAGTTGATCGCTGGAAACCATTTCCTTCAGCGAGATCTCGATATCGGGCAGTTCACGCCGGCAGGCCGCAACCAGCGCCGGCACGTAGCTGTAGGCGGAGGTCGCCGTGAAGCCGATATTGATCGATCCGGCCTTGCCGCTTGCCATCCGCCGGGCCAGCACGGCTGCGCTTTCGGCGAGCTTGAGGAGATGCCGCGCATCGACCAGAAAACGCTGCCCGGCGGGCGTCAGCCGGACAGCCCGGTTGCTGCGTTCCAGCAGAGTCACATCGAGGACGCGTTCGAGAATCTGGATCTGGCGGCTGAGCGGCGGCTGCGTCATGTTCAGCCGCTGTGCCGCGCGCCCGAAATGGAGTTCTTCCGCAACTGCAACGAAGCAGCGCAACTGGCTCAACTCAAACATGAAATCTGTATTTTCAACTTGAGACGAAGGGCCGGTGACCGGCCGGATGTCCGACTTCTACCGGCTGATCCGCGGCCGATCCATCCAAAAAAGGTATCGACCTATCCGCAGACTAATTCATAGGCCACCCCGCCCATGACCTATCATTCCTCCCAACGCTGCCTCGAAGGTCTGCAGCCTGCCGATGAAACGGCGGGATCGCGCTGAATTGCGCTTTGAAAGGAGGAACGACCGATGTCTATGCCATCTCTCGCCCGGGCGATTGCCGCCGCTGTTCTTACGGTGTGTGCCTCGTCGGTTTTTGTCTTGGCGCCAAGCGTGGCCGGGGCTCAGAATTTTGAGCGGCCCGTGCGGCTGATCGTGCCGTTCGCTCCCGGCGGCACCTCGGACATCCTGGCGCGCCTGATCAGCCCAAAACTATCCGCCGCCATCGGTCAGTCGGTCGTGGTCGAGAACAAGCCCGGCGCGGCCGGCAATCTCGGGGCCGACGCCGTCGCCAAGGCGCAGCCCGACGGTCACACGCTGTTGCTGATGGATGTCGGATCGCTGGCAACGGCGCCCAGCCTGTTTTCCGATCTTACCTTCGACGTTCAGAAGGACCTCGCGCCCATTTCCATGGTGATGTTCGGCCCCTACGTGCTGGCCGTCCATGAATCGGTCCCGGCGAAGACGTCCAAGGAGCTGATTGAATACGCCAAGGCCAATCCGAACAAGCTCACCGTCGCCAATTCCGGCGTCGGCGGCGCCAATCATATCACCGCCGTGGTGATGGCGAAGGAACTGGGAATTCAATGGAAGAACGTTCCCTACAAGGGCGGGGCGGCCGCCTCGCGCGCTGTGGTGTCCGGGGAGAGCGGCGTGATCATCAACGGCGCTGCGGCGACGATGCCCTTTGTGACAAACAAGCGGCTTGTCGGACTTGCCGTCACCGGCGAGCAGCGGATTGCCTCGGCTCCCGATCTGCCGACTTTCAAGGAAGCAGGGCTGCCCGGCGGCGACGCCGGGACCTGGCAGGGTATCCTGACCACCGGTGGCACGCCGCCCGCCATGGTCGCACGATTGAATGCCGAAATCCGCAAGATCCTGGAGCTGCCCGAGATTCAGCAGAAGATCGCCGAGCAGGGTGGCGTGGTGCGCGCCCAATCGCCGGAGGAATTCCGCAACTGGCTCAAGGACGCGACGACGCGCTGGGGCACGATCATTCGCGAGGCCGGCATCAAGGGCAGCTAAGGACGGGGCGATGACGCGTTCCCGGATCGACCTGCAGGACCTGCTGTTTGGCCTGTTCCTCGTGGCGGTGGCGACGGGTACGCTCGTCGCCACGCGCAATCTGACGGTCGGTCACGCCGCCGATATGGGACCGGGCTACATGCCCCGCGTCGTCGCACTCGCGCTAATGGCGTTCGGCGTCTTCTTTACCGGGCGCGGGCTCTGGCGCACGGGCCGTGGCATCGCGCCCGTTCAGTTGCGGCCGCTGCTGGCCATCCTGGCTTCCGTCGGCGTTTTCGCGCTGACGGCGGAACGGTTGGGCCTCGCGATCGCCTCCGTCGCCGCCGTGATGCTCGCCAGCTTCGCCACGCGGGAAGGGCGCTTCGTCGAGACCGTGGCGTTTGCCATCGTGCTTTCGGGCGCCGCCGTTCTTCTGTTCGTCAAGTTGCTGGGCTTGCCGATCCCGATCTGGCCCCGCTAGCTCGGCACGCTTCGCAGGCAGACGCATATGGAACTGTTCGACAATCTGCTGATGGGTCTTTCGACGGCCCTTCAACTCAACAATTTGTTGTTCTGCCTGATCGGCGTGGTCATCGGGACTGCGATCGGCGTGCTGCCCGGCATCGGTCCGATTCCCACGGTGGCGTTGCTGCTGCCCTTCACCTTCGGCCTGTCGCCCGCGAGCGCCATGATCATGCTGGCCGGCATCTTCTACGGCGCGCAATATGGCGGCTCGACCACCGCCATCCTGGTCAATGTGCCGGGCGAGACGTCGTCGGTCGTCACCTGTATCGACGGTCACGAGATGGCCAAGCAGGGCAGGGCCGGAACCGCGCTCGCCATAGCGGCGATCGCTTCGTTCTTTGCCGGCACGATGGCGACGATCGTGATCGCGGTACTCAGCGTGCCGCTGTCGGTGCTGGCGCTCAAATTCACTGCGGTCGAATATTTCAGTCTTCTCGTGCTCGGCCTGATTGCCGCGGTCGTCCTTGCCCATGGCTCGGTCGCCAAATCGCTGGCGATGGTGCTGCTGGGGCTGTTACTCGGTCTGGTCGGGATCGATGTCAGCTCGGGCGTTGCGCGCATGACTTTCGGTATCCCGGCTCTGTCGGACGGCCTCGATTTCGTGCCGATTGCGATGGGCCTGTTTGGGCTCGGCGAAATCATCGCCAATCTGGAACGCCCAGCCGAACGGCGTGTCGTCAGTCAGTCGATCCGCAGCCTGATTCCGAGCCGGGCGGACTTGCGGACCGCCTTTCCGGCCGTGGTGCGCGGCACGGCGCTGGGCTCCGTGCTGGGGGTGCTGCCTGGCGGCGGTGCGGCGCTTCCGCCGTTCTCCTCCTACGCGCTGGAGAAGAAGCTCGCCCGCGATCCCTCGCGCTTCGGCAAGGGCGCCATCGAGGGCGTTGCCGGTCCGGAGGCCGCCAACAATGCCGGCGCCCAGACCAGCTTCATTCCGCTGCTGACGCTCGGCATTCCTGCCAACGCTCTGATGGCGCTGATGATCGGCGCGCTGATGATGCAGGGCATCCAGCCCGGTCCGCAGATCATGACCGAGCAGCCGAAGCTCGTCTGGGGCGTCATCGCCAGCATGTGGGTCGGCAATCTGATGCTGCTGGTGATCAACCTTCCGTTGATTGGCCTATGGGTCTCGATGCTGAAAATTCCCTATCGGCTGCTATTTCCCGCGATCGTTCTGTTCTGCTGCATCGGCACTTACGGCATTGCCAACAGCTTGTTCAACGTATGGTTGATGATGGGTTGCGCCTTGATCGGCTATTTCTTCATCAAGATCGGCGTCGAGCCGGCGCCGCTCCTGCTCGGCCTCGTGCTCGGCCCGCAATTGGAAGAAAACTTCCGGCGTGCAATGTTGATCGCTGACGGCGATTTCACCGTCTTTCTGTCGCGGCCGATCAGCGCGGTTATCCTCGCAGTCGTCGCTGCCTTGTTGCTGGCAATGCTTTCGCCGGCAATTCTGAGAACGCGGAAAGAGGCGCTGGCGGAATGAGCGGTGTGGGGGTCAGTCGCGCAATTGCCAGCGGCCGATGACCCGAAACCGCGAATTCGCATTGTCCTGACGGCACAAGGCGATGGCGTCGATCGCGAGCGGCCCGACGTCCGTCGCCGCAAACCTGCCGCGCAGCATCGCCACAATCGGCTCGCGCCGTTCGGTAGGAAGCCGCCCCGTCAGCGTCATGTGGAAGCGAAATTCTTCGAAGACGTAGGGGTAACCCCAGCGGTCGAGATAGTCGCGCTGGCGTGGCGTTAGCGCCTCCGGATTGCGCCGCGCACGATCTTCCGCACCAAGTGGAGCGCGGAACGAATCGAACGCCCTGGTCGCCTGGGCGGCAAGCAGGTCAAGATCTGCCGACGGTTCGGCGGGAATTACCGCGATGAAACCGCTGATCGAATCGACGACCGGTTGGATCACGGGCACTGGCCGGGCCAGATCGGCGAACAATTCGCACGCCGCAGCAAGCTGCGCCTCGGCCTTGCCGTCGGCCAGCACCATCGGCGCCTTCAGCGTGGCGTGAAAGCCGTATCTGCGCGGATCCTGCGTCAGGTCGCGCCAGTCCAATGGGACACCATCCGGAAAGGGCTGGTCTTCGCCGCTATGGCCATCGTAGCCGAGCAGCGAGGCGCCGAACCGGTCAAGCGTGCCGTCGGGCGTCGCGGTATAGTAGATTGCGTAACGAGGGTAATTTGCCATTGCGCCAGAATAGGGCCGCCTCACGCGGCTGCAACCGCCTTGCGCGGAACGATGGATGAACGGACGAGGCGGTTCGCCTCCGCCAGATGTACGAGACGCCCCGCGGCAATTACCGCAACGACCCGCGGGCGCAATGGCACCGCGTCATCGACAAGAACGATGTCGGCGCGCTGTCCTGCGGCGAGCGTGCCGCGATCGGCGAGACCGGCGGCGCGCGCCGGTGCCGCCGAGATCAATTGCCATGCCGCGGCCAGCGGCAGCACGCCGTCGGCTGCAAGGCGGAATGCCGCCAATAGCGGCGCCGGATAATAATAGTCCGACGCAAGCACCGAACAGAGTCCCTTGGCGATCATGTCGGAGGCTCTGGTCCAGCCGGTGTGGCTGCCGCCGCGCACCACGTTGGGCGCGCCGAACACGATGAAGTCGCCGGCTTCGGCAGCATCGCGTGCGGTTTCCTCGTTGACCGGAAATTCGGCGATCGCAACGCCCTGCGCGCGAAAGGCCTGCCGCATCGCGGGGCTCTCGTCGTCATGCGAGAGCATCCGGACATCCGCCGCGCGCGCTGCCTGCGCCAGCCGGGCGATCGAAGCCGGCACATCGTGGCTGCGGCAGACCACGCTTTGCACCAGGCGATCGAATGCCTCGTTGGTGAGACCGGTGCGCTCGACCATTCGGCTGCGCTTCTGCGGTTTGGCGAGGCTGGCGACGGTCGAATCCATGTGGTCGTTGAACGCGAACAGGTCGACGCGTCCTTCCGAAAGCCAGTCGATGATTTCGCTTTCCGCGTCGAGATTGTAGGTCTCATGGCGCAGGTGGAAGCGGGTGTCGGCGGCGAGCTGCGGTCGCATCTGCTCGATCGCCTCCAGCAAGCGCCGGGCATTGTCGGCGCTGCGCAGGCCAGGCTCCCACGACCAGGTCGTGGCATGATAGGCGGTCGTGATCCCGTTGCTGATCGCCTGCCGGTCGCTGTCAACAAGCGCCACATCGATCGGGAAATCGACCCCGGGGCGCGGCATCATCTGCCGCTCGAAGGCATCGCCATGCAGATCCACAATGCCCGGCAATACCAGAAGGCCGTCGGCATTGACGCCGCCGATGCCGTGGTTGCTGTCCGCACCTACGGCTGCGATCTCACGGCCAGCGGTCCGCAGTGAGGTTTCGGCGATCTCGAGGCCGAGCAGGGCCCGGCCGCCCTCGATGAACAGTTCAGTCACGATGCGGCACTCTGGTTGAATTGACGGCGGCCGGCTGCTGCGACGGCTTCGTACCTGTCGAGAAAGCCCTCGACGTCGAGCTTGCGGAAATCAGGCAGGGCGCGGCGAAGCGTTTCATGGTCCCAGTCCCACCATGCGAGCTCCGCAAGCCGCGCAGCAATGGATGCCGGAAATCGCTGCTTGATCGGCCGTGCCGGGTTACCTGCAACGATCGCATAAGCGGGGACATCCTTGGTGACGATGGCGCCGGCCGCGACCACCGCGCCGGTGCCGATCGAGCGGCCGGGCAGAATGATGGCGCCATGGCCGATCCAGACGTCGTGGCCGATGTGAACGTGATGCTCGCGGCGCCATGCAAAGAACTCGGCGTCGTCGCTCTCGCCCGGAAAATAACTGGAGGCGCGATAGGTGAAATGCGCCTGCGAGGCCCGGTGCATCGGATGATTGCCCGGGTTGATGCGCGTCATGGCCGCGATCGAGCAGAACTTGCCGATCGTCGTGTAGGTGATCTGCGAGTCGTTCACGACGTAGGAATAATCGGCCATCGTGACTTCGAGCAGGATGGTTCGGGGGCCGACCTCGGTGTAGGCACCAAGCTGGCAGTCGCGCACTGACGCGGTGGGGTCAACCATTGGTTCAGTGGAAAGCAACTTGCCGGCCATCGGGTACGTCCATCAGCAATCGGGGCACCCGTTCGTCTTCGATGCGCTTGATGACAAGATCATGACGAGTGCATGACACCGGGCCGCTGTGGATGACGCCGCAGCGCAGCACGCGTGTCACACAACTGTAAGATCGAGCCGTTAGCGATGGCTCTACGACAGGAACTCTGGAGCGTTGCATGCTGGTGGTGGATGGTTTGACGTGCCGGTTCGGTACCAAGGCCGCGGTGGACAATGCGTCATTCTCGATCCAGCCCGGCAGCTTCGTCGGCGTGATCGGCCGCTCCGGCGCCGGCAAGTCGACGCTGCTGCGGATGATCAACCGCCTCGCCGAGCCTTCCGAGGGACGCATCCTGTTCGAAGGCGTCGACGTGACCGCGCTGCGCGGCAAGGAGCTGCGGCAGTGGCGCGCGCGCTCGGCGATGATCTTCCAGCAGTTCAATCTGGTCGGCCGGCTCGACGTCCTGACCAACGTGTTGATGGGACGGCTGGCTGCGGTACCGTCATGGCGCTCGCTCGCTCAGCTTTGGCCCGAACGTGACAAGGCAATAGCGATGTCGGCACTCGAACAATTCGACATGGCGTCTATTGCAGCCCAGCGCGCCGACCAGCTCTCCGGCGGTCAGCAGCAGCGCGTCGCGATTGCGCGTGCGCTGGTGCAGGAGCCCGACATCATACTTGCCGACGAGCCGATCGCCTCGCTCGACCCCCGCAACACCCGGATCGTGATGGACGCCTTGCTGCGCATCAATAAGCCTTTCGGCATCACCGTGGTCTGCAATCTGCACTCGCTCGATCTGGCGCGAAGCTACTGCGACCGTCTGATCGGCATGGCGTCGGGGCGGATAGTGTTCGACGGCGCGCCGGTGGCGCTGACAGATCGCATCGCGCGGGAGCTCTACGATCTTGAGGCGAATGAAGTGATGGATGCGACGCCGGCGCTTGCGCCAGTCGGTTCGGCGGTCCCCGCGCTTGGTACGGTCGCCGCGGCCTGAGTGTTGCGTCCAAGAATCGAGAACTGCGCGGATTGAAATCCGCAAGCCACATTGCTGCAAAAACAGGAGACGTCATGTTCAACCGTCTTATTATTCTCGCCGCTGCGGCGGGATTGGTGTTCTCAGCTTCCCCCGCATCAGCCCAGGACTGGAAAGCAAAATATCCCGAACTGGTGTTCGCCAAGGTCCCCGATGAGAATGCTTCGGGCACGACCAACCGTTGGACGCCTTTGGCGGAGTATCTGTCCCGCGAGCTCGGCACGAAGGTGACGCTGCGGATCGCCAACGACTACGCCGCCGTGATCGAAGGCCAGCGGGCCGGCAACATCCATATCGCGATGTACGGTCCGGCGTCTTATGCACGTGCCTACATTGTCGGCGCCAAGGTCGAGCCGTTCGCGATCGAAGTGAATGGCGACGGCACCAAGGGCTATTACTCGGTCCTCTATGTCAAAAGCGACTCGAGCTACAAGGACATCAAGGACTTGAAAGGCAAGAATCTCTGCCTTGTCGACCCCAATTCAACGTCAGGAAACAACGTGCCGCGTTTCGCGATGGACAAGATGGGCATCGACCCGGAGAAGTTCTTTTCCAAGGTGGTTTATTCGGGAAGTCATGAAAACGCGGTGATCGGGCTTGCCCAGGGTACCTGCGATGCGGCGTTCAACTGGTGGAACGACGAAAAAGAATCGAACCTGCTGCGGATGGAACGCAAGGGCATGGCGAAGGCCGCCGATTTCAGGATCATCCTGAAGTCCGAACAGATTGTGAATTCGCCGATGGCATATCTCGGTAGCCTGCCTGCCGACCTTAAGGCGGCGATTAAGAAGGCAGTGCTGGAAATTGCAGTGAAGGACAAGGCCGCTTTCGACAAGATTTACGAGGGGAAGCAACTGCCTTTCGTCGAGGTTGACCACAAGGCCTATGAGGCCGTGATCGATCTGACCAAATTTGTCGACAGCCTGCGCAAGCAGAAGTCCTGAACGGAACCACGTTTCCAGACGACTCGGGCGGATCGCGAGGTCCGCCCATTTCTCTTCAGAAAACCCATGCGAACAGCAGTCCCCGAATTCCCGGAAGCCAGGCTGCGCGAACTGGCCGATCGCTATGCGGCTGCAGTTGCCGCGAAGCGACGGCGTATATGGCTGGGTTCGGCGATCCTGATCGCTGCGGCGCTTGCCGCCGGCTGGATGGGCGACGTCGACCTTTGGAAGTTTGCCGAGAATTTCTGGCGGTTCCCGGCCTATTTCGCCAGCATAGCTCCCACGTTTTCGTTTTCGTCTGCATGGAACGATCTCTCGGAATGGCTTTGGGGCCTGCCTCGCTGGACGCTGCTTCTCGGGGACACCCTGCTGATTGCGTACATGGGAACCCTTTCGGGAGCTATATGCGGATTCGTTCTCTGCTTCTTGGCTTCGGCCAATCTCGTCAGGTCGCGCGCGATCGTTTTCGTCACGCGGCGCGTTCTCGAATTTTGCCGGACCGTGCCGGAGATCGTCTTTGCCCTGGTTTTTGTGCTGGCATTCGGCCTGGGACCGCTTCCGGGCGTGCTCGCGATAGCGATCCATACCACGGGCGCGCTTGGCAAGCAGTTCGCCGAGGTTGTCGAGAATATCGATAACAAGCCGATCGAGGGGGTGGCGGCGAGCGGAGGAAGCTGGATTCAGATTGTCCGGTTCGGCGCGGTGCCTCAGGTTCTTTCGAATTTCGTAAGCTATGCTCTGTTGAGATTCGAGATCAACGTGCGCGGCGCGGCGGTGATGGGCTTCGTCGGCGCCGGCGGGATCGGGCAGGACTTGATCGAGGCCGTGCGCAAGTTTTACTACAGCGATGTCAGCGCCATCCTTTTGCTCATCGTCGTCACCGTCATGCTGATCGATTTTGTCACGGAGCGCGTACGTCATCGCCTCCTTGGGCTGGAGGGCGCGGGCACGTGATTTCCTTCAGTTCTGAAAACCAGGCCGCAATCGTTGAACGCTATCCGGAGGTTTTCCGCCCGGATTGGTGGAACAGGGGAAAGATCGCACTGAGCCTCGGCGGGGCAGTTATACTTTTTCTGTTCGGGATTGCCCAGCTAGACATTCCGTTTGACCGGCTTTCTGACGGAATGGCCAGACTAGGCGGATTCCTTCGGCTTATGCTGCCGCCCGATCCTGGTTCATGGGCGGAGGCATTGAAGTATTTGAATGCGCTCGGCGAGACGGTGTCGATCGCATTTCTCGGTACGCTGGGCGGAGCACTACTGGCATTGCCAGTGGCCCTGCTGGCCGCGCGCAATGTGGTTGCGAACCGGATCGTCCACTTTTTCACACGCCGTAGCCTCGACACCATCCGCGGTGTCGATATCTTGATCTGGGCGCTCATCTGGGTCGGCGTCGTGGGATTGGGTCCGTTTGCAGGTATCCTTGCGGTCATCTGCAGCGATTTCGGGACGTTTGGAAAGCTCTTTTCAGAGGCCATCGAGACTGCGGACAAGAACCCCGCTGAAGGAGTCCAGTCGGCGGGCGGCAGCCATTTTCATGCAGTTCGGTTTGGACTGATGCCGCAGGTCTTTCCGATTCTGCTGAGCCAAGTGCTTTACTATTTCGAATCGAATACGCGATCGGCGACGATTATCGGAATCGTCGGGGCCGGCGGAATCGGCCTTCAGCTTGCCGAACAGATCCGGGTGCTGGAATGGCAAAAGGTATCGTTTCTGATTCTGCTAATCCTCATCGCGGTTTCCGCAATTGACTGGATTTCGGGCAAACTCCGCTTCGCGATCATTGGACAGCGCGCGGTCGCGTGATGCTTCTGTCGGATGGGCAAAGGCGCGCCAGCGACGTGCCCGCCATCTAGTCTAGTGCACGTCACTGAATGGTGGGCACGCTATCGCTTTGCCCATCCTACAAGCATCAACTGTTCTCTATCAAAAACTCGACGCGCTCCGCGGCAAAGCGCGATCGCTTGGTGACGAGCGGCTTGTCGCCGGTGTCGACATCGGTACTGTCAACCACGAGCACGGGACGGCCGAGCGCGAGATCGAGTCGTGCGGCGTCGGTGGCGTCCACGATGCCGGCGGTGACGCGGGTCGAGGCGCGGCGGTAATCGCGGACGCCGTAATGCGCCAGCAGTTTGGTCATTGAGCGCGCGTTGGCGAAGACCGCTCCGGCGTCCGGGAAGCGATCGGCAGAAAGCCAACTGGTGCTGACGCAGATCGGCGTGCGGTCAGCGAGCCGCACCGATTCGATCCGGATCAGGGGCGCGCCGGTCTTCAGTCCGAGCTCACGGGCCAGCTCGCGCGTCGCGGGCTCTTCGGAGGTATCGATCAATTGGCCGCGCGGCTCGCGGCCGCCGGCGCCGACGATTTCGGAAAATCGCGTCCGCGAGCGCAAGGGATAGGCGAGGCGCTGCGCCTCGACATAGGTGCCGCTGCCGCGTTCGGCACGCACCAGGCCGCGTTCGGCAAGCGCAGCCAGTGCGCGCCGCACGGTGTGGCGGTTGACCCGATAGGTATCGGCGATCTCGATCTCGCCCGGCAGCTTTTCGCCCGCGGCAAAGCGGCCGTCGGCAATGCCGCGCTCGATGCCGTCGGCGACCTGCCGCCATAAGGCGACGCCGGAACTCTCCTGCAGGCTCATGGCGTGGTGGTACCAGAAATTATCCGTTTGTCACGAAACAGTCATGGCGCTCCGCTATCAAGTTGTCTATTATCATAGACAACTTGATTTAGGCAAGGTTGCTCATGGGTTTGTCCGGACGGAACGGCAGAGAGGCGCAGCGCAAGGCGGCGATGGCGGTGCTGGCGCATTCCGGGGCTGGCGACATTGCGGGCCATCTCGCGGCGATCGCGGTACCCGCACACGAGAACCTGCGCGAGCCCGAGAACGGCCTCGTGATGCTGCGCGGCCGGATCGGCGGCGACGGCGCACCGTTCAATCTCGGCGAGGCCACGGTGTCGCGCGCGGCGGTGCGTCTTGCGACCGGCGAGATCGGCTTCGGCTACGTGCTCGGCCGCGACAGGCAGAAGGCGCAGATGATAGCGCTGTGCGATGCCATGGTGCAGTCGACGGAGCTTTCGGGTGAGGTCGAGACCAGGGTGATCGCGCCGTTACGCGAGGCCATGATCGCCGATCGCAGCCGCAAGGCGGCCGAGGCGGCGGCGACGCGGGTCGATTTCTATACCATGGTGCGCGGCGAGGGGTGATGCGATGACGACGGTTGCAGAATTGCCCGCGGGCTTTGCCGACAAGGTGCTGTCGGCGCAGTCGACCTTCCGCTCCGTGATGGACGCGATGGCGCGTCCCGGCAACGCGCAACGGGTCACGGCAGCTGTCGGCGCGCCCGCCGGCATGATGGGCGGCGCGGCGGCGATCGCGCTGACGCTGTTCGATCACGACACGCCGATCTGGCTCGATGCCGCGATGTCGGCCACGCCTGATGTGGCGAAGTGGCTCAAGTTCCATACCAGTGCGCCGGTGATCGCGGATTCCTCGATCGCCAGCTTCGCCCTCGTCGGCGACGCCAAGAGCCTGCCGACGCTCGATCGCTTCGCGTTCGGCAGCAACGAATATCCTGACAGGTCGACGACGCTGATCCTGCAGGTCGAGAGCCTGACGCAGGGTCCTACATTCGAGGTGAAGGGGCCGGGCATCGACGGTACAACGCTGCTGCAGGCGATGCTCCAGCCGCGCGACCTTTTTCAGCGGCTCGCCATCAATGAAACCCTGTTCCCGCGCGGCATCGATGTCGTGCTGGTCCATGACGACTTGATTGTCGCGATTCCCCGAACCACGCGGCTGGTCGCAAGCGGAGCGTAGTCCATGTATGTAGCCGTCAAAGGAGGCGAACGCGCCATTGAGAACGCCCACCGCCTGCTGGCGCATGAGCGGCGTGGCGACCGTGATGTGCCCGAACTCTCGTTGGCGCAAATTGCCGAGCAACTCTCGCTCGGCGTCGACCGCGTCATGACGGAAGGCTCGCTCTACGACCGCGAGCTGGCGGCACTCGCGATCAAGCAGGCGCGCGGCGACCTGATCGAGGCGATCTTCCTGGTCCGTGCCTTCCGTGCCACGCTGCCCCGTTTTGGCGCGACCGAGCCGGTCGACACCGGCGAGATGCAGGTGCGGCGGCGCATCTCTTCGACCTTCAAGGACATTCCGGGTGGTCAGATCCTGGGGCCGACTTTCGATTATACCCATCGCTTGCTGGACCCGCAGCTTGCGGACGGCTTTGTGCCGGAGCAGCCGGCGACGTCGGAGGCAACGCAGGCGGCAACGCCACGCGTCACCGACATTCTCGGTCGCGATGGCCTGATCGAACCGTCGCCGGCGGCAGATGCTGCTGCGCCGGTCGGCGATCTCACGCGCGAGCCGCTCAGCTTTCCGGCCGACCGCGATCTGCGGCTGCAGAATCTTGCGCGTGCCGACGAGGGATTCCTGCTTGCGCTCGGCTATTCCTCACAGCGCGGCTATGGCCGTACCCATCCCTTTGCCGGCGAAATCCGTTTCGGCGAGGTAGAGGTGGAATTCTTCGCCGAGGATGCGGGCTTTGCCGTCCCGCTCGGCTCGATCGAGCTGACCGAGTGCCAGATGGTCAACCAGTTCAAGGGATCGGCGACGGAGGCGCCGTGTTTTACGCGCGGTTATGGCCTGGCCTTCGGACAAAGCGAGCGCAAGACCATGTCGATGGCGCTGGTCGACCGCAGCCTGCGCGCCCGCGAGCTGGGCGAGGAAGTGATCGCGCCGGCCCAGGACGAGGAGTTCGTGATGTCGCATTCCGATAATGTGCAGGCGACCGGCTTCGTCGAGCATCTCAAGCTGCCGCATTACGTCGACTTTCAGTCCGAGCTCGGTCTGTTGCGCAAGCTGCGCAAGGAGTTCGCCGAGGCCAGTGAGGCGCCGGACATGCAGGAGGCCGCGGAATGAACGCGCCAGCTTACAATTTCGGCTATCTCGACGAACAGACAAAGCGGATGATCCGCCGCGCGATCCTGAAGGCGATCGCGATTCCCGGCTATCAAGTGCCGTTCGCGAGCCGCGAGATGCCGATGCCCTATGGCTGGGGCACCGGCGGCGTGCAGGTGACGGCGGCGATCCTCGGGCCACAGGACGTGTTGAAGGTGATCGATCAGGGTTCGGACGACACCACCAACGCGATCTCGATCCGGAAATTCTTCGGCAAGACCGCTGGTGTCGCGACCACCACGTCCACGATAGACGCCACCGTGATCCAGACCCGGCACCGGATTCCCGAAGCGCCGCTGCATGCGGGGCAGGTGCTGGTCTATCAGGTGCCGATCCCCGAGCCGCTGCGATTCCTGGAGCCGCGCGAGACCGAGACGCGGCGTATGCATGCGCTGGGCGAATATGGCCTGATGCACGTCAAGCTGTACGAAGACATTGCGCGCTTCGGCCATATCGCGACCTCCTATGCCTACCCGGTAAAGGTGAATGCGCGCTATGTGATGGATCCGTCGCCGACACCGAAATTCGACAATCCGAAGATGGATAATTGCCCGGCGCTGCAACTGTTCGGCGCCGGCCGCGAAAAGCGCATCTACGCGATCCCGCCGCATACCAACGTCGTGTCGCTCGATTTCGAGGATCACCCGTTCACGCGCTACCGGTTCGACGCGCCGTGCGCGCTGTGCGGCGCGGACGATTCCTATCTCGACGAAATCGTCACCGACGACAAAGGCGGGAGGATGTTCGTATGCTCGGATACCGATTATTGCGAGTCTCGCCAGTTGGCCGGCCATCGCGGCAGCGAGAGCGCGGCTCCGCACAAGGAGAGGGCGCATGGCTGAGCCGCAAGACCCCAGGCAGGACGATCAGCCGCTTCTGGTCGCCGAAAACCTCGGCAAGAATTACGACCGGTTGACCGCCTGCCGCGACGTTTCCTTTGCGCTTTATCCCGGCGAGGTGCTGGCTATCGTCGGCGAGTCCGGGTCGGGCAAGTCGACGCTGCTGCAACTGTTGTCCGCGCAGCTCGCGCCGAGCGCCGGGCGGGTATCATACCGGATGCGGGACGGCGTGTTGCGCGATCTCGCCAGCCTCGGCGAAGCCGAGCGCCGCTTTCTGTTCCGCACGGATTGGGGCTATGTGCACCAGGACCCCGCGCAAGGACTGCGGATGGCGGTCTCGGCCGGCGCCAATGTCGGCGAGCGGCTGATGGCGGTGGGCTGGAATCATTACGGCCGTATCCGTCATACCGCCTCGTCCTGGCTGGAGCGCGTCGAGATCGACACCGCGCGCATCGACGACGCGCCGCGCACCTATTCCGGCGGCATGCGGCAGCGGTTGCAGATCGCGCGCAATCTGGTCACCGAGCCGCGGCTGGTATTCATGGACGAGCCGACCGGCGGGCTCGACGTATCGGTGCAGGCGCGCCTACTCGATCTGATGCGCAATCTCGTCAGCGAGCTCGGCCTTGCCGCTATCGTTGTCACCCATGACCTCGCCGTGGCGCGGCTGTTGTCGCACCGCGTAATGGTGATGAAGGGTGGGCGCGTCATTGAAACCGGCCTGACCGACCAGGTGCTCGACGACCCCCGCGAGCCCTATACCCAACTGCTCGTTTCCTCGATCCTTCCGGCATGAGCACGGCTAATGACTGCGATGATCGACATCACCAGCGCCGAAAAGACCTTTACCATGCACCTGCAGGGCGGCGTTGAGCTGCCCGTGGTGCGCGGCGTCTCGTTTCAGGTCGAGCCGGGCGAATGCGTCGTGCTGTCGGGCCCTTCCGGCGCCGGAAAATCCTCGATCCTGAAAATGATCTTTGGCAATTACCGCTGCGATGGCGGCCGAATCGGCATCCGGCATCAGGGGACAGTGATCGACCTTGCCACAGCCGAGCCGCGGCAGGTGCTCAGCGTGCGCCGCTCGACCATCGGCTATGTCAGCCAGTTCTTGCGGGCGGTACCGCGGGTCGCCACCATCGACGTGGTGGCGGAGCCGCTGATTGCGAATGGAGCTGCACGCGGGGAAGCTCGCGAGAGGGCGGGTGCGCTGCTGCGTCGCCTCAACATTCCCGAGCGGCTGTGGGCGCTGCCGCCATCGACGTTCTCAGGTGGCGAGCAGCAGCGGGTCAACATCGCGCGTGGTTTCATTTCCGATCTGCCAATTCTGTTGCTGGACGAGCCGACAGCTTCGCTCGATGCCGCCAATCGCGCTGTTGTCGTCGATTTGATTGAACAGAAGAAACGGCAGGGCGTCGCGGTGGTGGCGATCGTCCATGACGACGAAATTCGCCATCTGATCGCCGACCGCATCGTCGACGTGACATCATTTGCCGCCGCGGCTTGAGGGAAGAAAAGAGATGACTTCGAAGCAAGAAACCATCCTCGGCAACGCCCGCATCGTCCTGGCCGATCGCGTGATCGAGCACGGCTGGGTCGCTTTCGCCGATGGCCGCATCGCCGAATACGGCGAGGGCGGTGCGCCGTCAGGCAGCGAGGACGCCGGCGGCGATCTGATCATGCCAGGCCTGATCGAGCTGCATACCGACCATCTCGAAATGCACTATGTGCCACGCCCAAAGGTATTCTGGGATCCGATCGCGTCGGTGGTTTCCTATGACGGACAGTTGGCCACCTCGGGCATCACCACGGTTCTGGATTCGCTCCGGGTCTGGCGTGAGGACGGCGCCGAGGAGGTCGACGGAAGGGCAGGCGTGCTGGCGGAGGCGATCGCATCCGCGCGCGAGGCGAACCTGCTGCGCGCAGAGCATTTCCTGCATCTGCGGTGCGAAATCCCGATGCCAAGCGTCGTCGAGGAGGCCAAGGAGCTGATCGACCGGCCTGACGTCCGGCTGATGTCGCTAATGGACCACACGCCGGGCCAGCGCCAGTTCCGCGACGAGGTCAAGCTGCGCGACTATTACCGCGGCAAGGGCGGCGGCAAGACCGACGCCGAACTCGATGCGCTGTTCGAAAAGCGCTTCCACTATCAAAAGACCCATGCCGCGGCCAACATGCGCGAGATCGTGGCGCTTGCCCATCGATATGAAATCCCGCTCGCCAGCCACGACGACACGACCGAGGAAAATGTCGCCGACGCGATCCAGGACCGCGTCGCAGTGGCGGAGTTTCCGACCACGATGGAAGCCGCGCGCGGCCTGCATCAGGCTGGCATCGGTATCTTGATGGGGGCACCGAACGTGGTTCGCGGCGGTTCGCATTCCGGCAACATCGCCGCCATCGATCTCGCCCGCGAGGGACTTTTGGACATCCTGTCGTCCGACTACATCCCTTCGAGTCTTTTGATGGCAGCCCTGCAATTGCCGCAGGATGTGCCGGCGATCGATCTGGCCTCGGCCGTCCGCACCGTCACCAAGACGCCGGCCGAAGCGGTCGGTCTTGCGGACCGCGGCGAGATCGCACCCGGCAAGCGGGCCGATGTAATCCGGGTGCATGTCGCCCGCAACATTCCGGTGGTGCGCAGCGTCTGGCGGGAAGGGCGGCGCGTAGCATGACGGAAACACTGACAACCACAGCGCCAGACCAGGCGGCCGCGATCGGGCCGGGCCGGTTGATTCTGGTGGTCGGCCCAAGCGGCGCCGGCAAGGACACGCTGCTCAGCCTCGCCAAGGTGGCCTGCGCCGAGGACAGCAGCATTGTGTTTCCCCGCCGCGTGATCACGCGTGAAGCGTCGGCGTCGGAGGAAAACGAAGAGGTCAGCGCCGGCACGTTTCAGGAGGCGCTGGCGCGTGGCGAATACGCCATGCATTGGGAAGCCCATGGCCATTGCTATGCATTGTCGCGCGCGATCGACAACGAAATCCGCGCCGGACGAACGATCGTGGTCAACGTATCGCGCACCGTGATTGGCGCGATGCGCCGCGCCTATGCCGACGTGGTGGTGGTTTCGATCACCGCGCCGCCGAACGTTCTGGCCGAACGGATTGCGATGCGGCGGCGGAACAGCGACGGCAAGCTCGAAGCCCGCCTGGGTCGCACGGTGGAGGATGCGGCGGCCGCGCCCGACGTCACCATCGTCAATACCGGCAGCGCCGAGTATCATGCCCGCCAGCTCGTCCGCGTCATCAAGAGCGAGAAATGGGACGATCGACGGGAGAGCTAAAATGACTGTGATCGCGACCATCGAGCAACTTGAGGCCATCTACGGCTTTCCCAACGATGCCTCGACCGTCAAGGTCGCGAACAGGATCACGCCGGCCTATCGGGCGTTGATGGACAAGTCGCCGTTTGCGGCGCTGGCGACCTGCGGGCCGGAAGGGCTGGACTGTTCGCCGCGCGGCGACTTGCCGGGCTTCGTTCGCGTCCACGACGAGAAGACGCTGATGATGCCAGACCGGCGCGGCAACAACCGCTGCGATTCGCTGCGCAATATCGTGCGCGATCCGCGGGTGGCGCTTTTGTTTCTTATCCCGGGTTCCGGCAGCACACTGCGCATCAACGGCCGCGCGCATGTCTCGGCCGATCCGGAACTGCTCGCGTCCTTCAAGATGGAAGGCAAGGCGCCGCGCACCGTCATCGTCATGACGGTCGAAGAGGTTTACTTCCAGTGCGCGCGGGCCATCGCCCGTTCCGATCTCTGGAATCCCGACAAGCGCGTCGATCCGAGAAGCTTGCCGACGCCCGGCCAGATACTTGCCGAAATGAGCGACAATACCGTCGGCGGCGAGAAGTACGATCGGGAATGGCCGGAGCGCGCGCGGCAGACCATGTGGTGATGCGCTGCTGGCTCGCGACCTGGCAGCGGCCGTACGGCAAGCAATTCAGAACAACCGGCGCGAGCGCCGCGAGCGGATCAGGCGTAACGGATCGCCTTTTACGCGCATTTGAGAAAATTCCGGACCAGCGGATTGAGAGAATCCCTCCGCCAGCAAACGTTGGCGTAGCCGTGCCGTTGCGCTGTCGCCGATCATCCCGATGGAACGTGCGGGCAGGTGCTGGATCGCTGTTTGCTGCCGCGCTTGTCGGCCGGCACGTTGCAATCGTCGATCCGCTGCTCGTCCATCCACTTTCTTCCCAGCCGCTCTTTTCCGGTCAATGACGGTCCGTCAGCGGGCAGAGCGGTCTCCGCATTCGGTGCCGTTTGGTCAGGCTGCCTTTCCTGCGCAAAGGCCGCCGATGCAAGGCAGAGCACGAGAAGGAAACTGATCAACCTTTGGTGAATCGGTTCCATCGGATGTCCTCACCGAAACCAGAAGCGTCAGATTAAACCTGTCGATATTCACGTCGCCACCCGGAACCTGCAGAGAACGGGTCGGTTGCCTCTCATCGCGTCGTGCGTGCTTCACGTGGAAAGGAGAGACACATGAATACGAAACGACTCATTCTTGCGGGTTGCTCCATTTTGGTTTTGAGCACCGGCGCAGCACTGGCCGGTCCCTGCGAAACGGGACGCGCCGCCAACCTGAAGGACGCAGGCTCTGGACCGGCCCAGACTGGCGACAGTCAAACAACAGGTATGGCGAGCAGCACCAGCCAACATCCGCCGACCGGCACCATGAACCGAGCGGCGGGAGAAACTGCAGCATCTTCACAAGATACGCAGCGGCAGATGCAAGGCGAACCGACGGCGGCACAGCAGGCTGAAGGCGCCAAGGCCGACAAGGTCACAGAGGCAGACAAAGACTGCTGAAGATACGTATCGACCCTGGTCGTCATACTGCTTCGGCAGATAGGCGCTGGTGCGTAATGGAAAGTCGTTCGAACTGTGATTGGACGAACTCTCGCGGTGCATGCGTCGATTGGGCGCCGTTATCCGCAGGGGTTTGACCAAGAGGGAAGTAGGCTTGTCCAAGAGCGAACTTCTTCCTTCGGAGATAGTACGCATAGTGCGACCTTCGACCTTCCGTACTTGCGCTCTGTCCACGGCGACCCTAGTTTCGTCCCGGCACGAATGTCGTGCCAGCACTGCTTGGGAGGACCCCTGATGAGTTGGAAGACTCCGAAGATCGTCGAAGTGTCGGTGGGCATGGAAATCAACATGTACGCCTGCGCGGCGCGTAAATAGACGCGTCGAACCGGTCTGCCCGGCTCCGGCAACGGCCTGTTGCCGCGGGCCGGGCAAACTGCACGCCCTCCAGCCACAGGATCCCCAAGGAAGTTTTCCACTGTTTGCTGCAGGCGCAGATCCTGACCAACTGGACCGGAATCTCCGTAGGGGGCTGGCCGAAGGCCGGCCGGTCTAGATCACACGCTATCTTATCCGGATTCCAATTTGTCCCATGACTCGCCGACGGTCCCTGCCTCATGCTAGGGTAGGTCTCGGCTGATGCCGCGGACTTACTTGCCCGTTCAACCTCAAGACCCGCTGAATGCGAATGCTGACGCATGCAAAGACCTTCCAGGCTATGGTCGTGTCTCTTGTTGCGTTGCTGCCGGCCTGCGCCCATGCCGAGGCCTTCGATACCGAGCATATATTCGGCTTCATGATTGGAACCGATGTCGGCAGTGTGGGCGAACGGGAGTTTCAAACGGAGACGACCGGGCGCTTCGGCAGGAGCGGCGGTACTTATCGGGCCCTCGGCCAGGAGTTCGAACTGGAGTTTGTACCTGTCCGGAATTTTCGAATCGAGCTGGGTAGCACATTTGCATCGCATACGATCAGCGGCGTGCCTGGCCTTGACGATCAGCGCCGGCTGTCGTGGCAGGGCGCATCGGTCGATTTGCGCTACCGCTTTCTCGATAGGGAGGCGGCGCCGTTCGGGCTCACTTTCGCGACAGAAATGCACGCGCATCGTGTCGATGAAACGACGGCTGAAGCGGTTCGGAGTTTCGGGACTGAATTCAGGTTGGCGTTCGACGGGGAGCTCGTCCCGAACCGCGTTATCGCGGCGTTCAACCTGATCTACGAACCGGAATGGACGCGCCTGGTCGGCAACAGCGCCATGGAGCGTGACTCCACTGCGGGCGCGGCGATTGGGGTGCTGGCGCAGGTGCGGCCGGGTTTTCTGCTGGGCGGAGAGGCGCGGTACTTGCGGAAATATGAGGGAATCGGCTTGGAGGAACTTGTCGGGCAGGCGATGTTCGTCGGTCCGACAGCGTATTTCCAATTGTCGAAGCATACGCGGGTGACCGCGAGCTGGAGCGTTCAGGCGTGGGGACGTCCGGCCGGATCAAATGCCAGCCTTGATCTGGTCAATTTCGACCGCCACCAGGCGCGGCTGGTATTTGGCGTTAACTTCTAGCGTGGGGAGGACGCATGGCGTTTCGGCTTTTCACGGTGTAGTGAAACCCGGCTTCGCCGATTGCCGTACCTCTTTGCGTTATCTATTCGGGAACTAATCAAGGGATATCAGCAATGACACCGATAGACTTGGTCGTGACCGTTTGTGCCGTGCTCTCGCCGACCACCTGCGAGGAAACCCATTTGGTCTTTTCTTCAAATGTTTCGTTGCAGCGATGTGCCATGGCCGCGCAGCCCTATATCGCGCAGTGGGTTGGCGAACACCCGAAATGGACTGCGGTCAAGTGGCGATGCGAATATCCAGGCGCCAATCGAAAGGCTTCCGGTGACGCCGTGTGGTCGGCAGGCTGAATAGTCGTCCGGCAGCGGCGGCTACTTGTTGCAGTCCTTAAAATCCTTGTCCGCGATCGAAAACATGGCATCGGCCTTGATTTCGATGTCGCGCACGAAGCAGTGCTTTGAGCCGGGATAGTCGACCTTGATGTCGTAGCGCTCCGGCTGCACGCCGGTGATACGCAGGCGCTCGTCGTGGTCGACTTCCTTGTCGTGCAGGGTGAGGTTGGGACCCCCGTCGTTCTTTCCGGGCGGGGATAGCTGAAACTCCGAAATGGTGACCACAATCGGATGCCTTTTCCCTGCGCGTCACCTCATTGGCGCTCGTTGAGAGCAGCGCCACCGAAGCCAGTATCCATCGCATCGGAGCATGCTTTCGTCGCGGCGCGCCTTAGCCGTCATTGCCTGATCAGGCGGTCTCGATTTTTTGCTTTACCGAAGTTTCTTGCCCGATCGAGACCGATTGGGGCGATCAACCGGGCCGTATCGAGATCGGCACCCTCGAAATCCGTGTCGACGACAGTGATGCCAGTCAGGTCGGCCCCGCCGAGCTGAGCACCCTTGAGAGAAGCACCGGTGAGGTCGCTGCCCTTCAGCACCGCAAATTCGAGATCGACACGAGACAGGTCGGCGCCGCGCGCGTTCAGGCGTTCCAGCTTGGCCGATTTCAGCACCGCGCGCATCAGCCCCATCGACTGGTTACGCATGTCGGCGCCCAGATTTGCTTCCGCGATCGAAGCTCCGACGAGGCTCGCGCCGGTGAGATCGGCAGCGATGCGCGCTTGCGAAAGATCGGCGCCGTCGAGGCGGGCGCGAGCCATCTGTGAAGCGAACAGGTTTGCGCTCCTGAGGCTTGCACCAGTGAGGTCCGCTTCCAGTAGCCATGCCTGGTCGAGGATGGCGCGGTCGAGTTTGGCGCCGGCAAGTTTCGTCTTGTTGAGCCGTGCCGCGCGGAAGATTGCGCCGGACAGATTGATTCCCGACAAGTCCAGGCCGGATAATCTCTTCCCGGTGAAATCGGCGGGCGCGGCGATGGTCGCCGCAGCGACCGTGGCCTCGACCTCTCCGCGGGTCAATTCGGCTGAGACCATATCGGGTGAAGACAGGTCAACATGACGCATCATGTCCTGCGCGGTTGCCGTTATGGCTACAAGAGCAAAACCAAAGACTGCAGTTCCGATCGAGCGTTTCATTGTCAACCCCAACCGATCACGCATTCTAGCACCGGCCTTTGGCACTGCCTACGGCGCATCCTGCTGGGTGGGACAGCCATAGATCCGCCGCACGATTTCCGATTTGATTGCGGCGATCTCGACCTCTCCGCGTGCGCTTCGCGGCGTGCGGATGGGTAGCTGCGCGAGAACCCGGGCCGGGCGCGGTGACAGCAGGATTACGCGATCGCCGAGACGAACCGCGTCGTCCACATCGTGGGTGACCAGCAGCGTTATCATGGAGCGACCGTCCACCAACATGGCGATCTCATCGCGCAAGCGGCTCGCAAGGGCGGTATCCAGCGAGGCGAGCGGTTCGTCGAGAATGAGCAATTCCGGCTCGACGGCGAAGGCGCGGGCAAGCGCCACGCGCCGCGCGAGGCCGACCGACAACTCGCCGGGAAAATGGTTGCGATGTGCCTTCAGCTCAAGAACTTCGAAGAGTGCTGAAAGCTTCGCGTCGTCGGCGCCAGGCGCGGCAAGTCGCACATTCTCCTCGACCGACCGCCACGGCAACAGCCGCGGCTCCTGGAACACGAAGCCGATCCGCGCGCCGGCGGGTCGCGAGACGCGCCCTTGAAAGTCGGGGTCCAGGCCGGCGAGAATCCGGAGCATCGTACTCTTGCCGCAGCCGGATGGGCCAACCAATACACCGACCTCGCCTGCATCAAGTGCAAAGGCAACGCCCGCGATCACGTCGTGCTGTTCGCCCGCCGCGCTCTTGAACGTCTTGCTGGCGATATCGACCTCAAGCCGCACGGGGACGCCACCGGGATACCCGGGCCTCAAACGGCTGCACCAGCAAGGTTTCAATGAGGAGCACGACCGCGGCGAAGCTCAGCGAGTAGGCAAGCAGTAGCGGAATGTCGAATAGCTGGAACGCTACGCCAATCTCGAAACCGACACCGTTCGGACGCCCGAGCAATTCCGCAACAAGTACGATCTTCCAGACCAGGGAAAGTCCTGATCGTGCGGCGGCTGCGATATAGGGCGACAGTTGCGGCAAAATGACGTGTCGGAACCTGCTCCAGCGCGGCAATGCAAATACCGTCGCCATTTCGTCCAGCGCCGCATCGAGGGCGCGCGCGCCCTCGCGGAGCGTAACGACGGCGGTCGGGAGTTTGTTGATGGCGATTGCCGCAATTGCGGCGACTTCAGTCAATCCAGCCCAGATGTAGGCGAGCACGATGACCACGAGCGCCGGCAGATTGAGCAGCAGGATCAGCCAAGGATCGCACAGCCGATCGGCAAGCCGTACCCGGCCCATCAGGTATCCGATGGCCGCGCCCAGAGCCATCGCCAGCGTGAAGGCGAGCGCAACGCGCGCCAACGTCGCGCCGAGATGGAAGAACAGGTTACCCGACCTGGCTTCCGCAATCATGGCAGTGAGCACGGTGGGGGGAGGTGGCAGCTTCGCGTCGCCGGCAAACAGCGAGGCGATCCACCAGATTGCAAGGAACATGGCGAATGACAGCAGGCGCGCCACCTCAATCTCCCGGGATCGCGTGATAGAATGTTCCGGCATCCAGTTCAGGCACCGGCCCGACAAGCTCGTGGCCGCCGATTTCAGCCAGCACGCGATAGAGAATGCGCGCGTCGGCTTCTTCGTCTGCGATCGGCCGACGCGGAATTCCCTCCCGATAGCGATCACGATAGACGCGCAACGTTTCGGCGTCTGGAGCGCCGGTCAGCGGCGCAATTTTCTCCCACTCCGCATCCGTGGTCGACAGGATCTCTTTCGCCGCGCGGGTCATGGCTATGAAGCGGGCAATTTTGTCCTGGTTTGCGTTCGCCCATTTTTCGTCGAAGACGTAGCCGAGCATCGCGGTGCGGCCTTTGGCGCCGAGTTTCGGCAGCAGGTCCTCGATGCCGGCGACGCGGCGGAAGCCCTTCGCTTCCAGCGCCGCGCAGAAATTCCAGTAGTTCACGGTGGCATCCATTTCGCCGCTGAGCGTCTTCGCAGCCAGCAGCGGTGGCGCCCCGTAAGCGATTGTCGCGTCCGATTTCAGGTCGATGCCGTCCCGCTTCAACCACGCCCGCAACAACAGCCAGTTCTTGTCGATCGGACCGCCCGCGACGGCGAGCTTGCGGCCCTTGAGATCGGCCAGGGTCCGGATCGGCGATGAGGCAGGGACCATCACCGCGCCGAGCGCGCTCGAATAGGGATAGAATGTCAGTTTGGCGCCAAGCCCGCGCTCGCGCGACACCCAAAGCCAGTCAGTGACGACAATGTCGGCGTTGCCGGCACGAAGCGCGATCTTGCCCGCCTCAGGGCTCGCCAGTTCGAGAACCTCAACGGAAAGGTTGGCCTGCTTGTCGAGGCCGTGCGCGCGGATCACTGCCAGTTCCCAGGCGAATGTTCCGGTCTTCTGCACTGCAACGCGCAAGGCTTCAGCGCTGCCGCGCGTGCCGAGCGAGACCAAGACAATCGTAGCAAGGAGCATGCGAACAAAGAGTTTCATGGTGCCTCTGGCCATTTCCTCCGACATCTGCTTTTCAGCGGATCAGTCATAGCATAGCTTCCACCGTTAGCAGCGGGAGGAAGACGATGATGTTTGTGGGATCGGTACGACCGATTGTCGCCGCGTTGACGGCGCTAATGGCGACGACAGGGCTTACGCGTGCCCAGGATATCAACGACTATCCGACCTCGGCGCGCGTCGAATACGCGTTTGGCTGTTTGAAAGCGAACGGCGAGACGCGCCAAGCGATCGAACAATGCTCCTGCTCGATCGATGTTATCGCTTCGCTCGTGCCCTACGACCGCTATGTCACGGCCGAAACCGTGCTCAGCATGTCGCAGGTGCGGGGCGATCTGGGCGGCCCCTTCCGCACGTCGGAGCAGGCGGCAAGCGCCCTCAACGAGCTGAGGCGAGCCCAGGCCGAAGCGGAAGTTCGCTGCTTCTGAAAGCGAGGTGATCGCGGCTTCGAAGACGACGACGGCCAGGCGACAGCCGTTTTTCTCGTGCCCCGGACGCAGCGCAGCACGCGAGTGATGCGCTGCAGAGCCGGGACCCATGTCACCAGAGCGCACGATGTCCGCAATGGGGCCCGGCTCTGCGGAGCAGCGCTGTCGCGCTGCACCGCGTCCGGGACACGATGCTATTCTGTCCGCAGACGCATCAAATTCCGGAATCGTCGATCTTCCATTCGCGCTGGAAGACGCGTCCCTCGGTGTCCTTTGCCTCGGCGCGGAAACTTTTCGCGCCATTCGAGACGTAGGTGAACCGGATATTGGGATCTTCCGAAATTGAAATGCCACCCTCCATCGTCAACACCAGGCTGTCGTCCTGCCAGAGCCGCAGTTCATTGATGAAGAATGCCGGAACATACAGATGTGTGACCTGATCCATCTGCAGGCCGGAATTATTGGGATGGCCGATCATGATCTGGGCCTCGCGGACGCCGGTGGCAGGGCCTTCGCCAGCCTTCGCGAACTGCCGGTAGCGCATCTGGCCGAGCCTGGCCTTGGCCTCGTCGGCGTTCTTGGCGGCAGGTGCCGAGCATCCGCCGGACGCCTTTACATACGTCTTGGCCATATAGAGTTGGCCGTCGCTGAGTTCGGCCACCGCATGGACATCGGTGTAATTGTTGACGCGGACACGGGTGGAGATTTCCGGGACCTTGGCGTCCGGCCCGAGCTGGAATTTTGCCGCCATCGGCGCAGGGTTCTGGTCGATGACCAGCGTAATGCTCAGCACCTGCCGGCCGTCACTGGCTGGCAGCTTCGTTCGTAACGTCACCGGCACGATTGCGGCATCCTCGGCGCGGGCCGGCATTTCGATGGCAATGACGTCGCTGCCATCGTTCATCGGACGATTGTTGAAGATGTCCTGAACCAGGCCAGGCCAGGGATCCGGCGTTGCCGCAAATGCTAGCGGCGAGCCAGACAGCAGCAAGCCAACGACGACGCACAAGCGGAAGATAGTTTCGGGCATGCACCACCTTCACGGGGGATGGAGGCAACGAACGGAATATACGGTAACGCCCCCGCTATTCCCATTCAATTTCCGAAAATGCCGCGGTTGCGTTGCGGGCGTTGAAGTCGTCGAACAATTCCCACCGGGTTCGCTCGGAGCTCGCTGCCGTGCCTGCCGCGGCCTTTATCGGCTCGCCGCGGGCGACGAGCCCGCGTACGTCCGAGGCCAGAGTTTCGAGATAACGACGCTCGTCGGCGAGGGCGGCCGGCCATCCGCTCACGGGACCGTGACCAGGAACCACGCGCTGCGCGGGCAGGGTGGCGAGTTCACCGATGACGGCCAGCCAGCCGCGGATGCTGCCGTCCAGCACGGGCGTATGGACGAGAAACACGAGGTCGCCCGCGAACAGGGTTCCGGTCTTTTCATCGAGCACGGTGAGATCGCAATCGCTGTGCGCGGCGGGCCACGCCCGTAAGGCGAGGGTTCGCCCGCCGAGATCGAGCTTGAGCGTGCCGCTGACGAGCAGCGTTGGCGGCACGATGCGTATTTCGTCGATCAACTGATCGCCCATCGTGCGGCGAAATGCGTCGAGATAGAATTGACCGCGCGCAGCCAGCGCGCGCGGCAGGTTCGCGTGGCCGACAAACGTCGTTTCGTCCTGCACGAAAGCGCCGTTGCCGAAGATGTGATCAGGGTGGCCGTGCGTATTGATGACGTAGCGGATCGGCTTGTCGGTCCGGGCGCGAATGGCTGCCAGCAATTGCCGTCCCTCGCGAAGGCTGCCGCCGGTATCGATCACGGCGACCGCGTCCTCGCCGATGATAAAGCCTACATTGGCAATCGCGCCCGCGTTCTCGCGCTTCATCTGCGCGGTCTGGCCGTTGTGTACGAATACGCCATCGGCAATGGAGTTGACGGGCAGCTCCTGTTGCTGGGCGAACGAAGCTGTGCTCGTCGCGATCATCGCGAGCGCGGCAATGATCCATGCGGGATAAGCCATAATCGGCCTTCGTCTCTCCACGAAGCGCAACCGGTGCTGCGTTTGCGTCGCAGCACGGGCGGCGACTTCGCCGGGATTATTCCTGTTGCGCGCCCCAATTGACAAGCATAGCATTTTGCTTGTCTGCGGCTTCAACGGAACATCGTTCGTCGAGGTTGCCGATATCTTTTGCGAGTTGGCAACAATAGCGAGCCGGAATTGCAGCAGCTTTCGATGACACGTGCCAGACAGAAGCGCTGGCTGGCGATTTCAACCTTGGTGATGCTCGCGGTGTTCTTCGGGCGCGATGTTGCGCGCGCGCAGATCAAGGAAGGCGGCGATCTGTCGATTGAGCTCATCGATCCCAAGGTGCTGCGCGTCTGCGCCGACCCGCACAATTTGCCGTTTTCCAACGACAAGGGCGAGGGTTTCGAGAACAAGCTCGCCGAACTGTTCGCCGAGAAACTGCACAAGAAACTGGACTACATGTACTTCCCGCAGGCGACAGGCTTCGTCCGGATGACGCTTGGCGCCCATCGTTGCGACGTCATCATGGGCTTTCCTCAGGGCGACGACCTCGTTCAGGGCACCAATCCCTATTACCGCACCGCCTACGCGCTGGTCGCCAAGAAGGGCAGCGGCCTCGACGAAGTGACCACGCTGGAAGACGAGCGTCTCAAGGGCAAGCATATCGGCGTCGTGGCCGGAACACCGCCTGCCACGAATATGGCGGTCAACGGCCTGATGGCGAATGCCAAACCGTATCATTTGATGGTCGATACCCGTTTGGAGTCGTCAGCGGAGGCCATGATAGCCGACCTGATGTCCGGTAAGATCGACGCCGGCATTCTCTGGGGGCCGATGGCGGGCTTCTATGCGAAGAAGGCGAACCCGCCGCTCCATGTCACGCCCCTCGTGAAGGAAAAGTCAGGCCCTCGATTGGCGTACCGTATCGGCATGGGAGTGCGTGCCGCCGACCAGAACTGGAAGCGGCAGCTCAATCGCCTGATCCAGGAAAACCAGTCGGCCGTCAACAAGATACTCCTGGATTTCGGCGTGCCCTTGCTCGACGACAACGACCGGCCGATCGGCGCGGAGGCGGCAACCAAAACGCCATGAGAGCAGCGCTCGCAGGCCTGATCCTTGCGGCATTCCCATTCGTCGTCTCGACCTTCGCGCAGGAGAAGCCTCCCGAGCCCGAGGGGTACCGCATGGAAGATTACCGTGCGCCGGTTCCTGCGACCCTTGCCGGTGTACGCGTGCTGACCACCGCAGAGGCCGAGGCGATCTGGCGCGCCAATGCCGGCGCATTCATCGACGTAATGCCTCGCGCACCGAAGCCGCAAAATCTCCCCGAAGGCACCATCTGGCGCGATCAGCCGCGGCTCAACATTCCCGGCAGCGTGTGGCTGCCGGACACCGGCTACGGAAAGCTAGCCGGCGTAACGGAAGACTATCTGCGGCGCGGGCTTGTCCGCGCGACGGCGGGCAACAATGCTGCGCTGGTGGTGATCTACTGTCTTGCCGATTGCTGGATGTCCTGGAACGCGGCCAAGCGCATCCTCACTTACGGCTATTCCAACGTGGCGTGGTACCCTGACGGGACCGACGGATGGGAACGGGCCGGTCTGGCGCTGGCAGAGTCGCATCCGGAGCCGCGGACAGGCGGGGAGACCGCATCGCCGCGTTAGCGACTATTCGATCTCCTGCTGAATCGTCCGCCCGAGGGCGAACAGCCGCTGGTCGATCGCCGTCGGCACCTCGCAGACGAATTTGATGACGTTCCGTCGGTCCTCGAAGATCCGCGTCTGCCAGACGAGCTGATTGCCGAGTTCGTCGATCTTCGCCTGGTCGGGCGCCGTTTCGCCCTGCAGCGCCTGCAAGGCAAGCGTGTCGGTGCGGATTTTATCCGCCGCCTCGCGCTGCTTGCGGGTGACGCGCTCCAGGCCGTTCATAACCTGGGAGCGTTGGGCATTGAGAGCGTCGAACAGGCCGGCGAATAGCAGTTTCCCGCTGGCGGTCTTGTCGGCTGCACCGTTCAGATACTCCGTGATTGCCTTTTGCGCCTCCTCGAGCGGGGTCCGCCTTGCCGCGAGTTTCGCGACCAGCGCGCTGACCTTGGCGTCGTCCTTCCACTTGCCGGAGACGTCGTCGAGCGGCGGGCCTGCCCACACCGCGGCGAGCGAAATTTCGGGCACCTTGGCCTGGACGCACGGCCAGTCGGGATAGCGCGGATCGGCGGCATGGCCGTATCCGCTTATGGCCGCGATAGCAACAAGTATGGTGATCGTGGTCCGAAACCTCATGTCTCGCCTCCGGCCGGCCCGCGGCGGATCAGGCCGCGCGACGGATCGTAGGCAAAGATGGCGCCGATCATGAAGGCGATCGTGCAGCCGCCGACGACCGCGAGCGCGATCCAGTTCATTTGCCCATACAGCGCAAAACGTATCAGCTCAACGGCATGCGTGAACGGATTGAATAGGCAGACATAGTAGAGCATCGGGCTGCTTTCCAGGATGCGCCACAGCGGATAGAGCGCCGAGGAAGCGAAGAACATCGGAAAGATGACAAAGTTCATCACGCCCGCAAAGTTCTCGAGCTGCTTGATGCCAGAAGAGATCAGCATGCCGAGCGCGCCGAGCATGAGGCCTGAGAGGACCAGCGCCGGCAGCACCGTGAGATAGCCGGCCGGCGGCGGCGCGATATCCCAGAACCAGGCGATCAGCAGGAAGGCATAGACCTGAAGCAGCGAGACCGCGGTTCCCGCCAGAAGCTTGCAGGACAACAGAAACCATCGCGGCAGCGGACTCACCAGCAAGGTCCGCATATTGCCCATCTCGCGGTCGTAGACCATGGAGAGCGAGGACTGCATGCCGTTGAAGAGCTGGATCATCGCCATCAGGCCGGGCGCGATGTAGACCTCGTAAAGGATGTAGGTCTCATATGGCGGGATGATGGAGAGGCCTAGCACCTGGCGGAAGCCCGTGGCGAAGATGAACAGCCACACCAGAGGCCGCACCAGCGCCGAGATGAAGCGCTCGCGCTGATGCAGGAAGCGAAGCGCCTCGCGCCACACAATGCCGTTCAGGCATGTAAGGTATTCGGTGAGCGAGAAGCCGCGCTGGATTGGCGTTATGGCTGCCGATGTCATGGCGTCTCGCTCCCGCTTTGTGCGCTGGAGCCGGTCAGCCGCATGAACGCCGTGTTGATATCGCTGCCGCCCGCATCGGCGATGACCCGCGCCACCTTGCCTTGGGCCAGTACGCGGCCCTGATGCAGCACGACGAGATCGTCGTTCGAGCCGATCTCGTCGAACAGATGCGTCGCCCAAAGCACGCTTATTCCCTGTTCGGCAACGAGCTGGCGGACGTGGTTGAGGATGTCGGCGCGGGCTTTGACGTCGAGGCCGACGGTGGCCTCGTCAAGCAGGAGCAGGCGCGGGCGATGTAACAGCGCCCGCGCGATTTCCAATCGCCGCATCTGGCCGCCGGAGAGATCGCGCACCTTGCTGCCGGCGCGGTCGGCAAGGCCGATGCGCGCCAGCACCTCACCGCTGCGCGCGCGCGCATCGCGCCTGCGGATGCCATGCAGGGCGGCGTGATAAAGCAGGTTTTGCGTCACCGAGAGGTCGAGATCAAGCGTGCGCGGCTGAAACACCACGCCGAGCAGCCGCAAGGCTTCGCCGGGCGTCTGCGCGACGTCATGGCCGAAAATCCCGATACGACCATGCTGGATACCGAACAGCCGCGTGATCAGCGAGAACAGGGTGCTCTTGCCGGCGCCGTTCAGGCCGAGCAACGCGGTGAAACTCGCCGGTGCGACGGTGAAGCCGATGTCGATCAGCGCGCGCCGGATGCCATAGGCATGGCTGACGCCTTCGATCGACAGCGCAGGCCTCTCCCCGGCATCGGGTCGGGGAGGGAAACCCTGCGAGTTCTGACCGGCGGAAAAGGCGTCAGTGGCCGTCATGGTTGTGCAATCGTGACACCCCAGGGCAGCTCACCGACCTGGATCGTCTTGATAACCTTCTGGGCTGCGACGTCGATCACCGAGACGTCGTTCGACACGCCATTGGTGACCAGCAGATATTTCTCGTCCGGCGTGAATGCCATCTGCCAGACCCGCTGACCGACCAGCAGATACTTCGTCACCTTGTGGCTGGTGGCATCGACGACTGCAACGCGATTGGCCGGCCCGAGCGCGACGAAAGCGGTTTTGCCGTCCTTGGTCATGCCGATGCCGACCGGCTGGATGGCTTCGCTCCGCAGGCCGGGAATTTCGAATGTAATCTTCTTCATCACCTCCCGCTTCGCCGGGTCGATCACCGAGACGGTGCCGCCAATCTCGGACGATACCCATACTTCGGAATTGTCACGCTTGAACTCGGCGAACCGCGGGCGCGCATCTACCAGCACGTTGGCGACGATCTGGCGCGTCGTGGTGTCGATGAAATGCGCCATGTTGGTGGTCTCGGACGTATTGATCAGGATTTTGCCGTCCGGACTGATGGCCATGCCTTCCGGTTCGACGCCGACCTGGATTTCGCCGAGACGTGCGCGCTTCTCGACGTCGATGATGGTCACCGTATTGTCGTTTTCGTTGGCGACGTAAAGGATCTTACCTTCTGCATCCAGGGCGAACAGCTCGGGATCCGGGCCCGAGGGCAGGGTATCGACGACTTCCTGTTTGGCAACGTCGATGACCTGGATACTGTCGTCATCGCCGACGGCCACGAATACGAACTTACCGTCTCTTGTGAACTCGATTCCGCGCGGCCGCTGGCCGACCTTGATGGTCTTGGTGACGGCCCAATTGTTGGTATCGATCACGGATACCGTATTGCTCTTTTCGTTGGAGACATAGGCGATGAAGGCCGAGGCGGGGGTCGCCATCATGAGCCACGCAGCCGTTACGGAAAGCAGGCAACATCGCCACATACGCAATCTCCTCCTTCAACGTAGCTTGCACTTGGTTTCCGGTCGATCGACGCCAAGCGAATCGAGCTCCGACACCTGGTGCAGAAATCCTTCCTGCGGCGAGACCGACACTACCATGCGCCCATCGACCAGCAGGATCGGTTGACGAAGCTGCAGATTCCAGTCCCGCAGCGTCAGCCGCCGACCTTTGAACGCCGCGATGGAAAAGTCGGGTCCTTTGAGGAAATCCGAAATCGTCTTTGGATCGCCAGACTTGGTGCGCGACGCCGCTTCGCCGATCATGCGCGCGGCGGTCCAGGCCTGCATGTCCAATGCCGTCATCTGTCGCGAATTCAGTTTTGTAAAACGGTTCTGGAGCTGGATCGCACCCCATTGATCCTGTGCGGCGTGCCAACCGGTGGGGACCAGCCCTGCCGAGCCGGCAACCGGCCGCGGGTCCCAAGTCCTGTAGGGCAGGTAGGATGCGAACACCTCGCTTTCGTCAGCCGCGACGAGGACGTCATAGGCCGGCGCTTGCTGGGTGAATACCGGTATTTGCCGCTGGATCAGGGTAACACCGCTGTCGGTACGGCGGGCGCCGCCGGTATCTTCGAATGTTCGCTCCTGAACGATCTTGGCGCCGAAGCGCGTGGCCGCGCGGCGCAATGCATCGGCGTAGAGCTTGTCCCGATCATGCGAGCCGACGACAAGCAGCCAGCGTTTCCATTGCTTCCACACCAGATATTGCGCGAGCGCATCCGCGAGCATCGAGCGCGTCGGCGCGACATGAATTACGTTTCCGCGACAATCCTGTTCACGCAGCCGATCGTCGACCGCGCCAGTATTCAACAGCAGCGTTCCGCGATCGCGGAGCGCGTCGGCCGCCTTCAAGAGATCGTCCGCTGGAAGGTCGGCGATGATGAAACCGGTGTGGCCGGCAAGCGCGGCTGCGGCCTTAGCGACATCCTCATTGTCCTTGAGCCGGACTTCTTCCAGCGTGAAGTGCTGATTGAGGAACTTGCCCGTGGTGTTGTTGTCCTCGATGGCAAGGCGTGCGCCGGCAACGCCATCGTTCTCCGCCGGCAGTTCGACGAGAGACAGTTTTGGTTCAATGCCGGCGCGGCCGAGATAACCGATGCCGATCTCGATCGGGTCGGCCGCGAGCACGGGGGTAGCCGCGATGCCCAAGCCGATCGCAGCGACCAACCATCGGATCATGGCTCCTCCCTGACAGGCCTTCTTCACGCCGCCGCGTGGAAAGCCTTTGGCGTGAACCATGACCGAATTGTCTTGGCTTGCAACCCAATTCTCCGTTGGGGCGGCATCACGCCGCTTCAGCCCTTTAGCCGCTCGGCGTGCCAGCGCAGATGGTCGGCCATGAACGTGGAGATGAAGTAGTAGCTATGGTCGTAACCGGATTGCCGGCGCAAGGTGAGGGGGATCTTGGCTTTCTCACATGCACCTTGCAGCAGTTCCGGGCGGAGCTGTTCCGTCAGAAACTGGTCCGCATCGCCGTAATCGACCAGCAGTTCGGACAACCTGGCGCCGTCCTCGATCAGCGCAACCGCATCGTGCTTGCGCCACGCTTGCCTGGCATCGCCGAGATAGCCGCCCAGCGCCTTGATGCCCCACGGCACCTGCGAGGGGGCGACGATCGGCGCAAACGCGCTCGCCGAGCGATAGCGATCCGGATGGCGCAGCGCGATCGTCAGCGCGCCGTGGCCGCCCATGGAATGGCCGAGAATGGATTGCCGGCTTGCATCGACAGGAAAGTTTTCGGCGACCAGCTTCGGCAGTTCCTCTGTGACATAGCTCCACATTCGGTAATTGCGGGCGAACGGCTCCTGCGTCGCATCGACATAGAAGCCGGCACCAAGCCCGAAATCGTAGGCGTTGGCGGGATCGCCCGGCACGCCTTCGCCGCGCGGGCTGGTGTCGGGCGCAACGAAGATCAGGCTGAACTCGGCGCAGGCGCTGCGGAATTCACCCTTTTCCGTGACGTTGGCATGGGTGCAGGTCAGGCCTGAGAGATACCAGACGACCGGAAGTCTCGTGCCGGCAGCGTGCGGAGGCACATACACCGAGAACGTCATGTCGGTCCGGGTTTCGTGGCTGGCGTGCCGGTAGACGCCTTGCGTTCCGCCATATGCCTTGTTGAGTGAAACAGTATGCATGCTCATGGTCTTGCTACTCCGGCGCCATGCGGCACGCTTACGCCAAGGCCACTTTCGATTGCCAGCCGCACCAGTTCGGCGGAAGTTCGTACGCCGAGCTTTTGGCGCATGATCGACGACGTGTTGGCGACGGTTTTGTAGGAGGAATGAACCAGCCACGCGATCTCGGAAAGACTCTTGCCCGCGCTGAGCAGGCGCAGGATCTCCATCTCCCGCGAGGTAAGTTTTGCAAGCGGGCTGCGAGCGAAAGCGGGTCCGGCGAATGCGATGCTTCGCGCGATCGCGGAGGGCAGGTAGACCCCGCCTTTGCCGACTTCGCGGATGGCCTCGACCAGATCCTGCGGATCGCCCGTCTTCGCGACATAGCCCTTGGCGCCGATTTCAATGGCGCGCGCGGCGAAGACCGGATCGTCGTTCATGCTGAACATGATGATCCGCGCGGAAGCGGCGCGCGCAAGAATGCGCCGCGCCAGTTCGAACCCCGACACGGTCGGGAGGTTGATATCGATCACGCTGATGTCGGGGCGTTCGGCGACGAACACGCGTTCGCCGCCCTCGGCGTCGGCGGCCTCCAGCAGCACGATCTCCGGCTCGTCGGCAAACACGGTGCGGCAGCCAGAAGCAACGATGGGATGATCGTCGACGATCAGTACTCGCATTGCATCGATCCCCGATAGCTTCGGTTGCATTGCTGCATCGCGTCAGGCTGCGCTGGACTCGGCGCACCGCCGATCATGCAACGCCGACACGATTGCTGTACGCTTCAATCTGATCGTCGGTTTTTCGACTGTCAACGGTCCTCTCGTCGAGGAACTGATTGCGACACGATTGGGGCAAACGTCATGTGGCAGAGATTGTCGTTGCGTGGGCGGATCAATCTGCTGCTGGCGCTGGGGCTCACGCTTGGTTTGGCCATCAACATCGCGCGGCTGGTGGTGGAAGCGGCACCCCGTGTCCGGGCCGAAGACCAAAGTGTCATACGGCTGGCGCGCGAATTCGTGGAGACGATCGTTCCAGGCCTGAACGAGGCGCCAGATCCGGAGGCGCGGCTGAACCAGATCGTCGACGACCTCAGCCGGCTCCGCCACGTCAGCATCACGCGGCAGGGCGATGCAACCGTGGCTGAGCGCTCGGGCGACGTCGACGGCCAGCGGTCGCCGCCGGCATGGTTCATCGCGCTCGTGCATCCGGAAACAACCACCGTGAGCGTACCGATCACGATCCACGGAAAGCCGCAATCGCTCCTGATCACCTCGCATCCGAACGACGAAATGGCCGAAATCTGGGACGGAATCGTCACCCAGCTAGCGGTTAGTTCCGCCCTCGCCATCGCGCTCTTTCTCGTTACGATAGTCGTGGTTGGCCGTGCGCTGGCACCGCTGCAGGCGCTTTCGCAGACCATGGCGAACATCGAGGCCGGGCAGTATGGGGCACGCGTCGAGCCCGGCGGCCCGCCCGAACTGGCGGCGATCTGTGCCAAACTGAACCACCTTGCGGGCGCCCTCGGCGAAGCCGTCGAGGACAAGCGCCGGCTCGCCGAGCGCACGGTCTCGCTGCAGGACATGGAGCGCAAGGACATTGCGCGCGAGCTGCATGATGAGTTTGGGCCCTACCTCTTTACGCTGCGCGCCCACGCCGGCGCCCTGATGCGGCTTTCGGAAGACGGGCGCGCGCCCGCTGCGGACGCACTGCGCAAGCATGGCACCGCGATCATGGAGCAGATCAATGCGCTGCAGCAGTTCAACCGCAGGATACTGGAAAAACTGCGGCCTGTTGGGCTCGCTGAGCTTGGGCTTCGCGAGGCGCTCGGCGTGCTCTTGCGCTTGTGGCGTGAATCCCGCCCCGACGTTGCTATTGAGGCGAACATTGCCTGCGCGCCGGGCGAGACCGGAGAGGTCGCGGACCTGACGATCTACCGTACCGTCCAGGAAGCCCTCACGAACGCCTTCCGCCACGCCGACGCGACCACCGTCAACGTCACGGTCGAACAGGCCGCAGGAATGCATGGAAGTCGGGCTTGCGCCTTGGTGCGCGTCAGCGACAACGGCCGCGGTCTGGCGCCGGATCACAAGCTCGGTTTCGGCTTGACCGGCATGCGCGAGAGAATACTGGCGCTGGGTGGCACGCTGAATGTCGTCTCCGGCAAAGAGGGCGTCACGGTGGAGGCGGTCATTCCTCACGGATCGCATTGAGGCGGCGAAGCGATGGGCGGGAATTTTTCCCGGTCTCTTCGGGAAGGAAGGCATTTAGGGAACCCGACCTTTTGCGGCTAGCGCGTGTCGATGTCTTCTCACTAGTATCGTCCGCATCAAACCGGCCCTTGCCAATGCGCCGGAATGTAGTGGGGTGGGGATATGGGCGCGCGCGTACTGGTGATCGGGACAATCTCACTGTGCCTGGTTCCCGGGATCGACAGTGCCGAGGCCCAAACCGCATCTGGCGAGAGCGAGGTCTTGCCCGCCATCGAGGTCATCGCCCCGCCGACATCAGCAAGACCAGCGGCGAGACCTGCCCGCGGCACTACCGCACCTCGAGCCGCCCGAACTGTGCGCAGGGTGTATGTCTACCCGACCGCGCCCACACCGACGGCGCGATCGGGAATGGATGTCGACAAGGTGCCTGCAGCGATCAATGCCGTTGGAGCCGGGCAGATTGCGCGTACGGGCTCGCTGAACGTCGCAGATGCGCTACAGCAACAGGTGCCGGGTATCGTCCTCAGTGACACGACCGGCAATCCATTTATGCCCGACGTACAATTTCGAGGTTTCGTTGCATCTCCGGTCTCGGGTACTCCCCAGGGATTGGCAGTTTACCAGAACGGGGTGCGCATCAACGAAGCGTTCGGCGACACCGTCAATTGGGACTTGATCCCGACCGCTGCAATCAGGTCGGTCACAGTCGTAACCAACAACCCGGCGTTCGGCCTCAACGCGCTCGGCGGAGCCGTCAACGTGCTGATGAAGGACGGCTTCAGCTATCAAGGGGCCGAAATTAACACCATGGGAGGCTCGTTCGGGCGCATCCAGAGCTCGGCGCAGTATGGCAAGCAGATCGACAATTTCTCCGTCTATGGCGCGCTCGAAGGCGTGCGTGACAACGGCTATCGAAATTTCTCGGAGTCGGCGATTCGCCGGTTCTACGGTGATGTCGGTTATCGGACCGATAGCAGTGAATTTCACCTCAACGTGGGCGTCGCCAAGAATAATTTCGGCGCGGCGGCGGCCGTTCCGGTCGAACTGCTGCAGAGATATTGGGGGGCGACCTATACGACACCGCAGACCACCGACAACCGTGTTGCCTACGCCAATCTGACTGGAAAGGTCGAGGTGACGCCGACCTGGACGATCGAAGGCTCGGCGCGAGTCCGGGCATTTAGGCAGAAGACGGTGGACGGAAACCCGACCGAGACGGAGCCGTGTGCCGCCGATCCGGGGCTGCTTTGCTTCAACGACGATGACGTGCCGGCAAATGGGCTTAACGGCGTCCAACTCGCAAATCCGTTCCCCGCCGACGCCGTTCTGGGGCAGATCGACCGGACGACGACCCGTTCGACGACGACTGGCGCGACCCTGCAGGCAACCAACACCGACCAGTTGTTCGGGCACAACAACCAGTTCATGGTTGGCGCCACTTTCGATTCCGGCGTCACCCGCTTCGGGGCCAGCGCGGAACTGGGTACGATCGGCTCAAACTACGTCGTCAGCGGCAGCGGCATCTTTCTCGGGCCGTCTGGCGATCCTATTTCCATCGGCCCGGTCTCGCTCCGCGCCACCAACCGGTATACCGGCCTCTATGCGCTCGACACGTTCGACGTGACGGATGCGTTCTCAATCTCGGGTGGCGGCCGGTTCAACTATGCAAACATCGTCCTTCAGGATCAGATTGGCACCGACCTCAACGGCAATCACACGTTCAGTCGCTTCAATCCGATGATCGGCGGCACCTACAAGATCACGCCGGGCTTGACGGCCTATGCGGGATATTCCGAAGCTAATCGCGCACCGACGCCGCTGGAGCTCGCATGCGCCGACCCTGCGCGCCCCTGTATCGCTGCGGCATTCCTGATCGCGGACCCGCCGCTGAAGCAGGTCGTCTCTCGCACCATAGAGGCCGGTTTCCGCGGAACGCAGGAGCTGAATATCGGAACGCTGGGGTGGAAAGTCGGCGCGTTCCGCGCGACCAATGCCGATGACATCCTGGCGATTCCGAGCCCGGAATTACAGGGATTTGGCTATTTCCAGAACGTAGGCCGGACGCGCCGCCAGGGTATCGAGGCTCAAGTCAATCTGACGTCGAAGACGCTGCAACTTTATGCCAGCTATGCCCTCGTAGATGCGCGCTTCCTCGACGCCCTGACGCTCACCTCCAACAGCCCGTTCGCCGATCCCGTCACCGGCAATATCCAGGTTCTGCCGGGCAATCGCATTCCGGCGATACCCCGCAACCGGGTCAAGGTTGGCATCGACTATTCGATCACAGACGCCTTCAAGGTCGGTGGCGATGCATTGTTCGTCGGCAGCCAGTATTTTGTGGGCGACGAATCCAATCAGGCGGCGCGGCTGCCAGGGTATTCGGTTTTCAACCTGCACGCCTCGTATCAGATCAACAAGACGTTCCAGCTCTACGGCCGCGTCGACAATGTCCTCGACAACCGCTATGCGGTTTACGGGACGTTCTTCGAACGAGATGACATCCCCAACTTCGCCAACGGTGGCGCGGACTTTACCGACGCCCGCTCGGTCAGCCCGGCGCGGCCGCGCGCCTTTTACGCGGGCCTGAAGGCAACTTTCTAGAGAACGGGAGGCCTAAAGGCGGCTCAGCGATGATGGCGGCAGAGCATTCAGCTTGCCGCGCCACCGGGATGTTCTCGTCAGGAAACATCCGGCGACCGATCGACGCAGTGCGCCTTGTGGATCGCGGACGGAACGAAGCCAAAATGCTTGCGGAACACGCGGCTGAAGTGCGACGAACTCGAAAAACCCCACGAAAATGCGACATCCGTGATCGTCTTTCCGTTCTGGGTCTCCAGCTCCTGCCGGCAGTGCAGCAGTCTCGCCCGCCAGATGTAATCGCTGACGGTCATGCCCTTGTCGCTGAACAGCATGTGCAGATAGCGCTTGGTGCAGCCCAATGCCGCGGATATCTGGTCGATGCAAAGATCCGGGTCGCGCAAATGTTCGCGGATGAAGGCTTGCGCGCGAATGTACATTGCTTCGGGACCGACGCGATCGAACATCGTGTCTGCCTCGCGAAGCGGCAACAGCAAGAGGTCGATGAGCGAATCGGCGACGCCGATGGCGTTGTGAGGCGACAGTCGCTTTGCTTCATCAAACGCGGTGTGCACGAAGTCGTAGGCGATGCGGCCGGTGCCGTTGCGCGCGGAGAGCTTGCAAGGCAACATCTTCGCCGTGCGGAATCCGCGTTCGTGAAGCAGCTCCTTCGGGACGATCACGACCTCGTGCCGCGTCAGCGAGGGGCTGACGATCGTGTGTGGACAGGAGACGTCATAGGCAAGGCAATCGCCAGGCATGATGTCGATGCGGCGACCGTTCTGTTCGAAATGCGAGATGCCGTAGGTCTGGAACAGTATCTTGACGTAGGGATGTTCGCTCAGCTTTGTGCCCGAGATCGTGTGCGCGATACGATGCTGGCTCGCCTCGATCTGACAAAGTTTGAGCTGCGAGACGGTCGTGTAATTTATCCGCCCCTCCAGCGAGGAACCTTCCAGCGGATCGACATCAAACTGGCCGCATAGATCGGTCAGTGCATCTGACCAAGTTTGGATCTGCTTCTTCGGCGCCAACCCGGAAGTGCTGAGTGAACGAACAGTATCAGACATTGCCCAGCCACCGATTTGAGAACAGGCTGCAACTTCCGCCGGGGCGTCGGTCAGATGGTCGCGACATTTGGACCCAATTTAGGCAGTCGTCAGGGAAGTCGCGCAGATTCTTCCCAATATCCCTTTGACAATCCTCCAACTTAGTTTCGGCGGCGTCAAGGGAAACCTAAACCGATCCAGGGTAGGTGATGGGAACACGCCCACGGCATGATGCTTCGCAGCATCACGGCAGAGCCGAAACCGCGCGTCAGGGCGAATTTTTAAAAAATTCAATTGGGTTCGCTTTTGAGCAAACGCGCTTCGCTCTTGGGCAAGTTTCCCATTTCCGGACGGGATAGGAATAGGGACCAACAATGGAAGAATGGGCCGTTTCGGCGGAAACCCAAAACCCGTATCTTGGAGGAAACCACTATGCGCAAGGTGCTATCCGTAGCCTGTCTTGGCGCTATGGCGACATTCGTTGTCGGCGTCGCATACGCCAACGAAGAACTGATCAAGATGTCGCAGAACCCGAAGGACTGGGTGCAGCCGGCCGGCGACTACGCCAATACACGCTACTCGAAGCTTAACCAGATCAACGCATCCAATGTCGGCAAGCTCCAGGTCGCCTGGACGTTCTCCACCGGCGTGCTGCGCGGCCATGAAGGCGGACCGCTCATCATCGGAAACATGATGTACGTCCATACGCCGTTCCCCAACAAGGTCTACGCTCTTGACCTTTCGCAGGAGAACAAGATCGTCTGGAAGTACGAGCCGAAGCAGGATCCGAACGTCATTCCGGTGATGTGCTGCGATACGGTCAATCGCGGCGTGGCCTATGGTGACGGCAAGATCTTCCTGCATCAGGCCGATACCACTCTGGTTGCACTCGATGCCAAGACCGGGCAGGTGGCGTGGAGCGTGAAGAATGGCGATCCGGGCAAGGGCGCCACTGGTACTTCATCGCCGCTCGTCGTCAAGGACAAGGTTCTGATCGGCATTTCCGGCGGCGAATTCGGCGTTCAGTGCCATGTCACGGCCTACGATCTCAAGAGCGGCAAGCAGGTATGGCGTGCCTACTCTGAAGGGCCGGACGATCAGCTCCTCGTCGATCCCGTGAAGACCACCGAGCTCGGCAAGCCGATCGGCAAGGATTCGAGCATCAAGACGTGGCAAGGCGACCAATGGAAGATTGGTGGCGGCTGCACATGGGGCTGGCTGTCCTATGACCCCGGCCTGAACCTCGTTTACTACGGCTCGGGAAATCCCTCGACCTGGAATCCGAAGCAGCGTCCCGGCGACAACAAGTGGTCGATGACCATCTTCGCGCGCAATCCCGACGACGGAATGGCCAAGTGGGTCTACCAGATGACGCCTCACGACGAATGGGACTATGACGGCGTCAACGAAATGATCCTTACCGATCAGCCGTTCAATGGCCAGCCTCGCAAGCTGCTGACCCACTTCGACCGCAACGGGCTCGCCTATACGATGGATCGCGAAAGCGGTGAACTGCTGGTGGCCGAGAAGTACGACCCGAAGGTTAACTGGACCACCGGCGTCGACATGAACAAGAGCTCGCCGACTTATGGTCGTCCCAAGGTCGTCGATCAGTATTCGACGGAGAAGGGTGGCGAGGACAAGAACACCAAGGGTATCTGCCCGGCCGCGCTCGGCACCAAGGACCAGCAGCCGGCAGCCTATTCGCCCGATACGCAACTGTTCTATGTCCCGACCAACCACGTCTGCATGGACTATGAGCCGTTCAAGGTGAGCTACACCGCGGGTCAGCCCTATGTCGGGGCGACGCTCTCGATGTATCCGCCGCAAGGCGAAAGCCATATGGGCAACTTCATCGCCTGGGACAACAAGGGAAAGATCGTCTGGTCGAACAAGGAGCAGTTCTCGGTGTGGTCGGGAGCGCTCGCCACCGCTGGCGGCGTGGTGTTCTACGGAACGCTGGAAGGCTTCCTGAAGGCGGTCGACGCCAAGACGGGCAAGGAGCTCTACAAGTTCAAGACCCCGTCCGGCATCATCGGCAACGTCACGACCTATGAGCAGGGCGGCAAGCAGTATGTGGCCGTGCTGTCCGGCGTCGGCGGCTGGGCTGGTATCGGCCTTGCCGCAGGTCTGACCGATCCGACTGCGGGTCTCGGTGCGGTCGGTGGCTATGCCGCGCTGAGCAACTACACCGCGCTCGGCGGCACACTCACCGTGTTCGCGCTGCCGCAGTAAAGCAGGACCACCTCGTCCGGCGCGTGGCTCGTTCCACGCGCCGGTTGGTCTGCATCGAATATCAAGGATGATGAGCTCTTGCGTAAAATCTGGTTGATTGCGGCCACTCTCACGCTCGTGGCGCCGGGAACAGTTGCCTTCGCTGCGGATGATGCTGCCGCGGTCAAGTCCGAGGACGGCAAGTATCTCGATAAGGAAGGAAACCCGACCTACAAAGTCGGAGCCGACGGCACGGTCGATTGGTACACCTATTCCGGATACCGTCGCTATCATTCCGAATGCCACGTCTGCCATGGCCCTGACGGGATGGGATCGACCTATGCGCCGGCGTTACAGGATTCGCTGAAGACGATGAGCTATGGCGACTTCGTCGCAGTTGTCGCGAGCGGCCGCAAGAACGGCAGCTCCGTCATGCCAGCCCTCGGCGACAATCCGAATGTCGCCTGTTACATGGACGACCTTTATGTGTATCTGCGTGCCCGCGCCCATGATGCCGTCGGGCGCGTCCGCCCTGCCAAGAAGGAAGACAAGCCCGACGCGTACACCGAGACGGAAAAGTCCTGCATGGGAAGCAGATGATCATGCCGAACATGCGAGGTGCACGTCTGGTACATCCGTGCGGCGACTTGAAAAGCCAATGTGGAGTTTACAATGAAGACCCGCGCTGCTGTCGCATTCGAGGCCAAGAAGCCTCTTGAAATCGTCGAGGTCGATCTCGAAGGCCCGAAGGCCGGGGAGGTCCTCGTCGAAATAAAAGCCACCGGAATCTGCCACACCGACGCCTACACGCTCGACGGATTCGACAGCGAAGGAATCTTTCCTTCGATTCTCGGTCATGAGGGCGCGGGCATCGTCCGCGAAGTCGGGCCGGGCGTGACGTCGGTCAAGGCCGGCGATCACATCATTCCGCTCTACACGCCGGAATGCCGTCAGTGCAAAAGCTGCCTGAGCGGCAAGACCAATCTTTGTACTGCCATCCGCGCAACCCAGGGCAAGGGGCTCATGCCGGACGGCACTTCCCGTTTCAGCTACCAAGGCAAGCCGATCTTTCACTACATGGGTTGCTCGACGTTTTCGAACTTTACCGTGCTGCCGGAAATCGCGGTGGCAAAGATCCGCGAGGACGCGCCCTTCGACAAGAGCTGTTACATCGGTTGCGGGGTGACGACGGGCGTTGGCGCCGTGGTCAATACCGCAAAGGTAACACCGGGCGCCAACGTCGTTGTTTTCGGTCTCGGCGGCATCGGGCTCAACGTCATCCAGGGTGCGAAGATGGTAGGCGCCGACAAGATCGTCGGCGTCGACATCAACGATTCCAAGGAGGATTGGGGCCGCCGTTTCGGTATGACGCATTTCGTCAATCCGACCAAGGTCAGCGATATCGTCCAGCATCTGGTCGGGCTCACCGACGGCGGCGCCGATTACACCTTCGACTGCACCGGCAATACCACCGTGATGCGGCAGGCGCTCGAAGCGTGCCATCGCGGCTGGGGTGTCTCTGTCGTGATCGGGGTTGCGGAGTCGGGCAAAGAAATCGCCACCCGGCCGTTCCAACTCGTGACGGGGCGTGTCTGGAAAGGCACGGCCTTTGGCGGCGCGCGCGGCCGCACGGACGTGCCGAAAATCGTCGACTGGTACATGAACGGGAAGATCGAGATCGATCCGATGATCACGCATGTCCTCAAGCTCGAGGAGATCAATAAGGGATTCGACCTCATGCACGAAGGCAAGTCGATCCGTTCTGTTGTCGTGTTCTGAATCGGGGAACTTCAAACACAAGGAGGATAGGCCTATGACAGTTCATATCCACCCATCGATTGACAGCGGCGTGAAGCAGGGCACTGGCAACTTTGCCGGCGGCACCCTGGTCTGCAAATGCGCGGACAAGCCGGTCAAGGTCGCCATCAAGGGCGACGTGGCCCACAACCACGCCTGCGGCTGCACCAAATGCTGGAAGCCCGAAGGGGCGACCTTCTCCGTCGTCGCCGTCGTCCCGCGCGACAATGTGAAAGTGATCGAGAACGGCGACAAGCTGCAGATCGTCGACTCGGCGGCGGCGATTCAGCGTTACGCCTGCAAGGCCTGCGGCACGCATATGTACGGCCGGATCGAGAACACGGGGCATCCGTTCTACGGGCTCGACTTCATCCATCCCGAACTGTTCCAGGAAGGCGGATGGGCAGCTCCGGGGTTTGCCGCGTTCGTGTCTTCCGTGCTGGAGTCCGGCGTCCAACCGGGCGAGATGGATGGCATCAGGGCGAGGCTGAAGGAACTTGGACTGGAGCCGTATGATTGCCTGTCGCCGCCATTGATGGATGCGATCTCGAGCCACGTGGCAAAGTCCAAGGCCAAGGCGGCTTGAACAAGGCGGCTTGAAGCGGGCGCCTGCCTTGCAGCTTGCGCGATACCGAACTTGCGCTGACGGCCGTCGCCGTTAGCGCAGCCGCTCTCTGAGAGCACAGCGAGGTCGACAGGCGAGTAAGGCCCGCCGGCCACTGGTCGTCTAACCACCCCGGGCCGGCGGCGTTCGGCGCGACTGTCCCGCGCCTAATTCCAGACATCAAAGGCCTGCGAAGTCTCGCGCAGTTGTCATGCCGCCGCGGTTGTTGCAGGGCTGCAATCGGCTGCACTCACAGATCGTCTGATTTTGCATGCTGCGGTGCGGTAGTCGGTCATGGCGGCCGCGATGCCGAAGGCGGACATTTCCCTAAAGTGTTGACCCGTCGAGCGGTTCCCTTCTATGGACGATGCTGAGCTTATAGCCCAGATGCCCTCTTGAGGATTCCCACGATGCCGATCGTCACAGACGCTGCCTTCATTCTGCCCGACGATTTCGCCGGCGCCGCGCTGATGGGACGCATCTGGCGTCCCGATCTTGCCGGCCCGTCGGTGGCCGCGATCCGCCAGGATGGCGTGTTCGACATCACCGAGGACTTCCCCACCGCCAGCCAGCTTGCCGCCGTCGCCGATCCGGCCCGGGCGCTGCGCGCCGCGCGTGGCGAGCGGATAGGCACGCTGCAGGATCTCTTGAACAACACACCGCCCGACACCCGCGATCCGACCAGGCCGTGGCTGCTCGCCCCGATCGACCTGCAGGTGATCAAGGCTGCCGGCGTTACCTTCGCCATCTCGATGCTGGAGCGGGTGATCGAGGAGCGGGCGCGCGGCAATCCGGATTCGGCCGAGGCGATCCGGGCCGAGGTGACGCGGATCGTCGGCACCGACCTGTCGCAATTGAAGCCGGGTTCAGCCGAAGCGCAGCACATCAAAGACGTGCTGGTTTCCCAGAACGCCTGGAGCCAGTATCTCGAAGTCGGCATCGGTCCGGATGCTGAGGTGTTTACCAAGGCGCCCGTGCTGTCGGCGGTCGGAACCTGCGTGGATGCGGGCCTGCATCCGAAATCGACCTGGAACAATCCGGAGCCGGAGGTGGTGCTGATCGTGACGGGAGACGGCCGTATCGTCGGCGCGACGCTTGGCAACGACGTCAACCTGCGCGACTTCGAGGGACGTTCGGCGCTGCTTCTGTCCAAGGCAAAGGACAACAACGCCTCCTGCGCCATCGGGCCGTTCGTGCGGTTCTTCGACGCGGGATTCACGCTCGACGATGTCAGGAGAATGGAGATATCGCTGGAGGTGAAGGGGCCGGAGGGCTTCGTGCTGCACGGTGCGTCCTCGCTGACCCAGATCAGCCGCGACCCGGCCGACATCGTGGGGCAGACCATCAACGAGAACCATCAATATCCCGACGGCTTCGTGCTGTTCCTCGGCACGATGTTCGCGCCGATCCAGGACCGTGCCGCGAAGGGGCAGGGGTTCACCCATGTGGAAGGCGATCTGGTGACGGTCGCCACGCCCAAACTCGGCCGACTGACCAACCGGATGCGTCACAGCGGCGATTGCGAGCCTTGGCGGTTCGGCTTGGCCGATCTCTTCGCCGCATTGATGCGCCGCAAAGGCGTCGGCCGAAGCAGCAACTAACCGACGAAAACGAGTTCGAAATCTATGCGCAAGCGGGCAGGAAGATAGTGGGCAGGATCGTCCACGCGATCCCAAGAAGCGAAAGCAGGATCAGAAGGTATGATACGCCAGGCAGAAACCGAGAGCTGCCGACGCTCTGGGTATGCCCGGCATCACCGCGATGGAGCGTCCATGCCGTCAGGAGCAGGGCAGTTAAGGCTGCGGCAGTGGCAAGAGCAATTGTCCAGGCTATCATGGTAGCCGCTGCGGCCGCTGGTCCAATGCAGATCAGCGCTTCGGCGGCGTAGACGGTGGTCAGATGCAAAAACCAGATAAGCGGCGGAGCAAGCACCCGCAGAAGATTGCCAAGAGACGGCTGGAAAGTGTCACTCATCCTGCAAGCCTCGGAAATCCGTGCACGAGGAGAAGCCCCAGCAGGCCTTGGCCGACCGTGTAGTGAAAAAGCAGGCCCAGATTCTCGAAGACCACGCGTCGTTTCCGATCAAGACGGCCAGCGAAGCTCCGCGCAATCGAAAATCCCGTTATGACCAGAACCGCAAGGGTTAACTGCCCCTGCAGGAACGCAGCCATATAGACCATCGCGCCATGCGCATCGGATTCCGGCCGCAGCCCAGTCCGCCACTGCGCGAACACGTCGATCACCAGCGCGCCGGTAAGGGCGGCCACGGCGAGCCCGGCAAGTCCTACGAAAGCGCTACTGCTGCGAGACCTTCCGGGCAAAACATGTCGGGCGATTTCGAGGATCGCACTGCCAAAAACAAGCAGCAAGGCCGATAAGACAGGGTATGCGATCGGCGCAAGCGCCGAAGGCCTCGGCCAAACCTGCGGTGAGACGGTCCACAAATAGAGGTAGGAAAATACGTAGGAGAGGTACAGCGAACCGGCGACCAATAACAGGACGATCATGGCCCACCAGGCATGCGACAACGAACCGGTTGCATAGGTTGGGAGTTTGAGGTTCGCTCCGATATCGACTGACGGCAGCGGCTTCAAGTCGCTACCCCACATCCACACGATAGTCATCGCAATTCCGAGCAGCCCGCAGATCAGCGCAAGCACCACCGCCTTGACGGTGAGCAGCATGAAGAAGGCCGCAGTGAGCACCGCCGCCAAGAGCGGCGTCCAGCCCGGACCGGGAAGTCGGAGCAGGTATTGCGGCGTCGCATCGAAGGGCGAAGTGACGATGGTTTCGCGCAGACCGGTGATCGAGCCGGGCAAGAAATGCCGCCCGTCTTCGGTCTCCCTGGCTAGCTGCGGATGATGCCACAGCGGATATGCACTGGTTACGGCCGGAATGCTGCGGGGTCCATAGACATTATTGGGCAGCCACTCGAGGGTTGCTCCTCCCCAAATATTGCCGGCTGGTTTCGACATGGCGGGACGCAGGTTTCGAATCATGTCGACCAGAAACATGGCAATGCCGGCGGCAAACAGAAAGGCGCCGATCGTGGAGATCATGTTCAGCACGTCCCATTGCATGACTGCCGGATAGGTATAGACGCGCCGCGGCATCCCCATCAGGCCGGTGAGGTGCATCGGAAAGAACGCGACGTTGAAGCCCGCGAACATCAGCCAGAAGATCCACTTTCCAAGTCGCTCGGACAGTGCCAGACGGCTGAATGCCGGCGCCCAGTAGTAAAATGCACCGAACAGCGGAAACACCATTCCTCCGACCAGCACGTAATGGAAATGCGCGACAACGAAATAGGTGTCGTGCGCCTGCCAGTCGAACGGGACCATCGCGACCATTACGCCAGTGAGGCCGCCGAGCGTGAAAATGAAGAGGAAGCCCAGCACGAACAGGGACGGCGTCGTCCACCGCAAGCGGCCCGACGCGATTGTCGCGATCCAAGCAAAAACCTGAATTCCGCTTGGTAACGCCACCGCCATACTGGCGGCCGAAAAGAAACTGAGCGACAGCGCCGGAATTCCGGTGGTGAACATGTGGTGGACCCACAGGCCGAAGCTGAAGAAGCCGGTTGCGATCAGCGCCACGACGATAAGCCGATAGCCCACGAGTGGTGTAGCGCACATGGTCGGTACGATCATCGACACCATGCCGGCAGCCGGCAGGAAAATGATGTATACTTCCGGATGCCCGAAGAACCAGAAGAGATGCTGCCAGAGCAACGCATCGCCGCCCCTCGCGGCGATGAAGAAGGGCCAGCCGAACGCGCGTTCCAGTTCGAGTAGCAGCGTGGCCAGGATCACGGCCGGGAATGCGAAGACGATCATGCCGGCGAAGATCAGCATCGTCCAGGCGAACATCGGCATCTGATCGAGGGTCATGCCGGGTGCCCGGGTGCGCAGTACGCCGACGATGATTTCTATCGCACCGGCGATCGCCGAGATCTCGATAAAGCCAATACCCAGGAGCCAGAAGTCCGCCCCCGGTCCGGGCGAGAACTGCGAACTGGTCAGCGGCGGATACATGAACCAGCCGCCCGTTGGCGCGAGATCGAAGAACAACGTGCTGAAGAAGATCAGTCCGCCGACCAGATAGGCCCAGAACGCGTAAGCGCCGAGTCGCGGAAAAGGCAAGTCGCGCGCACCGAGCATCTGGGGAAGCAAAAGGATACCCATCGCCTCGACGACGGGAACGGCGAACAGAAACATCATCACGGTGCCATGCATCGTGAAGATCTGGTTGTAGGCCTCCTGGCTGAGAAAGGTATTGCTGGGCACCGCGAGCTGAAGGCGCATCAGCAGTGCGAGGATGCCGGCCAGGAGAAAGAACAGCACGGCAGCAGCGGCATAGAAAAGGCCGATCACCGTGTTGTTGACGTCAGTGATAATACGCCAGCCTCTAGGCATAGCCCATACCGCTTCGAGCTGAGCCAATTCCTCGCTTGGCCTGGGTAGTGTGTTTGGGTAGGAGGGCGCGTCAACCATCTAGTCTGCCGCCTTGAGGCTGAGAAGATAGGAAGCGAGCGCTTCCAGTTGCTGTGGCTGCAGGACACGAAACTCAGGCATTAAATTTCCGGGCTTGACGTGCTGGCCATCGACAATGAAGCGCATCAGGTTTTCGCGGGTCAGCGGCAAAGTATCGACGCCGACTGAGCGCCTCGCGCCGATATGCGTCAGATCCGGACCGACCGAGCCTGCGGCAGCGGTGCCGCGCACCGTGTGGCATGCGCCGCAGCCGGCCGCGAGGAAGATCGATCTTCCGTGCAAGCCGATTTCGGTCTCAGGCGTTGCGGGCACCGTCGCCGCGCGCTCAAGCCACGCCGCATAATCGGATGAAGACATGGCGATAACGTCCATGGTCATGAGGGCATGAGCCCCGCCGCAATATTCGGCGCATTGTCCTCGATAGACCCCGGGACGATCGACAGTGAGCTGCAATTGGGTTGTGCGCCCCGGGATCATGTCGACCTTTCCACCAAGGCTCGGCACCCAGAAACTGTGAATGACGTCAGCGGCCTGGAGTTTCAGTGTGACCGGAGATCCAACCGGAATTCGAATTTCATTGGCGCCGGCAATCTGCGGACCAGTAGGAGTGGGGTACGTGACGCGCCACCACCACTGCTCTCCGACCACCTCGATGCTGACGGTGTTGCCACCGCGGGGCAGGTTGAGGTGCGATCGTGTCACCCAGACGCCATAGACCAGAAGCACCGTCAGCGTCACGGCAGGAAATGCGATGCCGAGCCAGATCACGGTGCTCTCTCGCGCCAACGCCTGGCGTACTCGCAATGATCCGCGGACGGCGAGCAACAACGTCACGATCACGAGGACGAGTACGAATGTCCCGAACCCGAACAGAAACCAGGCCAGTTCAGTAATCTGCACCGCCTGGAGACTGCCCGGATTCATCACCGATTGAACATCGCTGGTGCAGCCGCCGAGAAGCATAGAGGCGCCGAGCAGGTACCAGCATGGTCGGGCCGGTATCATTGATTCTCTTCTTTGGAAATTGACGCGCTTGTCGACGCAAAATAGGCCGCGACATCGTCGATCTGCTGCTCGTTTAGAGACCGGGCGATAGGTGCCATGATCGCATCGGTCGCCGATTCGGATGCAATTCCTTTCTTCCAATTCCGCAGCCTATTGACGATGTAGGTGGCGTGCTGTTCCGAAAGACGCGGATAGGCGTTGAGCGCTGAGGCGCTGTGACAATCCATGCATGCGGGAATTCTTGCATTCGGATCCCCCCGCGTCGCGAGCTCGCGCCCACGCTCGACGGCCGCAGCGTTTTCCAATCGGTTCGGCGCGCCCGGCCGCGCAAGCCCTGCGTAGTAGCGTGCTACCCGCTCGCGTTCGGCGGGGGAGAGTTCGCTCGCCACCGGCTGCATGATGCCGCTCGCACGGCGGCCCGCGGCGAAGTCTTCCAGCGCCGCAATCAGAAACTCGGCGGGCTGGCCGTGCAGCACCGGTACCAGGTGGCTCTTCGGTCCGCGGCGGTCCGCACCATGACAACGCGCGCAGGCGCTCATCGCCCCCGACGTATCTTCAGTGGTGGCAATCTCACTCCCAATCTGCGGTCGAATTGACAACCCGCCAAGTGCCAGTTCGCGATAGCCCGCCGCATCAAGGGTGGGAAGTCGCTTGAGAAACGCGACCACCGCCCAGACTTCGTCGTCGCGCTGCGCCGCGACCCAAGCCGGCATGCCGGTGTACTTGATGCCATGTTTGACAATCCAGAACAGCTCCCGATCGCGCCAATCCGGCACCGCCTTCGAAAGGTCAGGCGGGGGAGGTAACATGCTTTGCGCGATCGGATCGGTCGGAACGCCTGGTGCGCCGTGGCAATAGGCGCATCCATTGTGAAAATGAGCGGCGCCGAGTGTCGAGAGATCGTTGCTGTAGGTTTGCGGAGCCTCGATGCCAAGCGCATGGGTCTTTACGGAATTGCGCATTCCGAATGTAAGGATGGCGTTGGTCAGCGCGAAGTGGCCACGACTTGCTGCAACGCTGTAAAGGCCGGACCATGCGAAGAGAAAGCCGCCGAGCGCGATTGCGATCAGGCCATAGAGAATGAAACGGATGGTTCGTATCAGGCGTGGGCGTGAAACCAGGTGCATCGCTAACGGCCGATGGGGAGCCTGCCGTCCCGCATGGGACCCGCCGATGTTTCCTCGCGGGTTATTAACTGCAGGGTGATGATTACGGCCGCGACCAGATAGCTCAGTGGACAGGCTGTGATCATGAGCAGGCCGGCTAGATGTTGATCCTCCAGCGCGTGAAGCAATGAGAAACGTTCGGGAGCGTCAGCAGGATGGCCTGCCAACCCGTAGAGTGTTCTCGGCGCGAAGATGAGCAGCGCCGCGAGCAGACATGTCAGTTTTCCGGTAAGCAGGAGCGCCGGAATTGTCTGCCACCGCGATGCGGCGGAAGTTGTCAGCAGGGACAACCAGAAGAACAGCGCAGCCAGCAATAGAGTTGCGTGGAACGTCAACCCAGCCGCCGGAGACCGCAGGAGGAGGTCATGGACCGCGGGGGAATGCCACGTCCAGAGCAGAGTAATCTGAAGGAAAGTTGCGGTCCAGAGCCAGATTGGTCGGGTGCCGCCGATGTGCCGGCCAGTAATAATCACCGCGGCGACCGAGGGCGCGATGATATTCATCGACACGACATGCAGCACCATATGGGTCGAGAAATGACCTAGATCGTAAACCAAAAGCACGGCCGCCCCAGTCAAGAGAACGGCAGTAGCGCTCGCGAAGGCGGGACTGGTCATCCGGACGTTCAACGGTCTGGCTTATCGCCCTCAACGGGCACAAACATCAAGTCTGAGTTCCCAAAGATGTTCCCTTCGTACGGCGTCGCCTGTCGTAGCAGTCCTCCTAAGGGGACATTACGGAACCGGCATTGAAAGATGAGCGTTCATGGTTCGCAGGCGCGAAGCAGGAGCATGGATATGTCCCGGAAATCGATCTGGACGCGGTACGGATTCGCCTGGGTTACTGTGACTTTATTTCTGATCACGCTGACCGGTCACTGGATATTCGGTTGGTATGCCTACGCGAACGAGCAGCTTGCTCACCAGCAGCCGGTTGAAATCGGCGACTACACCGTGCAGATGATGCGCGATACGCTGGAGAATTGGCAGTCTGAGTTCTTGCAGTTGCTTTGGCAGGTCGCCGGCCTGGCCATTCTGTTGCACGTCGGCTCGCCGCAATCCAAGGAGGGCGACGACCGGATCGAGGCCAAGATCGATGCCATATTGCTTGCTGTGGAGCCGAGGAAAGGCGATGGCCTCCTGAAGGATATCGACGACGAATATGAAGGGCGTCATACGGACGCCCGCTTTGTACGGGAGCTGGAGCGTCGACATAGTGGCTCCCCACGAGAGTGACTCGCCCTGATTCCCTGTTGTACGGTGCTGACCAACGACAATCCGGGATGTATCCGCAATGGCGAAAATCAGGATCGGTCTGGCCGGCTGCGGCTTCGTGTCCGAGCTGCACATGCACGCCTACCGGCGCGTTTATGGCGTGGATGTCGAGGTCAGGGCTGTTGCGGCGAGGGGCGATCATGTCCTGGAGTTTGCCAATCGCCATCGGATCCCGACGGTTTATCGCAGCTTCCGCGACCTGATCGGTGACGGCGAGCTCGACGTGATCGACATCTGCACGCCGCCCAATTTGCACACCTCGATGATTGTCGATGCGATGCAGGCCGGCAAACACGTCATCTGCGAAAAGCCGTTCGCCGGCTATTTTGGCCGGGATGGCGACAAGGCGCCGATCGGCAGGCATGTGCCGAAGGCGTTGATGTATGAGCGCGTGCTGGATGAAATGGCAAAGACCCGCGCAGCCATCAACAGGACCGGCAAGCTCTTCATGTATGCGGAGGACTGGATCTACGCGCCCGCGGTGACCAAGACCGCCGAGATCCTCAAGGCCACGAAAGACAAAATCCTGTTCATGAAGGGGGAGGAAAGCCACTCCGGCTCGCATGCGGCGCATGCCGCGCAATGGGCGATGACCGGCGGCGGCTCGTTGATACGGATGGGATGCCATCCGCTCTCGGCGGTGCTCTATCTCAAGCAGGTCGAGGCGAGGGCTCGCGGCGAGACGATTGGCGTTGCGAGCGTGACGTGCGACGTCGGCAATGTCACGGCTGTCCTTAAACCGGAGGAGCGTAGCTACATCAAGGCCAATCCGGTCGACGTCGAGGATTGGGGCACGCTCACGGTGACCTTCTCCGACGGCACCAAGGCGACGGTGTTTTCCGGCGACATGATCATGGGCGGCGTCCGCAACCTGATCGAGACCTACACCAGCGGCGGCTCGCTGTTCGCCAACATCACGCCGAACACGCACATGATGAGCTACCAGACCAGCGAGGAGAAGCTCGCAAGCGTCTATATCACCGAGAAGGTCGACCGCAAGACCGGCTGGCAATACGTCTGCCTCGAGGAGGAGTGGACGCGCGGCTATACGCAGGAAATCCAGGACTTCATGGAGTGCGTCGCAACCGGCCGGCAGCCGCTCTCCGATCTGGCGCTGGCCTTTGAGACGATCAAGGTCAACTACGCTGGCTATTGGGCCGCGGAGGAGGGACGACGCGTCACGCTGTAGGAGCGCGCAACGCGTGCGTCTCGAAGGATGAAGCCCCGAACGTTCTACCCCGCGTAGACCGATGACTTCGGCAGCGGGAACACCGGATCCCGCGTCCTGATGTTGGTGGGCCAGACCACCGAGATATGCTCGCCGGCATTTTGCATCACGACCGGGGTTGAGCGCTCGTTCTGGCCGGAGAGCGGCGTGCCGGGCCGGTAGAATTTCACCCCGTAGCCCTGGATAGTGCCGCCCGGCGGGACGTCCACGTCGAGCGCTGCCTTGCGAACCGCTTCGGGATCGAAGCCGCCGTGTTTTTCCTTTGCCACGGGCAGCACGTTGTTGAGCAGGATCCAGGTCTGGTTGAAGCCCATCGAGCAGTGCGGCGGAACGTCGGTCGCGTTGGTTTTCTCCTTGTAGCGCGCGACCATGACCTTGGTGAGATCGCCGATCCCGGGCGCGAGTTTTGCGGGATCGAGCAATTGCGCCGGAACCGGATCGATGTTGCAGAAATTGTCGATATCCGCGCCGAAGGTCGCACGCAGCTTGTCGAGCTGGCTGTAGCCTGCGCCGGCGCCGAACAGCATCTTGAACCTGAGGCCGTTCTCGCGCGCCTGGCGCAGGAACAGGGTGATGTCCGGATTGTATCCCGCATGCGAAATGACGTCGGCCCTGGCGCGTTTGATCTTGGTCACCAGCACCGAGAGATCGGGGGCGGACGCGGAATAGCCTTCCTTGAGCACGACCTGCAGGCCGGCCGCCTTCGCATAGGCTTCGTCGGCGATGGCAACGCCGACCCCATAAGGACCGTCCTCGTGAATCAGCGCGACCTTGACGTCCTTGGGCTCCATGCCGAGTTTCGCTTTGGCATGCTCGCTGACGAAGCTCGCAAAGGCCTGGCCGTACTGGTCGGAATGAATCTGTGCGCGGAAGACATATTGCAGGTTCTTGTCCTTGAACACGGCGGTCGAAACCGCAGTCGTGATCCAGAGGATCTTTTTCTGCTGTTCGACCTTGGCTGCGAGCGGGACCGCGTGCGAACTCGCATAGACACCGTTGATGATATCGATCTTCTCCTGGTCGACCAGGCGATTGGCCTCATTGATCGCCACATCCGGCTTGCTCTGGGAATCGGCAGCTACAGGGGCAACCTTGTACTTGCCGCCGATGCCGCCTTTTTCGTTGACGAGGTCGATGGCAATCTGCGCGCCGATCGAGGAGGCGACCGACCCGCCGGCGGCAAAAGGGCCGGTCAAGTCGTAGATCAGGCCGATGCGCACCGTCTCGGCTTGCGCCTGCGCGCGGGTCCAATCGAAGCTGAATGCAGCGGCGGCCGCCGCAGAAGTCTTCAGCAGTGTTCTGCGTGAAGTCGGCATCGTCTTCTCCCACTGAATTATTATTATCGCCGGGACTGCTTCTTCCGATTTTCAGTCAAGTATTTGGAGAATACGGCGAGGAGTCAACCTGCACGCTTGCTCGTCCTGGGGCGCTTATGGCAGCGCCGCGGAACGCGGCAACATGCAATTTGCTGCGATTGCGTCAGACAAACCGAGCGATGTTGAAAACAGGAAGGTCGCACTAGTAAAATTTGTCCGCTGCCTCTTTTTGGCCGAGTTCAGCCATTCAGTTTGTCAAATCATCGCGCATCCGCCATCACTCCATGGCATCGGCGCAGAAAGCGAGACGAAAATGTCATCGCCTTCAGATCAGACTCGGCGCACGATCATCCTGACCGCCCTCGCAACTGCGGTGCACGCATCGGCGCCTCGATCGGCCGCTGCCGAGGAGGACGCTCCCGGCAGCGACCTGCGACCTCAAAAAGCCGACGTCCTGGTGTTCGCTGAAGGAGATCGTGCGGGTGAGGTGATCAAGCCGCAGGATCTAAAGCCCGGCGGACCAGCCGTGCGCGCCTGGCCAAAGGATCCCAAAACCTCGGTGGTCCGCAAAGGCTCGCGGTTGAATGAGGTGGTGGTCGTAAAGCTTGATCCAGCCGAACTTGATGACAGCACGCGCCCGCGGTCGGCTGACGGCATCGTTGCCTATTCGGCGATTTGTTCCCACGCCGGGTGCCCGATCACGGCGTGGGTAAAGGCGGCGCAGGGCGAAAAAGACGTTCTTAAATGCGTTTGCCATAATTCCGAGTTCGACCCCCGACAAAGCGCGCAAGTGGTGTTCGGTCCGGCGCCACGGCGCCTCGCAGCACTTCCCTTGGCGATCGCTGACGGCTCGCTCACGGTGGCTGGAACATTCGTAGGAAAGGCAGGAGCACAGCAAGGAGGGTGACGGCGGCCTGCATCGGATGCGCACAACTGAAAACAGATAAAGAAAAACAAACAGGAGGTAGCGTCTATGACCATGAAGCAATGGCTGTTGCCGAGCTTGTTCGCATCAACATGCCTGTTCTCAATCGCCGCCGGTGCAGGCCCGATCGAGAATTACAGTCCGGTGACCGCCGATCGCCTAAAGAACCCGGAACCCGGCAACTGGATGCTCTATCGCCGGACTTACGACGGGCAGGGATATAGCCCGCTCGACCGGATCAACACCTCGAACGTCAAAAACCTGGTGCCGGTGTGGACTTTCTCGACCGGCGTGGTGGAAGGGCACCAGTCGCCTCCGATCGTCAACAATGGCGCCATGTTCATCACGACCCCGCAAGGTCAGGTGATCGCCCTCAACGCCAAGACGGGTGACGAGTACTGGCGATACAAACGGCAGCTCCCCGACGATCTCTTTCAACTGCATCCAACCAACCGCGGTGTGGGCTTGTGGCAGGACAAGCTGTATCTGGCCACGACGGACGATCATGTGGTGGCCCTCGACGCGAAGACCGGCAAGGTGCTCTGGGATACCAAGGTTCAGGACTACAGGAAGGGGCAGTACCTGACCCTGATGCCCCTCATTGTCGACGGCAAGGTCATCGTCGGCGGCTCGGGCGGCGAGTTCGGCGTTCGCGGCTATGTCGTCGCGTTCGATGCCGATACGGGCAAGGAGCTGTGGCGGACCTTCACCATCCCGGGGCCGGGCGAGCCGGGCCATGAAACATGGAGCGGTGACGACTGGAAAACGGGTGGTGCGCCCGCCTGGATGACCGGCAACTACGATGTCGAGACCAGGACAATCTACTGGGGCACCGGCAATGCCGCACCTTGGCCCGGGGAAACGCATCCCGGCGACAATCTCTACTCGACCTCGGTGCTCGCGCTCGACCCGGACAACGGAAAGATCAAGTCATACTTCCAGTACCATCAAAACGATTCCTGGGATTGGGACGAGGTGGACGCGCCGATGCTGGTCGACCTGCAGAGGGACGGCCGCACCATCAAGAGTCTGATCCATCCGGGACGCAACGCGATCTTCTGGGTGCTCGAGCGTAAGCCGGAAGGCATCAAATACGTGGCTGGCTGGCCATTCGTCTATACCGACGTCTGGAAGGGCATCGAGCCGAGCGGCAAGCCGATCGTCGATCCGGCTCATAAGCCCGGCATCGGCAAGCGGGTCGAGTTCTGTCCGTCGTTGTGGGGCGGCAAGGATTGGCCGTCGGCCGCCTATAGCCAGAACACCCGCCTGGTCTACGTTCCCGCCAACGAGAATTTCTGCGGCGGCTTCACCGGCGAAAAGCTGCCGTTGGTGCCGGGTCAGCTCTGGCTCGGGACCAAGCCTGAAGATATCGGTCTGAAGGTTCGGCCGGGCGCCACGCATTTTGGCGAGCTGCAGGCGTGGGACCCCGCGACGGGAAAGAAGGTTTGGTCGCATAATTTCCCCAAATCGCATCTGTTCGGCTCGGTGACGGTGACCGCCGGCGATCTGGTCCTGGTCGGTGGCACCAATGACCGGATGTTCCGCGCCTTTCACGCAAAGACCGGCGAACTGCTCTGGGAGCAAAAGACCAACTCCGGCATCGTGGGCATGCCGGTCGCGTACGAAGTGGACGGCACGCAGTATATCGCCGTCCAGTCCGGGTGGGGCGTTGACGCGCAACGCATCCAGGATGCCTTGGCGACACAAAATAACGTCGGCGTCGAGAACAACGTGCCGCAGGGCGGCGTCGTCTGGGTGTTCGCCGTCAAGAAGTGATTGCAAGTATAACACCTGCCCGGAATCGATAAGCGATGAGAAAAAGGGCGGCGAACGAATGTTCGCCGCACTTGTTCTGCTGCCGATGCTTGAGGCTACTTGCCCTTGGTATCGACCTTCCGTTTTTCGTCTTCGTTCATTTTCTTGATGACCGGATCGCGACTGGCTTCGCCGGTGGTCTGAGTTGTCGTGGCCGGCGGACTTTCGTTTGGCATGGAAGATTGTCCCGGGGGCATGGTTGCCGGGCGCGTTGCGGTGGTGCTCGGCGGCGACGTCGTTTGAGCCGTTGCCGCCTGTGCAGTCAACAAGAGCGCGCTCGACAGCAGCGACACCGCGAGCGCGGTTGGGTTCGGTTTCATCGATCTGGCTCCTTTCAGATCAACGAAAACGGCCGGTACGGCCCAGCGTTCCCTTAAGCCTCCAATTGCTTGCCGATCGGCAGTGCGCGGATGCGCTTGCCGGTCGCTGCGAAGATCGCGTTGATCAGCGCCGGCGCGACGGGCGGCACGCCCGGCTCGCCAACGCCGCTGGGCGGCGTGTCGGGGCCGGGAGGTACGATGTAGACGTTCGTCACGGCAGGGGATTCGTCGATCCGGAGCACCGGGAAATCGTCGAAATTGCCCTGTTGCACCTTGCCGTCCTTGAAAGTGATCTCGCCATGTTTGGCGAAGCTCAGGCCCATGATCACAGCGCCTTCCATCTGTGCCTGGATTCGCTCCGGATTGACGTAGGCTCCGCAATCGATCGCGGTATCCACCCGGGGCACGGTGAGATTGCCATTGTCGAAGGCTACCTCGACAATGGTCGCGATGTAGCTGACGAAGCTGCGGTGCGCGGCAATGCCGAGCCCGTGGCCTTTGGGCACGGACCGTCCCCAGCCGCCCTTGTCCGCGACCAGTTCGACGACCTTGCGAAGACGTGCCGTATCGATCGGATAGCTGTCATAGGGCTCGCCATAGTTCCAGAGGTCCTTCACGGAATCGAGCTTGGCGATCCGCGGAGAGCCGATCAGCTCCAGTAGCATGGTCTTTTGATCGCGGTTGGTGGCATGGGCGAGTTCGCCCACCATCGACTGCACCGCAAAGGCCCGCGGGATATTCGACACCGAGCGGAACCAGCCGATGCGGGTATGAGCGACCGCTTCCGGATTCTCGCACTGGACGTTGGCGATCTCGAAGGGCATGTCGACCAGCCCCATGCCAAGCTCAAACGGCGCCTGATGCACCGCACCGGCGGCAAATGTCGAGGCGATGCTCGGCGCGACGCTGCGATGCCGCCAGGCCGTCACCTTGCCGCTCTTGTCGAGGCCAGCCTCGATACGTTCCACCGAGACGGTGTGCAGGAAGCAGTTGCGAATGTCGTCTTCCCGCGTCCATTGCACCTTGACGGGAGCGCCGAGCTCCTTTGAAAGCAGTGCCGCCTCGAGGGCGAAATCGCACTTCGACTTGCGCCCGAAGCCGCCGCCGAGCAGCGTGACGTTGACGGTGACGTTCTCCTGGGGAATGCCGAGTGTTTTAGCGACGTCTTCGCGCGTTCCGCCCGCGCTTTGCACCGGTGCCCAGATCTCCGCCTTGTCGCCCTTGACGTCCGCGACCGCAACCGGCGGTTCCATGGCGACGTGGGCATGATGCGGCACGTAGTACTCACCGACGATCACCTTGTCGGCGCCCTTTAAGGCGGCCTCGACGTCGCCCTCCTTGCGTACCACCAGGCCGGGCTTGCGCGCTGCTCCCTCGAGCTGAGCCCGATAGGCGACGGATTCGTATTTGCTGTTCGGCCCGTCATCCCAGACGATCTTCAACGCGTCGCGGCCCTTGATCGCCGCGCCCGTGTTGCGTGCGATCACCGCGACCCCGCCGAGCGGCTGGAATTTTGAAGGCCACGGCCAACCCTTCACTTCCATGACCTTCTCGACGCCGGAAACCTTCATCGCATCCGACCCCTCGAACGACACGACCTTGCCGCCGGTCACCGGCGGCCGGGCAATGACGGCGTACTTCATGCCGGGCAGGCGAACGTCGGCGCCGTAACGCGCGGTGCCCACCGTGATGTCGCGAAGGTCGACGATGCCGATCTGGCCTTTGCCCAGATAGCGGAAATCCTTTGGGTCTTTCAGCTTCAGACCTTCGACACTCGGGACCGACTGCTTGGCGGCATCGGCTGCCAGCTCGCCGAAGCCGATGCGGCGTCCGCTTGCACTATGGACGACCTCGTGATTGACGGCCTTCACCTCGGTTGCCGGCACGCCCCAGCGTTTCGCCGCGGCTGTTTCGAGCATGGTGCGGGCCGAGGCGCCGATCTGGCGCATTGGCATCAGGTAATGCCGCGTGCTGCGCGATCCATCGGTATCCTGGTTGCCGAACTTGACTTCGTCGCCAGGCGCCTGCTGCACGCGAACGCGCGACCAGTCGGCTTCCATCTCTTCGGCAACGATCATCGGCAGGCTGGTGCGGACACCCGTTCCCATCTCGGCGCGGTGCGCGACGATCGTCACTGTTCCGTCGGATGCGATAGAAACGAAGACGCGCGGGTCCACCACGGTACCGTGCGGCATCTTGTCGGCCCCGGTCTGGTACGCGGCAAGGGCAGGGCGTGACATCACGGGGGCGGCCAGAACAAAGCCGCCAGCCAGTCCGAGGCCCTTCAGGATGCTGCGGCGTGAAACGTTGTCGACCTTGACGTGCCGTTCAAAGCCACGGAGCTTGTTGGGGTTGGTGAGGATATTCATGGTCACACCCCCGTTGATGCGAGGTGCACGGCATTCTCGATGCGTTGATAAGTGCCGCAGCGGCAGATATTACCCGCCATCGCTTCGCGTATCTGGTCGTGGGTCGGTTTTGGATTTTCGATCAAGAGGGCCGCGGCCTGCATGATCTGGCCGACCTGGCAAAAACCGCATTGCGGAACGTTCAGTTGCCGCCAAGCCTTCTGGACCGGGTGGTCACCGGTCGGATGAAGGCCTTCGATCGTCGTGACCTCGCGGCCGACCACGTCGGACACCGAGGTGATGCAGGCGCGGACGGCCTGCTTGTCGACGATCACCGTGCAGGCACCGCACAGCGCCTGGCCGCACCCGTATTTCGTGCCCGTCAAGCCGGCCTCATCGCGCAGAAACCAGAGTAATGGAAGGTCCGGGTCGCCGTCCCAGCTATGCTCCTGGCTATTGATCTTCACCTTGATCATGATCGTTCCTCGCTCTTCATAAGCTGCTGATGTTTGTTCGACGTGAGCGAGAACATATTTCCCAACCGCTCAACGCCGTTGCTTTACGAGTTTGATCGCGTGGCCGGAGAGCCGGCCTTGCTTGGCAACCGCTGGCTGAATTGTACGATTTGCTTTGAATTTTGGTGGGCCATCCTCCTGCTTAAACATTTATCCGTGTTTACAGGACGGCGCGGCGGGACAGGCGCCTAGCGAACGCTATCAGAAAGCACGCCAGATCGAATTCACAACGTGTTGTCTTTGCATTCTATTTGGACGAAAGCTGGGCTGCCCCTGACGGACCTGCCAATTTTTCCCGGCGGCCGTCATGCAGAACCCGCTTTGCAAGGGTTCGCGGGCAGACCGGTGCGACCAGCATCGCGTCGCCGACTAGCCTGCCCCGTTACTTTGCGAGCTGCGTCAACCCGTTCCAGTCGAATGCGATTCCATGGCCGGGCCGCGTCGGCGCCAATGCCATGCCTTCCTGGAGGACAAGCGGGTGCTCGATGTAACTATCGAGCCCAAATCCGTGCGCTTCGAGATAGGAGCGGTTCGGACAGGCCGCGAGCAAATGCACGGTGACGTCATGTGCGCCGTGGCTGGTCACCGGTAGGTTGAACGCTTCCGCCAGCCGCGCGATCTTCATAAAGGCGGTAACCCCGCCGCAATTGGTGACATCGGGCTCGGGATAGGACACCGCACCAGCGGCGATATAGTTCTTGAATTCCCAGAGCGAGCGCAGGTTTTCGCCGGCCGCGATCGGGACGCCGCCGGCAGCCATGATGCGCGCGTGACCGGCAATATCGTCGGGAATGATGGGTTCTTCGAGCCAGGTGAGATCGTAGGGTTGCAATGCGCGTGCCGCGCGTATGGCTTCCTCGACCGTCCATTTCATGTTGGCATCCGCCATCAGGGGAAAGCCGTTGCCAAGATGTTGGCGCATCGCCTGCACGCGTCCGATGTCGGATGCGAGATCGGGGCGGCCCACCTTCATCTTGATGGCGCGAAAGCCCCTGGCGAGATTGTCGTCGGTTTGCTTCAAGAGCCCCTCGATGGACAGGTCGAGGTCGATGCCGCCGGCGTAGCAGGGCACGCGGGCGTCGAAGCCGCCCAACATGCGAAACAGCGGCAGACCGGCACGGCGCGACTTCAGGTCCCACAGGGCGATGTCGAGCGCCGAGAGCGCAAGCACCGACGGTCCGCCGCGCCCGCCGTAATGCAAGCTCCACCAGACGTGATGCCAGATGGCTTCGGTGTCGTCGGCTTCGCGGCCCTCGATCAGTTCAGGGATCTCCCGAAGGAGGATGTCGGCAATCGCGCCGCCGTTGCGCCCGACGGTGTATGTATAGCCGATGCCTTCGGCCCCGTCCGAGTCGCGGACACGACATGTCACCAGTTCGAAGGCTTTGAGTTCGCCGTGCGTGCTGTCAGAGAGGGTAACGGGCAGGGGGATCCGGTAGAGTCCGGCCTCGGTTGTCTTGATAAGTGCCATTGTGTTTCCACCCGGTCTTTTTTATTGCACGTTAAGTTGATCTTGCCGGCTTAGCAATTGCTTGCGGTGCCCCCGGATGGGAATCACTCGCGGCGGGTTGGTCCGTTGCCTTCGACGCGTGGCGTGCTGCTATGCCGCGTTCAAGGCCTGCGCGATATCAGCGATCAGATCGGATGGGTGCTCGATGCCGATCGACAGCCGGATCGTGCAGTCGAGAACGCCTATTTTCTGGCGGATGTCAGCGGGAACGCCGGAGTGCGTCATGCTTGCGGGCAGGCTGGCAAGCGACTCCGTGCCGCCCAGGCTCACGGCGAGCTTGAAGATCTGCAGCGCGTTCAGGAATTTGAATGCGGCGGCTTGGCCGCCGACGATGTCGAAGGAGAATGTGGAGCCCGCACCGGTGCATTGCCTTGCAAACAGGCGGCCGGCGGGGGATTGCTCATCGTGGTGACCGAGGTAGTGGACCTTTGCCACTTTGGGGTGGTCGCGCAGGTAGTCCGCGACGAGGCGCGCGTTTGCGTCAGCTTTTTCCATGCGGATGCCCAGCGTTTCGAGCGACCGGCTGATCATCCAGCAGGAATGCGGGTCCAGTTGGGTGCCAATCGCGCCTCGCAACGCTTTGACGTCTTTCATGAGAGCTTTTGAGCCGAGCGCGGCGCCTGCGATCAGGTCGGAATGTCCCCCGATATATTTGGTCAGCGAGTACAGCGAAAGATCGGCACCGTGTTCGATCGGTCTCTGAAACACCGGTCCAAGCAACGTATTATCGCATGCGATGATCGGCGTATTGCCCTGGGCCTGCCCGATCGCCTCGGCGACGCGGCGGACCATGGCTATGTCGACCAGACCATTGGTGGGATTGGCCGGCGTCTCAATGAAAATCATCGCAACCCGGCCTTTGCGCATGGCGTCCTCCGCTGCCGCCCTGACTGCGGTTTCGTCGATGCCGTCAGAAAAGCCCACCGCGCTGATGGAGAGGTTCGCGAGCGTCTTCGCAAACAGTGTCTCCGTTCCGCCATACAGCGGCTGGGAGTGCAGAATGACGTCGCCGGGACGGACGAAGGCCAGGATTGTGGTCGAAATCGCGGCCATGCCCGACGAGAACAGCGCGCAATTCTCGGCGCGCTCGTACACCGACAGTCTGTCCTCGACGATCTCACTGTTAGGGTGATTGAACCGCGAGTAAACCAGACCAGCGCCCATCCCCTCGGGCGGCTCGCGGCGGCCCGCAACGTAATCGAAGAAGTCCTGCCCGTCTTCTGCGGTCCTGAAGACGAAGGTCGAGGTCAGGAAGACCGGTGGTTTGACGGCTCCCTCCGACAGTTGCGGATCGTAGCCGTAGTTCAGCATCAGCGTTTCCGGATGCAGCATGTGGTTGCCGATGTGGGTCTTTGACGGAAACGGTTTCACCATGGCTGTCTCCCTGTCGGGATTCGGAGCGTCGCACTGTGTTGGAAGTGCGCAATCGCGGGGGCGGTCAGGAGTGATGGATGCGACGGCATCCAGCGGGCTCCAGTTGACGCTGTTAGGGATCAGCGTAGCAAAATTCAGGACTGATTTCACCGCATCCGGGGTGGATTTCGCAGTGCCCGATCGTCAGGCATGAACCGCAACCTTCAACGCCTCGGCGCGGATCTCTTCGACGAGCCGTTCCTTCAGGTTGACGAATTCGGGCGTGGTCTTGATCTTGTAGGATCGCGGGTGGGGCAGATCGACCGCGATCTCGGCCTTGATGCGGCCCGGACGGGCGCTCATGACGATGACGCGGCTGCCGAGAAAGATCGCTTCCTCGATATCATGGGTGACGAACAGCACGGTTTTCTGCTCGCGCTCCCAGATGCCGAGCAGCATCTCCTGCATCAGCACGCGGGTTTGATTATCCAGCGCGCCGAAAGGCTCGTCGAGCAGCAGGATTTTTGGATCGTTGGCGAGCGCCCGCGCAATCGCGGTGCGTTGCTGCATGCCGCCGGACAGTTGCTTCGGCCAATGATTCTCAAACCCCGACAGGCCGACGCGTTGGATGAAGCCGTCGGCGATCTTGCCGCGATCGGCTTCGGAAATCCCGCGCTCGCGCAGGCCGAAGGCGATGTTTTCCCGCACGGTCAGCCATGGAAACAGCGTGTAGGACTGAAACACCATGCCGCGATCGGCGCCGGGGCCAGTTACCTCTTGCCCGTCAAGAATGACGCGGCCGCTGGTTGGCCGATCGAGCCCGGCGACGATGCGCAGCAACGTCGATTTTCCGCAGCCCGACGGGCCGAGAATGGTGACGAAGTCGTTGTTGCCGACGTTGAGGTCGATCGGCTCAAGGGCGCGCGTCGGCGCATGGCCCTGGCGCGCGGGGAAGGTGCGCGCGACCTGATCGATCTTCAGCTCGGTCATGCCAGTTTCCACGGAAACAGCCAGGCGTTGAAGGCCTTGAAAAGGAAGTCCGATACGAGGCCGATCAGCCCGATCACGATGATACCGAAGATGATTTGGCCGGTGTTGAGCAGGGCCTGGCTGTCGGTGATCATGTGGCCGATGCCTGACGACGAACCGATCAGCTCGGCCACGATGACGTAGGTCCACGCCCAGCCAAGTACGAGCCGAAGGATTTCCGCAACCTCGGGGGCAGAGGAGGGCAGCAGCACCCGGTTGATGATCCCGCGGTCGCTGGCGCCCAGCGTATACGCGGCTTCAACGAGGTCGCGCCTGGTGTTTCCGACCGTTACGGTGACCATCAGGATGATCTGGAAGACCGAGCCGATGAAAATGACCAGCAGCTTCTGCAACTCGCCGATGCCCGCCCACAGGATCAGCAGCGGGATGAAGGCTGAGGCGGGCAAGTAGCGGGCAAACGAGACGAACGGCTCCAGGAAAGCTTCGATCGGCTTGTAGGCCCCCATCAGAACGCCAAGCGGCACAGCGATGATGGCCGCCAGCACGAAGCCGCCGACGACCCGCCAGACCGTCATGCCGATGTCGAACAGGAAGCCGTGCTTCGTCAGCAGCTCCCAACCCTCCTGCAGCATGGTCAGCGGATTGGCGAGAAACGTCTTGGAGACATAGCCGCCGAAGGTCGCCCAAGCCCACACGGCAACGAAAAGCACGAAGAACGCCAGGCCATAGGCCGCGCGCTGCCTCGATGTCACGGGATCCAGGGGACGTATCACGGGGGCATATCCTAAAAGGCGGTGCGCTGACCGCGGTCGTCCCGCTCCCACGGCTGAGAGCGGGACCGATGCAAATCGAAGCTACTTGATGAAGCTGGCGTCGAAGAGGTCGTCGATCTTCGGAACCGATTTGATGATGCCGATCTCGAGCAACAGTTCTGCAGCTTCCTTGTTGAAGGTCAGGAATTCGCCGGCGAAGAATTTCTGGTTCGCTGCCTTGTCCTGCCACCGCAGAAATTTGGCCGAGTTACCGAACTGCTCAGCGGACTGTTTTACGTCGGCGCCCATGATCTCGTACGACTTGGCCTGGTCCTTTGCGATCATCTCGATCGCTTCGAAATAGCTGTCGGCCAGTGCTTTTGCGGCTTTCGGGTTTTCGGTCAGGAATTTCGGCGTGCAGCCGAACGTGTCCATGACCATCGGATAGTCGAGCGTGGTGGCGATGATCTTGCCCTTGTCGGGCGCCGCACGCACCGTCGAGAGGTAAGGCTCATAGGTCATGGCCGCATCGTTCTGCCCCGAAACGAATGCCTGTGCCGCCGCCGCCGGCTCGAGGTTCACGATCGTGACATCCTTTACCGAGAGACCGTTCTTCTTGAGCATCCAGGCCAGGGTGAAATAGGGAGCGGTGCCCGGTGCGGACGCGGCGATCGTCTTGCCCTTCAGATCCTTGATCGAGGCGACATCGTTCCGCACGGCCATGCCATCGGCGCCGTAGCTCTTGTCGAGCTGGAAGATTTGCTTGGTGGCGACGCCATTGGCATTCCAGACTATCCACGTTTCGACCGTAGTCGCCGCGCACTGGATGTCGCCCGACGCGATGGCCAGGTGGCGATCTTTCTGCGGGATCTTCTTGATCGTCACATCGAGCCCGTTCTTCTTGAAGATGCCCGCCTGATTTGCGAGCGTGAGCGGCGCAAAACCGGTCCATCCGGAAATACCGATGCCGACTTTGACGTTCTGGGCGGCGGCCGGCGCGGCCACCAGAAGAGCGGCGGTTGCCGCGAAAATTCCAAAACTGCGCATGGCTGTATTCCTTTGCTGGTTCATTGACTGGTCTTCACACTCGTTGCGGCGAAGCTGCTGCCAAAACTGCTGCATAGCTCGTGCCAGATCCTGCGTGCATTATGATCCCTCTCAGCCGCCTTTGAAGCGAGCAATCAGTTTATGGGACTCGCCCGGATAGAGCAGGCGCACGGCAGTCAGAGGCCGGGCGCTGCGCCAGGTATGACGGTCGATCACCAGGCAGGGGGCGCCGATCGCGATATCCAACGCTGCGGCGGCCTGTTCGTCAGCCACGATGGCACTGATCGAATGCTCGGCCTCCGTCCATGGCACATGGTGAAGCAGCCACGAGCCGGGCGGCTCGGTCGCAAAATCCGCCGTCGCCGCTTCGGGCACGGCATCGAGGTCGATCAACCGGTCCTCAATGGCAAACGGCACGCCGTCGGCGCTGTGACGGCATGCAATCGCGATCACCTTTCCGGTTTTCCGTGCGCCAAGGCGGGAGCGGTCGGCGGCATTTGCGGTGCGCCGCGAGCGCTGGATCAACTCGTAGCCGTAACTGCGGCCGAGCGCGCCTATCTCTGCGCGGATATCGGCGATCTTGAGCACCGCTGACAGAAATGTGGGACGGCGGACGAAGCTGCCGGCCTTGCGCCGTCGCTCGATGAGGTCGGCTTGCGCCAGTTCCGAGAGCGCCTTGCTCACCGTCATGCGCGAGCAGCCATAGCGCAACATCAGCTCGTGCTCGAACGGGATGCGGTGCCCGGGCGGCCATTCACCGGTCAGGATGCGGCGCTCGATGTCGATCCGGATCTGCTTGTACAGCGTCGGCTTGTCGGCCGACTGGAGTTTGCCGCGATCGGTGGCGAGGCTCATGACACGAGCCTCCGCACCGCTGCGTTGAACGTCTCACGCGCGCTCTCGCGGAGCCTGTGACGTCCGTGCTCGACCACCTTGGCGCCGCCGGCCCAGACTGTGTCGACGGCACCTGCGCCTGCGAAGATCCAGCAGTCGAGGACGGCGTCTCCGCGGCGTCCGGAGAGCGAGGGATGGGCGGTGTCGAGGGTCACGATGTCTGCACGTGCATCAGCCTGGAGGCCGACAGTCGGCCGTGCGAGCGCCTGGGCGCCACCGGTGAGCGCAGCTTCGAACAGCGCGCGGCCGGTCGACAGGCCGGGACCGCCGGACAGCACGTTGCGCTCGCGGTGTTTCAAGCGCTGGCCATATTCGAGCTGACGCAGTTCGTCGGTGACGCCGACCAGCACGTTGGAGTCGGTGCCGATGCCGAACCGCCCGCCGGCGTCGAGGAATTCGCGGGCCGGAAAAATGCCGTCGCCAAGGCTGGCTTCGGTAACCGGGCAGAGTCCGGCAACCGCACCGCTTCTTGCAAGCGCGGCAGTTTCCGTCTCCGTCATATGGGTCGCATGGATCAGGCACCAGCGCCGATCGACGGGCGCATGTTCGAGCAGCCATTGAACCGGCCGCCGGCCCGACCAGGCGATGCATTCCTCGACTTCCCTGATCTGTTCGGCGGCATGGATATGCACCGGCCCGGCTTCGGCCAACGGCGCGATGGCCGCCAATTCGTCAGGTGTGACGGCGCGCAGGCTGTGCGGTGCGATGCCGACATTGGCTCCGGGCAACGCGCGGACGGCTGACCGCGTGGCATCAGTCAGCTTGGTAAACTGGTCGATCGAGCAAATGAATCGGCGCTGGCCGGCATGCGGTGCCGTCCCGCCGAACGAGCTGTGTGCGTAAAAACTCGGCAGCAGCGTCAGTCCGATGCCGGAGATTTCGGCGCCCCGTGCAATTCGCGTCGCCATCTCCGCAGGATTGGCGTAGGGCGCGCCGTCGTGGTCGTGGTGAAGATAATGGAATTCGCCGACGCGCGTATAGCCTTGCTCGAGCATCTCGACATAGAGCAGCGTGGCGACGGCTTCGACGTCTTCCGGCGTCATATCGAGCGCGAAGCGATACATGGTCTCGCGCCATGTCCAGAACGTATCGGCGGAATTGCCGCGCGTTTCGGCAAGCCCTGCCATGCCGCGCTGGAACGCGTGGCTATGCAGGCTTGCGATGCCGGGAATTGCCAGCTTGTGGCGTTCGTCCTGCGATCCCGGCATCACGCCGGCTGTAACCTTGGTGATGGTCCGGTCAGTTACTACCACCTGCACGTCATCGGCCCACCCCGAGGGGAGCAGCGCTGATGCGAAATGCAGTGTCGACATGTTTCGAAACCGGCTGGACAGAACACTCACACGATTTTATGTATAGACATATAGAGACGTCAAGCTCCTGCCTTTGAGGAGAGCTGCATGGCCGAGCGCTTCGATCGAATCTGGCTCAACGCCCGGCTCGCCACGGTCCGCGAGGATCTGCCCGGGCTCGGTGTGATCGAGGACGGCCTGATCGCCGCGCGCGATGGCCGCATCGCCTTCGCAGGCAGCCGTTCCGACTTTCCATCGGACGCCGATGCGACCGAGCGGATCGATTGCGCGGGGCGGTGGATCACGCCGGGACTGGTGGATTGTCACACCCATCTGGTTTTTGGCGGCAACCGCGCGCATGAGTTCGAGCTGCGGCTGCAGGGTGCAAGTTACGAAGAGATCGCGCGCGCAGGCGGCGGCATTGTCTCAACGGTCGCTGCGACGCGGGCGTCGAGCGAGGCGGAGCTCGTTGCCGGCGCGCTGCCAAGGCTCGATGCCCTGATCGGCGAGGGGGTAACGACGCTGGAGATCAAGTCCGGCTACGGGCTCGATACGGAAACCGAGATGCGCCAGCTCACGGCGGCGCGTGCGCTGGGCGATGCCCGGCCGGTCGCCATCAAGACGTCGTTTCTTGGCGCGCATGCGACGCCGCCGGAAGCTGACGGCGATAAGGACCGGTATATCGATCTTGTTTGCCGCGAGATGATGCCGGCGGTGGCACGGGCCGGATTGGCCGACGCCGTCGATGCGTTCATGGAGGGCATTGCGTTTTCGGGGGATCAAACGGCACGGGTGTTCCGCGCGGCGAGGGCGTTGGGATTGCCGGTCAAGCTGCATGCGGATCAGCTCTCGAATCTCGGCGGCGCCGCGCTTGCTGCGGGGTTCTCGGCCTTGTCGGCCGATCATCTGGAGCACACAGATGATGCCGGTGCCGCGGCGATGGCGCGGGCAGGGACGGTAGCGGTGCTGCTGCCGGGCGCATTCTATTTTATTCGCGAGACGACGAAGCCGCCGGTCGAACTATTCCGCGCCCACAGCGTCAGCATGGCACTTGCGACCGACTGCAATCCTGGCAGTTCGCCGCTGACGTCGCTTCTGCTGGCCATGAACATGGGCGCAACGTTGTTCCGGCTGACCGTTGCCGAATGCCTCACCGGCGTAACGCGGGAAGGTGCGCGCGCGCTCGGAATTCTCGGCGAGACAGGAACGCTCCAGGCAGGCAAATGGTGCGATCTTGCGATCTGGGACATCGAACGGCCGGCCGAGCTCGTTTACCGGATCGGCTTCAATCCGTTGCACAGCCGGGTGTGGAGGGGACAGTGAGTCGCCCCGACGCCCCCATTGCGGTTTCGCCTGGCTGGGTCGGCCTCGAGGATCTCGCGCAAGTCCTTGCCGGCGCGCCGGTGGTGCTCGATCCATCGTTCTGGCCGCGCGTTGAAGCTGCATCGGCGATTGTTGCGGCAGCCGCGCGCGCAGAAGCTCCCATCTACGGTATCAATACGGGGTTCGGCAAACTTGCGTCGAAACGGATTGCTGCCGACCAGACGGCGCTGCTGCAGCACAACCTCATTGTGTCGCATTGCTGCGGGGTTGGGCCGCCCACGCCGGAGCCGATCGTTCGTCTGATGATGGCGCTCAAGATCGTCTCCTTGGGGCGAGGTGCATCGGGCGTGCGACGCGAAATCATCGAGCAGCTCCAGGCCATGCTGACGAAGGGCATTTGTCCGCTGGTGCCGCAGCAGGGATCGGTCGGAGCGTCCGGCGATCTGGCGCCGCTCGCTCATATGACGGCCGTCATGATCGGTGAGGGGCAGGCGCTGGTCGGTGGAAGCATTGTGCCGGCCCGCGATGCGCTGGCCGCTGCCAATCTCGCGCCGGTGGCGCTCGGTCCGAAGGAAGGCCTTGCGCTGATCAATGGGACGCAGTTTTCGACGGCCTACGCCATTTCCGGATTACTGCGCGCCCATGGCCTGGCCAGTGCAGCGCTGGTGACAGGTGCGTTGTCGGTCGATGCTGCGATGGCCTCAACGGCGCCGTTTCGTCCAGAAGTCCAGCAACTGCGCGGGCATGCCGGGCAAATCGCCGCCGGCGCGGCACTGTCGGCGTTGCTTGAGGGCAGCGATATCCGCATGTCGCATCTGGAGGGCGACGAGCGCGTGCAGGATCCCTACTGCCTGCGCTGCCAGCCCCAGGTGGCCGGCGCCGCGCTCGATTTGCTGACGCAGGCCGCTCGCACGTTGACGATCGAAGCCAACGCCGTCACGGACAATCCGTTGGTTCTGGTCGAAACCGGAGAGATCGTCTCGGGTGGCAATTTTCACGCGGAGCCGGTCGCGTTTGCCGCCGACCAGATTGCGCTGGCGCTGTCCGAGATCGGCGCGATCAGCGAACGACGCATCGCGACTCTCGTCGATCCCGCGCTCAACTTCGGCCTGCCGCCGTTCCTGACTCCCGATCCCGGTCTCAACTCCGGCTTCATGATCGCCGAAGTGACGGCGGCCGCGCTCTATGCGGAGAATAAACAGCGCGCCTCTGCCTGCTCGATCGATTCGACGCCGACCAGCGCAAACCAGGAAGATCATGTGTCGATGGCGGCACACGCCGCCCGCCGCTTGTCCGATATGGCGGACAATCTTGCGACCATCCTCGGCATCGAACTGCTGGTTGCGGCCCAGGGCATCGGGCTGCGCACGCCGCATTCGACCAGTCCCGCGCTGGCTGCTGTGATTGCAGCGTTGCGCGAGCACGTACCGGCGCTGGGTGGCGATCGCTACATGGCCGACGATCTCGCGAAGGCAACGGCGCTGGTTGAAGCCGGCGCGTTGCCGGCGGCAGTTATGTCGGCGCTTGAGAGTAACCCGTTTCCAATCCTTGCCGAGAGGGGCCCCTTGTCATGAACCGCCGACTGGACAATGACCGCATCATCCGGGCGCCCCATGGACCTGAGATCAGCGCCAAGGGCTGGCTGACGGAAGCGCCGCTGCGAATGCTGATGAACAATCTCGATCCCGATGTCGCCGAACGGCCGAGCGAACTCGTCGTCTATGGCGGTATCGGCCGTGCCGCCCGCGACTGGGACAGTTTTGATCGGATCGTCGCCTCGCTGCGCAAGCTCGAAGGCGACCAGACGCTGGTCGTTCAGTCGGGCAAGCCGGTCGGCATTTTCCGCACCCATGCCGATGCGCCGCGCGTGCTGATCGCGAATTCGAATCTGGTGCCGCATTGGGCGACGCTCGATCACTTCAATGAACTCGACAAGCAGGGGCTGATGATGTTCGGCCAGATGACGGCCGGCTCGTGGATCTATATCGGCAGCCAGGGCATCGTGCAGGGGACCTACGAAACGTTTGTCGAGGTCGGGCGACGTCATTACGGCGGCAACCTCGCCGGCAAGTGGATCTTGACGGCGGGTCTCGGCGGGATGGGCGGCGCCCAGCCGCTTGCAGCAACCATGGCCGGGGCGTCGATGCTCGCGATCGAATGCCAGCCGAGCCGCATCGAGATGCGGCTGCGCACGGGTTACCTCGACCGGCAGGCAAGCTCGCTTGACGAGGCGCTCGCGATCATGGCGGAGGCGGCGCAAAGCAGGAAGCCGGTTTCCGTCGGCCTGCTCGGCAATGCCGCCGAAGTTTTTCCCGAGCTGGTGCGCCGCGGCGTCAGGCCGGACATCGTCACCGACCAGACCAGCGCGCATGATCCGATCAACGGATATTTGCCGAAGGGATGGACGCTTGCCGAGTGGGAGTCGAAGCGCGCGGTCGATCCGAAAGCGGTTGAAGTCGCGGCGAAGACCTCCATGGTTGGTCACGTCCAGGCCATGCTGGACTTCCACGCCATGGGCATTCCGACGCTCGACTATGGCAACAACATTCGCCAGATGGCGAAGGACATGGGACTGAAGAACGCGTTCGATTTCCCCGGCTTCGTTCCCGCCTACATCCGTCCGCTGTTCTGCCGCGGTGTCGGCCCGTTCCGATGGGCGGCGCTTTCAGGAGACCCCGAAGATATTTTCCGCACCGACGCCAAGGTCAAGGAGCTGATGCCTGACGACAAGCATCTGCACAACTGGCTCGACATGGCCAAAGCACGGATCAAGTTCCAGGGGCTGCCGGCACGCATCTGCTGGGTTGGCCTTGGCGACCGCCATCGGCTCGGCATGGCGTTCAATGACATGGTGGCGCGTGGCGAGTTGAAGGCGCCGATCGTTATCGGCCGCGATCATCTCGACTCTGGCTCGGTTGCGAGCCCGAATCGCGAAACCGAAGCGATGCGCGACGGCTCGGATGCCGTGTCCGACTGGCCGCTGCTCAATGCGCTGCTCAATTGCGCGAGCGGGGCCACCTGGGTCTCGCTCCATCATGGCGGTGGCGTCGGGATCGGCTATTCGCAGCATGCCGGCATGGTCATTGTCGCCGATGGAACACCGGAAGCTGCGCGCCGCCTCGAGCGCGTGCTCTGGAACGATCCGGCATCAGGGGTCATGCGTCACGCCGACGCCGGCTATGAAAGCGCAATTGCATGTGCCCGCGCCAACGGGCTCGATCTACCGGGTCTAGCGGTGTAGCGCTCCAGACCTTCGTGCGCCGGGGTTTTTCCGAGCTGGCATGTAGGTCAGTACAAGTGCGCGCTAAAGCTGACTGGCGCGCGCTTTACTGTGGCGCCGGTCACCTTAAAAGTGATCAAATGTTGATACGGGTCATTTACCCTGGGAAAAAGGCTATCGCGGCGATGCACCGATGACGCCCGTCCGGAGGGGAGGATTTCCTTCCTTGTTGTAAGTACATACAATTTCCCTATATAGTATTGCAGGGGTCACTGACCCGCATAATTCATTGGTTCTCCGGTCAGGCCCGTCATCCAGGCGGGCCGTTGCCGTTTTGGGACTACCGAACGATGAGCCATTCCAATCGTACCGACCATATTCGCCTGACGTCGCATCCGGTGCCCGGCGCGACACATGAATTTCCGATCCTGTGGGGTGCACCGACCGCGCGTGAACGCGGTCCGATCATCGGGACGGTATCGCGTCCGCAGGATCGTAACGTGATCGGCACCCACGGCGGCTCATACGCGGTTTACCGGGCGCTTGCCGTCTCTTCGGGCGCATTGGATCCGATCCGCCGGCCCGATCTGACCAACACATATCCGGCGGCAACCGTCGGGCCGTTTGAGCAATGGTTCGATCCGGAACGCATAGTTGCGCTCGATCCGTGGGGACATCTCGTTGCGGAAAACTTCCACGCCGAAATCGCGGAAGGTATCGATATCAGGCCAAGCATCGCGATCACGCGCGCCCGTCTCGACCTGCCCGAAATTCAGGCGGCTCTGGCGGCCAAGCGATTGGTAGCGGATGGCCAATTCGTTCACGCCAGCGGCTCCGTCTCCGTCGTCAAGATAGCGATCGACCCGGTATGGTATCTGCCCGGGATCGCGCAACGCTTCGGCACGAGCGTGACCAGCCTGCGACGTGCACTGTTCGAGCAGACCGCCGGCATGTTTCCCGAGCTTGTCACCCGTCCGGATCTGAAAGTCTTTCTTCCGCCGATCGGCGGAACGACCGTATATCTGTTCGGCGATGTCACGAAGCTTCCGGACCATCGGACCAAAATCACCTGCCGCGTCCATGACGAGTGCAACGGCTCCGATGTATTCGGTTCTGATATCTGCACCTGCCGTCCTTATCTCATCCAGGGCATCGAGGAATGCGCGCGCGCCGGACAATCGGGTGGTCTGGGCGTCATCGTCTACAACCGCAAGGAAGGCCGGGCGCTCGGCGAAGTCACGAAGTTTCTGGTCTACAATGCGCGCAAGCGTCAGGAAGATGGCGACGATGCATCCGCCTATTTCGAACGAACCGAATGCGTTGCCGGGGTGCAGGATGCGCGTTTCCAGCAACTGATGCCGGATGTCATTCACTGGCTGGGACTGAAGCGCATCGACCGTTTCATCTCGATGAGCGACATGAAGCATGATGCGCTGTCGGGGCAGGGTATCGAAATTGTCGAGCGCGTCGCCATTCCCGATTACATGATCCCAGCCGACGCCCATGTGGAAATCGCCGCCAAGAAAGCCGCGGGATATTTTTCACCTGACCAGAAGCCTGAGGACCTGATCGCCTCCGGTCGGCCGCTCGAAAAATACTAGGGCGGGCCAGGGCCATTGATCGTGACAGCAGACGCGACGGCAGACGGCTTATCTCTTTTGAGTGCGGAAGCGGTGCGCAGTCGCGCGCACCGGATGCTGGAAATCGGTTTGAACGACCAGCTTCAGCATTTCAAAGTCGATCTTGGCCGGCTCGGCGAAGCGGTTGATCTCGTGCTTGCGACAACGCGCAAGGCTTATCCGACGTTCGATGTTCCCTTTCATTCGCGCTGGCGCCATTTTGTCGTCGGCGGCATCGATCGCTGGGGGGCGCTTGCCGACGGCAAGAACTGGCGCGACAGGAAAGAGCGCGCCCGCGCCGAGTTTGACCTCTCCATGATCAGCGTGCTGCTTGACGCCGGAGCAGGTTCGTCGTGGCGCTATCGCGATCCCTTGACGGGGGCAAGTATCGGCCGCTCGGAGGGGTTGGCGCTTGCCAGTCTGGACATGTTTGCGCGCGGCGCATTCTCAGCGAAGGCCGACGAGCCGTTGCGGGCCGATGCCGCTGTACTTCAGCAACTGACCTTTGCCGATCTGCAGGCTGGCTTTCAGATTGCGGACGACAATCCGCTGGTTGGCCTCGAGGGCCGCATCGGCCTTCTTCATCGGCTAGGCGAAATAGCATCGGCGTCGCCGCAGATTTTCGCTCGCGACGACACGGCTCGGCCGGGTGGACTGTTCGATCACCTCACAGGGAAGGCCGATGCGGGTTCGATCGAGGCCTCGACGATTTTGTCGGAGCTTTTGCGCCAATTCGGACCGATCTGGCCGTCGCGAATAACGCTTGGCGGAATTCCGTTGGGAGATTGCTGGCGCCACCCGGCGCTCAAGACCGAGGATGCGACCAGCGAGCTGGTGCCGTTGCACAAATTGTCGCAATGGCTGTCGTATTCGCTGATTGAGCCGATACAGCGCGCGGGGCTGCAGGTCAGTGATATCGACGGCTTGACGGGCCTCGCCGAATACCGCAATGGCGGACTGTTCGTCGACGCCGGGGTGCTGATGCTGCGCGATCCCATGGACGCGCAACGCGAACACAATGTCGGGTCTGCGCTCGTGGTCGAGTGGAGGGCATTGACCGTTGCGCTGCTGGACCGGTTGGCGGATCTGCTGCGGCAACGCGTTGGTCTTGACGTGGTCTCTCTTCCACTGGCGAAGATTCTGGAAGGTGGCACCTGGGCGGCGGGCAGGGCACTGGCGTTCGCGCGCCGGCCCGATGGTTCGCCGCCTGTCAAGGTCGCCAGCGACGGCACGGTTTTCTAGTGTTTGTTTTGACGCGATCCGATTACCCGCAGGGAGCAAAAAGCATGGAAGGCGTTACGATCGTGGATCACCCGTTGGTCCAGCACAAGCTTACGCTGATCCGCGACAAGACGATTTCGACAAAATCCTTTCGCGAGCTCCTCAAGGAGATCGGAATGCTGCTTTGTTATGAGGTGACACGCGATTTGCCGCTGACCGACGTGGAGGTCGAGACTCCGCTTGCACGCATGCACTCGGCCAAGATCGCGGGTAAGAAACTGGTTTTCGTGCCGGTGTTGCGGGCAGGCGTAACCTTTGTCGACGGAATGCTGGACCTCGTTCCGACCGCCCGCGTCGCGCATATCGGGCTTTACCGCGAACCGCATTCGTTCGTCGCCGTCGAATATTTCTTCAAATCGCCGTCCGATCTTCACGAGCGGCTTGCGATCGTGGTGTCGCCGGTTCTTGCGACGGCGAACACGGCGGTGGCGGCGGTGGACCGGCTGAAGGAACGAGGCGCGAAGGATATTCGGCTGGTATGCCTGCTTGCCGCGCCGGAAGGCGTGGAGCGCTTCCGCGGCCTGCATCCCGACGTGCGGTTATGGACGGCCGGTATCGATGAGGGGCTGGACGCAAACGCCTTTATCCTGCCTGGCCTTGGCGATGCCGGCGATCGCGCTTACGGAACGCGGTAAGGTCTCGGCAGGTCCCGGCTCGCCTTACTGGAAGGCCGTTTCCGAGAAGTTTCTGAGCTTGCGCGAGTGCAGCCGCTCCAACGGCATGTCCGCCAACTTCTCCATCGTCCGGATGCCGATGGTCAGATGCTGGGCCACCTGCCGCTTGTAGAACTCGGTGGCCATGCCGGGCAGCTTCAGTTCTCCGTGCAACGGCTTGTCGGATACGCACAGCAAGGTTCCGTAAGGTACGCGGAAGCGGAATCCGTTGGCGGCGATCGTCGCCGATTCCATGTCGAGCGCAATGGCGCGCGACTGTGAAAGCCGCTGGATCGGACCACGGCGGTCGCGTAATTCCCAGTTGCGATTATCGATGGAAGCAACGGTGCCGGTGCGCATGACGCGCTTCAGGTCATATCCGGATAGCCCGGTCACTTCCGCCACCGCCTCCTCGAGTGCGACCTGGATTTCGGCGAGCGCGGGAAGGGGCACCCATAGCGGGAGGTCGTCGTCGAGAACATGGTCCTCCCGCATGTAAGCATGCGCCAGCACGTAGTCGCCCAGTGCCTGGGTGTCGCGCAATCCGGCACAGTGCCCGAGCATGAGCCACGCATGCGGCCTGAGCACGGCGATATGGTCGGTGATCGTCTTGGCGTTCGCGGAGCCGACACCGATATTGACCATGGTGATGCCAGCGTAGTCCGGCTTCTTCAGGTGATATGCCGGCATCTGCGGCAGGCGCCCGGTTATGACGTCGGCGCCCGGCCGCTGTTCGCCGCGCCTGGTGACGATGTTGCCTGGCTCGACGAATTCGGTATAGCCGCTATCGCCCTCCGCCATCAGGTCCCTGGCACGAGCACAGAATTCGTCGATGTAGAATTGGTAGTTGGTGAACAGCACGAAGTTCTGAAAGTGGTTTGGACTGGTGGCCGTGTAGTGCTGCAGGCGATGCAGGGAATAGTCGACGCGCTGCGCCGTGAATTGCGCCAGCGGCCTCGGCCGGCCGACCGGTGCTTCGTATGTACCGTTGGCGATCTGATCGTCGGTTCCATCAAGGTCCGGAACGTCGAACAGGTCTCGGATCGGTCGCTTGATGTTCCTGGCGGCGGCGCCGTCAACGTAGGTGCCTTCCTGAAAAGCAAAATGCAGTGGGATGGGGGTTTCCGATTCCGATACGACGACCGGAACGCCGTGGTTGCGCATGATCAGATCGAGCTGCTCGACGAGATAGGTTTCGAACAGGTCGGGCTGGGTGATCGTGGTCGAGTAGTGCCCGGGCGTCGGCATGTGGCCATAGGACTGACGAGAATCGACCTGGGTGTATGAGCTCGTGGTGACGCTGATTTCCGGATAGAACGTCCGGTATCGCCGGCTACTGTCGCTGCCAGCCGCGAGCGCGGCGAAGGAATCGCGCAGAAACTGGGTGTTTCGGGCATAAAGTGATCGCAAAGCTGCGACCGCCTTGCGTGCGTCGTCGAAGCTTTGCCGCACGAAGGGCTCTGGTGTGGCTATTGGCCCGATGGCTTGGGGGCGGCCGTGATTCTTCATGGCCATAACGTAGTATCTTGGACCCGCCATGGGGAGGGCTTGGTAAGGGAACCTTCCCGGCGCCCAGAAGAAGGTTCGCTTGCCGGACTTCGTCGGTCACCGCAAGGGTTTTGGGCGCAAAGGGCCAGACGATGAGATCGCGGCGGGTCGCTTCTGGTCCGAAACTGGTGCAGTGTGTTCGCAACCGAACTTGGATTTGCACGGATCAAGCTCAACTCCGCCTAGTTCGTCACGTTCCAGTGGCGGCAAGTCAAGGACATTTATGAAAAGCAAAGCAGGCGAATGAACGTGAGTTTCTTCGAGCGCCTAAAGACGGCAGCATCCGCCGAATGGCGGGCCTACACCGAGCATCCCTTCACGATCGGGTTGGCGGACGGTTCGCTCGCCGAAGCGGCGTTTCGTCACTATCTCATTCAGGATTACCTGTTCCTCGTCGAATTTGCCCGTGCCTACGCGCTTGCGGTCTACAAGTCGCCCAAGCTTGCCGACATGCGTGAAGCGGGCGCCGGTCTCTCGGCCATCCTCGACGTCGAGATGAACCTGCATGTGAAGCTCTGCGCCGGCTGGGGCCTGTCGCCCGGCGATCTCGAACAAGCCCCGCCTGCCGTCGAGATGCTGGCCTATACACGCTACGTGCTTGACGCTGGAATGCGCGGCGATCTGTTGGCACTCAAGGTGGCGCTTGCGCCTTGCGTGATCGGTTACGCGGAGATCGCGACGCGGCTTGCGTCGCGACCCGATGCGCTCGCTGCAACGAACCCATATCACGTTTGGATCGCCGAGTATGCCGGCGCGCCATACCAGGAGGTCGCGGCGAAAGCGAGGGCTCACCTGGAGGATCTCGCCGATCTGTACGCCACTCCGGCCCGCGAGGCCGAGCTGATCGCGATATTCAAGGAAGCTACGCGACTCGAGTCGGACTTCTGGGAGATGGGCTGGCGCGCGGGCCAGCGCGCTTAATGGTCCGTGACAGCGTACTGAGTTTGGCTTCCAAGTTGCGAGTATGGTCGTAGAACAACAACGCAGGAAGGTTCGCCCGCCTGCAAAAATTGCCAATTCTGCCAATCCCTTATAGAATCGGCGGGTGACAAAAAGCCTCACGAGATGAATGGCTTAGACTGGAAATTTTCCGTCGCGCCCATGATGGATTGGAGCGAGAATTCAATTTTTTCAATGTGTTAGACAGCCGCGTGTTCCCGACGTGTGCACCGAGAGATCAAGAAAAATCTTGCGACAGCCAAAGTGAGCCGGCTCTCAGAGGTGGGGCGTGGTATGCGGGACCGAGTTAGTCGGACATGCCGTTCGGCGCGCATCGATGGATGCTGCAGTGCTGCGGATTGGAATTGTCTCGGACACCCACGGGCTCCTGCGGCCCGAGGCTGAGGAAGGGCTTGCCGGTGTGGCGCATATCATCCACGCCGGCGATATTGGTGGTGCGGACGTTCTTGTCAGACTCCGTCGGATTGCGCCTGTCACTGCGATTAGAGGGAACATCGATACCGGCGACTGGGCGAAACATTATCCTGACACTCAGGCGGTACGGCTCGGCGAGCGATCGTTCTATGTCTTGCACGACCTTCAGGACCTGCAGATTGATCCAGCAGTTTGCGGAATTGACGTGGTCGTTTCCGGCCACTCGCATCGACCGCGGATCCAAACGATTGACGATGTGCTATATCTAAATCCTGGAAGTGCGGGGCCCCGCCGTTTCAAGCTGCCCGTCACACTGGCGACTTTGGAGATAACCTCAAGCGGCCTTCGGCCGGTCATTCACGACCTTAGTCGCACCGCGTGATGTGGAAAAATCCTGAAGAATCCCTGTTTGCGGGGAATTAGGACCGGAGGACGGTGCGAGTGGTACCGCGTCGCCAGCTTGGGAGTCCTAGTCGAACGACGACATTGTGAGGACACGCCCGCTGAATATTTCATCTCTCGCCGGTTTCTTCCGACTACAATGGGATCAGCTAACGGGCTCGGTTTAAACCACGCTCCTGATCGTCGAGCATCGCAATGTGTCGTTCAACCGTAACCAGTTTCTAACCGCGCCGGCGCTCGCGTAGCTTGCGGAAGTCATCGCCCGCGTGGTGTGAGGAGCGTGTCAGCGGCGTGGCCGACACCAGCAGAAAGCCCTTGGCATAAGCGACCTTCTCATAGGCTTCGAATTCGTCGGGAGGCACGAAGCGTACGACCGCGTGGTGCTTGCGCGTGGGTTGCAGATACTGGCCGATGGTCAGGAAATCGACGTCGGCGGATCGCAGGTCGTCCATCAGCTGCTGCACCTCGCTCCGGTCCTCGCCGAGGCCGACCATGATGCCGGACTTGGTGAATATCTGCGGGTCGAGTTCCTTCACGCGTTGCAGCAGCCGGACCGAATGGAAATAGCGTGCGCCAGGGCGCACCGTCAGGTATTTCGATGGCACTGTCTCCAGGTTGTGGTTGAACACGTCGGGCTTCGCTGCAACGACCTTTTCGAGCGCGCCCTGTTTGCGCAAAAAATCCGGCGTCAGGATTTCGATCGTCGTGCGAGGGCTCGTCGCGCGGATTGCGGCGATCGTTGCAGCAAAGTGCACGGCGCCGCCGTCGGCAAGGTCGTCGCGATCGACCGAAGTGACGACCACGTGCTCGAGCCCGAGCTTGGCCACGGCGTCGGCGATCTTAGCCGGCTCATCGGCATCGAGCGGGCCGGGTAGGCCGGTGCGCACGTTGCAGAAAGCGCAGGCGCGCGTGCAGGTATCGCCCATGATCATGAAGGTCGCGTGTTTCTTCGCCCAGCACTCGCCGATGTTGGGGCAGCCGGCTTCCTCGCAGACGGTCACGAGTTTGTTTTCGCGCACGATGCGCTTCGTCTCGGCCCATTCGGCCGAGCCTGGAGCCTTCACGCGGATCCATGCGGGCTTGCTCTGTATGGGCGTGTCAGGACGGTTCACCTTCTCGGGATGACGCGGCACCTCGGGCCGTATCTTCGCTCGCGGATCGTTGTTGAGGAGATCCAGTATGACGGTCATTTGCTCAAACTCGTGATCTGCGAGAGCCGAAGATGACGGCGTCGAGAATCCAACGTCATGAAAATTGCATAAGTGCGCTCATGCTGCTGTACGCGATGAAATGCAAGAGCGCGTCGGTCGCGGACATTCGCTATCCGAACGGAGTTAGTCAACTCGATAGTCACTTCCGCACTGACCAACGCCTGCGCCGGGAGCATAGTGCCTTTCGCCATGGCTTGTCGAAGTCGGACGTCCACAACGCGCGCCGCGATCTGGAGCGCCGCTTGATGGTCCGATCTTTCGGGCGGAACCTATGGCCCGTTTTCCGGAGCTTCAGACAGGCACCGGCCGAACATACCGGCGGCCTCGACGCGGTTGCCGACAAAGCCAAGCAAAATGAATGGCATGAGCGCCAATGGCGGGCCCTTCGGAGGTCTGGCACGAATGCTGCTTAAGTATGGGCAAAAGAAAAAGCAGCTCAAAACAAGCAACTCGAGGGGACGTTCAGATGCCAGCCAGCACTCAATCTTTCACCTAGAGCGACAGGCGATACCGCCTGCGTGGCATTGCGTGCTTCCGCTTGAAGGCGGAACGCAATGATCAGTGACGCCTGACTTCGGCCTGGCATGCAATGGAGAGAGTAATGACAGTCGCGGACGCGCACGATTTGGATCCGCAGGAAACCCGGGAATGGCTCGATGCGCTATCTGCCATCCAGGGCCACCGCGGCAATGAACGGGCCGAGTTCGTTGTCAACGCGATGATCGATGCCGCTCGCAGCGGCGGCCTCGGCATTCAGCAGACGTTGACGACGCCCTATTGCAACACCATTCCTGTGGACCAGCAGCCGGCACTGCCGGGCGACCGCGCCATCGAGCACAAGCTGCGCTCGATCATCCGCTGGAACGCGCTTGCAATCGTCCTGCGCGCCAACAAGGAGAGCTCGGAGCTTGGCGGCCATATCGCAAGCTTCCAGTCCGCTGCCACGCTCTACGATATCGGCTTCGGCCATTTCTGGCATGCGCCAACGGATGGCCATGGCGGCGATCTGATTTTCGTCCAGGGGCACTGTTCGCCCGGTATCTACGCGCGTGCCTTTCTCGAGGGCCGGTTGAGCGAGGAGCAGCTCCTCAGCTTCAGGCAGGAAACTGGCGGCAAGGGTCTGTCAAGCTATCCGCATCCCTGGCTGATGCCGGACTTCTGGCAGTTCCCGACGGTGTCGATGGGCCTGGGGCCCTTGATGGCGATCTATCAGGCGCGGTTCTTGAAGTATCTCCAGAACCACAAGCTGGCCGAGACATCAAATCGCAAGGTCTGGGCCTTCATGGGCGACGGCGAAACGGACGAGCCGGAGTCGCTCGGCGCGATTTCGCTCGCCGGTCGCGAAAACCTCGACAATCTGATCTTCGTCATCAACTGCAATCTCCAGCGCCTCGACGGACCGGTCCGCGGCAACGGCAAGATCGTTCAGGAGCTCGAAAGCGTTTTCCGCGGCGCCCGCTGGAACGTCATCAAGGTACTGTGGGGGTCGGGCTGGGATCGCCTGCTGCAGAAGGACAAGAGCGGGCTTTTGCTGAAGCGCATGGAGGAGTGCGTCGACGGCGAGTACCAGGACTTCAAGAGCAAGAGCGGCGCCTATATCCGCGAGCATTTCTTCGGAAGGTACGACGAGCTGAAGCAGCTCGTCGCCGACATGAGCGACGACGAGATCTGGCAACTCGCGCGCGGGGGACACGATCCGGAAAAGGTGTTTGCGGCTTACGCAGCGGCAGTGAACCACAAGGGCCAGCCCACGGTGATCTTGCCGAAGACCGTCAAGGGCTACGGCATGGGTGAGTCCGGCGAAGGCCAGATGATCGCGCACCAGGCCAAAAAGATGACGCAGGACGCGCTGCGCGGTTTCCGCGACCGCTTTCAGGTGCCGGTCGCCGACGATGATCTGGCGAAGGTTCCTTTCCTCCGTCTGCCGGAAAATAGCCCGGAGATGAAATATTTCCGCGCCCAGCGCGAAAAGCTTGGCGGCAGCCTGCCGCAGCGCCGGCGCAAGTCCGCCTCCTTGCAAATTCCGCCGCTCTCGACGTTCCAGCGGCTGCTCGACTCCACGGGCGAGCGTGAAATCTCGACGACGATGGCTTTCGTGCAGATGCTCGGCAGCCTCGTGCGCGACAAGGCGATCGGCAAGCACATCGTGCCGATCGTGCCGGACGAATCCCGCACCTTCGGCATGGAAGGCATGTTCCGCCAGCTCGGCATCTATTCATCGGTCGGCCAGCTCTACCGCCCGCAGGATGCCGATCAGCTGATGTACTACCGCGAGGACAAGAGCGGACAGGTTCTGCAGGAGGGCATCAACGAAGGCGGCGCCATGTCGAGCTGGATCGTCGCGGCGACGTCCTACAGCACGAACAACGTGCCGATGATCCCGTTCTACATCTACTATTCGATGTTCGGCCTGCAGCGCGTCGGCGATCTCGCCTGGCTCGCGGGCGATATGCGCGCGCGGGGCTTCCTGCTGGGCGGCACCGCCGGCCGCACTACCCTCAACGGCGAAGGGTTGCAGCACGAGGACGGCCACAGCCACGTGCTAGCCGGCACCATCCCGAACTGCGTGTCCTACGATCCGACCTTTGCCTATGAGGTCGTGACGATCGTTCGCGAAGGCATGCGCCGCATGTATGAGGCGCAGGAGGACGTCTACTACTACATCACGCTGATGAACGAGAACTATGCGCATCCCTCGCTGGCCGAGGCAGGCAAGGGAGCGGAGGAGGGGATTCTCAAAGGACTCTATCTCCTTAAGCGCAGCGGCGAGACGGCCAAGAAGGGACTCCGCGTTCAGTTGGTCGGTTCGGGCACGATCCTGCGCGAGGTGATCGCGGCCGCGGATCTGCTCAAGGCGGACTTCGGCGTGACGGCCGACGTGTGGAGCGCGACCAGCTTCAACGAATTACGTCGCGATGGCATGGCGGCGGAGCGCTGGAACCTGCTGCATCCGACCGAGCCACGCCGCAAGAGCTGGGTGGAAGCGCAGCTTGAAGGGCATCCGGGTCCGGTCGTGGCGTCGACCGACTACATGCGCAACTACCCCGATCAGATCCGCGAATATGTGCAGGCGGCCGGACGTCGCTACGTCGCGCTGGGCACGGACGGTTTCGGCCGTAGCGACTATCGCGTGAAGCTCCGGAAATTCTTCGAGGTCGATCGTCACTACGTCGTCCTCGCTGCGCTCAAGGCGCTCGCCGACGATGGCGCGATCAAGCCGGCGACCGTGGCCGAGGCCATCGCCAAATACAAGATCGACGCAGGGCGCGCTGCGCCCTGGACCGTGTGAGGCAGCGGAGCCGAGGACAGAGCGATGAGTGGTCTGATCGACATCAAGGTTCCCGATATCGGTGACTTCAAGGACGTCCCGGTCATCGAGGTCTTCATCAAGTCGGGCGACAAGGTGAAGGCCGAGGACCCGCTGGTTGCGCTGGAGTCCGACAAGGCGACCATGGAGGTGCCGTCGCCGCGCGATGGCGTCGTGAAATCAGTGGTCGTCAAGGTTGGCGACAAGGTGAGTGAAGGCACCGTAATCGTGCAGTTCGATGGCGCGGGCGCGGAGCAGGGCGAAGCGCGTCCGGTCGTCAACGCGCCGCCGTCGCCCGTCAGCGCGCCTGCCGGCGTCGCCGAGGTGCGCGTCCCCGATATCGGAGACTTCAAGGACGTTCCGGTCATCGAAATCTTTGTAAAGCCCGGCGACAGCGTGAAGGCCGAGGATCCGCTGATCGCGCTCGAGTCGGACAAGGCGACGATGGAGGTGCCGGCTCCTCTCGCGGGCACCGTGCGCGAGATCAAGGTCAAGACAGGCGATAAGGTCAGCGAGGGCTCGATCATCCTGTCGCTTGTAACCGGCGAATCACCCGTGCAGGCCGACGTTCCTCCCGCGTCACCGCCTGCGGTCTCGCCGGCCACCGCTGCCGGAGCGGCGGTGGTCGGCACCTTTGACGAAAGGAGCTTTGTGCTTGCCTATGCAAGCCCCGCCGTGCGCAAGCTTGCGCGCGAAAAAGGCGTCGACCTCGGAAAAGTGAAGGGATCAGGCAATCATGGCCGCATCCTGCGCGAAGACGTCGAGGCCTTTATCAAGGGCGGAGCGGCGCCTGCCAAGCCGCAAGCTGCGGCTGCAAGCGGAGGCGGCGTCGGCGGCATCGACCTGCTGCCTTGGCCCAAGGTTGATTTCGCAAAATTCGGGCCGGTTGAGCGCAAGGAACTCGGCCGCATCAAGAAGATCTCCGCAGCCAATTTGCATCGCAACTGGGTCGTCATCCCGCACGTCACCACCCATGACGACGCCGACATCACCGATCTCGAACAGTTCCGGGTCCAGATGAACAAGGAGTTGGAGAAGAGCGGCGTCAAGCTCTCGCTCCTGCCGTTCATGGTGAAAGCTGCCGTTGCGACACTGCAGAAATTCCCGGAATTCAATGCGAGCCTCGACGGCGACGCACTCGTCTACAAGAACTACTGGCACATCGGCTTTGCCGCGGATACGCCGAATGGCCTGATGGTGCCTGTCATCCGCGATGCCGACAAGAAATCGGTACCGGAAATCGCAAGGGAAATGAATGCACTCGCCAAGCTCGCGCGCGAGGGCAAGATCAAGCCCGACCAGATGCAGGGCGGGACGTTCTCTATCTCGTCACTCGGTGGTATCGGCGGCATCTATTTCACGCCGATCATTAACGCACCAGAAGTCGCGATCATGGGCGTGTGCAAGGGTTACTGGAAGCCGCACTCAGCCGACGGCAAGACAGTCAACTGGCGGCTGACGCTGCCACTGTCACTGTCGTGGGACCACCGCGTCATCGATGGCGCGGCGGCGGCCCGCTTCAACGTCTACTTCTCCAATGTGCTCGCCGATTTGCGGCGCGTGCTGTTCTGAGGTTGGGGAGCGCAGCATGGCTCAGCAGATCGAAGTGAAGGTTCCTGATATCGGCGACTTTAAGGACGTCGCTGTCATCGAGGTCATGGTGAAGGCAGGAGAGACCGTTGCGGTCGACACCAGCCTCATCATGGTGGAGTCCGACAAGGCGTCGATGGAGATCCCGTCTTCGCACGCCGGCGTCGTCAAGGAAGTGAAGGTCAAGACTGGCGACAAGGTGAGCGAGGGGGCGGCCATCCTGGTGCTCGAGGCAGCTGGCGCCGCTGCTACGCCAAAACCCGCGCCGGCGTCGCAGCCGGCCGCCGCCGCTGCGCAGCCACCCGCGCCATCTGCGGCATCCTATTCCGGCAAGGCGGATATCGAATGCGACATGCTGGTGCTGGGTGCCGGTCCCGGCGGCTATTCGGCGGCCTTCCGCGCCGCCGATCTCGGCATGAAGACCGTGCTGGTCGAGCGTTACGACACGCTTGGAGGCGTGTGTCTCAACGTCGGCTGTATTCCGAGCAAGGCGCTGCTGCATATGGCTGCCGTGGTCGACGAGGTCAGGCATCTCCCTGACCATGGGATTTCCTTTGGAGCGCCGCAGATCGAGCTTGGCAAGCTGCGTGCGTTCAAGGACGGCGTGGTCAAGAAGCTGACGGGCGGCCTTGCCGGCATGGCGAAGGCCCGCAAGGTCGAGGTCGTGACCGGCGTGGGCGCCTTCCTCGATCCGCATCATCTCGAAGTTGTCTCGGCCGGAGGCAAGAAGACGGTCAGGTTCGGCAAGGCAATCATCGCCGCTGGCAGCCAGGCCGTGAAGCTGCCGTTCCTGCCCGACGATCCGCGCATCGTGGATTCGACCGGCGCGCTGCAGCTGAAATCGATCCCCAAACGCATGCTGGTGATCGGTGGCGGCATCATCGGTCTCGAAATGGCGACAGTCTATTCGACGCTCGGCGCGCGCATCGACGTTGTCGAAATGCTCGACGGTCTGATGCAGGGGGCCGACCGTGACTTGGTCAAGGTCTGGGAGAAGATGAACGCGGGCCGTTTCGAGAAGGTCATGCTGAAGACCAAGACGGTGGGAGCGAAAGCGACGGAGGCCGGGATCGAGGTGAGCTTCGAGGGCGAGCAGGCGCCCGCCGGATCGCAGGTCTATGACCTCGTTCTCGTGTCGGTCGGCCGCAGCCCGAATGGCAAGAAGATCGGCGCCGAAAAGGCTGGAGTCGCGGTGACCGAGCGAGGCTTCGTCGACGTCGACAAGCAGATGCGTACCAACGTGGCGCACATCCACGCGATCGGAGACATCGTCGGCCAGCCGATGCTGGCGCACAAGGCCGTGCATGAAGCCCATGTGGCTGCGGAAGTCGCGCATGGTGAGAAGTCGTATTTCGACGCGCGGCAGATTCCATCCGTCGCCTACACTGATCCTGAAGTCGCCTGGGCCGGCAAGACCGAGGAGCAGTGCAAGGCCGAGGGCATCAAGGTCGGCAAGGCGGTCTTTCCATGGGCAGCCTCCGGCCGCGCCATCGCCAACGGTCGCGATGAGGGTTTTACCAAGCTGCTGTTCGACACCACGACGCATCGCATTATCGGCGGCGGCATCGTCGGAACGCATGCCGGCGATCTGATCAGCGAAATCTGCCTTGCGATCGAAATGGGCTGCGAGCCGGCCGATATCGGCAAGACCATTCACCCGCATCCGACGCTTGGCGAGTCGATCGGCATGGCGGCCGAGGTGTTCGAGGGCCACTGCACGGATCTTCCGCCGCAGAAGAAAAAGTGACGCTGAAGAACGAAGGAGACCGTCATGGTTTCAAGAGCGTGGCGAATTATGATCCTTCTCGCATTTGTTCTGCTTCCGCCCAAATTGGCGCCGGCGGCGGAGGCGCATTGGCCCCAGGTGCTCACTCTCGGCACCGCGTCGGAAGGCGGCACCTACTACGCCTATGGCGAAGGGCTGGCTCGATTGCTCACGCAAGAACTCGGCATCGCGGTGGTGGCGCGGCCGACCGGCGGCCCGATCGAGAATATCAAGCTGCTCGAGACCGGTGAAATCCAGCTGGCCTTCGTCACGCAAGGCGTGGCGTTGCAGGCGTGGAGCGCCAGCGCTGCCTGGACCGAAGCACGGCGATACCGAAACATGCGCGCCATGTTCGCGATGTACGATACGCCGTTTCAGTTTCAGGTACTCAGTGACTCGCCAATTCAATCGTTTGCCCAATTCGCGGGCAAACGCATCGGTGTCGGACCCGAGGGTGGCACCACCGCCACTTACTTTCCCGAGTTTCTCAAGGCGCTGAAGATCGAGGCCACCCTGATTCACGGCGATTGGGCGGTGCTCGCGGAGAAGTCGGTGGCGCGGAGCATCGATGCGCTCGCGGTTGGCGCCGGCGTGCCGGCTCCGTTCCTTATCGATATCGAGCGAAAGGCGAAGGTGCGTTATCTCCCTCTCACGCGGCAAGAGATCGCAACGCTGCGCCTGGCGATGCCGGAGCTCTCCGCATCCGTCGTCGCGGCGGGTTCGTATCCGACTTTGCGGCGCCGGTACGACACGGTCGGTCTGTTCAACTTCGCCGTTGCGCACAAGGATCTGCCGAACGATCTGGTCACGGCCATCGTCGACACGGTGTTCGCCAATAACGAGCGGATGATCGAATTTCATCCGGCGGCGGCGGAAACGATCCCCTCGAACATCGCGCGCAACAATTTCATTCCGCTTCATGGTGGCGCGGTCAGTTGGTATCGCAGCAGGGTTACGCCTGGGGTCGTGCAATCGGACTGAGAAACAGTTTCTAGAGAGGGAATGAGACATGGCAACACTAGCAACGACGGACGGTCACCATTCCGTAAAATGGTATCAGCACCTCTATGTGCAGGTTCTGGCTGCAATCACCGTTGGCATATTGCTGGGGCATTTTTATCCTCAGATCGGCGAGCAGATGAAGCCGCTCGGCGATGCGTTCATCAAATGCATCAAGATGATCATCGCTCCAATCATCTTCTTCACGGTCGTGCATGGGATTGCCAGCATGCGCGACATGAAGAAGGTCGGACGTGTCGGCTTGAAGGCATTGATCTATTTTGAAGTGCTGACGACGGCTGCACTGATCATCGGACTTGTCGTGATCAATCTGTGGAAGCCCGGCGTCGGCATGAACATCGATCTGTCGACCGTCGACACGAAATCGATCGCGGCCTTCACTGCAAAGGCGAAGGAGCAGGGCACCGTCCAGTTTCTGATGGCCATTATCCCGTCGACGGTCGTCGGCGCTTTTGCCCAAGGTGAAATCCTGCAGGTGTTGTTCTTTGCGATTCTGTTTGCATTTGGGCTGCAGGCTCTTGGTCAGCACGGCGAGGGCGTGCTGCGGCTGATCGACGTCGTGAGCCATGTGTTCTTCAAGATCGTGGGCTACATCATGAAAGTGGCGCCGATCGGAGCGTTCGGCGCAATGGCGTTCACGATCGGCAAATACGGCGTTGCCACTCTGATTTCCCTTGGGAATTTCATGTTGGCGTTTTACGCAACATGCCTGTTGTTCGTCTTCATCGTGCTCGGCGGCGTTGCTGCCCTTTGCAACTTTTCGATTCTCAAGTTCATCCGCTACATCAAGGAAGAACTGCTGATCGTGCTTGGCACTTCGTCGTCGGAAACGGTGCTGCCGCGCATGATCGCCAAGATGGAAAATCTCGGCTGCGAGAAGTCGGTCGTCGGTCTGGTCATTCCGACCGGATATTCGTTCAACCTGGATGGCACCTGCATCTACTTGACGATGGCCGCGATCTTCCTGGCGCAGGCGACCGGTACGGACCTTACGATCTGGCAGGAGCTCGGCATCATTGGCGTGCTGCTCCTGACATCCAAGGGCGCCGCCGGCGTCACGGGCTCCGGCTTCATCGTGCTGGCCGCAACGCTTGCATCTGTCGGGACGATTCCGGTCGCGAGCATCGCCTTGATCCTTGGCATTGATCGCTTCATGTCGGAGGCGCGCGCGCTCACCAACCTCATAGGAAATGGCGTTGCGACAGTCGTTATCGCCAAATGGGAAGGGGCGCTCGATGAAAGAGTGCTCCATCAGCGTCTAGACCTGGATCGCGATGTCGAAGCTGATGATCCGGAGTCCGTAACGATTGCGGATGACGAGAAGGAGAGTGGCGCGCCACGCCCGGTCGTCGCTTGATCGCGGAGAACACTAAACGAGGAGTTGATTATGACTGAAGTAGTGATTGTGTCCGCCGCGCGGACGCCGGTTGGTTCCTTCAATGGCGCGTTCGGATCGCTGACTGCCCATGAACTCGGGGCGGTGGCGATCAAGGGGGCACTGGAGCGCGCCGGGGTCTCGCCCGAAGAGGTCGACGAGGTCATCCTGGGCCAGGTCCTCTCCGGCGGTGAGGGACAAAATCCGGCACGGCAGGCCGCCATGGCGGCCGGCATTCCGCAGGAGAAGACGGCGTGGGGCATGAACCAGCTCTGCGGTTCTGGCCTGCGGTCGGTAGCTCTTGGTTTGCAGCAGATCGCCAACGGCGATGCGAAAGTCATCGTCGCCGGCGGCATGGAGTCGATGTCGATGGCGCCGCATCTGTCGCACATGCGGAACGGTACCAAGATGGGCGACGCCAAGTTCGTCGACTCCATGTTGAAAGACGGCCTGCTGGATGCGTTCCACGGCTATCACATGGGAGTCACCGCGGAGAACATCGCCGCCAAATGGCAGATCACCCGGGAAGAGCAGGACGAGTTCGCCACCAGCTCACAGAACAAGGCCGAAGATGCGCAGAAGGGCGGCAGGTTCAGGGACGAGATCGTTCCCGTCACCGTCAAGACCAGAAAGGGAGACGTTGTCGTCGACCAGGATGAGTATATCCGCGCTGGCACGACGCTGGATGCGCTGGCAAAGCTGAAGCCCGCCTTCAACAAGGAAGGCACGGTAACCGCCGGCAACGCCTCAGGTCTCAACGACGGCGCGGCCGCGATGGTGTTGATGAGCGCTGACGAGGCCAGGAAGCGCGGCCTCACTCCGCTGGCCAGGATCGCCTCATGGGCGACTGCGGGCGTTGATCCCGCGGTGATGGGGTCGGGTCCAATTCCGGCGTCGCGCAAGGCGCTCGAAAAAGCCGGTTGGAAGGTCAAAGATCTCGATCTCGTCGAGGCCAACGAAGCCTTCGCGGCGCAGGCGATCGCCGTCAACAAGGACATGGGCTGGGATCCCTCGATCGTGAATGTGAACGGCGGCGCTATCGCCATCGGTCATCCGATCGGTGCATCAGGCGCGCGCGTGCTGACGACGCTTCTGTTCGAGATGCAGAAGCGCGGCGCGAAGAGAGGCCTTGCCACGCTGTGCATCGGCGGCGGCATGGGCGTAGCCCTGACGGTCGAGCGCTAGGCCAGCGTCGGTTTTACTGGCTCCGAACAAAGCAAGACGCGGATAGCACCAGCCGTCCGCGAAGGACCGAGGCTCGCAAGAGCCAGCGAATCCAACACGAACCGATCAGGAGGGGACGATGTCCAGGGTTGCGGTGGTTACCGGCGGTACGCGCGGCATAGGCGAGGCGATTTCGATTGGGCTCAAGGCGGCCGGCTACAAGGTGGCGGCGAGCTATGCCGGCAATGACGAGGCGGCCGCGAAGTTCAAGAAGGAGACTGGCATCAACGTCTACAAGTGGGACGTGTCGAATTACGACGCCTGCGTTGCGGGTCTGAAGCAAATCGAAGCCGAATTGGGGCCGGTGGAGGTGCTGGTCAACAACGCCGGGATCACCAAGGACGGCATGTTCCACAAGATGACTCCGGAGCAGTGGTACGGCGTCATCAACACCAACCTGAACTCGCTGTTCAACATGACACGGCCGGTGTGGGAAGGCATGCGCGAGCGCAAATTCGGCCGTGTGATCTGCATTTCATCGATCAACGGCCAGAAAGGCCAGATGGGCCAGGTCAATTATTCCGCCGCCAAGGCGGGAGACATCGGCTTCGTGAAGGCGCTGGCCCAGGAGGGAGCTCGCGCCGGTATTACCGTCAACACGATCTGCCCGGGCTATATCGCGACAGAAATGGTCAAGGCCATCAACCCGGACGTCGTGGCCAAGAACATCCTGCCCCAGATCCCGGTCGGTCGCCTGGGCGAGCCGCATGAGATCGCGCGAACCGTCGTGTTCCTGGCATCTGACGATGCCGGCTTCATCACGGGCTCGACGATATCAGCGAATGGCGGCCAGCACATGAACTGAGCGCCCGCCATGTCGATCCAGCCACGAGGCGACCTGACGACACGAACGCTCGCCATGCCCGCGGATGAAAATCCGAGCGGCGATATCTTCGGTGGCTGGGTGCTTTCCCAGATGGACATCGCCGGAGGCATCCATGCCGGACAGCGTGCGCAAAGCCGCGTCGCAACAGTTGCGATCGAGGCGATGCATTTCATCAAGCCCGTGCATGTGGGAGATGTCTTGTGCGTCTACGCGGCGCCCGAGCGTGTCGGGCGCTCCTCGGTGGCGATCCGCCTCGAGGCGTGGGCGCTGCGGCGACGGCTCGGAGACCGCGTCAAGGTGACGGAAGGCATTTTTACGTTTGTCGCGCTGGATGCCGAGGGATGGTCGGCGCCGATTGCATCCGATCGGCAAGGGGAAACATCGCAGTAACCACCAATGAAGGAGAGGGAAATGTCCGACGGCAAATCGAAGGTAAACGATACTGACTGGGGCTTCGCCGGGTTCGACTTCGCCAAGCTCATCGAATCCTGCCAGATCAGCGGCGTCGATATGACGTCATTGATCGACGTGGAGAAGAAGAACATCGACGCGCTGAACGAGGTCAACCGTTCGGCATACGACAGTTGGCAAAACCTGATGGCCCGACAGACCGAGGTTTTCCAGGAAATGATGAAGGCGATCGCCGCCGAGGCCAGCAACGAAACGGTCGCGGGACGGCGCACCGAAATTGCAAGGCAGGGATTCGAAAAAGCTCTCGCCAACATGCGCCAGCTCGCCGAGACGGCGACCGAACAGCAAAAGCAAACGATCGAGATATTGCGACGGCGTTTCGAAGACGGAATGGCGGCCATGCGTACGCGTGATGGAAGCGTCTGAGGTCACCTGACGGCAGCGGGAAGAGGGGCGAAAGCATCCGACTCTCGAACAAGAGTAGAATCGGGGAAAACGATGAACCAGGATCTGAGGGAAGCTGCACTCGAATATCATCGCCTGCCGAGGCCGGGAAAGATTTCCGTGGTGCCGACCACGGCCATGGCGACGCAACGCGATTTGTCGCTGGCGTATTCACCGGGCGTGGCGGAGCCTTGCCTGGTCATCGCCAAGGACCCGTTGCAGGCCGATGAGCTGACCGCACGCAGCAATCTCGTGGCTGTCGTCACCAACGGCACCGCCGTGCTCGGCCTTGGCAATATCGGCGCGCTGGCCGGCAAGCCGGTGATGGAAGGCAAGGCGTGCCTATTCAAGAAGTTCGCCGGGATCGACGTGTTCGACATCGAGCTTGCCGAAGAAGACCCTGACGCGCTGATCGAGACCATCGCCCGGATGGAGCCAACGTTCGGCGGCATCAACCTCGAGGATATCAAGGCGCCGGAATGCTTCTACATCGAGCAGAAGCTTCGCACCCGTATGAAGATTCCGGTCTTTCACGATGACCAGCACGGCACCGCGATCATCGCCGCGGCGGCGATCCTCAACGGCCTGAAGCTGGTCAAGAAGGATATTGCCGACGTCAAGCTGGTCTGCTCCGGCGCCGGCGCGGCGGCGCTGGCCTGTCTCGATCTGATCGTCAGCCTTGGCCTGCGGCACGATCGCATCATCGTGACCGACGCAAAAGGCGTCGTCTATGCCGGCCGCACGGAGGGCATGGATGACAACAAGGCGCGCTATGCGGTGAAAACGGACGCGCGAAAGCTGGACGAGATCATTCAGGACGCGGACATCTTTCTCGGCCTGTCGGCCGGCAACGTGCTGACGCCTGACATGGTCAAGAAGATGGCGCGAGATCCCCTGATCTTCGCCATGGCTAACCCGATCCCGGAAATCTTGCCGGAAGACGCGCTGGCGGTTCGTCCGGATGCGATCATCGGCACGGGACGGTCGGACTATCCCAACCAGATCAACAACGTCCTGTGCTTTCCGTTCATCTTCCGGGGAGCGCTCGATTGCGGGGCGACAACGATCAACGAGCAGATGAAGCTTGCGACCGTCCGTGCGCTGGCGGATCTGGCCATGGCGGAAGTGCCCGAGGTGGTGGCTGCTGCGTATAAGGGAGAGAAGCTTCGGTTCGGCCGCGACTATCTGATTCCAAAGCCGCTCGACCCGCGTCTCATCGAGGTCGTCGCACCGGCGGTGGCGAAGGCTGCGGCCGACAGCGGCGTCGCCAAGCGTCCGATCGCCGACATGGAAGCTTATCGCCAGCAGCTAAGCCGCTTCGTCTATCAGTCCGGCAACGCGATGCAGCCGGTCTTCTCGGTGGCGAAGGGAAGCGGCAAGTCTCTTATTCTGGCGGAGGGCGAAGACGAGCGCGTGCTGCGCGCTGCCCAGGTAGTCGTGGACGAGAAGATCGCAAGGCCGTTGCTGGTCGGACGTCCCTCGACGATCGAGGATCGGATCAAGTCGTTCGATCTCCGGCTGAGGCCGGGCATGGACTGCGACATCATCGATCCGCATGATGCGGAGATCTATTCCAAATGCGCTGAAGTGTATCATTCGCGCAGAAAGCGCGACGGCGTATCGGCTGGCCTCGCTCTCTCGGAGACCCGAAGCAATGCGACCGTACTTGCCTCGCTCCTTCTCGCGAGAGGCGTTGGCGATGCGATGCTGTGCGGGGTCATCGGCAGGACATCCGACCATCTGACCGCCATTCGCAATGTGATCGGTACCCGTGACGATGCGCGGACTCTCGCTGTGATGCAGATGCTCATTCTGCCGCAGCATCAGCTGTTCATTTGCGACACCCACTGCCACCTTAACCCGACCGCCGAGCAGGTCGCCGAAATCGCCTTGCTGGCGGCGGCCGAGGTCCGGCGCTTCGGCATCACGCCGAGGGTGGCGTTGTTGTCGCATTCGAGCTTTGGCAGCTCCGCGGCACCGGAAGCCAACAAGATGCGGGAGGCGCGGGCGGTCATTCGCGAGCGATCCCCCGATCTGGCGGTGGAAGGGGAGATGCGCGGGGACGCTGCCCTGTCGCCATCCGTACTTCACCACGAGTTTTCCGATTCCGGCTTCGAGGGACCGGCGAACGTGCTGGTGATGCCGAATCTCGACGCCGCCAACATCTCCTACAATCTGCTCAGGATGGCGGCGGGCCAGGGATTGACGGTCGGCGGCATTCTGCTCGGAGCGGCAAAGCCGGCCCACATCCTCACGCCATCGTCCACGGTGCGGCGCATCGTGAACATGGCCGCCGTCGCGGTCGCGGACGCGGTCTCCGAGAGAGCCTGATCGGGAGGACGCGTTTGGGCGGATAGTGAACTCGATCGGTCGAGGCCATCATGAGTAAGCCGCAATTGGGAAAATCCCGCATTGTGATCGTCGGAGGCGGAGCCGGCGGATTGGAGCTTGCGACGCGCCTCGGCGACAAATACGGGCGCAAGGGCAAGCTCGACGTCACGCTGATCGAGCGCAACCGCACGCATGTATGGAAGCCGAAGCTGCACGAGATTGCCGCCGGCAGCATGGATATCTCGGCCCACGAGGTCGACTATCTCGCTCAGTCCTACTGGCACGGCTTTCGCTACCGGATCGGCGACTTGATCGGGATCGATCGGGACCGCCGTCAGGTGCAGGTGGCGGCGTATTTCGATGCTGAAGGCCGCGAGGTCACGCCGAAGCGGAGCTTCGACTATGACGTCCTCGTCATCGCCATCGGAAGCCAGAACAACGATTTTGGCACGCCCGGCGTCGTCAACCACGCGATCAAGCTGGAATCGCAGGCGGACGCGCGGCGGTTCCACGAACGAATGGTCAATGCCTGCATCCGCGCGCATGCCCAATCGGCGCCTTTGGGAGCGCATCAGTTGAAGGTCGCAATCATCGGGGCCGGTGCGACCGGTGTCGAACTTGCAGCCGAGCTGCACCGGACGACACGCGAAGTGGTGGCGTACGGCCTTGATCAGGTCGATCCTCAGAAGGACATCAGGATCACGCTGATCGAAGCCGCCGACCGTGTGCTTCCCGCGCTTCCGGAACGGGTATCGAGAGAGACAGAGAAGTTGCTTGCCCGGCTGGGTGTCAATGTGCTTGTCGGCGCCAAAGTCTCGGAGGTCGGCTCCGACCATGTGAGCCTGACGGACGGCCGCACTATCCCTGCCGAACTGATCGTCTGGGCGGCGGGAGTCAAGGCGCCCGATTTCCTGAAGGACATCGCCGGACTCGAGACCAACCGTATCAATCAGCTCGTCGTCCGGCCGACCCTGCAGACAACGCGTGACGACGGCATCTTTGCAATCGGTGACTGCTCGGCCTGCTCTTGGGGCGAGCGCGGCAATGTGCCGCCGCGGGCGCAAGCGGCTCACCAGCAGGCCTCGCATCTCTATACCCAGATTCCGCGCTATCTGCGGGGCGGGCCGATCAAGGACTACAAGTATAGAGACTTCGGCTCCCTGGTGTCGCTCGGCGAATTCAGCACGGTCGGCTCGATGATGGGCGCGCTCGTGGGCGGCAACCTGGTGTTCGCGGGCATCTTCGCACGGATGATGTACCTGTCGCTCTACAAGATGCACGAACACGCGCTGCATGGTTCGGTGAAGGTTGCGCTCGACACGCTGGCGCGTCTGATCACCCGGCGCACTGAGCCACATGTGAAGCTGCATTGATAGTGGGTCGCAAACGATGGATGTCGTATCGACCGTTGCGCGTTTGACTGGCCCTGAGGCGCCGCGCCGAACATGGAGGGGACGCTGATGGACGCCGTGTTCCTTGCGCGCATGCAGTTCGCCGCCAACATCACGTTCCACATTCTGTTTCCGTCAATCTCGATTGCGCTGGGCTGGGTGCTGCTGTTCTTTAGGGTGAAGCATCTGCGTGCAACTGATCCGCAGCAAAAACTCGAGTGGCTGCGCGCCTATCGCTTGTGGACCAAGGTGTTCGCCCTGACATTCGCGCTCGGGGTCGTCAGCGGCGTCACCATGAGCTTCCAGTTCGGCACGAACTGGCCGGGCTACATGGAGCGTGTCGGGAATATCGCCGGCCCGCTGCTCGGTTATGAGGTGCTGACCGCCTTCTTCCTGGAGGCGGGCTTTCTCGGTGTCATGCTGTTCGGCCACCGCCGGGTCGGCGAGATGGTTCACTTGGGCGCGACCTTCCTCGTCGCGTTCGGTACGTTGATGAGCGCATTCTGGATCCTTGCGCTCAATTCATGGATGCAGACGCCGGCGGGGTACGAAATCGTCGATGGCCAGTTTCATGCGCGGAGCTGGTTGGAGATCATCTTCAATCCGTCCTTCCCGTATCGGTTGGTCCACATGGTGCTTGCATCCGCGCTGACCTGCGCGTTCCTGATGATCGGGATCAGCGCCTGGCAACTTCTGAAAGGCGTCGCCACGGCGAGCGCGTCACGTGTGCTTCGGACCGGGCTCATTTTCGCTGCACTGGCCGCGCCGGCGCAGATGGTGGCCGGTGACTTCCATGGCCTCAATACGCTCAAGCATCAGCCGCAGAAGATCGCGGCGGTCGAAGGTATCTGGGAAACGACGCGGGGCGCGCCGCTGCTGCTGTTCGCGATTCCGGACGATGCTGCGAGAACAAACCGTTTCGAGTGGGGCATACCGAAGCTCGCGAGCCTGATCCTCCGGCACGACCCTGACGGAGAACTCAAGGGGTTGAACGAGTTTCCATCGGCCCACCCGCCCGTCCTACCCCTGTTCTGGTCGTTTCGTATCATGGTGGGGACCGGCATCTTGATGCTGCTCGTCAGCTGGATAGGCCTGTGGCGACATTGGCGCGACGGCTGGGATTTTGCCAAAATGCCGCGACCAATGCTCGGGATATTCGCGGGCATGACCTTTGCCGGTTGGGTTGCGACCATTGCCGGATGGTACGTCACAGAAATCGGACGGCAGCCTTTCATCGTTTCCGGTCTCATTCGAACCGCCGACGTCGCTTCGCGGGTCCCGTCATCGAGCATCGCCGTGACGTTCGCTATCTATGTTGCGGTCTATCTGGCGCTGCTCGCGGCCTATGTCGGCGTCCTCAAATACATGGCTGAAACCGCCGACAAGAAGTCGTACGCAAGCGCGTCGACGGACCTGGCGGGGGACCCGCAGGAATATCAGCGCCGGGGAGAATTCGCATGATTTCGATGTCGTTCGACGAACTGCTTCCGCTGATCTTCATCGGCTTGATGGGGGTGTCGCTGCTCGTCTACGTCGTGAGCGACGGATACGATCTCGGGGTCGGCATGTTGATGCACCGGGCGACGCCTGAGGAGCGGGACACCATGGTCGCATCCATCGGCCCGTTCTGGGATGCCAATGAGACTTGGCTGGTGCTGGGCGTCGGTCTTCTCCTGGTTGCCTTCCCCAAGGCGCACGGGCTGGTGCTGTCGGAACTTTACCTGCCGACGACGCTCATGCTGGTCGGCCTGATCCTGCGCGGCGCAGCCTTCGATTTCAGGGTCAAGGCCAAGGCCGACCGCAAGGTGATGTGGGATCGCCTGTTCATCGCAGGATCAATGCTCGCCTCCGTGTGTCAGGGATGGATGCTGGGCCGGTATGTCAGCGGTTTCGGCGAGGGCTGGAATTATCCGATCTTTGCCGGCGCCATCGCGATCGCGTTGCCAATGGCCTACGCGCTGCTTGGCGCCACGTGGCTCGTGATGAAGACGGACGGCCCGCTGCAGGACAAGGCGATCGAGTGGAGCAAGATCGCCTGGCCGCCCATGGTCCTCGGTCTGATCCTGATTTCGATGGCAACGCCCTGGATCAGCGAGAGCGTTCGCGTGAGGTGGTTTACCCTGCCGGCGATAATTGCGGTGGCGTCGATCCCGATTACGACGGGGATCGCGCTGCTGGCGGTGCGCCTCCTGCTCGGTTCGCCGGCTGCGCGCGGCGGCTTGTGCTGGCTGCCGTTTGCGTTGCTTGTGCTGGTGTTCTTCCTGAGCTTCTTAGGCCTCAGCTACAGCATCTATCCTTTCGTTGTGATCGACCGCCTGACGGTCTGGCAGGCCGCCAGCAGCCCCGAGTCGCTCAAGATTATCCTGATCGGGGTTTCCATCACGCTGCCCGTCATTATCGCCTACACGGGATTTTCCTATCGCGTATTCCGAGGCAAAACCATAGAGTTGGACTATGCCTGAGTGGTCGTCTGTCGTAGCCGACACTCCCCGGAATTGTTTGGTCACAGCATGACGGACCTTCCATCCCTGGTGGACGTCAAGGGGAAGCCCGAAGTCAGCTCGGCGATGCCCAATTCCACGCGTTGGCTTGTTCGCGGAACAGCCGCGCTCGCGCTGGTCGTCGCCACTTCGTGGCTCGGATATATCGTTGCGTTCCAGCGTGGACTCGACCATTTGCACGTTGCTGCTCAGCAGCGGTTGGCGATGGAAGCCGCAAGACTCGATGGTCATCTTTCGAGATTTGAATTTTTACCGTCATTGCTAGAGACGTCTCCGAGCGTCTTCCGGTTGCTCAGCACTCCCCAGGATACCGCACTGCAGCAATCCGTCAGCCTGTACTTGAAGTCGATCAATCTGCTTGCGGGGGCCGACAACCTCTACGTTTTAGATGTTTCGGGAGACACCTTGGCAGCGGCCGATTTCGAGCAGCCAGGCACGCCGGTTGGCCGAAACCTGTCGTACCGCCCATATGTGAGCGAAGCTCTCGCGAGCGGCCGAGGAGCGTTCTTCGGTATCGGTATTACGAGCGCACGCGCTGGCTACTATCTCTCCTACGCCCTGAAGGAGGGCGGCGCGACCAGGGGGGTCGCCACCGTCAAGGTCAATCTGGATTCGTTCGAGCGTGAATGGCGCAATACTGAAGGCGACATTCTTCTGCTCGACGAGCGTCAGGTCACCATACTCGCTTCCCGTGACGAGTGGCGCTATCGGCCGATGGCACCGCTGTCGGTGCAGATGCGAGATGACATTTCTCGATCCAAACCTTACGGCAACCACGACCTGACGCCGCTCGGATGGACCGTGGTCGCTCAATCCAAAGGCGGCGCGCGTATCTCCGCCGAGAGCGGAACCGCTTATACGCTCAGCGAGCTTCCAATTAACCGGGGCCTCTGGAAGCTCGTCCTTCTCGACGACGAGGCGCCGATAAGGCAGACCGCGCTGGTCATCGGCGCGATGTCGGGCCTCGCGTCTATGGTTGCGTTGCTGGCAGCTGTTCTCGTGATGCAACGCCGGAGAGAGATCAGGCAACGCCTGGCCAACCAAGCTGCGTTGCAGGCCGCGCACGACATGCTCGAGACCAGGGTGCAGGAGCGAACTGCCGAACTGCGGACCGCGCAGGATGAACTTGTCCATGCCGGCAAGCTGGCTGCCCTCGGCCAGATGTCGGCCGGAATTGTGCATGAACTGAACCAGCCTCTGGCTGCGCTACAGACCGCGGCAGACAATGCAATACTGCTTGTCGATCGCGGGTCGATCGGCGATGCTCGCGGCAACCTCACCCGAATCGGTGAACTAGTACGCCGTCTTGGACGTTTGACCGGCCAGCTCAGGGTTTTCGCCTACAAGTCAAGCAGTCCGCTTGATGCGGTCTCCGTCGAACATGCGATCGTTGAATCGCTCAAGATCCTCGCTGCGCGTGTCAAGGAGGGCGGCGTCGCCGTCGTGACGGATATTAATGCCAATCTCTGCGTCCTTGCCGATCAAACGCGGCTTGAGCAGCTGTTGTGCAACATCGTGGCGAATGCGCTGGATGCCGTGGAGAGCGTCGAGCGAAAATCGATCCTGATCCGGGCGACCCGGGAAGAGGGGCAGGCTGCCCGCTGCCGCATCGCCATCAGCAACAATGGTCCGGCGATCGCGTCCGATGTTCTGCAGCGCATGTTCGAGCCTTTTGTGACGACCAAGCCTCCGGGCAAGGGGCTCGGCCTTGGCTTGATGCTTTCCAACCACATCGCGCGTTCCTTCGGCGGCGAATTGCGTGCGCGAAATCTTCCTGATGGTGCCGAATTTGTCGTGATCCTTCCGTTGGCTGAGATAACAGAGGCGGCTTCGCATGGGCGATGAGCAATCAATTGGCGTGATCTACGTCGAGGACGACGAGGATGTCCGCATTGGCGGCGTTCAGGCGCTCGAACTTGCGGGCTTTTCGGTCTCGGGATTTGCTTCGGTCGAGACCGCCAACGTATCCGTGCGCTCAGACATGCCCTTCGTCGTGGTCTGCGACGTGCGCCTGCGCGGCAAGAGCGGCCTTGATTGGCAGGCCGACCTGCGCCGGCTGGATCAGGATTTGCCGGTAATCCTGATCACTGGCCATGGCGATATTGCAATGGCCGTGCAAGCGATGCGCAATGGCGCCTACGATTTCATCGAGAAGCCGTGCTCCTCGGAGCAGCTCATTTCGGTGGTGCGCAGGGCGGTCGAAAAGAGACGCCTGACCTTGGAGGTCCGCGCGTTGCGATCTGCCCTGGCTGATCGCCAGGGGATTGAAGCGAACCTGTTGGGCCGCTCGCCGCAGATACAGGAGGTGCGCAGGCTCGTATCTACGTTAGCCTCGACGAATGTCGACGTCACGATCTATGGCGAAACCGGGACCGGCAAGGATGTTGTCGCGCGCTGTCTCCACAATCACAGCGGTCGCCGCACCGGCAATTATGTCGCGGTGAACTGCGGCGGCCTGCCGGAGTCGCTGGTCGAGAGCGAGTTGTTCGGCCACGAGGTCGGCGCATTCACCGGTGCCACCCGCCAGCGTATCGGCAAGATCGAATATGCCAATGGCGGAACGCTGTTCCTCGACGAAATCGAGAGCATGCCGCTGAGCGTGCAGGTGAAGTTGCTCCGGTCGCTGCAGGATCGGTCGATTGAGCGCGTCGGAACGAACAAGCCGATCTCGGTGGATTGCCGTGTCGTGGCGGCGAGCAAGACGAATTTGTTCGAGCTGAGCGAAAAGAAACTGTTTCGCGCGGATCTCTACTATCGCCTTGGCGTCGCATTCATCGAACTGCCGCCGCTTCGGGAACGGCGCGAAGACATTCCGCTGCTGTTCGAGCACTTCACGCTGGATGCCGCCAGACGCTTCGAGCGCGATGCGCCGATCCTGGACGAGCAGACCATGTCCGTGTTGCTGGCTTATTCCTGGCCGGGGAACGTACGCGAGCTTCGCAACGTCGCCGACCGCTTCGTGCTGGGCGTGCTCGACGGCAAGGCGATCAACAAGTCTGGGTTTGGTACGTCGGATCTGTCGTTGCCCCGACAACTCGAAAATATCGAGCGGTCGATCATCGAGGACGCGCTGCGGCGCAAGCAAGGCGACGTACAGGCAACCGCTGCGCTGCTGGGTATCCCGAAGCAAACCCTGTACGACAAGATAAAGCGTCTTGCCGTGAACGTTGATGGGATCCGCGAAGGCTCAATCGTCCGCTCCGGAACCTGACGAAGGCAAGCGAACGTTTGTGACGCTCCGGGCGGCGCGATGCAGCCGCCGGGCATGAGAGCGAAGGGCGCCAGACAGAAGCTGCCCGGAACTGGAAACGCAACACATCATCCTATTTTGCTGAGTGAGGGATATCTGATGAATCGGCCATTCAATATGCCGGACGAGTTTGTCGACGGATTCATGAAGGCGGGCGCGAGCCTGTGGCGGTCGCTGGGGTGGCCCGTGGATGACGATCGCGACGGTACGAAGGCGAGTTCAGCGCTCAGCTCGTCGGCACGCATCGCTGAACTACAGGCCGAGCATCTGAAGCGTCTGTACCAGGTCACGGAGCACGTCATCAGATCGGCCGCGGGCATGCAGAGCGAAGGAGGCCTGGAACCCGCGCGCGGCGATCGCAGGTTCAATGCCACGGAATGGCGGGACAACTCGCTCTACAGCCTGCTGAAGCAGTCCTATCTGTTGAACTCGCGCTATTGCACCGACTTCGTCGAAGCCCTGGATATGGATGAGAGGGAGAAGCACCGGCTGCGTTTCTTCACGCGCCAGCTCGTCGAGGCGATGAGCCCGACCAATTTTACCGCCACCAACCCTGATGTCATCAAGCTCGCGACCGATACCGAAGGTCAAAGCCTCAGGGCGGGCCTCGACAATTTGATGGCCGATCTTGGCAAGGGCAATCTGACGATCACGGACGAGAGCGCATTCGAGGTCGGTAAGGACGTCGCGACTTCAAAGGGTGCGGTCGTGTTCGAAAACGACCTGTTTCAGCTCATTCAATATGAGCCCGCGACGGAGCAGGTGGCCGCGCGGCCTCTGTTGATTGTCCCTCCTTGCATCAACAAGTTCTACATCCTCGACCTCCAGCCGGCCAATTCCTTCGTCGGGTTCGCGGTCGAGCACGGCCTGACGGTGTTCATGGTCTCCTGGCGCAATCCGGATGCCTCTTGCGGGCATTTTGGCTGGGACGATTACGTCCAGCATGGCGCCATGCGCGCCATCGAAATCACTCAATCGATTTCGGGTGCCGACAAGATCAACGTTGTCGGCTGGTGCGTCGGCGGAACCATCCTGTCGTCTGCGCTTGCACTGCTGCGGACGCGAGGGGACGAGTCGGTGGCCAGCGTGACCTTGCTGACGACCATGCTCGATTTCCGGGAGCCGGGCGATCTTGGCGTGTTCGTGGACGAAGAGAGCGTGCGTCAGCGCGAGCAGACGATCGGCAACGGAGGCATCTATCGCGGCGCCGAGCTTGGGTTCGTGTTCCAGACCCTTCGTTCGAAAGAACTGATATGGCCGAACGTGGTCAATCACTACCTGAAGGGAAAGCCGCCGGAACGTTTCGATCTTCTGTTTTGGAACGCCGACGTAACCAATCTGCCGGGACCGATGTATTGTTGGTACATCAGGAACATGTACCTGGAGAACAATCTTCGGAATCCAAACAGATTGAAGATGTGCGGCGCATCGGTCGATTTGGGACGTGTCGACCTGCCTGCCTACGTTCTGGCGACCGTCGAGGATCATATCGTGCCGTGGCGATCCGCCTATCGCACGACGGGCCTGTTCGGCGGTGACACTCGTTTTGTTCTCGGCGCGAGCGGGCATATTGCCGGCGTGATCAACCCGGCATCGAAGAACAAGCGAAGCTACTGGGTGTCGGCCAATCGATGCGACGATCCGGCGACATGGCTGGCGAGCGCCGACGAAAAACCGGGCAGTTGGTGGAACGACTGGATCGGTTGGCTCAAGGCTTGGGCAGAAGAGCAGCTTCCGGCGCGCACGCAACTCGGCAGCAACGTCTATCCTCCGGGCGAACCGGCGCCCGGTCGATATGTGAAGGCGAAAGCGAACTGATGGCGTGACTGTTCATGGGGGCGGCCAAGCGGCGGCGGTATCGCGCAACGACGGGACTGTAGATCCAGAATCCTTGCGCATTGGCTTACGCGCTAATTGGGTCAGGTTGAGAAGAAGTCCGATCGGATCGGGGGTGTCGAAATCCGATTCACTGCTCATCGACACCGCTCTTTCGATTGCCATTCCTCTATAGTGACGACAATGCGCAGCGAGTGATCCCTCGCAGAGACGTTCCCTGAGGAGTTGGCTTCGTATGGCCAGGAGCGCTCTGCAGAAGATATTGCTGCGGCTTGGCGATCACGCGCCCGGCGGCTGTACTATTTTTGCGAAAATAGTATAACGGCCGAATGTGGAAGACGATAAGGTAACAGATTGAAATCGCAAGACAATCTATTTTCCGTCGCGCCCATGATGGATTGGAGCGAGAGTTTAAGTTTTTCAATTGGTTAGACAACCGCGTGTGCACGACGTGTGCACCGGGAGATCAAGTAAAATCTATTGACGGCCAATCTGAGAACGGGGCGTGATGTCGACGTTGGGGCTCGACGCAATCGAATTGACAAGAACAAAGCACTTACCTGCGGCCGAGAAGCTGATCTCGTTTGTCGGCATGGGCAACGAACCGGTCTTCGTGTCGCCGGCGGCGCGCTGCTTTGAGCGTGAGGGTGAAAACCGAAAAAATTCGTCAGATGGCGCAGGCCACGCTCGATAACGCAAAGGATGCCGTGTCAATTGCCTACGAAATCAACCAGCCTCGTATCGCCAGCCGAAGGGGTGCGATCCAGCAGGCGTGGGAGAGGGCGAGCTGGTTAGTTTAATGGGGTTGCGCCGAATGACCTCGACGGGCTCGCAGCTCTTCCGGGCGCAGGGCTAGAAATCCGCGACTTTGCCCCATGCCGATGCCGAGAACCGATTTGGGCGATACGGTTTCGGATCAAACATGGGCTCCGATCCAGTGATGAGGTCGGCGATCAGGTGGCCGGCTCCCGGCCCGATGCCGAAGCCGTGCCCGGAAAAGCCGGCGGCCAGAATGAGGCCGGGCACCTTCTCCAACTCTCCTAGGCCAGGCACGCCGTCCGGGGTGCTATCGATATAGCCGGCCCAAGCCGCGGTGATCTTCGTCTTGCGGAGTTCGGGTATGAGTTCGATTGCCCGGCTGTGGGTCAGCTTCACCGCAGCCGGATCGGGCGTCGGATCGAGAATGCGCATGTGTTCCATCGGGGTCGGCCCATCGAGTCTCCAGCACTTCAACGTCTCGTGGCCGGAACGAATCCCTTCGAGGCCGCCCGGTAAGAGGCTGCGCCAACGCTTCAAAAACATCGGCAGAAATTGCGGCGCGAAACGCAGCTGCTGCGGCGTGACGTCCACGCGCCCGCGTCCGCTGATCGCCAAGGTGTAGCCGCCATCGGTCCGGCGGGTGAAGGAGATGCTGGCGGTATGCAGGGCATCCGGCAAATCTTTGGCACCGGGAGAGACGGCCAGTATCGAAGAACGGATCGAAGCTTGGGGGAAACGGATGCCGACCTGGCGGCAGAAGGACGATGCCCATGCACCCCCGGCCAGCACCGCGATCTTCGTCTTGATCGTTCCGCTCTCTGTAACAACCGCGCTCAATCGCCCGGCTTCCAATTCGATGCCCCGCGCGGCACAATTCTGGTGAACCGTTCCGCCCAGCTTCAGGATCGCGGAAGCTACGGCCGGCGCGGCCTTGCCGGGATCGGCCGTCCCATCGGTGGGCGAAAAGACGCCACCCTTCCAGGCGCGTTCGGTGGCACGGCCACGCCCTGTTGCTCCGGCACTGTCCAGCACATGGGTCGTCACGCCGACCGTTCTGGCGAAGTCGCACCAGCGCGCCCAGCGGGCAAGCTCAGCCTCGTCATTGCTCAGATACAGGAGACCGCAGCGGCGAAAGCCAGTATCTTCACCGCTCTCGGCGGCAAACCGCTCCCAGAGATCGAGGCTCTTCATCGCCATCGGCAGTTCGCGGGCATCCCGGTTCTGCTGCCGGCACCAGCCCCAGTTGCGGCTTGACTGCTCCGCGCCGACCCTTCCCTTCTCAACCAGGGCGACCCGGATGCCCCGCTTCGCAAGGTAATAGGCTGCAAACACGCCGACGATGCCGCCGCCAATTACCACCGCATCGGCGGACGCAGGCAATTCGGGGGAGCTTTCGATGTGATGCAGCGGCGCGGGCATGGGTATCTCCGACTGCCCTCAGTCTAGCCGCTTCCCGAACACAAGCGCTGCTGGAAATCGCCGCGCAGCCGAATAATATTCCGCTAGGGACGGCAGGCGCAATGCATCCTGCTTTACAACGAATTCTGTCGCCAATAGGCATTGCCGGGGAACGTGGTAAGATCGGGCGCAGCATATCATGCCGCAGCCGCGGCCAGCTTGAGAATCGACACAGCCGTGACGAAGTTGGATCGAATCGACATCAAGATCCTGAACGAGCTCCAGAAGAATGGACGCATCTCTAATGTGGAGCTTGCGGAATTGGTCAATCTGTCTCCAAGCCCATGTCTCATGCGTGTGAAGAAGTTGCAGGCCGAAGGGTATATTCAAGGCTACGCGGCGCAGATCGACGTCAGCAAGCTTGGCCAAACTTTAACCGTCTTCACCGAGATCACCCTGAGAAATCATCGCCAAACGGATTTTGCGCGCTTCCTTTCGGTGGTCGAGAAGACCGATCAGATCATAGAGTGTCATCTCGTCTCCGGTGGGTACGACTATCTCCTGAAGTTCGTTACTGCCGGTATCGAGGAGTATCAGACCATCATGGAGCGATTGACTGACATGGATATCGGTATCGACAAGTATTTCAGCTTTGTCGTGCTGAAGTCGCCAATCGTAAAGACTCACATGCCGCTGACCAGCCTGTTTCGCGTTTAATTGGCGAACGCTTGCCGGCGGTCAAAGGAAGCAATACGAGCGGACGAGGGGGCCTGCTCGAGGCTATCAAGCCAATCCGGATCCAGCTTCGGTACCGACGAGAACAGCAGTTGCGAGTAAGGATGCTTTGCCGCCTTGATTTCCGACGGCAATAGCTGCTCGACCTTCTTTCCACCATACATCACAATGATCTCGTCGCAGATGGCCTTCACCACGGACAGGTCATGGCTGATGAAAATGTAGGAAATCCCGAGTTCGCGCTGCAGCTCTTTCAACAAGTCGATGACCGCAGCCGCCACCACGGTGTCGAGTGCCGAGGTGATCTCGTCGCACAAAATCAGCTTTGGATCGGCGGCGAGCGCTCGAGCGAAATTCACGCGCTGTTTCTGTCCGCCGGACAACTCCGACGGTCGGCGGCTGCGAACGGAGCGGGGCAGCTTCACCATGTCGAGCAATTCGTCGATGCGGGCACTACGCTCCCGGCCACCCATGCGATGGTAGAACGCCATCGGACGGCCCAGTATGTCTTCGACCAGCTTTGCCGGATTGAGTGCCGTGTCGGCGTGCTGGAACACGATCTGGATTTCCCGCAACTGATCGTGGCTGCGATCTCGCGCTGAGCGACTGAGTTCTCGGCCGTCGAATGTCATCTGGCCGGCGGCCGCGGGCAGTACGCCGGCAATCGTGCGCGCCAGAGTGGATTTGCCGGAACCGGACTCGCCGATGATGCCGAGATTGCGGCCCTTCTCCAATATGAGGCTGACACCCTCGACAGCCCGCACAAGTGGCAGCCCATCCGGCTGAATCGAACCGTATCCGGCACTGATGTCCTTGAACTCGAGGAGCGGCTTCATCTCGTCAGGTTGCTCTTCCACCACTTCCCGCGGGCGCGGCTCAAAGGCGGCGAGAAGCTCGCGGGTATAGGGATGTTTGGCTGTGGAGAGAATTTCAGCGGTCGAGCCGGTCTCCTGCACCTCGCCGCCCTTCAGGACGACAATTCGGTCGGCGATCTGCGAGACGACGGCAAGATCGTGCGAGACGTAAACGCCCGCAATGCCGGTCGCGCGCATGACTGATTTGAAAGCGCGCAGGACCTCGATCTGGGTGGTTACGTCCAGGGCCGTGGTCGGCTCGTCGAAGATGACGAGCTTGGGATCGCTTATCAGCGCCATCGCGGCTGAAAGCCGCTGCAACTGACCGCCGGAGACCTGATGCGGGTAGTGTTGGCCGATGGTCTCGGGGTTCGGCAAAGACAGCGCTTTGAACAGTTCGACGGCGCGTCGGCGGGCTTTTTCGGCCGGCATGAGACCATGGATACGGGTCACCTCGATCACCTGATCGATGATTTTTGCCGATGGATTGAAGGCAGCGGCCGCGCTTTGCGGAATATAGGCGATATCGGCTCCGCGCATCCGGGCCCGTTCCTTCTCGGAGAGGGACGCCATGTCCTTGCCGTTCACGAGAACCTGCCCACGGGAGATGCGGCATCCCGGGCGGCAATAGCCCATCAGTGTGAGGGCAATTGTCGTCTTTCCCGAGCCGCTTTCGCCGATCAGGGCGACGATTTCACCCTCGGCGACGTCCAGGGTGATGCTCTTGATGATTTCCACCCTGCGGCCTGAATCGGTCGTCGCCTCAACCTCAAGGTCACGAATTTCGACCAGGTTGGACAAGTTGGCCATCATACGCTCCTGTCTCTGATCTTCTTCGGGAGGTTGTCGATCAGTAGATTGACGCTGATCGTAAGGCTGGCGATGGCCAGTGAGGGAACGATCACGGCAGGAGCACCGAACGGCAGTCCGCCGATATTTTCACGCACCAGCGCTCCCCAGTCGGCTTGGGGCGGCTGCAACCCCAGTCCCAGGAATGAGAGACCAGACAGAAGCAGAACGATGAACACGAACCGCAAGCCAAGATCGGTCAGTATCGGCCGAATGATGTTAGGCAGGATCTCCGAGCCGATCAGATAGAGGGTGCCTTCACCACGAATGCGGGCGACGGTCATGAAATCCATCGTATTGATGTTGATGGCGAGCGCGCGCGAGAAACGGTAGGCCCCGGGGATGTAGATGACGGCAAGCGTGACGATCAGGACAGGAACGGACGAGCCGACCGCGGCGACGACCAGGAGACCGAATAGTTTGCTCGGTATCGAACTCAAGGCATCCAGAAAGCGACTGAGCCCAGCATCCAGCCAGCCGCCGGAAACGGCGGCGGTCATTCCGAGAACTACACCCGTGAAGCAGGAGATGGATACGGCTGCAAGGGAGATGCCGATGGTATAGCGCGCGCCCATGAGAATGCGCGAAAGCATATCGCGCCCGAGATAATCGGAGCCAAGCCACAGGGTGTCGCTGATCGGACCGAAATATTCGAGGTCGATGATTTCCCCCACCGGGTGGGGTATGATTTTCGGCGCTAGGATCGCTGCCAGGGCCCAAGCCAGAATAACGGCCGACGAAGCGATGCCGACGAGGTTGAACCTGTAGCCGAAATGCGCTTTGGTCTGCGCCTGTGCGGTATGTACCGTCATCGGATCCTCGGATTTGACAGGATCGCGACAATGTCCGCGGCCGTGGTCAACAGCAGATAGCCAAGGCAGAAGATCATTGCGCAGGTCTGGATCAGCGGGAGGTCACGGGTCGAGACCGCGTCAACCATCAGTTTTGCAATGCCCGGATAGTTGAAGATCGTCTCAACGATGATCACGCCGCCGATGAGGTATGACAGCGATAGCGCCACCGCATTGGCGATCGGACCAAGCGCGTTCGGAAGGGCATGCTTGAGCACCATGCGTCCGCGCGACGCGCCCTTGAGGAGGGCCATCTCTACGTAGGTTGTGTCGAGCGTCTCAATAACGGCGGCGCGCGTCATCCGGATTATTTGCGCCGACACTCCGAAGGTGAGTGTGATAACCGGCATGGAATAGATCTTCAGCATGTCGGCGAACGAATGCGCGTCGTTTGCGAAAGAGAGAGCGGGAAGCCATTTCAAGTACACCGCGAAGAAGAGCACGGCGCAGGTCGCCACCATGAACTCTGGGACGGAAATGATCCCGATCAGGAGCACCGTTACAACGCGGTCGTATAGCGAACCGCGCAACACGGCGCTGGTGATGCCAAGCGTCAACGAAATCGGCACAGCGAGCAGTGCCGTGATGCCGGCGAGTTTCATCGTGTTGACGAAGCGATCGCCGATCAGCGCGACAACCGGCATGCTGTTGGCATAGGACGTGCCGAAATCGCCGCGGAGAAAGTCAAGCAACCAATGGATAAAACGAAGGACTGCCGGCTCATCCAGATGCATGGCCCGCCGCAGCCCCTCGGCTGCTTCCGGTGTGGCGGCTTGTCCGAGCAGGATTGACGCGGTGTCGCCGGGCAGCAGGTTGGTTGCAAAGAACACCGCAAAGGAGACGATCAGCAATGTGATCATCGCCACGAAGAGCCTGCTCAGGATGAGATCGAGAACCCTGATATTCATGCAGGCGCTCCCTAGAGCCCTTTGATAGATGGATATGCTACGAACGATAGCCGGGTGCAGATGTCGCTCCGGGTGCCGATGCTGTCATGCCCCGAACCAGACGTGCTCAGCCATTGAATAGCCCATCATGCCGCCGAGTGGATTTATCTCCATGCCTTTAAGTTTGGCGGTCACGGCGTCGACAGCCGCGATGTAGGCAGGAATGATTGTTCCCGCCTCCTCGGCAATCATGGCCTGCAACTGGCCGTAGATCTCTTTGCGCTTGGCCTGGTCGAGCATTCCCCGGGCTTCGACCAGCATGCCATCGAACTTTTCCGACTTGTATTGACTTTCGTTCCACGGCGCCTGCGAGGCATACAGCAACGAAAACAAGATGTCCGGCGTTGGTCGATAGTTGATGTTGCCGAAGTGAACTGGCGCCTTGAGCCAGTAATTGTTCCAATAGCCGTCCGAGGGGACACGCTGGATGTCCAATTTCAAGCCGATCGCGGCGGCGTTGGCCTGAAGCAGCATGGCCATATCGATCGACGAGCTAGCCGCCTCGGAGGCGACCACCGGAATGGAGTGCCCGAACACGTCGGCTTTCTTGAAGTAAAATTTCGCCTTGTCGGGATCAAACGGCTTCGGCCGCAGATCGTTGTTGCGGTATATATTGCCGGGGAAAACCGGCTGATCATTGCCGATGTCGCCGAAGCCTCGCAACGCCGATTTGAGGATCTGGTCGCGATTGACGAGATGCTTCATGCCGGTCACGAAGTCCTTGTTCTGCCCAGGAGCCATGTCGAGGCGCATGTTGAGATTCGTGTAGCTGTTCGAACTCGATCTGGAGAGCACGAAGCCGGGCCGGCTTTCGACAAGCCGGACGGATCGGGGATTGATCGCGGCGGCGACATGGATGTCCCCCGAAAGCAGGGCATTGACGCGGGCATTGTCTTCGTTGATGGCAAAGAATTCGAAAGTATCCACGTGCGGGCCGCCGGCCTTCCAGTAATTGCGGTTCTTGCGCATGATGGAGCGGACGCCGGGCTTGAAGCTTTCGAGTACGAAAGCGCCGGTGCCATTCCCCTTGGAAAAATCGGTCGTGCCATCCGCGACGATCATGAAATGGTGCAGCGCCAGGATCGTCGGCAGGTCGGCGTTGGCGGCAGTGAGCGTGATTTCAAGGGTGAGATCGTCGACGGCCTTGAGATCGGTTATCTGCTTGGCGATGGCGTTGACCTTTGATCCGATATTGGGATCGAGATGGCGTTTCAGCGAAAAGATCACGTCCGCGGACGTGAGCGGCTTTCCGTCGTGAAAGACAACGCCCTTTCGGAGCTTGACGGTCCAGATTTTGGCGTCGGCGCTGTCAATGCGCTCCGCCAATTCCATTTGCGTCTGGCCGGACTTGTCGAGGACGGAGAGGCGGTTATAGAGGGCGCAGCAGCGAGAATAGTCCGTCGAGTTCGACGCTTTGGCCGGATCGAGGGTGTCTGCCGTCGACGAAGTAAAGCCCGCTACCTTCAGGTGACCTCCGGCCACCGGGGTTGCCGCGACCGCATCCGTGGCGCGTCCGAGAATGAGGGAGCCGGCCGACATTGCCATGCCACCCGCCAACAACATGTGAAGGAGTTCGCGACGTGTCGCGCCCCGACGAACGGCATTTTCCAGTATCGCGTCATCGGAATTGGTCCAGTTGGTGGTCCTGCTGTCCATGTGTCGTTCCTCCGTTGGTCGGTGCGGACGGTTGTGCGTCTTCAGTGCGCACTTGAGCTCCGCCGTCAGTTCAAGTTGAGGTTCAGGCGCCTCCAAGGCTCGTAAACGGATCTTCACAGCGGATCGTGAGAAGTCCGAACTTCGTGCGAGTTTGGACCTCGCTTATTGTCCAGTTTCCCATCTCCGCGGCTCCTATTTCTCTCAAATGTTATCGGCGCGCCCGCACAAAATTCTGAATTTAACGCTTGCACGGCATTTCGAGAATTGCCGTGCCGCTCCTGCGGGTGGCCCTCACGCCAGCGCCCGCCGCACATCCGGATCGTCCAAGGTCTGATCGAGGGTCTTGCGCGTTCGCTCGATCATCGCGTCGATTTCGCTTTCGGTGCAGCAAAGCGGCGGGGCATAGCCGATGACGCCCTGGGCGAAGGCGCGTACGACGAGGCCGTTCTCCCAGGCGCGGTCAAATATCCGCCTCGACGGATCGGCGGCTGCCGGCAGAGGGATTTTTTTCTCCTTGTCTATCACGAGTTCGATGGCCGCGAGCATGCCGCGGCCACGCACGTCGCCGACCAAAGGATGATCGCGCAGGCTTTCGAGGCCGGCCATCAGACGCCGGCCGGCCCTGACGCCGTTGTCAAGAAGCCCGTCTTCATAGAGGTTCAGGACCGCAAGTCCGACCGCCGCGCTGACCGGGTGGCCGGAATAGGTCTGGCCGTGACCGACGGCAGCGTTTCCGGCGCCGTCGGCGATGACATCGTACACTTTGTCGGACATAAACACCGCACCCATCGGGGCGTAGCCCGACGTAAGGCCCTTTGCGGTCGTCATGAAATCCGGAACGATGTCGTCCTCCGAGCAGGCGAACAGCGGACCGGTTCGACCGAAGCCGGTGATGACCTCATCCGCAATAAAGAGGATGCCATGGCGGCTGCAGAGATCGCGCAGGGCCTTGATCCAGCCTCGCGGCGGTACGATGACTCCACCGGAGCCTTGAATCGGCTCGGCATAGAAAGAGGCGATACGATCTGCTCCGACGGACTCGATTTTCGCCTCGAGTGCCGCCAGCGATGACGCGATGATGGCGGCCGCATCCTCCCCGACGGGATTGCGATAGGGATAGGGGGAGGGGATCTTGTGCTGCCAATCGTAGGGCACACCGAAACCAGCGTGGAAGGCGGGCAGTGCGGTCAAGCCCGCGCCGACCGTCGAGGATCCGTGATAGCCTTGTTCGATCGAGATGAACTGGTCGCGCCGCGGCTCGCCCTTGGCATGCCAGTAATACCTGACGAAGCGCACTGTGCTATCCACGGCATCCGATCCTCCGAGCGAGAAATAGACGTGGTTGAGGTCCCCCGGCGCGCGTTGGGCGAGTTCGGCAGCAAGGCGGATCGCGGGTTCCGACCCCAGACCGAAATAGCCTGTCGCATAGGCCAGCTCCCGCATCTGCCGGGCCGCGGCCTGGACGATGCTCTCATGACCGTAACCGGCGTTGACACACCATAGCCCTGCGAAACCGTCGAGAAGCTGGCGGCCGGTCGCATCGGTGACGGTAGCGCCGCTGGCCGACTTCAGCACGCGGACGCCGAGCTTCTCGTGGCCGCGATATGAGGCCACCGGATGGATCAGATGGGCGCGATCCAGTTCGATCAGGGAATTGGCGAGCATGTTCTTTCTCCGGATCAGCCGAGAGCTTGGCTGGCGAGGGCGAAGGTCCGCACCTGCGTATGGTCGGGTTTCTTTGGCGCGTGGTTGCTCATGGCTATGCCGCCGCCGACGTGCTGGAGGCCGATCTTTTCCAGCCAGTCAGCCAGGCCGCTGTCGCTATCCGTATCGATGCGAAGGAAGGCTCCGGTACGGGAGGCCGCGAAGAACGCAATGAGCGTCTTGGCTTCATCTGCGCTGGTGGCGACGATGGGTCCGATTACCTCTCCGCGACCGAAGGCGCGTAGGGCGGCATAACCGGTGACCACGCCGTCGCGGCGGACCACCGCAAATTTCCCGGCGCTGGCCAGGCGATCGATGAGCGCACCGCGATCGGCGCCGAATGCGTCGCGGTCTAGTCTCTTTATGGCTGCGATCTCATCGGCGGTGGCGAACACGACACCTCGCGATGTAGCCACAAGCCGCACCTCGCCCTGGTGTTGCCGGATCGTGCCGCATTCGGCAAAGCCGAGCTTTCTGTAGAGAGGCAGTCCCTCCGCAGTCGCAAACAGCCTCAACGGCCGGCCTCCGGCGAACGCAAAGGCGCGCTCCATGAGCTTGCGCCCCAGGCCGTGACCGCGCATCGCCTCGTCGACGATCACCATGTTTATCGCCGCGCAGTCCTGCCCAAAGCGGGTCAGCAATATGGTGCCGACAACGCGGCCGTTGGCGTCGAGCACGACCGTGCCGTCGCTGAGCGCGAGCATCATCTGCCAGTCTTCGCGCCGGTGCGGCCATTGGGCTTGCTGTGACAGGCTCACTGCGCCGTCTATGTGTTCCGGGCCGAACATCACCAGATCGATTTCGTCCGTCCTCATGGAATCTCCTGTCTTCTTACCGTTAATTTGAGACGAGGGCGTCCGGCATATCGTCTGAAGGCGGCCCGCGCCGCGATATTTTTCGCTGTAGTGCGCGGGGCTTTCCGCAGCTTGTGCCGGTGCGGCGGGTCAAGGAAGGCGTCGCGGCTGCCTTCCCGCCGCGGAGGACAGCAATGCCGTGCCGAACCGTCTTGCAAAAACGGAACATTCTGCTTTGCACGTGGGCATTTCAATCGAGCAGTCTGGCGCGAGGCCTTATGATCGTGGCACTCGAAACGTCGCGACAGAGGATGGACGAACGATGGCTGCTTTCCGCCCCAAATACATTACCTTCGACTGCTACGGTACGCTCACCTACTTCGCGATGGCGGAAGCCGCGCGTGACCTTTACGGCAACCAGCTCGATGAAACGCACATGCAGGAGTTCATCGAGAACTTTTCAGACTACCGGCGGGACGAGATCCTCGGCGATTGGAAGCCGTATCACGAGGTGGTCCGCAATGCGCTCGAGCGTACTTGCAAGCGCAACGGCGTGGCGTTTCGCGACGAGGACGCGCAGATGATCTACGAGCGCGTGCCAACTTGGGGACCGCATCCGGACGTCCCGGTTGGTCTCGCCAAGGTGGCGAAGGAAATACCGCTCGTGATCCTGTCGAATGCGATGAATTCGCAGATCATGTCCAACGTCGAAAAGCTCGGCGCTCCCTTCCACGCGGTGTTCACGGCCCAGCAAGCCCAAGCCTACAAGCCGCGGTTCAAGGCCTTCGAATACATGCTCGATATGCTGGGCTGCGGTCCGGAAGACATTCTGCATTGCTCGTCCTCCTTCCGCTATGACCTGATGTCGGCCCATGATCTCGGCATCAAAAACAAGGTTTGGGTAAACCGCGGCCATGAGCCGGCGAACCCCTATTATGGGTACGTCGAAATCGCCGATATTTCAGGTCTGCCAGGTGTCGTTGGCTTGTGAGACAGGAGAGCGGGATGCGATTCGTATCCTACTGGCACGATACAGCTCCGGTCTTTGGTGCCGCGGCGCCGGGGCCGGTCGAAAGTCACTACGATGTCGCCGTGATCGGCGGCGGCTTCACCGGCCTTTCGGCGGCGCGCCAGCTTGCGAAAGCGGGCGCCAAGGTTGCCGTGCTGGAGGCGGAGCGGGTGGGCTCGGGCGGATCGGGCCGCAATGGCGGACATCTCAACAACGGTCTCGCCCACAGCTATCTCGCTGCGAAAGCCCAGCTTGGCAAAGAGCGCGCCATCGCCCTTTACAAGGCGTATGACGATGCCGTCGATACGATCGAGACCATCGTCTCCGAAGAGGGAATAGACTGCGATTTTCGGCGCTCGGGCAAGCTCAAGCTCGCTTCCAAGCCGAAGCATTTCGACACGCTTGCGCGCACCTTCGAAGCACTTCACGCCGAGGTCGACAAGGACACCACAATGTTGTCGGCCGAGGATCTCAAATCGGAGGTCGGCTCGCCCTTCCACGGCGCGATCCTGTCGAAGAAGAGCGCAATGATGCACATGGGCCGTTATGCGGCTGGTCTCGCTGAGGCGGTGGTGCGTCATGGCGGCGAGATCTTCGAGAATGCCGCCGTGAACGCCTGCAGGTTGACGGCGGGCACACGGTGATGACGGCGCGCGGCACGCTGACGGCCGACAACGTCCTCATCGCCACCGGGGCCTACACGACACCCAATTTTGGCTATTTCCGCCGGCGTATCGTAACAGTCGGCAGCTTCATCATCGCGACGCGGCCGTTGACCGCGGCGGAGATTACTGAGACGATGCCGGGTAACCGGAACTGCGTCACCTCAATGCATATCGGCAATTATTTCCGTCTGTCGCCGGACAATCGGCTGCTTTTTGGCGGCCGGGCTCGCTTCTCGGCGGTTTCTGATCACACTTCGGATGCCAAGAGTGGCGCGATCCTTCGCAGCGCCCTCGCGGCAATGCTCCCGCAGCTCGGCAATGTCGAGATCGATTATTGCTGGGGCGGACTCCTTGACATGACGCAGGACCGTTATCCGCGCGCCGGCTATCAGGACGGCGTGTGGTACGCCATGGGATTGTCGGGCCATGGAGCACAGCTTTCCACCCAGCTCGGTATCATGGTGGCCGACGCCATGCTCGGCCGCGAGGACCGAAATCCGATGAAAGGATTCGCGTGGCCGTCCGTCCCGGGTCATTTCGGCAAGCCGTGGTTCCTGCCGCTGGTCGGCCTCTACTACAAGGCTCTCGACAGGATCCAATAGATCGCTGGTGCTCCTGGACGATAAAAGGGCGAGCCGAACCGGTTCGCCCTTTTCGTTGTGTTCTTCAGAGAAGGCCCCCGATATGGAAGCTCTTCGTCTCCAGATATTCCTCGATACCCGCCTGGGCGCCTTCGCGACCGACGCCCGACATCTTGACGCCGCCGAAGGGCGCGACTTCGGTGGAGATCGCGCCGGTATTTAGGCCGACCATACCGAACTCGAGCGCCTCGCCGACGCGCCAGGCCCGAGCGAGGTTCTGCGTGTAGAAATAAGCCGCGAGACCGAAAGGTGTGCCGTTGGCGATCTCGACGGCTTGCTGCTCGCTCTCGAAGCGGAAGAGCGGGGCAACGGGACCGAAGGTCTCCTCGCTGGCAAGCACCATCTCGGTCGTCGCGCCCGTGAGCACTACGGGCGCGACATACTGATTGCCATCGGGCAGGACGAAGGGTTTCGTCGCGATCTGGGCGCCCTTGGCCAGTGCATCCTCAAGATGCCGGTTGATCTTCTCGACTGCGGCCATGTTGATCATGGGCCCGATCGCGGCATCTGGCTTGGTACCCGCGCCGACCTTCATCTGGTTGACGCGCGCAGCGAGCTTTCTGGCAAAGGCGTCATGGATGCCGGCCTGCACCAATATCCGGTTGGCGCAAACGCAGGTCTGGCCGCCATTGCGGAATTTCGAGGCGATTGCGCCCTCCACGGCGAGGTCGAGATCGGCATCGTCGAAGACGATGAAGGGGGCGTTTCCGCCGAGCTCCAGGCTCACGCGCTTTACGCTGTCGGCTGCGCCGCGCATCAGCAGCGATCCGACACGTGTCGATCCGGTGAAGGAGATCTTCCGGACCTTTTCGTTGGCCATGATCTCGGCGCCGATCTCTGCCGGCATGCCGGTGACGATGTTGATCACGCCATCGGGGATTCCGGCGCGTTCGGCCAGCACCGCGAGGGCGAGCGCCGAAAACGGCGTGAATTCCGAGGGCTTGATCACCACGGTGCAGCCCGTCGCGAGCGCCGGGGCGACCTTGCGGGTGATCATGGCGTTGGGAAAATTCCACGGTGTGACGATGCCGCAGGCGCCGATGGGTTCCTTCAGAACGACGATGCGCCGGTCGGGAGTAGGAGAGGGGATCGTATGGCCGTTGATGCGCCGCGCCTCTTCGGCGAACCATTTGACGAATGAAGCGCCGTAGCGGATTTCGCCCTTCGCCTCTTCAAGCGGCTTGCCCTGTTCTGCGGTGAGAAGCAAAGCGAGGTCGTCCAGATTTTCCAACATCAGCCGGTGCCATGCCTCGAGAAGGGTGGCGCGTTCGGCGTTGGTCTTTTTCCTCCAGGGCGCAAAGGCTGCATTGGCCGCCTCGATCGCCGCCCGGGTCTCGGAGCCAGCCATATCGGGGACCGTACCGATGACCGCCTGCGTCGCCGGATCGATGACTTTGACCGTCTTGCCGGATGCAGCCGATATCCAGCGACCGCCGATGAGACACGCCTCCCGGAAGAGAGTCTCGTCCTTCAAACCATCCATGTCATGTCCTCTTTTCAAGATAGTGCCGAGAGCACGGCGGCCGTGATCGCCTCCGTCCTGTCTCTTCCAGGGACCGCGCCTATGCCGCGGGCAGTGGTCTCCTCTATCGCCCGCATGATGCGGCCGGCAGTTTCCTTCTCGCCGAGATGATCGAGCATCATGGCGCTGGACCATATGGTGGCGATCGGATTGGCGATGCCGAGGTGCGCGATGTCTGGAGCCGAGCCGTGCACCGGCTCGAACATTGAAGGCAATGTGCGATCGGAATTGATGTTGGCGGAGGCGGCGAAACCCAGCCCGCCTTGAATGGCCGCTCCGAGGTCGGTGAGTATGTCGCCGAAGAGGTTGGAAGCGACGACGACGTCGAGGCTCTCGGGCGACATCACCATGCGCGCCGCCATCGCGTCGATGTGATAGCTTGTAACCTCTACATCGGGATACTCCGCGGCGAGCTCCTGGGTGATCTCGTCCCAGAAGACCATCGAGTACTTCTGCGCATTGGACTTGGTGACCGACGCGAGCTTGCGGCGGCGTGTGCGTGCTTGTTCGAAGCCGAAGCGCAGGATGCGTTCGACGCCAGACCGGGTGAAAATCGATGTCTCGACCGCTACCTCGTCCTCGGTGCCTTGATGAACCCGGCCGCCGGCGCCGGAGTATTCACCCTCGGTGTTTTCCCTGATGCAGAGGATGTCGAACGTGTCGGTCTTGAGCGGGCCCTGGACGCCCGGCAGCAACCGATGCGGCCGAATGTTGGCATATTGCACGAAGGCCTTGCGGATCGGAAGCAGCAGGCCGTGCAGCGAGACCGAGTCCGGAACTTGCGCCGGCCAGCCGACCGCGCCGAGCAGAATGGCATCGAAGCCTTTCAGGCTGACGATTCCGTCGGCCGGCATCATCGCGCCGGTTTCCTTGTAGAACCTGCAAGACCAGGGAAATTCGGTGGCCTTGAGGGCAAGGCCCGCGCCCTTCGCAGCGGCTTCTAATACTGTCCAAGCGGCAGCGGTTACGTCTTTGCCGATGCCGTCACCGGGGATTAGCGCAATGGAATAGGTTTTCATGAGTACCGTCGCTTCACAGACCGATCAGAACGCTTTTGCTGTTGCGGTTGGCGAGATAGGCCTCGCGTCCGAGAGATCAGGCCCTCAGCCGGGATCAGCCGACCGCCGATGAAGTGACCGATCGGCAGGGAAAGCGTGTCAGGATCGAAAATGAGGCCCACGAGATATCCTTTCACGGCTTCCGCCAAGGGATAGTCCCGGTGCGCGAGAAGCATTGGCTGAGTTCAGGCAGGAGCGCCGACGATTCTCCTGTTTCGAGCGCGGGTAGCAGTCGATTGTTCGGCGCGCGTGAGAAAACGCGATCCTTTAGTACCCGCGCTCTCGGTCGACGAGCCCGATCGGGTCCAAGCCCGCGCGGTGATGTCTGATACCCTCGATGACGGTCCGGGCCGCCGTCGCGGGCTGGGTGACGCTCGCTACATGCGGCGTCAGCACGATCGACGGGTGCGACCAGAAGGGATGGTCCTCCGGCAGTGGTTCGGGATCCGTCACGTCGATGACGGCACCGGAGAGATGACCGCTATCGAGCGCCGAAAGCAGAGCTTCATGATCGAGCTGGGGTCCTCGTCCAGTGTGGACGAGCGCGGCGCCGACAGGAAGGATCGAGAAGAGGTCAGCGTTGAGAAAACCGCGTGTCTCCCGCGTCAGCGGCAACAGGCAGACCAGGATGTCCGTCTTCGATACCAACGTTTTTAGGCCAGCGTCGCCATGTTGACATGTGACCCCCTCGATCTCTCGCGGGCTACGGCTCCATCCGGCGAGCGGAAAACCGAATGGCTTCAGCCGATCCAGAACCGCCTGTCCCAGCATACCCAGACCGAGGACGCCGACCCGCCGCTCCGCCGCCTGCACTTGGGGAATGGCGCTCCAGATTCCAGCGCGCTGCTGAGCAAGATAGGACGGAAGGTTACGATGCAGCGCGAGAACGGCGAGCGCGACGTATTCCTGCATCATCCGCACGATGCCTTCCTCGACCATCCGCACGACCTTCACATGCGCCGGAATGGTTTCGAGGTTTAGCTGGTCGACGCCCGCGCCGATCGAGAAGAGAATTTCAAGATTCCGGTAGCGGTTGAGGTCCTTGGGCACGGTCCAGGTGATCAGATAGCGCACGGCGTCGGCATCGACGGAGGAAGCGTCCATCGAGAAGGGAACGTCCGGCAGATCCTTGGCGAAGGCCTCCGCGAAGATCGCACCGCGCCTTCCGTCGGAGTTGAACAAAAAAGTCATCTGAACTTGTCCCTTCTCAGCCAATGCATCGTTCGCCGAGCGTTTCGATCATCCGCCGGCAGGCGACGAGGTCGCTGGCGAGGATGAATTCGTCGGGCTCGTGGGCATGCCGGATGTCGCCCGGACCACATATGATCGCATCGATGCCGGCGCCCTGGTAAAGCCCGGCCTCCGTGCCATAGCTGACGGCTGGAAGGGGCTCCTTGCCTGTCAGATCCTGCACGAGACGTGCAAGGGGTGCATCCTCAGGCAATAGCAGAGCCGGATATGCGCTCATCTGCGCCCACTCCGCCTGGATCCCCTTCGCGCGGAGCCCGTCGACTGCGGCCTTGATCGGCGCAAGAAGCTCGGCGGGATCGACGCCGTAGACGGCCCGCGCCTCGACTTCGATCACACACCGATCCGGAATGATGTTGATCGCTTGGCCGCCGGAAACCACTCCTGCCTGCAGGGAGGAGTAGGGAGGTTCGAAAGCCGGGTTGAACGGACCTTCAGTCAAACTTTCCGCCTGCCGGATCACCGCATTCAGCACCTCGGCCATGGCATGGATGGCATTGACACCCAGGTCGGGGCGCGAGGAATGGCCGGCCGTGCCCTTAACGATGGCCCGCGCGGCGACCTTGCCCTTGTGGCCGCGAATGCCCTGCATGTTGCTCGGCTCACCAATAATCGCGGCGGACGGTTTCGCGCAAAGGTCCGAGAGGCGGGCGATCAGGTGCGGCACGCCACGAGCGCCGGCCTCTTCGTCATAGGAGAACGCAAGGTGGATCGGACGCGACAGCCTCATCTTGGCGAGAGCCGGAACAGCGGCCAGTGCGGCGGCGAGAAAGCCCTTCATGTCGGCTGTACCACGGCCGTAGAGACGCTCGCCTTGGACACGCAGCTTAAATGGATTGGAGGTCCAGCCCGGTTCTCCGGCGGGGACCACGTCCATGTGGCCAGAAAGGATAAAGCCGGCCTTGTCGGCCGGGCCGACAGTCGCAAAGAGATTTGCCCGGTCGCCCTCCGGGCCCGGCACGAGAGAGACCTTCGCTCCATGACTTTTGAGATAGTCGCTGATCCAGCCTACGATCTCCCCGTTCGGAGTTCCGACGACGGAGTACAAGCTGACCAGTCGGTCCAGAATTTCGACGATTGTCATCCGAGTCCCTCCTGCTCCCCCGACCCGGGAATTCGACTGCAGGACAGCCGTGAGTCACGGTTGTCTTGATTCAAGTCTAGGCACAAAAGGCGCCATTGCATGCTGAAAGCGGGACTGGTTCAGCAGATTGTTGCGCGACGGCGCGGCTTTCGAGAGCATTCTGTTAGAAACAGCGGATAATATGCCCCGATGGTTCACCCTACGGGAAAAACCACATGCGAAATCGGAACTACGAGAGACTTCTGAGGAGACGCAATTGAAGCCATCCGATAGCGTGCAGATCGATGCATTTGTTGCGAGCATCCGCAACATAAACGATGTTGGCTTGAGTCACCTTCACGCCCTGTCGATCGCCGTTGGCTGGCCTCACCGGGCCGAAGACTGGCAGTTTCTGCGTCAAGTGGGGCTGGGCATCGTTGCGCTCGACGAGATCGAGAGGCCGATTGGTTCGGCAATGTGGTTTCCCTATGGCGAGGACGTCGCAACCATTGGCATGGTGATCACATCGCCACGCCTTCAGACCAATGGGACCGCGCAATGGTTGATGCAACATGTCCTTGGCGAAACCAGAGGCCGCAATCTTCGTTTGAACGCCACGCGCGCAGCCCAGCGGCTCTATCTGTCGCTTGATTTCCAGCCGGAGAAAACGGTTTATCAGCGCCAAGGCACCGTACGGCTGTCTGTGGCCACACGGGAACGGGAAGTAAACGGGGTCGTCAGGCAACTGCAAGATCAAGATGTACCGGCAGTCGTCGCCCGTGACGCGCTTGCGTTCGGCGTCAGCAGGCAGGCCGTTATCAGTGCGCTGTTTGCGCATTCTTCAGCCTACGGTCTTTTCCGCGAAGACAAGCTTTGCGCCTTTGCCCTGTGTCGACCCTTCGGACGGGGCCATGTTGTTGGCCCTGTGGTCGCGGCGAACGACGAAGATGCAATCGCCGTCGTCAGGCCGCACGTTCTGGAGCATGACGGCATGTTCCTGCGTCTGGACACTCACCGCGAGAGCGGCGATTTTGTTGCCTTTCTCATGGAGAATGGACTGTCCGTGTTCGACACCATGCTGACCATGTCGTTTGGCAAACGCCTCGCCGATTTCGTACCAGACGAGGCGAACCCGCCGGTCACCTACGCCCTAGCCAGCCATACCTTGGGTTGAGAGCTTGAATTCAAGTTGGCTAGGCGTGCATGCAAGGGAGATTGCAATGAAGGTTGGTGTACCCAGAGAGATCAAGACGCATGAATACCGCGTTGGTCTTACCCCGGGAGCCGTTCGCGAATACGTGGCGGCCGGGCACAGCGTCGTGGTCGAGACCAATGCCGGCGCCGGCATCGGCGCGACGGACGACAGCTACCGCAAGGCCGGTGCGGTTATTCTGAACTCTGCTCGCGAGGTGTTTGCGTCCAGCCAGATGATTGTAAAGGTCAAGGAGCCCCAGGCCTCCGAATGGTCGCAACTGCGGGAAGACCAGATCCTCTTCACATATCTGCATTTGGCGCCAGATCCCGACCAGGCCAAAGGCCTCCTGGATGCCGGATGTGCGGCGATCGCCTACGAGACCGTGACGGACGCGAATGGCGGCCTGCCATTGCTTGCGCCGATGAGCGAGGTGGCGGGCAGGCTTGCGATCGAAGCGGCTGGCGCGGCACTGCGACGGCATGCGGGAGGCCGGGGCCTGCTGATAGGAGGCGTGCCGGGTGTCCAACCGGCACGTATCGTGGTGATCGGAGGCGGAGTCGTCGGGACGCATGCTGCGCGCATGGCGGTTGGCCTGGGCGCCGAGGTCACCATTCTAGACCGATCGATAGGTCGTCTCCGCGAGCTGGATGAACTGTTTGAGGGGCGTGTTCGCACCAGGTTCTCGACGATCGATACTGTTGAGGAGGAGGCATTTGCCGCAGATGTCGTGATTGGCGCCGTGCTTGTGCCGGGAGCGAGCGCGCCGAAACTGATCAGCCGAAGCATGTTGAGTTCGATGCGCAAGGGGTCCGTGATCGTGGACGTCGCGATCGACCAAGGGGGTTGCTTTGAGACGTCGCACCCGACCACGCACGCTGATCCCACCTACGAGGTGGGGGGCGTCATCCACTACTGTGTCGCCAACATGCCGGGTGCCGTTCCACTCACCTCCAGCCAGGCACTGAACAATGCCACGCTGCCCTTTGGCCTGGCTCTCGCCAACAAGGGATTTTCGGCCGTACTCGAAAATCCGCATTTGCGCGCAGGTCTAAACGCCTATCGAGGCCGGCTAACTTGCGAACCGGTGGCCCGGAGCCTCGACATGCCATTCTCGCCAATCGAAAGGGCGGCTGCATGATGCCTAAGTGCACGTTCACGAAGCGGCGCACCAAGGAATTAGTCTCCTCGGCCGCCCGACTCGCTGGCGGCCGCTCAGTGCATTCTCGATCATCCCGGCATCGATACCGTGGCCGCCGCGCTTGATAAGTTCTTTGGCGCGGCCGGTCACCCAAAGGTACGATGCGGTTCAATCGGCGGATCGCCACGTGCCGGAAAAGATCTGATCGGCCTCGTCGATCGAACACTCGGCTACTAATCAGGGAACATGACATGTCACTTCTAATCACGATCGATACCGATCCGGACTTCGCGCCCAAGAACGCCTCGCCTGCTCCGGAACGACTCATTTCGGGCAATCCATCCTTCAAGACCTGGGCGCAGGACGTTTCGAAAGGCGAGAAGGTGCTAACCGGCGTCTGGGAAGCAACGCCCGGCGAGACCCATTCCATCAAGGGCACCACCTACGAGTTTTGCCACATCATCTCGGGTCTTATCGAAATTGAGGAAAAGGATGGTGAGACGAAGACTTACCGTGCCGGCGACAGCTTTGTGATGAAGCCGGGCTTTGTCGGCGTCTGGCGCACGATCGAGACCGTGCGAAAGATCTACGTCTGCGCTTATGATTGAGCGCAATGCTCAGCCGCACCCCAAAATATAGGCGCGCCACCAGAACGTTCGACTTTCCGAGTCGCGTCTGACGCGATTCATAGCCTCTGGCGGTCATTCTCGATGAAAAATGCGGCGCTCGGTCCGGCCCACAAGCTCATGGGACACGATGAGGGGGCGCGCTCCGCCTTTGACTTCCGTCCGCCGGCCTCCATCCCACTCTATCGGGGCAATCCGTGGTTCATGCCCGCCATCATTTAGCGCTATCGGATGCGGGACCGGACCGCGCCGTGGCGCGCGAGCCGCTGACAGCACATCGTCTCTTCTATCGTATCATCAATGCAATACCCTGCCGAACTTTGCTTCAGTCTGATTGCGTAATGCTGTCGGAGCCAAGATACGCTGCAGCTCGCGCGAGCATCGTCAGATGGATATCGCCGCGTCAGGCACTGGCGATTAGTCCGGCAACCCAAGCAAGAGACATCGACCGATCATGGCAACCGCAGCTCACCAGGCCGGAGATCGCCAGAATGAAGACGTGGTCCTGGTTCCTTTCGCGAGAGCGCATCTGGAGGGCGCCGTGAAGCTCTCGCAGGAGATGTCTTGGCCCTATCGGGTCGAAGATTGGGATTTCGCGCTGCAGTTGGGCCATGGCTTTGTTCTGCAGTGCGCCGGTGTGGTGATCGGGACCGCGGTCTGGTGGCCGTACGGCGAGACCCATGCTTCCGCCGGGATGATCATCGTCGCGAAAGCCGCTCAAGGCCGCGGCTACGGGGCGCAGCTCATGGATGCGTTGCTGGCGTCGGCGCATCCTCGGACCATCGTGCTTAATTCGACGGCCGAAGGCTTGGCGCTTTACCAGCGCCGCGGCTTCGTCCCCATCGGGGTCATCCAGCAGCATCAAGGAATTCCCAGGGAACGCAATGAGGCGCCGCGGCCGTGCCTCGTCAGGGCAATAGCTCCATCGGATTTCGAGGTGATCACACGCCTCGATCGGCAGGCCACAGGTTGGGCGAGGCGATCGCTGCTGGATCGGCTCGTCCAGAGTGGTGACGGCTATGTCCTGCTGCGTGACGGCACACCCCGAGGCTACGCCATCTCCCGCCGTTTCGGCCGCGGGCATGTCATCGGTCCTGTCGTCGCCGAAAGCCGGACCGATGCATGCGCGTTGATCGAGGCGGTGCTTGCGCGCCTCGGGAGTGTTTTCGTCCGGATCGATACCTCTACCACCTCGCAACTCGGGCAGTGGCTCGAACGCATCGGCCTGCAGCAAGTCGGCGACGCCACCACCATGGTCCTCGGCACGCAGATGCCATCGACCGGGCCGGCGCGCATGTTCGCGATCGCCAACCAGTCATTCGGCTAGGAGACATCGAGATGCTGCGCTTAGAGATGCACGGAACGGATATCCCGAACGCCGGACCCAGCGAGGCGGCCACGACGGTCGGCGCGCTGGCGACGCCGGCCCTCCTGCTCGACAAGGACCGGCTGGATCGCAATCTCGCCCGTCTGTCCTCTCGTATGGCCGCGCGGGGCGTCGTGCTGCGCTCCCATATGAAGACGGCGAAATCCATCGAGGTCGCCCGGCGCGCCTATCCGGCCGGGCCTGGGCCAATCACCGTCTCCACCTTGGCGGAGGCGGAGTACTTCGCGCAGCACGGTTTTCGGGACATGACTTATGCCGTGGGCCTGGCACCGCACGCCGCCGAGAGCGCCATGCGTCTTCGGAAAGCCGGCGTCGACCTCAAGGTGCTGCTCGATTCGTCCGAACAGGCGAAGATTCTGGGCGAGGCCGGCGGCGCCGCTGGTGTGACGCCGTCCGCCTTCATCGAGATCGACTGCGACGGTCACCGCGGCGGGCTGACCGCCACCGATCCCAAGCTCATCGCCGTCGCGGTCGCCCTGGCCGAGGCCGGCGTCAGGCTCGCCGGCATTCTTACCCATGCCGGCGAATCCTACAGCCTTTGCACGCCCGAGGCCCTCGTCGCGGCTGCGGAGAATGAAAGGGCCGTGGCTGTGGCTGCCGCGGAGACGTTGCGGGCGGCGGGGCATGAATGCCCGGTCGTGAGTGTCGGTTCGACGCCGACCGCCCATTTCGCCGAAGACCTGACCGGCGTCACGGAGATGCGGGCCGGCGTGTATATGTTCTTCGATCTGGTGATGCACGGTGTCGGTGTCTGCACCACCGACGACATCGCGATCTCGATTCTCGCCACCGTCATCGGAACGAAGCGGGAGAAGGGCTGGATTTTGGTCGATGCGGGCTGGATGGCCCTGTCGCGTGATCGCGGCACCGCGGCGCAGCGGGTTGACCAGGGTTACGGTCTCGTCTGCGATCTGTGCGGCAAACTCTACCCAGACCTGATCGTCTCGCAGGCGAGCCAGGAGCACGGCATCCTCGCCATCAGATCCAGATCGGCTGTAACCCTGCCGGATCTGCCGATCGGCACGAAGGTCAGGATCCTGCCCAATCATGCCTGCGCGACGGCGTCACAGCACGAACTGTACAATGTCGTCTCCGCGGGAAGCGACGCAATCGAAGCTCAGTGGCCGCGAATGCGCGGCTGGTAGGTTCTCAAACAGACTTGCGCCGTTGCGATTTTGTGCATGCCCAGCATTCAGATAGCGAGATTCCGAGGTCGATATGAAGCTGACATCCTATTGGTTGGACACGTCGGAGCCATTCAGGAGCGCCACCCCAGGCCCGGTGCAAGGCACCTGCGACGTTGCGGTGATCGGCGGCGGCCTGACAGGTTCTTCGGCCGCCCTGGCTCTCGCCAAGAAGGGGGCGCGCGTTGTGCTCCTCGAAGCCGAGACGATCGGGCACGCGGCGTCCGGCCGGAACGGCGGCATGTGCAACAACGGCTTCGCCCAGGACTACGGCACGCTCTCGACCAGGCTCGGTAAGGAAGTCGCCGACCGGCTCTACCGGGCCTTCGACGCCGGGGTCGATACGGTCGAGCGTCTGGTGGCGGAAGAGCTGATCGATTGCAGCTTCGCGCGCACCGGCAAGATCAAGCTTGCGGCCAAACCTGAGCATTATGACAAGCTGGCGCGCAGCCAGGAATTGCTGGCCGCCAATGTCGATCCCGACACGACGATGGTGAGCCGTGCCGATCTGGCCAACGAAGTGGGATCGGAGCGCTATTACGGCGGGCTGATCTACCCCAAGAGCGCCGGCATGCATGTCGGACGCTTCGTCCGCGGTCTTGCGGAAGCGGCGGCGCGGCGCGGCGTCCAGATCCACGAGCATACGCCGCTGATGGGCCTGCGACCCATCGCCGACGGAGGCCACGAGATCGAGACACCCAAGGGCCGGCTTCGGGCCTCGCAGGTTCTGTTGGCGAGCGGCATCTCGCATGCGGGGCCGCTGGGTTGGATTCGACGCCGGGTCGTGCCGGTCGGCGCCTTCCTGATCGTCACCGAGCCCTTGCCGATCGCGACTCTCGATCGGCTTCTGCCGCGCCGCCGAATGGCGGTCGATACAAAGAACCTGGTCAACTACTTCCGAACCACGCCGGACAACCGGCTGCTCTTCGGCGGACGCGCCCGCTTCGCTATCTCCAACCCGACCTCAGACGAGAAGAGCGGCGCGATCCTGCAGGCTGCGCTGCACGACGTCTTTCCGGAGCTTCGCGCCGTGCGTATCGACTATTGTTGGGGCGGCATGGTCGATATGACGCGCGACCGGCTGCCACGCGCCGGCGAACGCAACGGCATCTACTATTCCATGGGCTACAGCGGCCACGGCACTCAGATGTCGACCCTGATGGGGACGATCATGGCGGAAGTCATGGACGGGCGCACCGAGCTCAATCCCTGGAAGGACTTCGCCTGGCCCGCCATTCCGGGTCATCTCGGTCCTCCCTGGTTCCTTCCCCTGGTCGGCGCCTATTACCGGATCAAGGATCGCTTCCAATGACCTCGGCCGTTCGACACCTGACGGAAGCCGGCTTGCTCGGCAAATTCTACATCGACAGAGAATGGCGGAAGCCGACCGGATCGGCGACGGCGGTCGTCGTCAACCCGGCGACCGAGCAGCCAATCGTCGAAGTCGCGCTCGGCAACAATGAGGATGTAGACCGCGCTGTCTCCGCCGCTGACCGAGCCTTTGCCGGCTGGTCTTGCAAGTCGGCTGCGGAGCGGGCAGCGCTGCTCGACCGAATCCATGGTTTGATCCTCGAGCGGCTGGAATTGTTCGCGCAGGCAGTCACGGGCGAGATGGGGGCCGCTATCTCCTATGCGCGCCGCGCCCAGGTGCCCCTGGCCGCCGAACATATCCGCGTCGCGCGTGACAATCTCGCGACCTATTCTTTCATCAGCCCGCGCGGCAGCACCGCCATCATGCGCGAGGCCATCGGCATCTGCGGCCTCATCACCCCCTGGAACTGGCCTCTCTACCAGATCACAGCCAAGGTCGGTCCGGCGCTCGCGGCTGGGTGCACGGTGGTGTTGAAGCCCAGCGAATTGTCGCCCCTCAGCGCCTTGCTGTTCGCCGAGGTGATGGACGATGCCGGTTGTCCGCCCGGCGTATTCAACCTCGTCAACGGGACAGGTCCAATCGTGGGCGCCAGTCTGGCGTCGCATCCGCAGGTGGACATGATCTCGATCACGGGCTCGACCCGTGCCGGGGTTCTTGTTGCGCAAGCGGCGGCGCCCACCGTCAAGCGCGTCGCCCAGGAACTTGGCGGCAAGTCGCCGAATATCATTCTGCCGGATGCCGAGCTGAGCCGGGCCGTTCCACTCGGCGTCGGCGCTGCCTTCCGCAATCTCGGGCAATCCTGCAGCGCACCGACGCGTATGCTTGTTTCCCGCTCACAGATGGCGAAGGTCGAAGTTCTGGCTGCGGCGGCCGCTTCTGAACTGGTGGTAGGCGACCCGCTCGCGGAAAGCACGACCCATGGTCCGATCGCCAACCGGCCGCAGTTCGAGCGTATCCAGGCCATGATCGGCGTCGGTCTGGAGGAAGGCGCCAAGCTTGTCATTGGCGGGCCGGGGCGGCCCGACAACCTTAAGATCGGCCTCTATGCGCGGCCAACGATCTTCTCGAACGTCCGTCGCGACATGAGAATTGCGCAGGAGGAGATCTTCGGCCCGGTGCTGTCGATCATTCCCTACGATACGGTCGACGAGGCGGTCGAGATCGCCAACGACACGGTCTACGGCCTCGGCGCCCATGTGCAGGGCGCGGATGCGAAGACACTGCGGGAGGTGGCCGGGCAGATCCGGTCCGGTCAGGTCCATCTCAACTATCCCGACTGGGACCCGAACGCACCTTTTGGCGGATACAAGCGTTCCGGCAACGGCCGGGAATATGGCCTCGAGGGCATGGAGGAATATCTCGAGACCAAGGCCGTTCCCGGATTTTACCGATGACTATTGACGGAAAATCTGAGCAGTCGGTTCGAAGCATGCCCGACGTCGGGCTCAACGCGATCCAAGTGACGAGGGTAGGCGATGCTATGCATCGCCGATCGACCATAGGCCATGGCTTCACCACTGCGGAATGCGGCTACCGCCTAATAGCTCGAAGCCATCAGCCGTAAACGCGGGTACAGCCGGTCGATGGCGGCCATGTCGCTGCGCATCTGCTCGATGATCCAGTCGCGGATCTCGCTGACGACCGGCCGGATCGATCGGTCATGCGGGTGCACCAGTTCGCAAAGTCGCCGTGTCGTGGTGAGGGTTTCCGAGGCCGGGACCAAAGCGCCGGTCAGCAGCCAATGCGATGCGACCGTAAGCCAGCCGAGCGCAATGCCTTGGCCGAGCAATGCCGCCTGCACCACCACCGCATAGTCGGAAAAACTCAGCGACTTGGCGGGCCCTGATCGTTTGGTGAGAAAGGTCGGATATTCTGCCGCCCAATCGCCCGGGGTATCCGCGAGGCGGATGATGGTGTTGGCCTCGATCGGTCCATCCTCGCTGTCTGCGTCGCGATAGGCCGGGCTGCAGATCGGCAGCATGACTTCCTTCATGACCAGAGCGCCGTTCCGCTCGGGATCGTATCGATCGCGAAACCGCATGCCGAGATCGACATTGTCGACCGGCCCGCGCAGCGGACCGGAGATAAGCTGGAAGCGGAGATCGACGGTCGGAAACTGGCGCTGCAGCTTGTCGATGCGAGGCATCAGCCAATGCGTGGTGAATGCCGAGGAGACCGAGAGCGTGACTGTCTCGGTGCCCTTGCGGCGGCGGTCGATCTCGATCAGGCCGCCTTCGATGCTGCGGAATCCATCCGATACGTGGCGATAGAGAATCTCACCTTCTTCCGTCAGGGCCGCGCGGCCATTGGTCCGGTCGAACAGACGAACGCCGAGATAGTCCTCGAACTGTCCGAGCATTCGGCTTACCGCGGGCTGGGTGACGTTCAGTTCGGCAGCCGCCGCTGTGAAGCTGCCATTGCGCGCGGCGGCGTCAAAGACGAACAGCGCGTGGCTCGAGGGCAACTTCCGCCGGAGGTCAGGCATAACCTGATGTTATGCCGACGGTGAGAATTTGGCAATTGCCCCTGCCGGCCAACTCTGGTTGGCTTGCGCGATAGCCTGCCAGCACGGGCAAGAGTGAAAAACTGGCGGGCAGGGACGGCCTTGGGAGCCGCCCCGAAGTGCCCGATCTATAAGACGAGATCATGCCGGTTTCAACCGTCGCTTGCAGTATCGCGGGTGACGTCGATGGCGCGCATCCGTGCACGCCCTCGGTAACGTAACGAGGTCGATCATTGGACAAGGGCGGAGAGAGCGTCGACATCAGGGCCGCGAGCAAGAACTATGACGCCGTCCGGGCGCTGGACGACGTCACCCTGAACGTCGCGCCGCGCGAATTCGTCTCCCTGCTAGGGCCGTCCGGATCCGGCAAGACCACGCTGCTCGGTATCCTCGGCGGCTTCATTCAACCCTCGTCGGGCTCGATCCATTTCGGCGACCGCGACGTGACCTTCCTGCCGCCGCACAAGCGCGACATCGGCGTGGTGTTCCAGAACTACGCGCTGTTTCCGCACATGAGCGTCGGCGAGAACGTTGCCTTTCCGCTGCGTGCGCGACGGATTCCAAAGCCGGACTGGGGTGCGAGAGTGCGCGCCGCACTCGCGATGGTCGGGCTGTCGGGCTACGAGGCGCGCGGCATCGCCCAGCTCTCCGGCGGCCAGCGCCAGCGCGTGGCGCTGGCACGCGCTATGATCTTCGAACCGCGCCTGATTCTGATGGACGAGCCGCTGTCGGCGCTCGACAAGCAGTTGCGGGAAGCGATGCAGATCGAACTGCGCGAGCTGCACAAGCGGATCGGCGCCACGATCATCTACGTCACCCACGACCAGCGCGAGGCGCTCACGATGAGTGACCGCGTCGCGATCCTCAAGGACGGGCGGCTGGTCCAGATCGATCGCCCCGAGCGACTGCACGATTATCCCGCCGACTCTTTCGTAGCGAGTTTCATCGGCGAGGCGAGCCTGCTGCCGGTCCGGCGCATCGATGCCTGCAGCGTGGCGCTGGGACCCGCGGTCCTGAAAAGCGCGCGCGAGATTCCAAGCGGCGAGGCGCTGATGCTCGCGGTGCACAGCGAGAAGCTCCTGATTGTGGACGGTGTGGCGGATGCTGCGCTCAACCGCTTGGCCGGCAAGGTCACTGACATCGTCTATCAGGGCGAAAGCCTGCGTGTGTTCCTGCAACTGGCCGACGGTACCTGCCTGAGCCTGCGTCAGCCCAGCCACTACCACGCTTCGCGCCTGTTACCTCCTGTCGGCGGCGACATCACCGTCACGCTCCACCCTGAAGACACCATCGTGGTGCCCGCGCAAGAAAAGGCGCGGGAATGAACGCCGATCGTCAAACCCGAGTGCAACACCAGACCAACCAGAACAAGAGATGAAAATGCCCTATGATAGCTTCAAGGTTCTCACCTTCGACGTCGTCGGCACCTTGATCGATTTCGAAGCCGGCGTGCTCGATGCCGTGCGTAAGATCTCCGGCCGAAAGGCGGTCGAGCTCAGCGATGATCAGATCTTCGCGTCCTACAAGCGCGGCCGCGACGCTCATCCGGATCGGTCGAGCGAGGTGATGTTTCATGTCTACCGGTATCTCGCCAAGGAACTGGAACTGCCGGCCGACGATGCCGCCTGCGATGCCTTCCAGCTCGCCGTGCTGCGCTGGCAACCGTTTTCGGATTCGGTCGAGGCGCTGAAGCGCCTGCGCACCAGGTTCCGGCTGGTCGCGATGACCAATGCGGATCGCGTCGCGCTGTCATGCTATGCGCATGCGCTCGACAATCCCTTCCACGACACCATCTGCGCCGACGACACCGGGGTTGCGAAACCCAATCCGGAATTCTTCGCCTACAACAAAGGCCGCCAGTCGGCATTCGGCTACAAGCAGTCCGAAATCCTGCACGTGGCGCAGAGCCAGCATCACGACATCGGTATCGCCCGCAAGCTTGGCTACAAGGTCTGCTGGATCGAGCGGCGCCAGGGCATGAAGGGCTTTGGCGGCACGCCTGAGGTGCCAGAGCTCACAAAACCCGATTTCCATTTCGCCACGATGAAGGCATTCGCCGACGCCGCGGTTGGAAGCTGAGAGGGCAGGGCGGCTGACATGGCAGAGGTATGGACCCCAATGGCACCGGCCGCCTCGCTCTGGGCGGATACGGCGGAGCCGTTGCCTGCCTTTCCGAAGCTTGCCGGCGAGGTAAAGGCCGATGTCGTCATCATCGGCGCGGGCTACACCGGGTTGTCTGCGGCGCATCACATCGCGAAGAGTGGCCTTTCGCCCGTCGTAATCGAAGCCAATCATCCCGGCTGGGGAGCGAGCGGCCGCAATGGAGGCGTCATCACCGCCAAATTCCGCCTCTCGTTCCGCGAGATCGACGCCGTTCATGGCCGCGCCATGGCCAGGCGAATGTACGAGATCGCCCATGAATCCGTCGAGATGGTCGATGAGTTGGTGTCCGAATTCGGCATCGAGAGTGCGCGGCTGACGCGTAGCGGGCAGGTCAAGGCCGCGCACAATCAGGCAACGCTGAAGGCCGCGATCGACGAAGCCGAATGGATGAAGCGGCAAATGGGCGACACCGGAGTTCGTATCCTCGATGCCCATCAGGTGCGCGAAGAGACGGGATCGCGGGGCTTTGTCGGCGGCGTGCTCAATCCCGGCTCCGGCGGCATCCATCCGCTGAACTATCTGCGTGGGCTAGCCAAGGGCGTGGCGCAACGCGGCGTGCCGGTCTTTCAGGAAAGCCCGGTGCTCGCGCTGCGTCGCGACGGCGACGATGTCGTGGCGGAAACGCCTAACGGTGTCGTGCGGGCCCGCCAGGCTATCATCGCCACCAACAGCTATTCCGATTTGACGTCGGCGACCGCGCGCGTGCAGCGGACGCTGGTGCCGTTCCGCAGCGCTCTCATCGCCACCGAAAAATTGTCGCCGAATCTCGCCGGCAGCCTGATGCCGACGGGACGCACTTACACCGAGACCAAGCGCATGATGCGCTGGTTCCGCAAGGTCGACGACCGCGTCATCTTCGGCGGACGCGGCGCCTTCGGCAAGCAGGATTCCGAAAGCGCCTTCGATGCGCTGCGAAAGGCAATGGTCGGCATCTTCCCGGAGCTTGCTGATATTTCGCTCGCGTTCAAATGGTCGGGTCTCGTCGCGATGACGCTCGATTCCGTGCCGCATGTCGGCCGTCTCGATGATCGCACCCTTTATTCGGTCGGCTACAACGGCGCCGGCGTCGCCATGTCGAGCCTGATGGGCTGCCATCTCGCGGCGCTGGTGCGCGGGGAGAAGGTCGATCTCGGCCTACTCGATGCTGGCCGTCTCAAGACTATTCCATTCTATGCATTCCGCGAACCGGCCGTCCGCGCGGTGGCCGGCTGGTATCAGTTTCTGGACGCGATCGGCCGTTAGGAGTTCTAACGCCCGGTCATAACAAGAGGGATTGAACATGATGATTGCATCTTGCTGTCGCCGCGCACTGCTCGGTGTTTCCATTGGCGCCTTCGCGGCGCTGTCGGCGCTTCCGGCCAATGCGCAACAGATCACCTTCGTCTCCCAGGGTGGCGCCTACCAGAAGGCGCAAACCGTCGCGATCCTCGATCCTTCCGCCAAGAAGCTTGGCATCACCATCAACCAGGACAGCATCCCGGACGCCTGGCCCGCGATCAAATCGCAGGTCGCCAGCGGCAAGCCGACCTGGGATGTGGTCGACGTGCCGACCGGCTATTGCCTGCGCGGCGGCGAGCAGGGGCTAGTCGAGAAGCTCGATTTCTCGAAATTGCCAAACGGCGCCGCGATGCCCGAGGCCTATCGTTCCCCTTATTCGGTGGCGTACGAGTTCTATTCGAGCGTACTCGCCTATAGTCAGAAGAAGTTCTCGGCGGGGGCAGCGCCTAATAGCTGGGCCGATTTCTGGGACGTGAAGAAGTTCCCCGGCCGCCGCGCGCTACGCAATCACCCGATCGCGACGCTCGAGGCAGCGCTGATGGCCGACGGCGTCGCGCCCGACAAGCTCTATCCGCTCGACGTCGACCGCGCCTTCAAGAAACTCGAGGAGATCAAACCCAACATCACGGTGTGGTGGACCTCGGGCGCGCAATCGGCGCAGCTTCTCAATGACGGGGAAGTCGACATGGTGATGGCCTGGAACGGCCGCGTCAGCGCGCTCACCAAGGAAGGCGCCAAGGTCGCTTTCACCTACAATCAGGGTATCCTGCAGAGCACCTCGCTCTGCATTCTCAAGGACGCGCCCAATCTCGCGACCGCAGTCCGCTTCCTCAACGAGGCGGTCGATCCCGTCCACCAGGCCAATTTGCCGCTGCACATCGATTACGGCCCGGCCAACCCGAAGGCCTTCGACACCGGCGTCATCAAGCCGGAGCGCGTCGCGCAACTGCCGAGCGCGCCCGAGAATGCGCGCAAGCAGGCGCTGATGTCCTACGCCTGGTGGTCGTCGCCGGCTGGCGAGGCCGCGGAAAAACGCTGGGTCGGCTTCATGCAGAAGTAGTCTCGTCGGCAACCCGGCGCGGCATGCGTCAGCATTCCGCGCCACCGCAGGATAACAATGAGTAGCCCTGTGCAGGACCTCTCGGTACTCCACCAACGTCGCGAACAGCGCCTGATGCTGGTGCTGGCGCTGCCGGCATTGCTCGTGATCCTGCTGCTGGTCGTACTGCCGGTCGGCTGGCTGGCCTGGCAATCGGTCTATCACAACGGTTTTACGCTCGAGAACTACCGCCGGATCTGGAGCGAGGATATCTACTGGCGCAGCTTTGCCCTGACGTTTCAAATCAGCCTCCTGGTGACGCTGTTCGCGCTGCTGCTCGGTTATCCCATTGCCTATGCGGCGAGCATCGCACCGAGAAGGTGGGCCATCGTCATCCTGGCGCTGGTGGTGCTGCCGTTCTGGACCAGCGTGCTGGTCCGCGCCTATGCCTGGCTCGCGCTGCTGCAGCGGACCGGGGTCATCAATCAGCTTTTGCGCCAGTTCGGGGTGATCGACGAGCCGCTGCCGCTGGTCCACAATACTTTCGGCACCGTCGTGGCGACCCTGCACATCCTGCTGCCGTTCATGGTGCTGCCGCTCTACGCCACCATGCAGCAGATTCCGCGCGATCTGATGCAGGCCGGCGCCAGTCTCGGCGCCGGTCCGATGCTCACGTTCTGGCGGATATTCCTGCCGCTGTCGCTGCCCGGGGTGCTCGCGGGCAGCACACTGGTCTTCGTGCTCGCCCTCGGCTTCTACATCACTCCTGAATTGCTCGGCGGCGGCCGCACCATAATGATATCGATGCTGGTCAGCCGCAATGTGGAACTCTACGACCAGTGGGGCGCCGCCAGCGCCATCGGCGTGGTGTTGCTGGTCGCGGTCGGCGCCATCTTCTTTGCCGTCAGCCGCTTCATTCCGCTCGATCGCGTGTTGGGGCAAAAATGACGATGTCCCGTCCATTCCGCATCACCCTCGTTGTGACTTGCGCGGTGGTGCTGCTCTATCTCATCCTCCCGATCCTGATCATCGCGCCAATGTCGTTCTCGGCCGCGCGTTTCCTGACTTTTCCGCCGCCGGCGCTGTCGCTGCGCTGGTATCAGGAATATGTCGGCAATCCGGCCTGGATGCAGTCGACCCGTGTGACGCTGACGGTTGCCGTGCTCACCGTGGTCATAGCGACCCCGCTCGGTGTTGCCGCAGCCTACGCGATCAGCCAATCGAAATGGCGCATCATGCGGCTGATCCACATGACCCTGCTGCTGCCATTGGTAGTGCCGATCATCATCACCGCGGTCGGCATCTTCTTCGTCTTCGCCAAGGTCGGCCTCGCCGCGACCATGACCGGCCTCGTGCTCGCCAATGTCATGCTCGGTCTGCCCTACGTCGTCATCTCCGTCGCGGCGGGCCTGCAGAGCTTCGACGCCACGCAGGAGATGGTGGCGCGCAGCCTCGGCATGAACAGGTTGCGCAGCTTCTTTGTGGTGACGCTGCCGCAGATCAAGCCCAGCGTGATCGCCGGCGGCATCTTCGCCTTCATCTCCGCGATGGACGAGACCATCGTCGCTTTGTTCATTTCTGGCGGTCAATATCAACCGCTGACCAAGCGGATGTTCACCGCGCTCCGCGACGAGATCGATCCAACGATTGCGGCCATCAGCACGCTGATGACCGCGGTTTCGTTCATGCTGGTTCTGATTGCAACCAGCCGGTCAAAGACGAGCGCGTGAGCGGGAAGTCAGCGGCCTGATTCTTTGCCTCGGTTGAATACGCGTCGCGCGGGAGCGTGTTGCGCAGCCGGTTGCCTATATGCGCGTTTTCCATCGCCGATCTCGCCGATTGCCTGTCCGGCGAGAGAAAATGTCAGCCGATCGGTCCGTGAGCTTGATGAAGGCGATTGGTGCTTGAGGTGCTTGCTGATGCTGGCTGGACCTAGCTCAAACTTCCTCATGATGGATTGGAGCGAGAGTCCAAAGTTATCAATCGTTTAAAGGGCGGCGAGTGCACGATGTGTGCACCGGGAGATCAAAGAAATCTCAATACAGCTAGCATGCGCAGTCGCCAGCCGAGCGTGTGTCGCTTGCCGTTGAGCATGAGGTGTAGTTGAAATTCGCAGGCTGTAGACGCGAGTGACTTGCACGCGGGTCTATTCGCGGAATGTGCAGTTCAAGTGTCTGCGCATTAATCGGCAGGCACAACAAGCGAGTAATCGGTACAGTTGGTTCCAACCAGATCAGACGAATCTTCGACCCAAGGTTGCCTCCAGCAACAACGAGATCCATCATTTCGGGCAAGGTTGTCCGGCGGCTCCCCACAGGGCCATGTCCTTGACGTGATCCTCGAAGCTGCCCGGTGGCGTCGTGCGTCCTGCTCCGGGCTCCCACGCCCGGGGGATGAAGCCGTTGAGCGATGCATCGTGCCGCAAATGCGCGAGCAGTGCGATGGCGTCGCGGCCGCCATTGCGTTTGGGGTCTTTCAGTTGCGCACAGATCTCGGCGCCGCTCTTGCCGAACCAGATGAATTCGACCGGGGCAAGCTGCCAGTCGATGCCGGCGCGCAACGGCGCCGGTGCGGGCTCATTCGGCTGGGTCGAGGTCATATGGCAGGTCGAGCAGAGGATCGTCTCGGCCCCGATGCGGCTCTTTCCGCCGTGGATATTCATGCCATGCACCCTGGGCTTGCTTTCGCCCGCCGGCGTCCACATCGGAATGGCCCTGGCGTCGATATGACAGTTGGCACAACGGGGATGTGTCACCACGGCCTCAATCCTAGTCCAGGCCTCCAGTCCCTTGGCACGGCTGACGCTGCCGAGCGGCAGCGCATCCTTGACCTGATCCTTGGCCACGACGATCCCCGTGACAGCCGCAATCGATGTAACGGCGAACGTGAGCGCGATGAGAACTCTCTTCATGGCTCACCTCACACGAAATCGATGAACTTGTTGAAGGGCATTTCGCGAATGCGCTTTCCGGTCGCCGCAAATATCGCGTTGGCGAGCGCGGGGGCGGCGGGAGGAACGGGCGGTTCGCCAACACCTCGCACCTTGGGATCGTTCTCGAGCCCGCGAACTTCGATGACGGGGCATTGGTAGATCCGCATGGCTTCGTGGTGGTTGAAGTTGGTTTGCTGCACCGCGCCCTTTGCGTAAGTGAGTTCGCAGTTGATGGCGTGGCCGAGCCCCCAGATGACCCCGCCTTGCACCTGATTTTCGAAGTTGATGGGGTCGACGACCCTGCCGACATCGACCGCAACCCAAACCTTGTCGATCCTGATGCCTCTGTCCGTCGCGGTCACCTCGACGACTTCGGCCGTTGGCGTCCCGAAGGACTCGACGAATGCCACGCCGCGACCTCTGCCCTTACCCAGCGGTCCCTTCCAGTTCGACATCTCCGCGACCGTCTCCAGCACCTTGCGATAGGTTGGAACGGCGCACATCGCAATGCGGGCTTTCATAGGATCAAGGCCTGCGGCATAGATCAACTCGTCGATGAAGCTTTCGGTGAAGAAGCCTGCTGTGGAGGCTCCGACCGACCGCCACGTCGTGCATGGCGATAGTCCCTGCGCCTCATAGCTGGTGGCCCGGAAATTCGGGATGTCGTAATAGACATTCCACAGGCCGGCGGCGAGTTGGGCATCCGGATCCTTCGAGGGGGAGCCCATGCGCTCAAGCAGCCCCTTCAACGGCGCCGTTGCCGCCAATTTCAGGTCGGCCGCGACGATCTTTCCCTTGTCGACGCTCCCTTTGTACCGGCCGATTGAAATCTGTCGCGGAATGTCCTGGAGGAAGTCTTCCTCGCGCGAAAACACAAGCTTGATCGGCGTTCCGCGCATCTGATTGGCGATCTCGGCCAGGACGCGGACGTTCTCGAATTCAAGACGATGCCCAAAGCTTCCACCAGCCCATTGATTGTGAAAGGTCACCTGTTCCGGCTTGAGGCCGATCGCCGTCGCGGCGACCTGCTGCACTGCTTGCGGACTCTGATGGCTAACCCAGATTTTCATTCCTGCGTCGGAGACGATGGCGATCCCGTTCAGGGGCTCCAGGGGCTGATGTGCCACATAGGGCGCGCGATACTCGGCCTGAACCAGCTTGCCACCCTTCAACGCCGCATCGACATTGCCGATCTTCCGCCACTCCTTGCCGAGGAATTCAGGCTTGAACGACGCTCCCAGGACCTTCCAGTGGTCGGCCTGCTCGGCGGGATAGGCCGAGGGCGCCCATTGGCAATCGATCGCTTCGACCGCCTTCATCGCGTACCAGCTGTTCGTCGCGATGACAGCCACGCCATTGTTGATTTCAAGGATCTTCTTGACCCCCGGCATCGACTGCGCCTTGGTTGCGTTGTACGATTTCAGCGGTTGACCCTTGGCAGGGTTCAGCTTGACGGCGGCGAACAACATGCCGTCCATTTTCATATCGATGCCGAACTTCAACTCGCCCATGGCTTTCGATCGAACATCGAGGCGCGTCATCGGCTTGCCGAGCATCCGCCATTTCGAGGGATCGCGCAGCTTGACGTCCAGAACCGGCGGAATCTTCGCGGCTTCCGCCGAGAGCTGGACGTAGGGAATTCTGGTTCCGTCGGGCAGGATCACGTGGCCCGATTGGGTACGAATGTCAGCCACGGGGAGGCCCGAGCGTTTTGCCGCCGCAGCTTTCAATGTCTCGCGCGCGGCTGCGCCCGCGGTGCGCAACTTTTCGTAGGTATCCGGAACCGTGCTTGAGCCGCCCGTCATCTGCAGGCCGGACTGTCTAAGGTTTTCGAGCACGGCAGCGCGTGCTTCTTCGGCGGCCGGGCTTTGGTCGGCCGCCATGAACGGCGCAAGTTCATCTGCGAAGCCGGTGTTGAAGTAGGCGGGACTGGGCCCTGCAAACCGGATTTCGAACTGGCCGGGATCGAGGTCCATCTCTTCGGCAATCATGATCGGCTGCACCGAACCAACGCCCTGACCGATGTCGGCGTGTTGTGCAATGAGCGTTATTTTTTCCGGGCTTATCTCGATCCAGGGATTGAACGTCACGGAGTCGGGCCCGAGGCCGGCGGCCAACGGATTGCTGGCGGGCTTGGCAGCCTGTTCAGCGTAGCTGTAGGAACCGAAGGCGATGCCGCCCGCTACGGCGGCGCTACCGACGAGGAACGCGCGACGGGAAAGGTCTTGTGCGTCTCGCATCTCACTTCCCCGCTATCTTTGCGGCAGCCGCATGGATCGCCGCGCGAATGCGTGGATAGGTTCCGCAGCGGCATAGGTTTCCGGACATCACCACATTGATATCGTCGTCCGTCGGCTTCGGGATCAGCTCTAGAAGCGAAATGGCCTGGATGATCTGGCCGGTCTGGCAGTAGCCGCACTGTGGCACCTGGTGTTCGATCCACGCCTGCACAACCGGGTGCTGGTCCTTATTGCCCAGCCCTTCCATCGTGACGACCGACTTGCCGGCGACCTCGCCGATATGCGACTGACAGGAACGAACGGCCTTTCCGTCAATCTGAACGGTGCAGGCGCCGCATTGCGCTACTCCGCAGCCGTATTTGGGACTTGTGATGCCAAGCTCGTCCCGCAACACCCAGAGCAAGGGCATCTCGGGAACGACGTCAACCTGGCGCTTGGTGCCATTGACCGTGAGCTCGATCATATCGATATCCCTTCGCGGATCATTGCTGTCATCATCGGAGCGACGTGCTCCGTCGTTCGAGCCAGCCTTCAAGCGGCTGATGCGGGCCGAGATATCGGGTACGCTGCCGCGACGACACTGGCTGATCAGCGCCAGGCGGTATTCGCGAATCCTGCGGGATCATGTGCAATCCCTGCTGAATTCAGCATCGCGGTAGACCGGGCTGATATCGACCCGGCCGCAGCACAGTTCGCGGTATTGCCCCGGAGTGAGACTCGTGGCTTTTCGAAACACACGTGTGAAATTGGCTTGAGAGCCGAAGCCGAATTCGAAGGCAATTTCGACGAGGGACAAATTGGCGCGCGCCAGTTCGTGCCGCGCCGCCTGCACGCGGCGATCGATCACGTAGCGGTGCGGTGACAGTCCGGTCGCCTCACGAAAGAGCCGGGAAAAATGAAACGGGCTGAGGCAGGCCTGGGCGGCCAGTTCCTCGAGCCGGATGTCAGCTTTGAGAGAAGCCTCGATATAGTCCAACACGCGCTGGAGCCTTCGCGGGTCGAGCGACGGGGACTTTTCGGGAGGGCGCCAGCGGTCAATCGAATAGTGCCCCAGGAGGTGCGCGGCGAGCGCGACCTGGATCCCCTCGACGAACAGCGCATCCGTCGGTTGGCGAGGACGGTGCAGCAAGTCCCGAAGCGGTGAGCAAAGGTGGAAGAGCACCTGGTCCGCCAGGCCGTCGGCATAGGCGATCTGCACCTTGGCGGGATCGACATCAAAGTCGGCAAGGGCGCTGTGGTCCAGCAGTGCCGGCGGGAGATAGAGGTGAAGGCATTCCATCCGGTCCGAAAGTTCGAGATGGCTCTCCTGCGTTCCCACGGGTACGAGATAACTCATTCCCGGCCTGGCGACGCTCTTCTGGACTTCGCCGTTGCCGGCTCGGCAGACCATTCCGCCGCCGGACAGCAGCATGACGATCTCCGTGCAAATCGGGACGGGCGTTGCCTGCCGCCCCGCTTCAAACCTCCGATGCTCGATGCTCAATGCCGGCCAATCAGCGGCCTCCGCGAGTTTCTCGCTGTTCTGATATTTTTGATCTCCATGCGTGGCGAGCGTCATCGTGACCTCTCCTCGAACTGCGGCGGACGCGGCCCCGCATCGCGAGCGAACGTTGGTCCCGTCCGTTGCGCGGTTCGGATTCGCGATCGCTGTACCCTGATGGAAACAACGATCGGCCGATCTGTGCGAAGTTGTTGGATGAACCCACGATGAAGTCCAGAGGCGGGCCCGTTAAAAGAGGTAAAATTCAAACGGAGCAAGGGTTTGGCTATTCGCCCGATCCAGCCTCGCAAGCAGTGGCTATCCAACATGGGATGAGCAGGATTCGTCCCTCATCGCGCAGGAATCGGAAATACCCGCACGCGCGTTTGATCTAGTGATGGCTCATCGAACAGCTAGGCCGTCATCTCGACGATTGGAGCTTGTCATGAGGCTGATCCTCGCCGCGCTTACCGCAATATCGTTCGCAACCGCCCAAGCCGTCCCTGCGGCTTCGGCCGAGAAGACCATTTCCATCGTCCTCGTCCATGGCGCCTTCGTCGATGGGTCGGGATGGAAAGCCACGCACGACATGCTTTCGAATGCCGGTTATGAGGTGCTCGTCGTCCAGCAGCCGACGATCACGCTTCGTGATGATGTCGCAGAGACCGAACGCGTGATCGCGAAGGCGCGACATCCAGTGGTCCTAGTCGGGCATTCCTACGGTGGAATGGTCATCACGGAAGCGGGGGACAATCCGAAGGTTCGCAGCCTGGTCTATCTCGCGGCATTTGCGCCCGAGGCCGGGGAGTCGGTGAGCACGCTCGCAGAAGCGCCTGCGCCGGCGGGCGAGCAAAAGGCTCCGCTTGTCGCTGAAGGCAAGTATCTCCTCGTCGACCGCGACAAGTTTCCCTCGTCGTTCGCGGCCGATGTCGACACTGCGACGACGCGCTTCATGGCTGCCGCGCAACTCCCCTGGGGACTGCAAGCGGTGCAGACGAAGGTCGATCGTGTGGCCTGGAAGACGAAGCCGACCTATTACATGGTGACAAGTGAGGATCGTATGATCCCGCCGACGGCGCAGCGCATGATGGCACAACGGTCCGGTGCGAAAGTGGTGGAGCTGAAGAGCAGCCACGCCGTAATGCTGTCGCATCCTCGCGAGGTCGCGGCGTTCATCAAGAGCGCAGACACATCCTCTGTCGACTGACGCAAACATCAGAGGGCATCAAGCGTCAGGGACGACGATCGCGCGATGGCTTCCCGCGCAAGACGGCTTTGCCTGTCATGACGAAGGGGACGAGGTATGGCACTCATGGATATTCTGCCCGGCAAGCTGGGCTTTGGCGCGGCTCCGCTCGGAAACATGTTTCGTGACATCCCGGAGAAGGAGGCCCTTGCGACCGTGAATGCCGCGTGGGACGACGGCATCCGCTACTTCGACAATGCGCCCTTCTATGGCGCGGGGCTGGCGGAGATCCGTATGGGCGCTGCGCTCGCGACCAGGCCACGCGGCGATTACGTCATCAGCACCAAGGTCGGCCGCGTGATCCTAGACGAGATCGAGGACGTAAGCGCCCGCGACCTCGGCGAGAAAGGTGATGTCTTCAAGCACGGGCGACCGAACAAGATCGTCAACGATTATTCGAAAGATGGCACGTTGCGCTCGATCGAGGGCAGCCTGACGCGGCTGGGCACCGACCATATCGATATCGCCTTCGTGCACGATGTGGCGCAGGATTTCTATGGCGACGAGTGGCTGGCAGTCTTCGAGAGTGCGCGCAAGGGCGCGTTCAAGACACTCGACCGGTTGCGCGACGAGGGCGTGATCAAGGCTTGGGGGCTCGGCGTCAACCGGGTGGAGCCGATCGAACTGCTGCTTGCGCTGGAAGGTCCGCGCCCTGACGGCTTCCTGCTCGCGGGCCGTTACACGCTTCTCGATCATGGCCGGGCGCTCGAACGGGTGATGCCGATGGTTGCGGAGCATGAACTGGCCATCATTGTCGGCGGCCCCTACAGCTCGGGCGCGCTCGTCGGTGGCCCGAATTTCGAATATGCGCCGGCGCCTCGGGAAATCCTCGTGAAGGTGGCGCGGATCAAAGCGATCGCCGACCGCTACGGCGTCAGCATGAAGGGCGCAGGACTGCAGTTCGCGCTCGCGAATCCGGTGGTTGCTGCCGTGATCCCGGGGGCGAGCCGTCCGGGCCGCATTGCCGAGGACCGGACTGCCCTCGACGAATCCATACCCGTCGATTTCTGGCGCGAACTTCGTTCGGCGGGTCTCGTCAATCCCGCCGCTCCTCTTCCCCTGGCCGGTTGAGCGGTTTGAGCGCAGGGCAAGTTCATCCCTGCGAACTGAACGTTGTCCGGCGGGGTGGCGCAAAGTCAATTCAATTACGAAGGAGATGGAAATGAGTGACGAAAGACAGAACACCTCCGAAATGGGGCGCCGGGCGATGCTTCAAACAGCAGGAGCGGCCGTGATCACGGGCCTGGCGGTGGGGGGCACGCCGACAGTCGCGCTGGCCGCTGCTCAGGACGCCGGCGGCATGTCGACGGCCGACCGCAATGAGGCGCCGCTTGGTGCGCGGCTCCAGGGCGTCCAGCATTTCGGGCTCACCGTCCAGAACATGGAGCGGGCCTATGAATTCTATACCGCGGTGCTGGGTGGCACCGAGGTTTTCCGCCACGGTGATTTCCAGGGCGATGGGGTGCAGAACACGCTGCTGGCCGACCAGGAAATCGAGGCGAACGCACGTGGGGTCAATCCTCGGACGATCGGTGTTCCCGACCTGCGCGGTGGGGCGCAGCGGCTCGATGTTCGCTTCATCCAGTTCGACAATGTCGTGATCGAGTTGCTTCAGTACCGCGATGCGGATCAGCCCATGGGTAGCTCGAAGAGTTTCGCCGAGCCGGTGCAGCACATGAGCCCCGCCTTTCCGCGCATGATGCACATCTGCTTCTATGTTCGCGACGATGTCGACTTCAACAAGTTCATCGCCGACCTCGAGGCAGAATCGGCGCGCCGCGGCATGACGCAGGTGAGGGCGAACCGCACGGTCCGCGTCATGACCGAGGCGGACCGCAAGGCCGCTCCCCGCAGCTCCAACACCAACCGGGTGACCCAGGCCCCGTCGGATGGCTGGGAACTGATCTACTGCAAGGGCCCGGAAGGCGAGCAGCTCGAGTTCGTCAAAGCACTGGGACCCGTCAAGCAACGTTTCAGCGAAGCCCTCGCGAAGCGGCAGCAGACCGTCACGCGCTGATCCGCTTGGCCGGCGGCCGAACGGTCGCCTGCTCGCTCTTGCCAGGTGTTTATGACTTCCTTCTGAAGGGACCCATGATGCAAACGATCCTTCGCAGTTCGCGCGCCACGGCGCTGTTGGCCTTTTCGCCGTTCCTGGTGGCGCCGGCGGCATTCGCCGAGCAGGCGGCGCATGTGCGCTACCAGGACATTCGAGAAGGCGCCTACTCAGTCGTTGCCCAGGTGCGAGCCAAGCCTGGAAAGGAAGACGCCCTGCGGGCGGCGACCTTGCCTCTCATTGAGCTGGTTCGCGCCGATCCCAAAAACCTGGTCTATTTTCTCCAGGAAGACCGCGCCAAGCCGGGACATTTCATCTTTTACGAGATTTTTGCCAGCCAGGCGGATTTCGACGCACATAACGCCATGCCTTATGTGCAGGAGTGGTTCGCCAAGCTTCCAGAGCTTGCCGAGGGTGGCGTCGAGGTGATGCGGATGGCGATCCTCACTATGCCCAAAAAATAAGCGGAATAGTCAGGAAGCAATCTGCGGCTTCCGCCGTGCTTGGAGATTTCACCGGTCCGGGGCTCCTGCGGCGAAATGCCCGCCGCAGTCGGCTTTCCCATGCGCCTTAGCCATTCTGCGTGTAGATTTCGGGTCATGAGCTTGTTCGAATAGCTTTTCCCGATTTTGACTCACGCGGTTGGCCGAACGATGAAATGTCCTCATTCAGAGGGGCAGGCTGATAAAGCGAACCTGCCGAGCGTACCCTCTGGCGGTTCGCCTCTGATGCAGACCGGGTTATGCCGGTGAAAGTCGCGTCTCGATCGATCGTCTCAACGAGATCAGCGAGTGGTAAGGACACCGAGTCTCCTGCGAATCGGGCTGACGCGGAGGTTTCGTTCGGGCCATATCGGTTCGATCGAGATCGGCGAATGTTGTGGGAAGGGGACGTCTTGTTGCAGGTTGGGACTCGCGCGCTGGCAATTCTGAGCGCGCTCACCGAAGCGCCCGGGCGTCTTGTCGCGAAGCGCGAACTGCTGGAGCGGGCATGGCCTGATGGCCGCGTCGACGACGCAAATCTCAAGGTACAAATTTCCGCCTTGCGAAAGGCACTTCGCGGCTGCGAGGGATTGATCAGGGCGGAATCTTCCCTGGGCTATCGCTTTCTCGGAGAAGCGGTACCTGGAGATCCGTATCCCGATGCAGAGCGGCGATGCTCCCTGGTGCCGCAGCTTCTCACCGAGCCTATCGGGCGCGACGGTGTGGTTGCGGACATCGTCGGCCTTCTCAAAGAAAGCCGGCTGGTGACCGTCCTTGGTCCCGGCGGTATCGGGAAGACAACAGTCGCGCTCGCGATTGCACATCGACTGGCCCATACCTTTGCGGATGAATCCTGCTTCGTCGATCTCAGCAGGATTGCGCGCGACGATCAGATCAGTGAAGCGGTTGCGCGCGCACTGGGCTCTCCGGTCGGGGAGGCGCCGCCTGCCCTTGAGCAGATACAGGCCGCGCTGCAGGCGAGACGACTTCTTCTGGTGATCGACTCCTGCGAACACGTAGCCGATGCGATCGCGTTGCTGGTCGAGCAGGTTCTGGGCTTCTCCAATGAGGTCTGGATACTGGTAACATCCCGGGAATCCCTGAGGGTTGCAGCTGAGTTCGTCTGGCACCTCGAGCCGCTGGAAGTACCGCCGCCCTCTTTGATGGATAACGCGGCGAATGCTGCGCGATACTCCGCAGTTCAGCTCTTCCTGAGGGCCGCGGCCGAAGTTTCGGACGGCTTTACGTTGAACGACGAGATCGCGCCGACCATCGTCGAGGTTTGTCGGCGTCTGGACGGAATTCCCCGGGCGATCGAAATGACGGCTTCCATGGTCGCCACCCGCGACATTGGCGAGCTTCGCCGCCGCCTGGATCAGCGCTTGCCCTTACTGGAGTTCGATCGCCAGGGCGACAACCTGCTGCACGATTCTCTTTTCTCGATCCTTCGCTGGCGGTGCGATCTTCTTCCGTTCAACGAGCAAGCGGTGCTGCGCCGTTTGGCGCTCTTCGCCGGTGCATTCACCCTCGATGCTGCGGTCGCGGTTGCGGCTGATGACGTTACGGATGCGTCTGTCGTTCGCGAAGCGGTTGTCGCGCTCGCCAATAAATCCTTCCTGATCGTAAATCATCAGATCAGTCCTCCAGAATACCGCCTTTTCGAGACCATGCGAGCGTACGTGGTGAGCCCCAGGGAGGAGGGGAATATGCCACGGGGCGGCTCGATCTGAGTCAGAATTGCTAACGCGTGAGAACCTGACGCCCGAGCGCTGGCATGAGCATCAGGGTGCGTTGATCCCGGCGAGGAGAGCTTGAGCCCGCACGAGGAACGGTACACGTGACCTGTCCTGCAAATTGGATAGAAGATCGACAAGTGCATTGCGGGCGGCCTGCGGTCGCCCTGCCTCAAGCTCAAACTCGGCGAGGCCGACGGCGGCCTCGCATTCATAGAGATAGAAATCGTGCTGCTTGCTAAGTTCGATTGCTTGGCTGAATAGCTCGCGTGCCGTATCGACATCGCCAGGCCGGTTACGAGCAATGAGTACCTTGGCGAGGATTGGGTGATGCTTGCCGATGAGGCGAACATCGGATGGGCCCAGGCACTGGCTCATCGCCTTCGCAAGTGCAGATTCTGCACCGTCCAGATCGCCAACAATTCGTCGAGCGTCCGCGAGTTCAACCCACAAGATCGGATGAAGAGATCCGGTTTTGATTATAAACTCATCTGCCAGGCAGGACGTCAGGATGCGCTCTGCGGATCTAGCGTCTTCGTCTGCATATCTGAGAAGAAGCGCTCGAAATGCCTCGGCAACCGCATGCCAAGGCCGGTAGTGTCGCGACACTTCCTCCAGTTTTTGCAGGCAGCTGCGTGCCCGCTGAAATTCCCCCGACGATATGTTTACCCATGTGGCACCTTGGGCAAGAACAAAATAGGTGGTTGTCAGATGTCCCTTCGCCTCGGCTTCGTCTATCGCTGTGTTCGAAAGCGACAATGCCTGGTCACAATACCCCATGTAGTGCTTGGCAAGTGCCAACCCGATCTTGCAAGAGATGAACGAGTCGATTCCTCCGAAATACAGGTAGGCGCTTCTGGAAATCGACGGGCAGTCCTGCAGGAACGTCTGGAACCGCTGATGAGCTGATCGTATGGCAGAGTTTTCGAAGTCGTTGAATGCGGATATCCGTTGCAGAAGATAGTGCACATCAGGGTTGTTGGATCGCTCTGCTGCCTTGGCAAAGGCCTCGAGATAGTGTGTGGCCTGGCGGCGGGTTAGAAGCGTACTCTGAATAATGCCGTAGAGGGCTCGCAGCTCCAGGAAATCATCTTCTGCAGCCTGCGCCGCCTGCCAGGCGCGCTCATACAAGCTCGCTCCCTCGAACCCCGGAAGGTATACCTGCGCGGATGCGAGTGATACCAGCAAGCGAGGCCGCACTGCTGCATCAAATGCGGAGCTGCCATCGACGAGGTGAAATGCCCGGGTTAGATAAGGGACCCCTTGAACCAACGAGGTGAGTGCAAGCCAAAGCCGTTCCGCGGCGATTGCAAGTTTTACGCCGAGTTGAGGATCGGAGGAAAACGTCCAATCCAGAGCCACCCGAACCTCGTCCAGGTAACCCCGCATTTTCGCGTTCTCGGATGCGTCGTCATAGAGGTCCCAGTCGATGCCGTCGAGCAGCCGGAGGAAGTATTCCGCGTGACGTCTTTGCGCTATGTCGCCTTCGGAGAAGTCCAGCTGAGCTACATAAGCTCTGGTCGTATCCAGCAGACGATACTCCGCATATGTCGATTCCGGGTCGAAGGAGAGAAGTGAGCGGCGCGACAGGCTCGTAATGGCGTCGCGCGCAGCGGATGCGCTGAGCTGATCGCCGCTTGCCACAGCGGTGCCGGCGTCAAGCGAGAAGGTTCCGGCAAAGCAAGCGATTTGGCGAAGGGCGAACTGTTCTGCTTGGGACAGCAGATTATAGCTCCAGTCGATCGTTGAGAACAGCGACCGTTGACGGGGAACGACGCTTCTTCGATCGATATTGATCACCGACGATTTTTCGTTGAGGCTGCGTAGTGCTTCCTCGAAGCCAAGCACCGCGGCAATCGAGGCGGCAATTTCAATTGCCAGCGGGATGCCGTCAAGCCGTCGGCAAATCTCTGCGACGGCAGCAGCGCTGCGATTGTCGAAATGCAGTTTCGCCCCTCGCTGATGGAGGCACTTCAAGAACAACTGGACTGACGAGTAGGTCTTGATGTCGTCCGCGTGCGTTTCGGTAGCCTTTGGGGGAACTGTGAGGGGGGCGAGTCGCCAGACAGCCTCGTCATCAAGCTGCAGCGGCTCTCGCGTCGTAACGAGAACATCTACGTGCGCGGTGCTGACGAGCAAGGCGTCAACGAGTTTCGCCACTGGACCAAGCACATGCTCGCAACAGTCCAGGATCAGAAGCATCCGCCTGTCGTGGAGGCCCAGCACGATTTGTTCGATGCCGGGCCAGTCTGTTACCCTTAATCCGATCGCATTCGCCAATGCGGTGTAGACGAAGTCAATCGAGGATATCCTGCCAAGATCGACAAAGCAGACGCCATCGGCGTAGTTTGCGGCCCGGTCATTTGCGACCTGCAATGCGATCGTCGTTTTCCCGATGCCACCCGACCCAAGGATCGTCACAAGTCGTCGGCTATTGAAAAGCTCGTGAATCCCATCCGCTGCCGCCTCGCGGCCGATCGGCTTCACGATAATTCCTGGGATGCCGAACCGAGGCTGGTTTTCAGAGCGAGGAGGGGCCGGCTTTTTCACAACCACATCGGCGTCGAAACGGTAGCCCTGAGACGGATCAGCTTGAATTGCGCCGCCGTAATCACGCAGGGCCTTTCTCAGTCCTGAGATTTGCACCCGCAAATTGCTTTGATCAACGTGCAAGCCTGGCCATGCGCTTTTGATCAGGGTGCTCCGACTGACGGTTACGCCGGGTGCTTCAAGGAGGACTTGCAGGATCGCTAACGCGCGAGCGCCAAGCCTAACCGGGACGCTTCCGTCCCATAGCGTATGGGTAGCCGCGTCAAAGCGGAACAGCCCGAAGAATATCTCCCGGTTCACCATCGCACCTGCTTGGGTCCCATATCGCGCGGCGCACTGTAGGGGCATTGCCTCAGGTTTGCTTCCAGAATATCCGGGATGTCCGTTAATGGCTGCCGCCCTTAACGGACGTCGATGCTGGGGCGGACTGCCTCCGGTACCGGGGGTAGAGCGGACGTGGAGTAGGGCAGATCACACCCTGGTTCGACCAGACTGAGAGTATTTGGGGCGAGCTTGCCAAGCCCAGCAGGAACATTGCCTCTGTTTGTTGCGGGTGTCGAAATTCGACTCCGGGGCAATCGACATCCTCCTCGCAGCGCTTCTCCCTGCATAAATGCGCTCCTGACCGCCGCTGAGGCGTGCCGCGACTTGCGTGGGGGACGTGGCGTCTCGATCCCCAGGGCACATTTGGTTGGGGTCGAGGATGGGTGGACGTGCTGCCCTTCAGTTCGCCCTTGATTTCAAGCGATTATACTATTCTCGCAGAAATAGTATAACGGACACGTTCTTCTTTCATCCCATTCTTCTTTCATCCCATTGAGAGTGCAGGGTAAATCATTGGAATCGCAAGACTATCGTTTCTCCGTGCCCCCATGATGGATTGGAGCGAAAGTGCAATTCTTTCAAATGATTAGAGCGCCGCGTGTGCACGACGTGTGCACTGGGCAAGAGAGAAATCTATTAATGGCAAATCTGAGCAGCTCTCTCCGAGGCGTGTTGTAGACGTCGGGATGCGTGCGACGCGGACGGATCGGATTGATTGGAGCAGAATGCTCCGCTTTCGATCGAGAAGCTGAACTCACTCTTCTGGTGTGGAGAACGGGACCGATCTTCGTCTTTGCCGGCGGGGCAGGGGCGCGCCTTCAGGATGCCGTCCAGATCTACGCGCTCATCTGCGCAAGCGCCCGGTCCTCGCGCGGCAAGTCGAGCCGGTCCCAGACATCGATCAGCGCCGTGGCGAGCGCTTCGATCATGTCGTCGTCGTGATGGGGCGAAGGCGTGATGCGCAGCCGCTCCGTACCGCGCGGCACGGTCGGGTAGTTGATCGGCTGGATATAGATTCCATGCTCGGTGAGCAGGAGGTCACTTGCCTCCTTGCAGTACTCTGGATCGCCGACGAGGACGGGTATGATGTGCGTCTCGCTCGGCATGACCGGGAGCTCGGCCGCCCTAAGTACTGCCTTCGTGCGCGCTACGCGGCGCTGATGCTGCTCGCGCTCCCCGTTGGAGCTCTTGAGGTGGCGAATTGCTGTGGTTGCTGCGGCACAAATCGGCGGCGGAAGGGCTGTGGTGAAAATAAAGCCAGGCGCGTATGAGCGCACCGCATCAATCAGCGCGGCATCGCCCGCAATGTATCCGCCAAGACAGCCGAAAGCCTTGGCAAGCGTTCCCTCGATGACGTCGACGCGGTGCGCCGCGCCCGCGCGTTCCGTGATGCCGCCGCCGCGCGAGCCATACAGGCCGACCGCATGCACCTCGTCGCAATAGGTCATCGCGTCGTAACGCTTGGCAAGATCGCAAATGCCGTTGATGGGGGCGACGTCACCATCCATGGAATAGAGGCTCTCAAACACGATCAGCTTCGGCCGTTGGGGCTCGACCTGTTTGAGCAGCTCTTCGAGGTGGCCGAGATCGTTGTGACGCCAGATATGCTTCTCCGTCCCCGACTGGCGCACGCCCTCGATCATCGAGTTGTGATTGAGCGCGTCGGACAGAATCGTGCAGCCGGTCATTAGCCGGGCAATCGTTGCAATTCCGGTCTGGTTCGAGACGTAACCGGAAGTGAACACTAGCGCCGCCTCCTTGCCGTGCAGGTCGGCCAACTCGCGCTCAAGCTCGACCAGTGGATGACTGGTGCCGGCGATGTTACGCGTGCCGCCCGCGCCGGTGCCCATGCGGATCGCGGTCTCGACCATGGCGCCGATCACTTTCGGGTGCTGCCCCATCGCGAGGTAGTCGTTGGAACACCAGATCACGACGCTGCGTGGGCCCGCAGGCGAGTGCCAGATGGCGCGGGGATAGCGCCCGGCGATGCGCTCAAGATCGGCAAAGACGCGGTAGCGCCGTTCGTCCCGTAACTGCGCGAGGGCGTGAAGGAAATAGCTGTCGTAATTCATGACAGCCTTCCCGGCTGCGACGCTCTCATTGGCCGTGCAATTCCTTGGTCAGGACGAGCTCTCATTGCGTTGATCATCCCCGATGACTTGCATTCTAGCGCGCCTTTGCCATGGCGCCGCGCACCGCCTCGGCGATGCGGTCGCCTGGCGTGTTGGCGTCGAACCCGCGCGCGAATTTGCCTTCAGGGTCCATCAGGTAGAGATAGGTGCTGTGGTCCATGAGATCGTTCTTAGCGTCTGGCCCGCTCTTATGAGGTGCGTAGTAGACCCCATACTCCTGGGCAACGGCAGCGATCTGCTGCGGCGTGCCCGTGAGCCCGACGATCCTCGGATCAAATGAGTGGGTGTAGTTCCCCATGACGGCCGACGTATCGCGCTGCGGATCGACTGTGATGAACAACGGTTGGAGCTTGTCGGCGTCGGGGCCGAGATCCTCGAGCGCGGCGGCAATCTCAAGGAGTGCCGTCGGGCAGCTATCTGGGCACGAAGTGAAGCCGAAATAGACCAGAAGCCATTTCCCACGGTAGGTCTGATCCGTGACCGTCGTACCGTCAGGTGAGGTGAGGGTGAACGGACCGCCGATTGTCACCGGCGAGTTAGCTCCGCGTACGAGCGGTTGACTCAACACCAAGACGGTCGCGACAGCAATGCCAAAAGGCATTGCCCGCCCGAGGTGCGAAAATATGGGACGGCGACGCATCAGATGCCTCCCCGCGACGGTGCTTATCCGCCACAAACCTCCGTCTCGTTTCAGCAGGTGTTTCTTAGACGATTTTTGCCCTCAGGCTTCATAAGCTTTGCTTAAGGTTTCGAAAAGGAGTTCTGATTTTCCTAACCCCCGTAAATGGCGGTTAGCTCTCGATGAATTTTCGTGCGGACATCAAAGATCAAGAGAGTGCTGTGATGACTGGCTTAGCCATGAAGTGGCTGATCGGGGCGTCGTCGATGGTCGCGGCGGTGGCAACGCCGCTCCCGGCGCCAGCCTACGAAGCGGGCCCGGTCGCGGGCGGCGGATCGATCACCGGCAAGGTCGTATTCAACGGACCCCCCGGCACCCGAAAGGTAATTCCGACAAAGGACATCGAGGTCTGCGGCGGCCCCTACGAGGAGACGCTCATCCAGGTCGGGCCGGACAAGGCGGTGCAGAACGCCGTCGTGTACCTGACCGATATCGCGAAAGGAAAAGCCTGGCCTGCGGACGCCAAGAAGCCGGAGATCGACAACAAGAAGTGCAAATTCGAACCCAACATTCAGGTGATACGCGTGGGTGGGCTGGATGTCGTCAACAGCGATCCGATGCTCCACAACACGCACGGCTATTACGGCAAGCGCACGGTGTTCAACCTCGCTCTCCCCAACCAGGGTCAGCGGATTCCTGTCGAGTTGCCGCGGCCGGGTGAGGTGCGCATCGATTGTGACGCACATGGCTGGATGGAAGCGTTTATCTATGTCGCCGACAATCCCTACTACGCCGTCACCGGCGCCGACGGCAAATTCACCATCTCCGACATTCCGGCCGGAAACTACAAGCTGCTCGTGTACCACCCCTTCACTGGTCCAAACGAGCAGGCGGTGACCGTTGCGGCGGGGAAGCCGAGCGATCTGAACATCGAACTGAAGAAGGGCGCCTCTTCGATCCAGGGCGGCTCCGGCAAGTAACGGGTTTTGCGGCTCTACTTGCGACAATCGAGCCGAAGAAATGTGGTGAGGACGCGGACGGTCGGGACCGCGTCGCGTGAGAGGAGCGACGCCTTGTAATGACCCATCGCAAGGGAGGAAACCCATGTCCGAGCTTGAGCGCGATCGGCGTGAAATGGCCGCGGTGCTCCAACAGCCCGGGGTGCGTCCTGACCCCTCGCTGCGGATTACCCGGCGCACCTTTGTTCACAAATCATGTCTCGTCGGAGCCGCGACCGTAGCGGAGACCTTCGCCTGGTGGCCGCTGCTCAACACCCTCGACGTCGCTTATGCGGCGGAGGCGCCATTCAAGTTTGCCTGGATTTCCGACACCCATCTCTATCCGAAATCACTCAATACGCGCTTCGTCGAGAAGACGGTGCGTGCCGCCAAGGAGGTACAGGCCATGAGTCCTCCGGCCGACTTCCTGATCTTCGGCGGCGACCTGGCCCAACTTGGCAAGGTCGAGGAACTCGAGCTCGGGGTGGAGCTCTTGAAAGAAGTCAACATCCGCAAGGTCTTCATCCCCGGCGAGCACGATTGGTACCTCGATATGGGCAAGAAATGGGGCGAGCTGTTCGGTCAGCCCCACTGGACCTTCGACCACAAGGGCGTGCGGTTTATCGGGCTCGACACCGTCAGTCGCGGCCCGGACTATTGGACGGCGAGGAAAATGAGTCCCGAGGAGCGCATGGGGCACATGGCCACGCTCGACGGAACAGTCGCCGGCGCGTGGGCAGGCGTGGGCCGCGATCAGCTCGACTGGCTGCAGAAGACGCTTGCCAATTGGGATCGGAATCGGCCGGTCGTCATCTTCAGCCACAATCCGCTCTACGAGTACTATCCGCCGTGGAACTTCTGGGTGCGGGATTGGCGCGAGGTGAACGAGGTGCTCAAGCCCTACACCAAAGTCACCAACATTCACGGTCACACGCATCAGGTGCTCTATAACGAAATCGGCACCATGCGCTCGATCGGCATGCTGGCAACCTCATGGCCTTGGCCTTACGCCCCGGAGGGAGTGCCGAAGCTGACGAAGCCGATGATCCGGGTCGACCCTGGTGATCACTTCGACGGGGTCGGTTGGGCTAAGATCGACGTCAGCGCCGAGGACAAAGTCGACGCCGAATACATGATGTGGCGCAAGCAGGTGTACGCGCAGTCACCGGATGACTATGCGAAGAGCATTACCGAGGTTTTGCGGCCTCGGATCGCCGACAACATGTGGCCATACTAGGAGAATGGTCATGACCGCGCCCATTACACGTTTCATCCTGTTCCGCGCCGCCCCGGCGGTAGCGCTTGCCGTTATGGTCGGCCCTGCGACTGCACACAAGGACCCAGTGACGCCGCAGCTGCTGAAGGCCTACCAGGAAGTGTTCATGGAGCAGGTCCGCAAGGGCGACTTGCTGTTCCATGGCGATGCCAAAACCGAGGAGGCGATGGGGGTCGTGTTGTCTAAGACGGGAATGGCGTGTGCTATGTGCCATCCGATGACTGCCGATACCCACCCCGCCACGTTCCCGAAGTTCCAGGCGCAGATGGCCAAGTTCGCGACGCTGCGCGACATGATCAATTGGTGCATCGAGAAGCCCAACCAGGGAGAAAAGATCGCCGATGACTCGGAAGCGATGAAGGCTTTGGAAGCCTACATCTACTGGTCGCAGAGCGGCACGGTCTTGAACCCGGGCAAGTTTTGATTTCGATTTTGCGAAGTGGAGGCTTCTAGCGCGGGTCAGTGCTATCGAAGCTGCATCCGCCTGAGAGCAGGAGAGAATGCATTAGCGGACAGGCAAGGGGAATGCTTTATGGCGGAAGTGTTTCCTGCAGAGAGATTGCGGGGCAGGTTCAGCGGGATCAATCTGGATGATCTGGTCGATTGGCGCGTAGTCCGAACCTGGCTTTACTTTGGCATGTTCTGGCTCCTCGTCACGCCTTCGGTCGGCGTGGCAATCTCGGGTCTCTTCAACTATCCGGACTACCTTGGAACCAATAATCTAGGGCTGACCTTTGGCCGGCTGCGGCCGGTTCATGTCAATGGCGTCATCTTCGGCGCCTTTTCGGCCCTCTTCATCGGCGAATGTCACTATTTGGTCCCGCGCCTCTGCGGCGTGCGGGTACCATGGCCACAATGGGGCGTACCGCTGGCATGGCTGTACAACATCAGCCTGGCGGCGGGGCTGATCTCGCTGCCTTTTGCGCAGAACCATGGTCTGGAGGCAGGCGAGCTTCCGCTCTTCGCAGAGATTCCCATCTTCATCGTCATCGCGGCGACGACGGCACAGTTCCTCTTCACCATCGCGCAACGACTCGAGGCGCCGCTCTATGTGGCGCTCTGGTATCTCATTGGGGCCTTCGTATGGACGACGATGAATCTGCTGCTGGGCAGCTTTATCCTCCCCTACACGATTCCAGGCATTAACAGCGCCGCGTTCCACGGCCTCTACATCCACTACATTGTCGGATTATGGATCACGCCCGCAGGCTACGTGCTCATCTACTATTTCCTGCCGGTTAGTGTGCGCAATCCGCTCTACGCACACCAGCTGTCGCTGGTGGGCTTCTGGTCGCTCGCGCTGTTCTATCCCTTCGTTGGCATCCACCATTATCTGTATAGCCCGATCGCCGATTGGACCGAGACTCTCGCGATCATCACCTCCATGTTGCTGATCATTCCCGTGTGGACGGTGCTCGTGAATTTCTTCGGCACCGTGAAGGGGCGTTGGGATGGTTTCGGCAAGAATCTCCCGGCAAAGTTCCTGATCATGGGATCGCTGATGTACCTGGCCGGTTGCTTCCAGGGCTCGACTGAGGCGTTGCGGTCGATCCAGCAGCCCACCCATTTCACCGATTTTGTGATCTCGCACTCACACCTCACGGTTTTCGGCACATTCGTGGTCTGGGCGATGGGCGGTCTGATTTACGTGTGGCCGCGCGCCTTCAAACGCGAGCTTTGGTCATGGACGCTTGGCAACTGGTCGTTCTGGCTAATCACTGTCGGTATTTCCACCATGGGTCTGGTGCTGACCGCCGGCGGTCTGCAGCAAGGCTTCGAATGGATGAATGGCACCGAGTGGCTCGATACGGTGGTCCGGATGAAAGCCTATTGGCTGGTGCGTACTCTCAGCGGCATCACGATGGACATCGGGATGTCCCTGCTCGTCTTCAATCTTATGATGACCGCGCTCAGTCGACCGGCCGAGGAAAGAGAGCCCATCGCAGCCCCAGGTGCAGCCCCGATTCCCGCCGGAGGGCAAGCTGAATGAGTGCGCGCTTTGTCGCTCTGGTAGCCGGGGTTTTCTTCTTCTTCCTTGCCGTGGTCACCCAGGGCATCCTACCCTTTATTGAGCCGACGGCGCGGACGACCGACGTGACCGCCGTGGTCCGCACCGATTTTGGTCAGCTCAAATGGATGGTGACCGAGGCCACTGATTATACGCCGCTGCAGCAGCTCGGTCGCCAGGTGTATCTGCGCGAGGGGTGTTGGTACTGCCATTCGCAATACGTCCGTCCGGTGACCGGCGAGACGCGCCGTTGGGGTCCGGTCTCCGAAGCAGGCGAATACGCCTTCGATGTGCCTCACCTATGGGGCACGCGGCGTATCGGGCCGGATCTGACGCGGGTCGGGCTCAAGTTCAGCGACGAATGGCATCTCGCGCATTTCTGGAATCCGCGAATGCTCTCGCCCGATTCGAATATGGCGCCTTTTCGGGGACTGTTCGAGACGCCCGCGGAACGAGTCAAGATTGTCGATGACGGAGCTGGTAATCGTAGCCTGGAACGAACGCCCGTTACTGAGAAGCTCTTCGCATTCGAAAGCAAGGAGCAGGTCAAGCTCACGCCGAACGCCGATGGACTTCTGTTTGTGCCGATGGCGGCGCGCGGCAAGGCTCCGATCATCTGGACACCGAATAAGGAATATACCGGCGACACAGTCAACATCGCCGCCGAGACAGAAGCGCTGCAGGGGCTCATCGCTTATCTTCAAAAACTTGGCATGAATCGTGGCAAGTGGCGGGACCTGTTTGAGCCGCAAAAGCTCGAAGTTACGGATGCCACGGTGCCACGATCGAGCGAATGGATCACCTACGGCAAAGAGGTCTATCAGCGGCGATGCCTCGGCTGCCACGGGGAGAGCGGCGACGGTAATGGACCGGCTGCCACCTTTATGTACAAGCAGCGCCCGAGGAGCTTCGCCGCGGCCGTTTTCAAGTTCAGGCTGACCAAGGAGCCGTTGCCGACCGATGGCGACCTTCTGCGCACCATTACACGCGGCGTTCGGGGCACGGCGATGCCCGCCTGGCACGAGCTGCATATAATCGACCGCCTCGCTGTCATTCAGTACATCAAGTACGAGCTGGCGGTCGACCGCGCCGATGCGGCAAAGCCTTATGCCTATTTCAAGGAGGAACCGCCAGGTCCGCCCCTGTACATCGGGCGGCCGCCTGTTCCGTCTGAGCAGATGCTCACTCGCGCCAAGGATGTGTGGCAGAGTGCAAAGTGTTGGGAGTGTCATGGTCAGACCGGGAAGGGCGATGGCGAAAAGGCTCCTGGTCTGAAGGACGATCTGGGCTTTCCGAGCCCTCCAGCGGACCTTACTGCCGGCCAGTTCAAGTCAGGTCCTACCGTTGAGGACATCTTCCGCACCATGACGACCGGGTTGAGCGGCACGCCCATGCCATCCTACCGGGATCCGCTGTCGGAAGAGGACCGCTGGGCGCTCTCCTACTACGTGCTTGCGCTGTCGGCCTACAAGGATCCGCTGTCGGGTGAGCCGCTGCCGATCGCCCCCAATGATCGCAGGGCGCTCAACGATCCCGCGCTTGATGCCGATACGCCGGACAAAGCCTACGTCCCAAGCGGCCGCGCCGCAGCGAGCCGCGGTGGCGCTCACATCCTGGCCGGCCGCAACGGGAACAGCGTCGCCGAGCAGCAGGCCGGCAAGGAGTAATGAGCGATGACCATCTATTTCGAGATCGTCGGCCCCTACATTGCAGCCTTGATGATGAGTCTCGGTGCACTCTGCGTCTTCATTTGGGGCGTGCTCTCGGGCGCCTTCAGCGGCGCCAACGATGCATCCATACGGTTCCTGCAGAGGGAGATCGGCGATGACGGATCCGACGCACACGCCAAACACGACGGCGAATAACAGCTCACCCGCCGATCCGGAGGAGATGGAGGAGTATGCGGGTGGCACTATTCAGTCTCGCCACGGCTACATTCCCTTGTGGCTGCTGGCCGTCTATGTCGTCCTCTTCATCTGGGCGCTGTACTATCTCGTCGTCTATTGGGGTGGGCTGGGACCGGGACGGATCTAGCGATCGCGGCCCACAGGCAGGCCGGCAATCGATTGAATGCTGATTCTATAAGGAGCGGGAGATGCCGGTTGAGAAGGAGCAGAGGATGCTGGCAGCCAGGATCATTCTCGCCATCATAGGCTTGAATCTGCTCTTTCTGTTCTTCGAACTCACCATGAACGTGGTCCGTGTCTATTTCGGCTGACCAGGAGGGCGCATGTTGGAGAATCCGGTTTTCTCGCTCGCCGATGTGAGTGCAATTCAGGTCATCGCGTTTGTCGGCTTCACGATCGCCACCATTGCCTTTTTTGGTTGGGTTGCCTGGCTCGTGCGCCGATGAGCGCCTATCTGATAATCTTCTTCGCGGGGTTCGCCGGCAGTTTTCACTGCATCGGTATGTGCGGCGGGTTCGCTTGTGCGCTGGGCCGCGATCCGCAGGGACGCGGCGCGACAGTTCTGCGCCATCTGCTGTACAATACCGGTCGATTGACGACCTATTGCTTTCTCGGCGGACTAGCGGGCGCCCTCGGCCAGCTCATATGCACGCCGCAGGGAACGACAGTCCCGCTGCTGAGCGGTTCGCTTGACACCGGTCAGCGGATTCTCGCGATCCTCGCCGGATTGCTGATGATCGCCATGGCGCTGCAGTTCTTTGGCCTGCTGCCGCGCCTGCATCGCATCACGTCAGGCTCCGGCGCCAGCACCTTCGCGGCATCCCTGCGCAGCCTGTTGACGGCGCCGGGACATGCCGCCCCGCTCGCGTTTGGCGTATTCAATGGCTTCCTGCCTTGTCCGCTGGTCTACGCCTTTGCCGCGCAGGCGGCGAGCACGGCCGGAGCGTTGCCGGGCTTTCTCACCATGGCAGCGTTCGGGCTTGGGACCTTCCCCGCAATGCTTCTGATGGGCGGCGTCGGCCGAGCGCTGGCGCCGGCGTGGCGGCAGCGCGGCGTGTGGCTGGCCGGTAGTTGCATTCTGCTGCTCGGTCTCGTCACCGTTGGCCGCGGCATTCTGCCCTTCGCCGTGCACTTCGCGCATGGCTGGACAGAACCAGCATGACGGCCCAGGACCATGCGCTGTGCAGCCACTGCCTGTTACCCATCGGGCGGCGGGCGATGCGACGCACGGTGAACGGTGAGGCTTGCGCGTTCTGCTGCTACGGCTGCTGTATCGCCTACCAGGTCAAGCACGGCAAAACTGAGGAATGGGAGGCCGCTTGGCTGCTGATTCGGCTCGGTGTCGGCGGCTTTCTCTCCATGAATATCATGCTGTTCAGCCTGCTCCTGTACAGTGACGCCTTCAGCGGCGCGGATGCCGAGATGCTTCCCTGGATTCATCTTCTGCTCTGGCTGTTCGCAACACCCGCGGTGATCATTCTCGGCGGACCGTTTCTGCGCGAGGCGTGGCTCCACGGCATGGAGGGGCGCCTGACCTCCTCGGCACTCATCGTGCTCGGCGTCGGCTCCGCCTACCTTTATTCAGCTTTTGCCACCATCGAGGGCAGCCCGCACGTTTACTTCGATACGGCCACCATGGTGCTGATGCTGTTCACCGCGGGCTACTATCTCGACGCCGCCGGGCGTGCACGGGCGGCGCGTGACCTGCAGCCGCTCTTGGCCGCGGAAAGTGAGTGGGCCACCGTCGTCATTGGCGACGGAGAGTACCGCCGGCCGGTGCGCGAGGTTGACGCAGGTGTGCTGGTTCGAGTTCGGCCAGGCGAACGCATTCCCGTCGACGGCGTGATCATGGAGGGCGAATCGCACAACGACGAGGCCCTGATCACAGGCGAAAGCCGGCAGATCGCCAAGGGCGTCGGGTCGCATGTGATCGCCGGCAGCATCAATCTTGACGGGCCCCTCCTGATCCAAAGCAGCGGCGTGGCAAACGCGACCCGCTGGGCGCAGATTTGTCGATCGGTACGGGATGCATTGATCCGCCGCAGCCCGAGCCAGCGTCTCGCCGACAACATTGTAGGCTTCTTCGTGCCGATTATTCTCGTGCTGGGCATTGGAGCGTCGGTTTACTGGGCGCGGCACTTGCCATTCGACCGCGCGCTATTGATCGGCCTTGCGGTACTGGTGGTGGCCTGTCCCTGCGCGGTCGGGCTGGCGGCACCGATGGCCACCTCGCTAGGCATCGGACGGCTGGCCCGACACGGCTGCCTGGTGCGCGACCCGGCCGCGCTTGAGGCGCTGGCGCGCATCGGGCTGATCGCCTTTGACAAGACCGGCACGCTCACCTCGGGTCAGGCGCGCGTTGTCGCTATCGACAGCGATGGAACCAGCGCCGATGTGGTGCTCGCGCATGCCGCCGGACTGGAGCGTCATTCCGAGCACGGCTTGGGCCGCGCCATAGCTGCAGCGGCAGCTGCGCGCGGGCTCGAGCCAGTCGCCATCCACGACGTTCGAGTCGTGCCGGGGCGTGGCATCCGTGGCAAGTCGGACGGTCGGATCGTAGCGGCAGGCAGCGCCGCATTGATGCGCGAGTTGGGTTGGTCGCTGACGCCAAATCTGGTTGATTACGGGAGGCGGCGCGAAGCGAGCAGCCATTCCGTGATCTATGTCGGCTGGGGCGAGCGGGCATATGCTGTGCTCTCACTTGACGATACGCCGCTGCCAGAGGCGCGCTCGACCGTCGAAGCGCTGCGCCGCCGTGGGGTGCGCGTGACGCTGTTGACCGGCGATCTTCCGGCAGCCGCAGTGCGGATTGCCGCTGCGGTCGGAATTGAGAGCGGCGATATCGAAGCGGGCCTCACACCCGAGGCCAAACGTGCGGCGCTGGGACGCCGCCGGCATGACCATGGCATGGTAGCGATGGTCGGCGACGGCCTCAATGACGCGCCGGTGTTGGCCGGAGCCGATGTCGGGATCGCTGTCGGTTCGGCGACGGACCTCGCTCGCGAGGCCGCAGCGGTCGTGCTCCCATCTGGGGGGCTACGGACGCTGCCGTGGGTGATCGACGTCGCTCGCGCAGTTCGCGCGACCATTCTCACCAACCTGGCGTGGGCGTTCGGTTATAATCTCATCGCCATTGGGCTGGCGATGGTCGGAGTCCTCCAGCCAGTGCTGGCGGCGGCAGTGATGGCCGGCTCAAGTATCATCGTCGTCCTGAATTCGCTGCGGCTGGAGCGGCTGCCCGAACCAGCTCCATCCGCCGCGGCGGAGAGCGCTCCTGCACCTCGCAGCACGGCCACTTCAAATCAAAAAGCGGCATAGCCGAACGTGTCACGCGTAAAGGCCGTGTACCAGCTTTGCGCCTCGCGTGCGGCCCGGTGGCGGGTTTCGGCGCTTTCCTGCACCTGGCTGACGAAGTTGTCGACGATCTTGATCGTTCCGGCCGCGGGCTTGAAGCTGATAGCATTGCTCACTGCATCATCGGGACTAAGAAAAGTATAGCAAGTGTTGAATAAATGAGGCGATTTACGCTCGGACCCGGTCAGCGCCGCGGCTATTGCAAACGCGCAGGCCTTGGCCTGGCTATTCGCAACGAACGCCGATTTCGGCATGTCGCCGGCACTGCTCGCATCGCCCACCACATGGATTCCCGGCTGTAGCTTCGATTCGAACGTTATGGGATCGATCGGGCACCAGCCAGATTGATCCACGAGGCCGTTTTGCTGCGCGAACTGGCCGGCCATTTGCGGGGGTATGACATTTGCGACCGCGGCCTTGAACGTCTCGCTCGCAGTCTTGACGGATCGCTCCTTCACGTCGATGGCCTTTATTCCACCGGTGAATTGGGCAGGTAGCCATTCGATCATACCCCGATAGTGTCGCTCCCACGCATCCAGAAATAGATCCTGCGCGTTGAAGCTATCTTTCGCATCGAGGATCAGGATCCTCGAGCGCGGCTTATGCTGTTTGAAATAATAAGCAACCAGAGAGGCACGTTCGTATGGGGCGGGCGGACAGCGGAACGGGTTAGGGGGCGCGACGAGCACGAAGACGCCGCCATCCTCCATGCTTTCGAGCTGCCGTCGCAGCAGCTGCGTCTGCAGGCCTGCGTTCCAGGCATGCGGGATGACCTGCGTTGCCGCCTCGTCATACCCTGCGAGGGCCCCGTAGTTGAAAGCGATGCCAGGGGCAACGACGACTCGGTCGTAAGGCAATTTTGGACCACTCTTGAGCCCGACGGTCTTTGCGACCGGATCAACCGCTGCCACGGAGTCATGAATAACATTGATGCCATATCGTTGCGCCAGCGTCTTATAGCCATGCGTAAGCGACTCGAGCGAGCATAGCCCGGCGAGGTAAAGGTTGCTGAAAAAGCAGGTTGTATAGTTCGGATTTGGCTCAACCAACGTGATCTCGATCGTTCGCGCGCTGGCGGCCAAGTACTTGGCGGCCGTGGCACCGCCGATGCCGCCGCCAACAACGACAACCCTCGCTTTGGATTCGCTTGCAGCCAATCGAGGACCGAGCCCTGCAAGGACCATTGCTCCCGTCGAACGGCCGAACTCTCGACGCGTCCAGGACTTCATGGCCTAACCTGCTTGTTCAGAGCTGCGAGATAGCGCGCCACGATCACGATTTCTTCATCGCTGAGCGACAGGGTGACGGCGCGCATGATATGGCTCGGGCGCTCACGCGATCTGTACGCAAGCATTGCGCGGGTGAGCATCTCCGGACTCATGCCGAGGATCGTCGGAATACTACCATCGCCGCCATCCAGACGATGGCAGGACGTGCACATCGCGGCTAGTTTGGCTCCGTCATCGCGGTCCGCCGCCTGGCCGCGATCGGCGAGAATCATGAGAAAACCTGCAGCAACCGAAACGGCGATCATTTGGCGCATGCTGAGAGCAGCTCGATCTTGGTATCTGCGGTCATCGATCCCTTTGCGTGGGACGAAGCAATATGGCCCGTCAATGCAACACTGTTAAGTGACCGTTAGGTGGTGCTCCAATGCGTAGATGCCGCCGCCATCCTCTTCCCAAACGAACTCGAGCCGGCCGCTTTCTGTCGCACGCAAGTAGAATTCAATGAAGGGATTCGCCGCTACGGCTTCGTGGAGATCGACGCTGAACACCACGGCGTCATTGTGACGGCAGGTAAACTTGTTGATGATCCTGCGCGAGATGACATTGCCTTGGTCATCGTGCCGCAGGCCGGTCTCCATCCGATGGCTGATCAACGTCTTGACCGGAAACACTTCACCATTCGCGGCGGCGCTTGGCACTTGCACCCGGGGTGCCGGAGTGAACATTCCGAACCTCCTCCGTTACTTGCATCCATTGGTGGCGACCTCGACCCAAGTCTCGGTCATCAGCAACGTACCGTCGTTCATCTCCGCCACCGCCAGGACATATTGCGGTTCGGCGAGGCGAATGCGCGTCGACACGCGGGGTTCACTGCGTCGTGGGACAAAATGAAAGGTGGCAACCTCGACAAGCGGATTTCGCGACGCCAGCACCCTGACTTGCCTGACGTGATCGGATTCAGTCATGGGACTATCGATCACGAGCGTGAGTGGCACGGTGTAGCCATTCGGAAAGACCTGCGGCATCTGCAGATGCAGACGATCCGACGTAGTCGCGACTTTTCCGGTCAGTTGCTTAACGAACTCCACCGCATCGCTCGGGGGCGGTGAGGCGCCGAGAGCGGTGCTCGCGAGTCCGGCGCTCCCCGCAACGGCGGCGGTCAAGACGGTTCGGCGCGTAAAGCCACGTGACCTTTTCCTCTCCAACGCGAGATCCTTCCTCTCGTCGCGATCGTCAGAACTCCATGTCGCCGTGATGGTGGTCGTGATCATGCCCCGGCAAAGGTGGAGGCGGCGGCGTCGGCAGCTCGGCAACCAAGGCCTCAGTGGTGATGAGTAGGCCGGCGACCGAGACCGCGTCCTGCAGCGCGATGCGCACCACCTTGGTTGGATCGATGATGCCCCTGGAGACCAGGTCACCGTACTCGCAGGTCTGGGCATCATAACCCCAGTTGTACTGCTCCTTCTCCAGGATCTTGCCGATCACCACCGAGGCGTCGTCGCCAGCGTTTAGTGCTATCTGGCGCGCTGGCCAACTGATTGCCTTCTTGACGATGTCAACGCCATGCTTCTGGTCCTCGTTGGCTGGCTTTAACCGGTCGAGCACCTTGGCGGCGCGCAGCAGCGCGACGCCGCCGCCCGGCAAAATGCCTTCCTCAACCGCGGCGCGTGTCGCATGCATCGCGTCGTCGACGCGATCCTTGCGCTCCCTCGCGTCGATCTCGGTGGCCCCGCCGACATGGATCACCGCCACCCCGCCGGCGAGCTTGGCGAGCCGCTCCTCTAGCTTCTCGCGGTCATAGTCGGAGGTGGTCTCCGCGATATGGTTCTTGATCTGGTTGATGCGGGCCTCGATGTCCGCCTTCTTGCCGGCGCCACCGACGATCGTGGTGCTTTCCTTGTCGACCATTACCGTTCTGGCGCGGCCGAGCATGTCGAGCGTGGCGTTCTCAAGCTTGATGCCGAGATCTTCCAAGAAGGCGGTACCACCGGTAAGGATGGCGACGTCTTGCAGCATCGCCTTGCGGCGATCGCCAAAGCCGGGCGCTTTCACCGCCGCGACCTTGAGGCCGCCGCGCAGCTTGTTGACCACGAGGGTGGCAAGTGCTTCGCCTTCGACCTCTTCGGCGATAATGAGCAGCGGCTTACCCGTCTGCGCCAGGGCTTCCAACAGTGGCAGCAGTTCCCGCAAGTCCGAGAGCTTCTTCTCATATGCGAGGACGTAGGGATTCTCTATCTCCACCCGCATCTTGTCGGCATTGGTGATGAAGTAGGGCGAGAGATAGCCCCGATCGAACTGCATGCCCTCGACTACGTCGAGCTCGGTCTCAATCGACTTCGCTTCTTCCGCCGTGATCACGCCCTCATTGCCTACCTTTTTCATGGCCTCGGCGAGCAACCTGCCGATTTCGGCATCGCCATTGGCGGAGATGGTGCCGACCTGCGCGATCTCGTCGTTGGAAGTTATCTTCTTCGAGTTCCTCTTGAGATCCTCGACGACAGCCTCGGCCGCAAGGTCGATGCCGCGCTTCAGGTCCATCGGATTCATGCCGGCGGCGACTGCCTTGGTGCCTTCGCGAACGAGGGAAGCCGCCAGCACGATTGCAGTGGTTGTGCCGTCACCGGCGACATAGGAGGTCTTGCTCGCGACCTCGCGCACGAGCCGCGCCCCCATGTTCTCGAATTTGTTCTCGAGCTCGATATCTCCGGCGACCGTCACACCATCCTTGGTAATGCGGGGTGTGCCAAACGACTTTTCCATTACCACGTTGCGGCCCTTGGGCCCGAGCGTCACCTGCACCGCGTTGGCAAGCATGTCGATACCGCGCAGCATGCTTTCACGCGCCCTACCGGAAAATGCGATTTGCTTGCCTACCATGGATGGTTCCCGACTTGATCAGGCCAGGGGCGCCGCGGGCGTCTAAGTCCGAACTTGCGAGCCTCCCTTTGCTTGTCCGCACAACAGCGACCCTCGGAGCGTGCACGTGCGGCGCGCTTGCGCTGGTGATTTCAACTCACACGATTTCAAGCCGTCCAATGTTTTAAGCTAGCGGCCAAAAAGCCAATCAAATTGCTTTGCCGCGGCATTAAGAATATCTTATCAGGGTGATCACGACCCGGCAGCTTTGCTATCTTGATGCGCTTGCCCGTCATCAGCATTTCGGACGAGCCGCGGCGGAGTGTTGTGTCAGCCAGCCCGCTCTTTCAATGCAGATCCACGAACTGGAAGGGCTTCTCGGCATAGAGTTGATCGAGCGGCGCCCGGGCGCGCCGATGTTCACCGAACTTGGCATCGAGATCGCGCAACGCGCCGGAGTGATCCTTGGTGCAGTGCGCGACCTAACAGACCTGGCTCAACACGGAGCCAAGGTGCTGAGCGGAACGTTGCGCCTCGGCGTCATCCCGACGCTGGCGCCGTATATATTGCCGCGGTTGCTGCCGCAACTGGAGCTCGGGTATCCCGATCTGCGCCTTGATTTGGTGGAAGCACAGACCAAGGTGCTGCTCGCTGATCTCGAGCGTGGCGCTCTCGAAGTATTGTTGTTGGCGTTGCCGCTCAAGGTGGCAGCGGTTGAAGTTTTACATCTTGTGAGAGATCGCTTCCTCTTTGCTGTACCCGCCGGCGATCCCCTTCCGGAAACCGCGCGTGTGACGCCCTGCGAGGTGAAGAAGCGTAAGCTCATTCTGCTGGAAGAAGGTCATTGTCTGCGGGATCAGGCGCTCGACTATTGTGCCAAGGGGCGTTGGACTGTGGCCTCGAGCCTCAGTGCAACGAGCGGTGATGCAGATGGTGGCGAGCGGATATGGCGCCACGCTAGTTCCAGAAGTAGCGGCCGATGCCGAGTTGCGTGATGATCGAGTGAAACTCCTGCGTTTTGTCGAACCGCAACCCAGCCGCCATATCGGGCTTGCGTGGCGCCGGACGTCTCCACGCAAGGTCGACTTCCTGGCGCTCGGTCAGATGGTGAAGAACGCGCTGAACACACCCGTCCGGCCGCAATGTATCCGCCACGAGCGCACCGGCCTGCGAACGGAAATCTAGTAGAAAGCAGTCGGGGTCTCTAGTGAAACCGCGCATGGCCCGAGGAGATCGCTGCGGCGGTTTTTTGGCTCTGCAGCCCTGGTTCGAGCTTCGTGATCGGCCACGCACTCGCTGTGGATGACGGCTACACGGCTCTTTGACGACGAAAACCGCGGCATTCTCTCGCCTTTGCGCGAGAGGATACCTATGTTGCGGAGTACCTGCAGCGTCCCCAAAGCGACAATGGGAGGTATGCTCATGGACGCGCCGAGCAAGGAATTTGCGTTTGCGGCCAGCCTCGAGGAGCTGAAGCTCAAGGGGCGGCTCGTTGTGCGCGGTGACCATCGTCCGATCCTTGTCATCTACGACCGCGGACGTGCCTTCGCCCTCGACAATCGGTGCCCGCATATGGGCTTCCCGCTGGAGCGCGGCAGCGTCGAGGACGGCATCCTGACCTGTCACTGGCACCACGCGCGCTTCGATCTCGAAAGCGGCTGCACCTTCGACCTGTGGGCGGACGACGTGCCGATCTGCCCGGTCGAGGTGCGCAATGGTGACGTCTGGGTGAAGACCACGTTCACGCATGCCGATCTCGCCGCGCACTGGCATCAGCGGCTTGCGAACGGCCTTGCCCACAATCTTGGCCTCGTCATTGCCAAGGCCATACATGGTCAGCTCGCGGCCGGCGTACCGCAGACCGAAATCGTACGGGAGGTGGCGCTGTTCGGGGCGCAAAATCGCGACGGCTGGGGCGTCGGTCTTACGATCCTTACGGCACTCGCCAATATCCTGCCCTTGCTGCCGGAGAATGAAGCCTATCTCGCTCTATTCCACGGCGCACGCCGCGTGGCGGCGGACTGCGACGGCGAGGCGCCGCGGCGGGAACGCGCGCCGCTTGGAAGCCGGCCGGACCCGGCCACGCTCAAACGCTGGCTGCGGCGTTGGACAAACGTGCGCCATCGCGGATCCAGAAACGATCGGCACCGCCTTGCTCGACGCCTTCGACCGGCAGAGGCAGGTCGATCTCGCCGCAAGCCTGGTGGCACGGCATCTCACGCTCGGCCATTCGCCGCAGGCGCTGATCGCCACGCTCGCGCATGCGGTGCTGCGCGAAGATGCAGGCTTCCATGCGTATCAGATGCTGGAGGCGGGAGTCCGGCAGTTCGGCGCGTGGGGCGACACGGACGAGGGCCGGCACATCCTGATCGCAGTAGCCCGCTATCTGGCGGCCCATTCACCGACGGAACGCGCGTCGCTGCAGACGGCCGACATCGCCTGCCGCTTGATGCGGGGTGGCGAGCTGCATCAAGAGGCTGGATCGTCCTGACGTCACACGCTGAGGCGCACTGAGGGCGATCTGAAAGCAGACCTAACGCGTTGCGATCTTCGCCGCGATCCTGGCGCGCGCTTCGTCGCGTTCGCGTCAGCTGCAGGTGGCGCTGCACCCTGTCGGCTTCGGCTTCATCCAGCCACTACAGCTTGTAGCCGATCTTGCGCAGCAGGTCTTTCCGCCACGCAATGTCGACGTCGGTTTCGACACCCAGCGGCGAGGCGCCATCCACCACGCCGAGCACGCCGCGGCCCAGCTCCGTTTGCGCGACGATCACCTGTGTCGGGTTGGCCGTCGCGCAATAGATGCGGCAGACTTCCGGCACCGCGCGCACCGCAGCCAGCACGTTGACGGGAAAGAACCCGTCGCCCAGGAAGATCAGGAAAGTGTGGCCGGCGCCGATGGCCAATGCGTTGTCGCGTGCGAGGGCGAGGGCGGGTTCGTCATTACCCGACCAGCGCACCAGCCGGTTACCAGAGGCCTCGCAGAAGGCCAGCCCGAAGCGGATGCGCGGAACCGCGCCCACCAGCGCCTCGTGAAGGTCTTCCACGGTCTTGATGAAATGCGACTGGCCGAAAATGAAGTTGGCGTCGTCCGGCTTGACGATGGGCACCACGGTGAGTTCCATGGCTGCGCTCCTGCAGGGTGAGCTACGCAATCGATGGTAAGCCGCCGGAAGGTGATTGCAAGCCGCCACAGGCGGCCGATTTTGCTGCCACCCACGCTTCGGCTTCCTCGCGGGTCGCCTGGACCACTTCGCCGGCCGCGTTGATGGCGCGGAACATCACGGCAGCCTTGCCGAATAGCGATTCATCCCGATCCCCCGCAAATCGCGAGACAATCATGTCTCGGCAATCAGTCCAAGCGAGCCGGGTCATGATCGGAAATTGGGCAGGATCGGGGCGCGCCGCCGCCCCCAACTGCCCGGGCGTGCCTCGAACAAGCCGGGGATCGCGGTGGAGCAAATGCCACAGCGACCGTCGCCGGAGAGCCGCCAAGTGGTGATGTCATACCAGTCTCGGCCGATGATCCGCTTACCACAGCCCGGGCAGTACGTGCTTTGGCCCGTCTCATCATGGACATTCCCGGTGTAGACGAAATGCAGCCCGACCTCGCGGGCGATATCGCGAGCCCTCGTCAGGGTGAAGGCCGGCGTACGGGGCAGATCCAGCATCTTGTAGTCAGGATGGAAGGCGGTGAAATGTAAGGGCACGTCAGGTCCTAGCCTTGTCATCACCCATTCGCTCAGCTTTTTCACCTCCTCCGGGCTGTCATTGTGACCCGGGATCAGCAGCGTTGTGATCTCGAGCCAGACCTTCGTCCTGTACTTTAGATACTCAAGCGTCTCGAGGACGGCGCCGAGATGGCCGGTGCACAGCCGCTTGTAGAACGCCTCGGTGAACGCCTTGAGGTCGACATTGGCGGCGTCCATGAAGGTGTAAAGCTCCTCCCGCGCCGCCGCGTCAATGTAGCCCGCTGTGACCGCCACGTTCTTAATCCCGCGCCGGCGCGCCACCCTTGCAACGTCCACGGCATATTCGAGGAAGATGACGGGGTCATTATACGTGTAGGCGATGGAGCGTGAGCCTGTGGTAATCGAGGCCTCGACAATATCTTCCGGCGAGGCTGCGTTCTGGAGCCGGTCGAGCTCTCGCGCTTTGGAGATGTCTCAGTTCTGGCAGAATTTGCACGTCAGGTTGCACCCGGCGGTGCCGAAGGACAATACTGGAGTTCCGGGCAGATAGTGGTTCAGTGGCTTCTTCTCTATTGGATCGACACAGAACCCTGAGGAGCGGCCGTAGGTCGTGAGCACGATCCGGTCATCCTGCCGGCCACGTACGAAGCACAGGCCGCGCTGGCCTTCGTTGAGCCTGCAATAGCGCGGGCAGACATCGCACTGGATGCGCCCGTCGTCGAGCCGGTGCCAGTAGCGGCCAGGAACGCCTTCCAAACGCTCGGGTTCGGTCATGGGATTCGTCGTGTGGATCTCTGGGTAAAACCTCAGCCCTTTGCTGACGGGCATGACGGAGAGTTGCGCCACAACGCCTAGCCGGGCCGCCTACGGGCACGAGCGCCCGCGGACATTGGTTCATTCTATTCCTGATCGGCGCAGACCGTAAGCCGAACCGTCGACAATCTCGGCCGCTGAGTCCAAGAGCGCTCCCGCCGCTGCAGCATTATTGCCCCCACGCGGGCCCCCTCCGTGCCAGTGGCGCGAGCCTTCGCCCCCGCACGCCGCCGGCACGAGCGGATCGATGTCCGATGAAGAACGTCTTCGCGGGCCGATCAAGCTTTGCTTGTCGAATCAACGCTCAGATCGAACCACTAACTTCAGGTAGTGAATTCATGAATTGCTGCGCCGCAGTGTGCGCGATGCACCTGCGTCATTCGTCGCCTGAATAGCTCGTCTCCGGGCAGGTGCAATCGAGTCGGCACTTCGCGGGCACCGCGCGCGGTGGTAAAATGAATATATCACTTTCGTGATTTCAGTTGCGGATGGGAAATGAAGCCGGCGATGCGACTGAAGTGCGGACATCCCGAGTTGCCGGCGAACAGGCCGCCGTTGACGTAAGGAGATACGTCGGCCCACCGTGGTAGTTTCTGACGGCGCTGATCCGTTCGGTCAATTATATTGAGGAGGGAAGCCGCTCATCGCTCGAATGGATGCGCCGGGCAAGCTATCTGCAAAACAAGCACCCCGAGACCAGGAGGAATTCATGACACCGCTCTCAGCCATGAAACGTCTTGTTGCGGCCGGCGCGCTCAGCTTGGTGCTGTGCCATCCCGCATTTGCGCAGCAGACCATCAAGATCGGTTCGATCCTCTCGATCACCGGCCCAGCCTCGTTCCTCGGCGAGCCGGAGGACAAGACGCTGCGGATGTACGTCGACAAGATCAACAGCGCCGGTGGCGTCGGCGGCAAGAAGATCGAGCTCGTAATCTATGACGACGGCGGCGACGCCAACAAGGCTCGCACCTTTGCCACGCGGCTGATCGAGGACGACAAGGTCGTGGCGATGGTGGGCGGATCGACCACCGGCACCACCATGGCAATGATTCCGGTGTTCGAGGAAGCGCAGGTGCCGCTCATTTCGCTCGGCGGCGCGATCGAAATCATCGAGCCGGTCCGCAAGTATGTTTTCAAGACGCCGCACACCGACAAGATGGCCTGCGAAAAAATCTTCGAGAACCTGAAGCAGCGCAACCTGACGAAGATCGCCATGATCTCCGGCACTGAAGGCTTTAGCACGTCGATGCGGGCGCAGTGCACCAAGGTGGCGCCGAACTACGGTATCCAGATCATCACCGAAGAGACTTACGGTCCGCGCGACAGCGACATGACCGCGCAGCTGACCAAGATCAAGAACACCGCCGGGATCCAGGCGGTGGTCAATGCCGGATTCGGCCAGGGCCCGGCGATCGTGACCCGCAACTACGCCCAGCTCGGCATGACCGCGACGCCGCTCTATCAAAGCCATGGCGTGGCCTCGAAGAGCTTCATCGAGCTCGCAGGCCCGGCGGCGGAAGGCGTGCGCCTGCCGGCGGCGGCGCTGCTTGTCGGTGACAAGCTGCCGGACAGCGATCCGCAGAAGAAGGTCGTGGTCGACTATAAGAAGACCTATGAAGATACCACGAAGCAGCCGGTCTCGACCTTCGGCGGCCATGCCTATGACGGCCTCTTCATCCTGGTCGAGGCCATGAAGCGGGCGAATTCGACCGACCCGAAAAAGCTGCGCGACGAAATCGAGAAGACCAAGGGGTTTGTCGGCACCGGCGGCGTGGTTAACATGTCGCCGACCGACCACCTCGGGCTCGATCTCTCGGCGTTCCGCACGCTCGAAATCAAAGGCGGCGACTGGAGCCTGCTGGCGCCGGGGACCTGAAGCATGATCGCGTTCGAGACTTCAGGGCTAACGGCCTCATGGTTCGAGACGCGCGGCCGCGCCGCGCGCCTCACCATGAGGGAAGAGGGAGCGCGTTGCACTTGATGCGTCATTTCGGGACTTGATCCGGCAATCCATCCTTATTCAAGAGGATGGATGCGCGCCGCAAGAAATGGATACGCGGGGGCAAGCCCGCGTATGACGCAGAAAATATGACACAGACCCTCATCCTGAGGAGGCGCGAAGCGCCTTCTCGAAGGATGAGGCCACCGCAATGCTTGAACGCGCGCCAACGCGAGCCGCTGAGGGTCATGGCCGAATTTTTCCAATTCCTGATGTCGGGGCTGACCGTTGGCGCGGTCTATGCGCTGGTCGCGCTCGGCTTCACGCTGGTCTACAACGCCTCCGACGTGATTAATTTCGCGCAGGGTGAGTTCGTCATGCTGGGCGGCATGGTGACGGTGTTTGTTGCCGCCGCGGGCGTTCCGCTGCCGCTCGCGGCGCTCATTGCAGTTGTCGCCGCTGTTGCCGTCGGACTTTTGCTGTATTGGCTTGCGATCGAGCCAGCGCGCGGCGCCTCCGCCGTCACTTTGATCATCATCACCATCGGCGCTTCGATCCTGCTGCGCGGCGCGGCGCAGATCCTTTTCGACAAGCAATTCCACAAGCTGCCGTCGTTCTCCGGCGACGCACCGGTCAATCTGTTCGGCGCCGCGGTGCAGCCGCAGAGTTTCTGGGTGCTCGGCGGCACCGCGGTGATCGTCCTGTTGCTGTACGCGTTTCTTGAACGCACTTTGCTCGGCAAGGCGGTGCTCGCCACCGCGGCGAACCGGCTGGCGGCGCGCCTCGTCGGGATCAACACCGCAACAGTGATGGCCTTGGCGTTCGGCGGATCGGCGGCCATCGGCGCCATCGCCGGCATCCTGATCACGCCGATCACCCTGACGAGCTATGATGTCGGTACGCTGCTCGCGCTGAAAGGTTTTGCTGCGGCGATGCTCGGCGGCATGGGCAATCCGCTTGGCGCGGTGGCGGGCGGGCTCCTGCTCGGCCTGCTCGAGGCGTTCGGGGCAGGCTACATCAGCTCGACCTACAAGGATGCGTTCGCCTTCATCGTCATTCTCGTCGTGCTATTCGCCATGCCGCGGGGCCTGTTCGGGCGGCGCGTGGTGGAGAGGGTCTAATGCCGGCATGGTTCGGCCATCGCAGTGTGACGCTGATCGTGCTGGCCGCGATCGTGGTCGTGCTGCCGCTGCTGTTTCCGTCCAGCTATTACTTTCGTGTCGCATCGCTGGTGTGGGTGTCGGCGTTCGCGGCGATCGGCCTCAACATCCTGATGGGGCAGGCGGGCCAAGTCAGCCTCGGCCACGCCGGGTTCTTCGGCATCGGTGCCTATGCGGTTGCGATCGGGCCGGCGCATCTCGGCCTGCCGTCGTGGGGTGCGCTGCTCATCGGCGCGGTGATTTCGGCAGCGTCGGCCTGGCTAGTCGGCCGTCCGGTCCTACGCCTGAAAGGGCATTACCTCGCGATCGCGACGCTCGGCCTCGGCGTGCTGGTGGCGCTGGTGATCACCACCGAAAGCCGCTGGACCGGTGGGCCGGACGGTATGGCGGTAGCAAAACTGTCGCTGTTCGGATGGCGCGCCAGCGGTTCGAGCACCTGGTACTGGATCTCCGGCAGCGTGCTGGTCGTCGGCACCTGGATCGCACTCAATCTCGGCGAGACGCCGACCGGCCGTGCCTTTCGTGCTTTGCACGATAGCGAAATCGCCGCGCGCGTCGCCGGCATCGACGTCGCCCGCTTCAAGCTGCAGGCCTTCGTCATTGCGGCGGTCTATGCGTCGCTGGCGGGTTCCATGCTCGCCATGATGAACGGCTTCATCAATCCGGATCAGGCCGGCTTCCTGCACTCGATCGAGCTCGTCACCATGGTGGTGCTGGGCGGGCTCGGCTCGGTGGTCGGCAGCATCGTCGGCGCCGCGGTCCTGATCACGCTGCCGCAGGTGCTGACGGTGTTCCAGGAGTATGAGCATGTGCTGCTCGGCCTGATCATCATCGTGTCGATGATCTTCATGCGCGACGGCATCGTGCCCACCGCGTCGAAATGGCTGGCAAGGCGGGTGCGCGCATGACGATCCTGGCTGCCAGCAACATTGGAATTTCGTTCGGCGGCGTCAAAGCCATCGACGGCGTCAGCTTCGCTGTCGATGCGGGCCAGATTCTCTCCATCATCGGGCCGAACGGCGCAGGCAAGACCACGCTGTTCAATGTGGTGTCGGGTCTCTACGAGACGGATCAGGGGCGCGTCGAGCTGGTGGGCGAGGACGTGACTGGCCTTGCGCCCGACATGCTCGCTGCCCGTGGCCTGTCGCGCACCTTCCAGAACCTGCAGATTTTCCAACGCATGACCGCTGCCGAGAACGTGATGGTCGGGCGGCATTTGCGCGAAACCTGCAACCTGTTCGCCGACCTGTTCCGGCTGCCGTCGGTGACGCGCCAGAACCGCGCAACACGCGAGGCGGCGCTGGCACTGCTCGACGGAGTGGGCCTGCGTGGCAGCGCCGATCAATTGGCCGGATCGCTGCCGTACGGCGCCTGTAAGCGGCTCGAAATCGCCCGCGCGCTCGCCGCCGAGCCGCGCGTGCTGCTGCTCGACGAGCCGGCGGCCGGCTGCAACGCGGTGGAAACTGAAGAGATCGATCAACTGGTGCGCCGGGTTGCTGCAAAAGGCATTGCGGTGGTGCTGGTCGAGCACGACATGAAGCTGGTGATGAAGATTTCCGACCGGATCCTGGTGCTGGAGGGCGGCCGGCCGCTGACGGAAGGTACGCCGCGCGAGGTGCGCGACAATCCGGCGGTGCTGGAGGCCTATCTCGGCAAACACCGGGCGGGGGAGGCGGCACGTGCTTGAGGTTTCGAACCTACACAGCGCCTACGGCCGCATCGAGGTGCTGAAGGGCGTCAGCCTCGAGGTGCGCACAGGCGAGGTGGTGGCGCTGATCGGCTCCAACGGCGCCGGCAAGACTACGCTGTTGCGCGCGCTGTCGGGTGTGCAGCCGATTACCGGCGGCGAAATCCGCTTTTTCGGCACGCGCATCGACAGGCTGTCGCCGCACCGGCGGGTGGAGCGCGGCGTGACGCAGTCGCCGGAGGGGCGGCAGGTGTTCGGCCCCCTGAGCGTCGAGGACAATCTGCGGCTCGGCGCCTACATGCGGCGCGACGGCGAGATCGAGAGCGACCGCGAGCGGGTGTTTGCGATGTTTCCGGTGCTGCGCGAGAAGCGCCACCTCGTCGCCGGCGGGCTGTCCGGCGGTCAGCAGCAGATGCTGGCGATCGGCCGCGCGCTGATGGGAAAACCCAAACTGCTGTTGCTCGACGAGCCGTCGCTCGGGCTGTCGCCCATTCTCGTCGACCAGATCCTCGCCGCCATCGTGGCGCTGAAGGCGAGCGGCATTACCGTGCTCTTGGTCGAACAGAACGCCACCGCTGCGCTCGAAATCGCCGACCGCGGCTACGTGCTCGAGACCGGCCGCATCGCCTCGACCGGCGCGGCCTCGGTGCTGTTGTCCGATCCCAAGGTCAAGGCGGCATATCTCGGTGCGGATTGAAGCGGGACCTTGCGTTCGCGGAAATGTGTGCAAGAGTTAGTGATCGGCTAGCTTGGTCGAAGATCCGCGTTAGCCGGCAGTCCAAGAGCGGACATCGCGGCGATCAAAGCGCTGTTCGAATATGGGCCAGGCAGAGACATCGCGCGCGTGGCTTGACTATGCCTGTGTCGCGACCGTCGACGTGCTCCGCGACGTCGCTGACGAGCGCACTGACGCAAGCTCTTGAAGATCGCCGGTGGCTGCACGATAATCTGCCTGTTGGACGGCGCGTCGCTCCGTAGTCCGTGCGAGGATGCCGGAGGCATCCTGCAGTGGCCTTCATCACCGCAACCGATCCATCGGCCAGGCCTCACGTCTCGACCTCATGCGGCTGCTGCGCCTCAGCCCCGTCCGGATGCAAGGACTCATTGTGATGTTGCAGCTTGGCACGCCGGCCGCAGCGTCGGCGGCCTCCGCTTGGTGACCGTCGCGGCCACCGACCACCAGACGGTCCCGACGCTTTAGGGCGAGCGGTGAATTTGAGAGGTCAACCATTGGTCGAGGGAGGATGTGCTATGAGAGTCTCGCCAGACTATTCGCGTCGTCGCTTCCTTCATGCCGGCGCGGCCGGCGCAGCAGCAACCGTTGTCGCCGCGGCGACAACGCCCGTTCGTGCGGCCGCCGAGGCGGGCATGCAACTGCCACCCTCAACGGCGACGGCGCCACGGATTCTGCGCAAGCCACCGCTGCCTGAATTGGAGCGCATCGCCAAATCCTACAACTTGGCTCTCAGCCGCGACGATCTGACGTCGTTCCGCAACCTCATGGACGGCGTGCTCGCCTCGTACCGTCGCCTGGACCAGTTCGCGGAGCCGACATTGGCGGTGAAGTACCTGCGGGACGCCGGGTTCCGTCCGCGCGCCTCGGACAATCGGCTTAACGCTTGGTACTGGAGGTGCTCGATCAAAGGCGCAACTTCGGGGGCTCTCGCGGGCAAGAAAATCGCCATCAAAGACAATGTGTGCGTCGCCGGCATCCCGATGATGAACGGTTCCAACGTGCTGGAGGGCTACGTCCCCGACGTGGACGCGACCATTGTGACCCGCATCCTCGATGCAGGTGGGGAGATCGTCGGCAAGGCCGTGTGTGAGCATCTTTGCTTCTCGGGCGGTAGCCATACCTCCGACACCGGACCCGTGCTCAATCCGCACGATCCGAAGCGATCTGCCGGAGGCTCCTCCAGCGGCAGCGCGGCGCTCGTCGTCGCCGGCGAGTGCGACATGGCTATCGGGGGCGACCAGGGAGGGTCGATCCGAATTCCCAGCTCGTACTGCGGAGCGGTTGGCCACAAGCCCACCCACGGGCTTGTGCCATACACAGGTGTCTTCCCGATTGAACTAACACTTGATCATACCGGGCCCATTGCCCGTACCGCCGACGATGCCGCCCGACTTCTCGAGGTGCTCGCCGGGGCCGATGGCCTCGACCCGCGCCAACCGGCGGGAATGCGTACGGAAGCGTATACCAAGCAGCTCACCGGAGACGCCCGCGGCCTGCGGATCGGGATCGTCAAGGAAGGGTTTGGCTGGCCCAATTCCGAGCCCGATGTCGACGCGATGGTGCGCGAGGCGGCGCAGCGCTTGACGCGAGCGGGGGGAACCGTGAGCGAGGTATCGATCCCCCTCCACCGCGACGGCATCCATATCTGGAACGCGATCGCCGTCGAGGGCGCCACGGCGCTGATGGTCGCGGGCAACAGCATGGGAACCAACTGGAAAGGGCACTACACGACTTCGCTGCTGGACTTCTACGGCCGGAGCCGGCGGGTGCGCGCCAACGACCTTTCGGAGACCGTCAAGCTCGTCGTCCTGCTCGGTCAGTACATGCAGGACAACTATCAGGGCCGCTACTACGCCAAGGCCCAAAACCTCGCGCGCGTGCTACGCGCTACCTATGACGAGGCGCTCAAAGGCGTCGATCTCCTGCTCATGCCGACGTTACCTTTGAAGGCCACGCTACTCCCAGCTCCGGACGCGAGCCGCGAGGACTACGTTGCGCGGGCACTCGAAATGATTTCCAACACTTGCCCGTTCGACGTCACGGGCCATCCTGCCGCGACGGTTCCGGCAGGCATGTCGGCAGGGCTCCCTGTCGGCATGATGCTGATCGGGCGCCACTGGGAGGACGGCACCGTGTTGCGTGCGGCCGACGCGTTCCAGACCGTCGGGTAGAAGCAGCAGCAAATTGCCGGCTAACGGCGCCGCCGGGGTCCAAGGTTTGGAGGCAAGAGCTTTCTTCGCGTATGCAGGATTGGTCGGTGCGGCCATATGTTCGGCCTGCAGGTCCGGTTCACATGACCGCTGGCCATGCGGATCAGGTCCCGGTCAAAAACCCGCATTCGACAATGCGATGGCACTAGTGGGTTGTCCCGATCGCCGGATCGATCGGCTCTGCATTACGTGATGTTCGCCCCTCCAAACCATCACATCACGCCGGACCGGGAGCTCGGCGCAATCACTTCGCCAGAATATTCTGGTTCGCGGCGGGTTGGAGTACGATATCCGCCGTTGAATATGCCGCACCCACACGATCAGGGGAGGATAGCATGTGCATGTTTGAACAGTGCCGCGAGGCTCTGGGCGAATCTTTCCGCCATTTAGCAGCTCGGTTGGCGGTGACTGCCTTCGCGGCGACCGCAGTTCTGCTGCCGACTGGTCCCTTGAGTGCCCAAGGATACGAGATTTGGGCGCTCGATCAGGGCACCAACATCGTTCACATTTACAACGCCAGGCTTGAAGAAGTTGGCCGCATCGACATGAACGCGCACGGAGTACGTGTGCCGCACATGATCCACTTCACCTCCGACTACGCCCATGCCTTCATCGCCAGCACTGCGTCCGGGGATGTCTCCATGATCCGAACGGCGGACCGCCAAGTCGTTTCAGTGCTCAAGACCGGGCCGGGCACCCACATGGCGGTGGTGAAGCCCGACGACAGTGCGGTGATCGCCGACGTGATCGGCGATCCGAAGGATCCGCGCTCCGGCAGGCTCGTCGAGATCAAGATCGACAAGCAAAGGGGCGAATTTACTCTCGGCCGGACTCTTGTAATTGCCGACGACCCGATGATCAAGAAAGCCGCCGACAGGTTCAGTGTGACGCGGGCGATCTGCCACGACTATTCGGCGGATGGCCGCTTCGCCTATGTGACGCTCGGACCGGCGTTGAAGGACGGTGGCCTTGTCGTTCTCGACACCCAGAAGTTCGAACTGGTTGCCGCTTTTCCGGCGACCGAGATACGTGCGAATTGCGGAACCGTGGCGCTCCCGGACAAGAAGCACATCATCATCAACGGCGGCGACAAGGAAGTCGGCGTCTGGTACGTATTGGAGACCGGGACCCACAAGGTGGTGAAGCAGGGCGAAAGCCGCGGCTTCGATGCGCACGGCACTTGGGCGACACCGAACGGCCGCGAGATCTGGATGGTGAACCGAGTGTCCAGCAACGGCATCATCCTTGATGCCAAGACGTTCGACATCATGGCCGAGTTGAAGGACATCGGGCCGACGCCGGATATCATTGCAATGTCGCCTGACTCGCAGTTTGCTTTCATCAGCCTGCGCGGCCCAAACCCGGTGTCGGCACCGCATCTGGCGAAGGGGACGACGCCCGGATTCTCGGTGGTGAGCATCCCGGAACGCAAGCTGATCAAGCTGATCGAGCCGGCGAAGGGGAACGAGAAGAGCGATTTTCATGGCATTGGCGTACGCCAAATAAGGTAACCTCCGTGCCGCAGGTTGCTCGCGCCAAAAAGAAACAGCCGGTATCCAGGATGTGGACCGGCTGAAACGGCTGAGGCTGTTTTGGTGCAACGATGGTGGTCGAGAACTTTGCACCGGTAAGCGCCCTGGTTGGCGGCATCCTGAATGGCGTCGCAACCTTACTACTGCTGGCGGCGAACGGGCGCATGGCTGGGATCGGCGACATCGCGGGAAGGCTGCTCAATCCGCGCCCCGGTGAGATTGCGTTGCGCAGGCACTCGAAATGATTTCCAACACTTGCCCGTTCGACGTTACTGGCCATCCCGCCGCCACGGTTCCGGCAGGCATGTCGGCAGGGCTCCCTGTCGGCATGATGCTGATCGGGCGCCACTGGGAGGACGGCACCGTGCTGCGTGCGGCTGACGCGTTCCAGACCGTCGGGTAGAAGCAGCAGCAAATTGCCGGCTAACGACAACACTAGCGTCCAAGGTTCGGAAGCGGAGGCCCGCGCGCTATCCGACGCGAGCCTCTGCCGTTTACGGTCCACCCTCATCGTCTGCTCTCCAGATGACAGGTTATTAGGATAGCCCTCAAATGCGCACTCGGTCGCAGGGCTATGTAAGACCAGATTCTCTCATGACTGCGGAGGCAAGAGACGCATACGGGCGCTTCTAGCGAACCGAAGGGAGAAACAAGATGGAAGACGTCGACCCAGATCTTTGTACCCCGCCCCGAGCAGTTTCGGGCTATGCGCAGCCACCCATACGCAGGGACTGTCACAAAGCGCCTCCGTTTACGCGTGCCTGCCTTGGTTGCGGCCACGGCATCCATCGGACATTCAAATCGAGGATGTCCGTCGACGGGTGGCCCGCCTCGCGCAGCTCGTGCCGCGCCCACCGCGCGGAACCGACTGGCTTGGGAGGGCAAATGACGACCGGTCGAAGGTCTTCTTGCAGGCAAGGCGTGCGGCCGGCACAGCTCACGGCCAACCGGCTTCAACCGGCGCAGATGAGCTATGCGCGCCTCAAGGAGGTGGGGGGCCTATCCTTCCGCACGCCGCGGCCGTGTTCGTAGCCGCAAGTCTCCGAGCTTTCATTGCCGGGAATGATGAGCGATAATGAACAGGCCAGTCGCGACAGGTATGTGCCCGGCGTGGTGGAACCTGTGCATGGAGGTGGTAAAGGCCGATGCGATGCCACGAGAGCAAGCGCTCGTTTGGCCGACCTCGACATCGACATCGTTCACCGGCAATCGCCGAATGGTGATTGGGAGCAGATATCAATCAACCTGCGGGCAACGCCATCCTTCGAAGCGCTCGGGTCCTCGTTCGAGGCAGCTAACCCTTTCACGTTTTGGGTGCAGGCCACACGATTTATGTGGATACCGTGGCTGCTCACGGCGCAGACGATGATGCTGCCGGCAAGCAGGCCGCGAACGCTCCCGAGCGTCGTCCACCCAGAGCAAGAGGCGCCGACGGCTAACGGTTAGCGAGCCAAAGGATCAGGGAAAGGATCACGCTGACCAGCAGCGATGTTGCGAGCGGGATATAAACGCGGAAGTTGTCGCGCTCGATGACAATGTCGCCGGGCAACCGGCCCAAGCCGATCTTGTTGATCACTGGCCATAGCAGCCCAAGCGCAACGAGCGACAAGCCGAAGATGATAAGCAGACGCGAGATCGACATTGCGCCGAGCCTACGATCACAGTGGCGAGCCGATTGAGGGAGACCAAGCGGGATTTGGCGTGCTGTTGTGACCGCGTCCGTCGCACGGCTCGGATGGGTCAGTATAGCGTTTTCGAGCGAAGTGCATACACGCAGTTGGGCAAGCTAACACCATGATTGCCCTGTTCACGGATTTTGGGTTGCACGGCCCGTATACGGGTCAGATGAAGGCGGTGCTGCACCAGATGGCGCCGGGCATACCCATTATCGACCTCTTCGCCGATGCGCCAGTCGGCAATTCCAGGGCATCGGCGTATCTGTTGGCGGCCTATGCTGGATGGTTTCCGGTGCGAACCGTCTTTCTCTGCGTTGTCGATCCCGGCGTCGGCGGAACGCGGCCATCCATTTTTCTCGAGGCCGATGGCCGCTGGTATGTCGGTCCCGGCAACGGCTTGTTTGAGCTGATCCAGCGTAGAGCCCAAGAGACGCGCAGCTGGGACATCGACTGGAAGCCGAAGCATCTCTCGGCCAGTTTTCACGGGCGCGACCTCTTCGCCCCGGTGGCAGCCATGCTGGCGCGCGATGATCCGCCCCCCGGCCAGCCACGTCACGATGACGCAGATCGCCGAGCAGACTGGCCGGACGACCTCTGCGAGATCGTCTACATCGATCACTACGGCAATGCGATGACCGGGCTGAGGGCGGCTATGCTGCCGCCCGGCGCAAGGCTGACCGCGGCAGGTCGGGTTCTGGACCGCGCGAGGACCTTCAGCGATCTGCCGCCAGGCGTGGCCTTCTGGTATGAGAACTCCAACGGGCTTGCCGAAATTGCCGTCAATCAGGGGCGGGCGGACCGCGATCTCGGTCTTGCCATCGGCGGTCCGGTCGAGATTGTCGCATGACGTCGCATGAACAAAGGCTTGCCGCTTTGACCCGAAATCAACATTGGACCGAGCAGCGCCCTCATCCGCATCGGCCGAAGCAGCCGGAGCGCCGCGACAAACCGCAGGCTAGCGCTAACAGGCGCCTTGCGGAGCAGATCCGCAAGATCCTGCGCAAACACTACATGAGCAAATACCGGGTGCAGTGAAATCGCGAAGTCTGAACTTTAAAGCAAGCCTCCTATGGTTGCCGGAGCGCGATCGCGCTTCACCAGCCGCTGCCAGGGCGGGGGAGCAGGTCCCATGAGCGATTTGACCAGACTGACAGTTTGGGACGACCCGGCCATCTACGGTGCCTTGTCCTGGTACCTGGCCGTTGCGGAGAACCAGCGACCGGCCAAGTTTCGCATTGCCGCGACGGTCGCCACGAAGCTCGACCCGGCGACCAGCAGCGAGGGTGCGCTCTGGGTCGAACTCGACCGCCTCACGCCGATATTTCTCGCGCGCTGGGAGGCGATCCGGGCGGGTCAACGATTGCCGCCGGCGGCGGAAGGACCGAGCCTGCTGGAGCTGTGCCGCGAGCTCGCCTACCGCATGCTCGGACACTGCAATTTCTGTCCATGGGATTGCCGCGTCGACCGTGCGTTGGGGGCCAGGTTCGGCGCCTGCAAACTCGCCGCCGGCTCGCGCGTGAGCTCGCATTTCCATCACACCGGCGAGGAACTGTTCTATCGCGGCAGCGAGGGCTCGGGCACGATCTTCTTCACCTCATGCAACATGCGGTGCGCCTTCTGCCAGAACGGTGACATCAGCACCGATAAAGACAATGGCGAAGAGACGGACCCGCGCACGCTAGCGGCGATGGCCTGGACGCTGCGCCGCGAGGGTTGCCACAACATCAATTGGGTCGGCGGCGAGGTCGTCATTCACCTGCATGCCATCGTCGACGCCATCGCGTTGTTGGGCCGCGACTACACGCCCACGCAGGCGGAGCTGGCGCGAGCGCGCAAAACGAAGGCTGACCGTTTTCTCTGGTACGACGAGGTGCCCGATGCCGCTCTCTATGACGAGGCGTTCAATGCGCCGATGCTCTGGAACAGCAACTTCTTCATGACTCTCGAAAGCATGAGGATCCTGCGCATCCTGACCGATGTGTGGCTCCCCGATTTCAAATTCGGTCCCGGCCGCTGCGCGACGACGCTGGCGAAGACGCCATGGTACTGGGAGACGGTGACGCGCAACATTGAGCTGCTCGACGAGTGGGGGGAGGATTTCTCGATCCGCCACCTGGTGATGCCCAATCACATCGAGTGCTGCACATATCCGGTGCTGGAATGGATTGCCGAGCGCGTGCCGGCCGCGCCGGTGAACGTGATGGCGCAGTTCCATCCCGACAATTTCTGTGATCCGGCGAGCGCCAAGTACCGGGACAAATACGCGGAGATCGCCCGCCGACCGACGCACGCGGAGCTTGAGGATTCTTGGCGCCGCGCTCGCGAACTAGGCCTCAAATTCGAGACCGCTACATTCGAGCGTCGCAATACTTTCGGCATATCGGCGATGCTCAAGATCTGATAACTCGCTGAAGCATGCGCTTCTTAATCAGCCGTCCCAGGTTCGAGCCGTGTGCACCGAGAGTGCGAAAGCGCGATTTTCGCTTCCAATCTAGTCGGATATGATCCTAGAGAAACCAATCTGCGGAAGCTCGGTCGCACGAAATTCTTCAGTCGGTCCAGTCATACGCAGGACCGAGCGAGAGAAAAATAAATAAACGAAATGAATGACTTACGCTGGAAGTTTTCTTGCGCGCCCATGATGGATTGGACCGGGACATCTCAAAAAGCAAAGCGCGATCAGCACTTAAGCGCAGTCGTTGCCAGCTATGCTGTACTAAATGCTGTACCGTCCGACTGACGATTGCTTGTTAGCGAACAAGATTCTGCGCTAGGCGGCGTATGGCGGCCAAAGAGAGTCGTCGTCGTGTCCGCCAAAGCGGAGCGGCGATCTGGCCTTCAACGTCACGATCGAGTTGGGAGAACGTTTGGGTAGCGCTTTCCCGCTAGCAATCTGATTTTGTATGCCAACCGACGACCTAGAAATTCAGGAACTCCGGTTTTCCACTGAAGCGTCGAGTGATGAGAAAACGAAGCAGGCCAGACATGCGATTGAGCTTCTATCATTGTTCCGCCACCTTGTTTGCCCTCAACGTATTGCTAGTCCTCAATTTGTGTGCGTCGCGTGGCGTGCTGGCACAGTCCCTGACGCCCTTCCGTTATGAGTCGCAGGCGCAACGCCATTGTCCCGGCGATACCGTCGTCTGGCTCGATTTCAGACGTGAGCGATACTACACCAGGGGTCAGAAGCGCTACGCGTTGGGGTTTACCGGCAGTTTTGTGTGCAGAAGTGAGGCTCGAAACAATGGCTACCGGCGCTCGCCATTAGGTCTACGGTAGGCCTGCAGCCGCAAGCCGGACTTGCAATCGCGCTTAATAATCTTCTGCGGGATCACCGCGCGCAAGGCGCTCCGCGCAGTCTTCGCGCCTTATTAATAGGCAATGATGCAGCTTCAGGGCGAGGGGCAAAGGCGGGCGTAGCGCCATCGTTTCATCGCTCCGATCATGGCCAGAACTCACCGCTATGACAGCGGAGACGTCATCTGCAAGCTCAGCTTCGCGGGAGCAGTTAGTAGCCTCCGTGCAAAGAGCGCATAGCGGAGTAGCGACTCAGATCGCGGCACAACCAACTAATGGGCTTGACTTAAATCAAGGTCCAGACCGGCGCTCACGTGTGCGATTTGTCGGCAGAACCCTTATGGGTCAGGTCACATGAACCCGCTATTCAAAGAAATTCGACACAGCCCGCTCCTTTGGATGCTTGTCTTCGTTCCGACTGTGCTTGTTGTCGAAATAATTGCGCCTTCGGCGCATACCTCATTGTTTGTCCTCGCCGTGTTGGCGATTGTGCCTCTTGCTGCCTTACTCAGCCACGCAACCGAGAGTGTGGCCGAGAAAACGGGAGATGCGGTGGGCGGGTTGCTCAACGCGACCTTGGGGAATCTGACGGAGCTGATAATCGCGTTGGCTGCTCTCCGCGCCGGAGAGTATATGCTTGTGAAGGCCTCGATTGCCGGCGCAATCGTCACTAACTCTCTCTTTATGTTGGGTGCGTCGTTCCTGTTAGGCGGGTTGCGTCATCGGGTGCAGGATTACAATCGCGCCAGCGGGCGGCTTCATGCGGCCTTGCTGTTGATGGCCACAATCGCGCTTCTTGCCCCCGCGGCGGTGGCTGATCTGAATTTGGCGCAAGGAGAGGCTGTATCGCAGAAGCTAAGTATCGGCTTGGCGATCTTGCTCATATCGGCATACGCGTTGAGTCTGTTGTTTTCGCTTCGAACGCACAAGGACCTGTTTGTCAGCGCGAATCACGACGGCAAGGATGCGTATGGGGCCTGGCCTACCGGCTTAGCCGTCGGAACCTTGATCATCGTCACCATTCTCGTAGCACTTGTTAGCGAGATTTTCGTCGGATCTGTCCAGAAGGCGGGAGAGACGTTGGGCATGAGCCCGGCCTTCGTCGGGTTTATCGTGGTGGCGCTTGTCGGTGGTGCGGCTGAAATGGCCGTTGCATTCTCTGCGGCGCGGAAGAACCGCCTTGATATGAGCGTCAGCATTGCGCTGGGCAGCGCGTCCCAGATCGCTCTTTTTGTCGCGCCGGTTCTCGTCGTGCTCAGTTACTTCATTGGCCCCAAGCCAATGGATCTGCTGTTTTGGCCGGGCGCAGTTACGATGGTGATGATCGCAACCGTGACGTCTTGCTTCATAACCAACAGCGGACGCTCTGCATGGTTTATCGGCGCGCTGCTGATATTCATCTATGCGATCTTTGCCATGACCCTCTACATCGTTCCTCCGGGCGTGCACGCCCATTGATCAGCAGGCGGGGAAAGGGAGGTCCTCCACGACTTTGTTGCCGCACACCTCCCGAAACATTGCTCACGATGAGGGTGGCTTCGGGCGCCGCTCCAGCCGGAGTCTCTGCGCCCTCATGCGCTTGGTCTCTTCATCAAGCGCATTCATCTCCTCATCGCGACGCGCTGCCTTTGATTTGGGCGAGGCATCGGCCTTACGCAGTCGGTTAAGTGCTTTTTCGACGGAGAGCTTTGTGGTTTCACCCATATTTCTCCTCCTTGTGAACCGGCGCTATTCTTCCATCTGGCAAAAGCTAAGGCGGCCTTGATTCAGGTCGATGGCCTGCAACTCTCATCATCCTGTTTCGTCAGAGCTTCAGTACAAGGTGCAATACCTGCGGATCACTTCCGCGTTGAGCTCGGAAGCCGAATTTCTCAAAGACTTTCCGCATGGCAACGTTCTCGGGCAGGACCTCGGCGATCAATTCCTTCACTCCAGCCCTTCGGGCAATGATCGACAGGTGGCGCATCAACATCGTACCCAGGCCTTGGCTCTGATAATTGTCGATCACGACAAAGGCGATCTCGGCCTGGCCGGGTTGGGTAACGACGTAGCGTCCGCCGCCAATGATGACGCTCCGTCCATCTTCCTCGGCGAGTGCGACGAGGGCGGCGTGATTGACGAAATCGATATTCATGAAGAAGGCGATTTCCGTTTCCGAGAAGCCTCGCTTCACCACAAAGAAGCGACGTTGCAGCGACTGTGTCCCGGTGCGGCCGATAGCCGCTAGCATGTCGTCCTTGTCGTCGGGCTGTAGCGCGCGGATCTTGACCTCGCGGCCGTCGCGCAGGTGTTCGGTAGCAGAGTAGTTCGCCAGGTCCTGCATCCATTTCCTTCCGCTTCTAGCAGTGCCGACGGGTGCTTGAGCGGTATTGACTTAAATCAACGTCTGCCAGGTTTGAGCCGCCTTCTATCTGCTTTCCAGTAGGAGGATCGTACGAATGTCTCTCGAGAAACTGGAACTGCCCGGCGGCGCAATGTCGGGGCTCGTTGCCTCCGCAGTGGAGTATATGGTCGATGCCGGACAGCGCACGGCGCTGTTCCTCGACATCATGCGCCAGCGCGGCGACCAATATCGCGAGCATGTGGCGCAGACGGCGCCGCACGTATTGAGCTATGCCGCGGAACTCATCATAGATGGCCGCAAGCTCGAGCATCCTGTCAACTACGCGCTGGTTAGGATCATCCCGCCCAAGGGCGTAGAGATCGATCTGAAACGCCGGCCCTTCGTCGTGGTCGATCCCCGCGCCGGGCATGGACCGGGCATTGGCGGATTCAAGGCTGACAGTGAGATCGGGGTCGCGATGAAGGCGGGCCATCCCTGCTACTTCATAGGGTTCCTGCCCGAGCCCATGCCCGGCCAGACCATCGAGCGTATCGCGCGGGCCGAGGCCATCTTCATCGAGAAAGTGATCGAGCGACATCCGGAGGCCGACGGCAAGCCGTGCGTGATCGGCAACTGCCAGGCGGGTTGGGCGGTCATGATCCTCGCTTCACTGCGACCCCAACTGTTTGGTCCGCTGATCATCGCTGGCGCGCCGCTCGCCTATTGGGCCGGCGTGCACGGCAAGTATCCGATGCGCTATTCGGGCGGACTGCTCGGGGGAAGCTGGCTGACGGCGTTATCCAGTGATCTCGGCGGCGGAAAGTTCGATGGCGCCTGGCTGGTGCAAAATTTCGAGAGCCAAAATCCGTCCAACACGCTGTGGACCAAGCAGTACAATGTGTACTCCAAGGTCGATTCCGAGGCCGACCGCTATCTCGAATTCGAGCGCTGGTGGGGCGGACACGTCAACCTCAACGCGGAAGAGATTCAATTCATCGTCGATGAACTCTTCATCGGCAACAATCTCGCTGCCGGCCAGGTCAAGATGTCTGACGGTACGGCGGTCGACCTCCGCAACATCCGTTCGCCGATCGTTGTGTTCTGCTCAAAGGGTGACAACATCACCCCGCCGCAGCAGGCGCTGCACTGGATCCTCGACCTCTATGCCAACGTCGACGAGATCAGGGCGTACGGCCAAACCATCGTCTATACGGTGCATGAGACGATCGGTCACCTTGGCATTTTCGTCTCCGGCGGGGTGGCCAAGAAGGAGCACGCGGAATTCTCCAGCAACATCGACCTGATCGATGTTCTGCCGCCCGGCCTCTATGAGGCGACCTTTGAGGCGAGGGGGCCGGAAACGCTCAATGATGAGTTCACGGTGGGGCAGTGGGTTATGCGCTGCGAGGCTCGTACGCTGGACGATATTCGCGCCATGGGCGGCAACTCGCCGGAGGATGAGCGCCGCTTCGAGACTGCCAAGCGCATCTCGGAAATGAATCTCGCGGCGTACCGGAAGTACCTCCAGCCCTGGATCAAGTCGATGGTGACACCGCAGATGGCGGAGCTGATGCGCAATTGGCATCCGCTACGGCTGCAATATGAGATGTTCAGCAGCCAAAATCCCTGGATGAAGATGGTAGAGGGCGCAGCAGAGAGGGCGCGCGAGGATCGCAAATCGGTGACCATGGACAATCCCTTCCTGGTCTTGCAGGAAAAGATATCGAAGCAGATCGTCCGTTCGCTCGACCAATGGCGAGACTCCCAGGAAGCGCTCAGCGAAGCAATGTTCTTGTCCATCTATGGCTCGCCTGCATTGCAGGCCGCCGTCGGGATCGGTCCGAAATCGACACCCTCGCGCCAGCGCGAGATGGACCCGAAGCACCGTGCGTTTCTGGAGGCACGTATCAAGGAATTGAAGTCGAAGATTGGAGCCGGCGGTTTGAGGGAGGCCGCTATCCGGGCGCTGCTCTATGTTGGGTCGGCCCGCGGCATGGTGGACGAACGCAGCCTCGAGGCATTGCGGCGGCTGCGCCAGCAGGACGAGTCGGCGCGGATGACGCTGGCCGAGTTCAAGATGCTGGTGCGGGAGCAGTTCTTCATGCTGCTGCTCGACCGGGAGGCCGCGCTCGCGGCCATCCCAACGCTCCTGCCCGAGAACAAAGGTGAGCGCCGCAAGGCCTTCGCTGCCATTCAGGAAGTGCTCTCGGCGAGTGCGGAAATATCCGGTGAGGTGGCAAATCGCCTGAAGCAAGTGGCAGGGCTGTTCGGGCTTGATGCGGCGGACAGCTCGAACGTCAGGTCATTCGGGAACAGGGCGTCCTAGGATCGCTTGCGTATGGGTGCCCCGGACCGTCTTCTCAACGGGATTTGCCGAACGTTACTCGATAGATCGCCCAGTAGACGGCGCCGACAAAGCCGGCGCCGCCCACGATATTGCCCAGTGTAACCGGCACGAGGTTGTGCAGTATGCCGGAAAGCGTGATGAGCGATGAATCGAAGTCTGCTGGAACCTGACCTGTTTGGACCAGCAACCACGCCAACGGCAGGAAATACATGTTGGCAACGCAGTGCTCGAAGCCGGCGGCTATGAAGGCAGAGATCGGCAGTATGAGGGCAACCATCTTGTCAGTTACCGTGCGGCCCGCATAGGCAAGCCAGAGTGCCGCGCACACGAGGACGTTGCACAGAATGCCTTTGAAGAACAACGCGATCACATCCGGACGGATCTTTCCAGCCGCCGTGTTCAATACCGACGCACCGACGCGGCCATCATTCATGTCGAGATGATGCGAATAAAAGACCAGGACAATGAGCCCAAGCGCCCCAACGAAATTGCCGAAGTAGACGATGGCCCAGTTGCGGAGCATCGTACGCGTGGAAACCTTGCCGCTGGCCCATGCCATCACGATCAGGTTGTTGCCGGTAAACAACTCGGCTCCACCGATAAGAACAAGAGTCAGTCCGAGGGTGAAAACAAGCCCCCCGACGACGCGCACGGTAGCGAAGCTCAACGTCGGATCACTGGCCACGATGGAGTAGTAAAGCGCGCCAAATCCGATGCCGCCGCCGGCCACGATCGCCAGCATGAAGGAGGTCAGAAAAGGCAGATTTGCCTTCTTCACGCCAACCTTTTCCACGGCCTCCTCGATCTCCGCGGGGCTATAGGCCCGCAGGTTGAAGATCGGAACTTGGGGCGCGGACGCCGGTTCGGTCATCCTGGATTTCACGCGACTACGTCCTTCATCCACCCGTGCTGCCTATGGCAAGAAGTCCGATGATCTGCACGGCGATCACCTTCACCAGCGTCATCGATGGAAAGATCATGGCGTAGCCGATGTCAGGCCGCTCGGTCGGCGCCATCTTGGTCGAATAGACGAGAATGGCGGGATTGCCCGTTGCACCTGACGCGATGCCGACGAGGTCATCGTACGGGATGCGCATGAGGTAGTGACCGACCAGCAGCACGATCGCCACCGTGGTAAGGAGGACGGCGGCACCGATGAACAGCATGGTGAAGCCTGATTCGGCGACGGTGCGGACAAAGGGTTGTCCGGCATTGACGCCCACGGTGGCAAGGAACATCGCAAGACCGAAGTTTCGCAGGACGATGTTCGCCGGCAACGGCATGGTCCAGAGCATGGGTCCGGTGCGGCGTAGTTTGCCGAGGATGAGGGCGACGATTAGCGGGCCGCCGCCGATACCAAGAGTCACGACGCCGACTCCCGGAATCGGGATCGGGATCAGGCCGAGGAGGACGCCCATCACCATCCCGAGTCCAAGGGATACGTAGCTAAATTCAGCAGTCGCTTTCACCGTATCGCCGAAGTGCTTGCGAATATCCTCCTTGCGGTCCGGCGGCGTCAGCACGCCGACGCGATCGCCAAATTCCAGCATCAGGTCGGGTGACGGCACCAGGTCGGCATCGTAGCGCCGTACGTGCAGCAGGTGCGTCGGAAAGCCAGAAGGCATCGGCAAACTTGAGAGCGGGATTCCCACCACGCTGGCCTTGCCGACGAAAACGCGGATGTAATCTAGATCGGCACGGTCGCTGGCGAGCCGGCCCGGCTCAAGCTTTCCAAGCTTGGCTGCCGCCCGTGAGATCGCATCCCGGCTTTCGCCGACAACGAGCAGGGCATCACCTGCCGATAGCACCGTATCGCCCGCTGGGACGATGTTCTGGCCCGCCTTGCGAACCATTGTGACCTGGACATAGCTCAGAGCTTGCTTGCTCAATTCGTCGAGCGTGCGTCCGGCGAAGTTGGGGCCAATGGAAATTTCGCCCATGTGAAAGCGCTGGGTTTTGGCCGGGAATTTCGGCTGCACGAGGCGCGTCATGAAATAAATGCAAAGGATCGGACCGATGACGCCAAAGGGATAACCAATCGAGTAACCAATCGAGGGATCCTTCGTCTGGGTGACATCAAGCGCCGCCTGCAGCGTTGCCGTGCTTGTCATCGAACCCGCGTAGAGGCCGAGCGTATGGCCGATCTTGATACCGAAGAGCTGTCCCAACGCCAGCGCGACACCGAGGCCCGCCAGACAGGCGATAAGCGCCAGAAAATTGTATTTTTGCCCGGCGCCGACCATGCCTTCGAAGAACTGCCGGCCGTAGAGAATGCCGATGCCATAGAGGAACATGATAAGCCCGGTCAGCCCGATCGGCCCAATGATCTGGGCTTTCGGCGCGAACGCACCGATGGCCAGGCCCACAAAGAGCACGGCGCCCACACCGAGCGAGAAGCCGCCGATGCTGATCTGCCCCACCAGATAACCCACGCCAATGGCGAGAAATGCCGTCAGGATCGGCTGGCTTCCTATGATGTCGCGGGCTAGGTCCAACATTCTTCTCTCCGGAGCAATCCAGGTCTGTTACCGGGCGTTACAGCCCGCATCGCGAAACTGACCGATGACTCTGTTCACCAGCTCGCGAGAGGGGGGTGGTGTATCGTGGTGCTTGTAGTCGAGGCCCATCGCCTTCCATTTGAATGAACCCATCTGATGGAAGGGCTGCACCTCGACCCATTCGACATTCTTCATGGGGGCGACAAAGCGCGCGATGCCGGCGACGTTTTCCGGGTCGTCGGTGGCGCCGGGCACAAGGGTGAAGCGCACCCAAACGGGCTTGCCAATCGACGCGAGCCGCTGGGCGAAGCGCAGCGTCGGCGCGATGTCCCGCCCCGTTACCCTGCGATAGGTGTCGGGATCGGAGCTTTTGATGTCGAGCAGCACAAGGTCGATGGTATTCAGAAAGGCATCGTCGGCGCGATCGCCGAGGAAACCGGAGGTTTCGATGGCCGTATGCAGGCCCATCGCCTTGGCGCCTGCGAAGATACGCTTGACGAAGGCGAGCTGAACCATCGCTTCGCCGCCCGATATGGTCAGCCCGCCTCCGAGGTCGCGCAGTGACGGAGCGAAGTCACCAAGGCGACGCAGCACCTGTTCGGCCGAAACGTATGTTCCGTCCTTGAGGTGCCACGTGTCCGGGTTGTGGCAATAGGTGCAGCGGAGCAGGCAGCCGGAGACGAACAGCACGACACGCAGGCCCGGACCGTCGTAGCGCGAGGACGTCTCGTAGGAATGGCAGTAGCCGAATGCGCCTTCCTCGTCCTTGAACTTGTCCTCATCGGGCGCGTCGGGCGAAGCGCCCGTGCGCAGGTCGTGACGGCTTCCCGATTCGAGTGCCTGCGGGGTCGACATCGAAGACCCCGGCTCAGATCTGGCCGTGGAAGGTACGGCTGATCACATCTCTCTGCTGCTCCGGTGTCAGTCGAACGAAATTGACGGCATAGCCGGATACGCGGATCGTGAGCTGCGGATATTTGTCCGGATTCTTGATCGCGTCTTCCAAGGTCTCCCTGTCGATCACATTCAGGTTCATGTGGAAGCCGCCACGCCCGAAATAGACATCGAAGGCTTTGGTTGCCTCGTCGATCAGTTGGGCTTCGGAAAGATGTGCTTTCTGCGGGGCGACCGACACGGTGTAGCTGATGCCATCGAGAGAATCCTTGTAGGGAAGTTTTGCCACCGAGAGACATGACGCGAGCCAACCGTGGCTGTCGCGTCCATGCATCGGGTTGGCACCGGGGCCGAACGGCTCGCCCTTGCGGCGGCCATCCGGCGTATTGCCGGTCGCCTTGCCGTAGACGACGTTGGAGGTGATGGTCAGGACACTCTGCGTATGCGTCGCGTTCCTGTAGGTTGGATGCTTGCGGATCTTTGCCATGAACCGCGTTACAAGCTCGGATGCGATCTGATCAACCCTGTCGTCGTTGTTGCCGAATTGCGGCGTCGAGGCGTTGCCCTCGTTCTGGTAATCGACCACGAGCCCGCTTGCGTCGCGAGTTACACGAATCTTGCCGTATTTGATCGCGCTGAGACTATCGGCGACCACCGAAAGTCCGGCGATGCCGAATGCCATGGTGCGCAGTATGTCGCGATCATGGAGCGCCATCTCCAGGCGCTCGTAAAAGTACTTGTCGTGCATGTAGTGAATGCAGTTCATTGCATGCACATACGTCTTGGCGAGCCACTCCATGGTGGTGTCGAACTTTGCCATGACGTCGTCATAGTCGAGGAAGTCGCCGGTGACCGGCATGGTCCGGGGCGCGACCTGGTCGCCGGAGACCTCATCGCGGCCGCCATTGATGGCGTAGAGCAGGGCCTTTGCGAAGTTCACCCGGGCTCCGAAGAACTGCATTTGCTTGCCGAGCCGCATGGCCGAAACGCAACAGGCGATCGCATAATCGTCGCCCCAGTACGGGCGCATCAGATCGTCGTTCTCGTATTGCAGGGATGAGGTGTCCTTGCTGACCTTGACGCAGAAGCGCTTGAAGGCTGGTGGCATGTGATTGGACCACAGCACCGTGATGTTCGGCTCAGGTGCCGGTCCAAGATTGTAAAGGGTATGGAGCATACGGTAGCTGCTCTTCGTCACCAGCGCCCGCCCGTCGAGGTCCATGCCGCCGACGCATTCGGTTGCCCAGTAGGGGTCGCCGCTGAACAGCGCATCGTAGTCGGGTGTGCGGAGGAAGCGCACGATGCGCAGCTTCTGCACTAGCTGGTCCCACAGCTCCTGTGCGCCCGCCTCGTCAAGAGCGCCTTCCTTCAGGTCGCGTTCGATGTAGATGTCGAGGAAGCTCGAGATGCGCCCAATCGACATCGCTGCGCCATTGGCTTCCTTGATCGCTCCGAGGTAGGCGAAGTAGGTCCACTGGAACGCCTCCGCCGCATTCGTTGCGGCCTGGGTGATATCGTAGCCGTAGAGCTTCGCCATCGACGCAAGATCCTGCAGCGCCCTCATTTGTTCCGCGAGTTCTTCGCGCTGGCGGATCACTTCGTCCGTCGGCCACATGTCGTCGATCTGGGCCCGCTCTTGCCGTTTGGCCTCGAGCAGGCGGTCGGTGCCATAAAGTGCGACCCGGCGATAGTCGCCGATGATGCGGCCACGGCCATAAGCGTCGGGAAGGCCGGTGATAATGCCGGACCGCCGGCAGTTCATGATCTCCGGAGTGTAGGCGTCGAATACACCGTCATTGTGTGATTTGCGGTATTTGGTGAAGGCTTCGTGCACCTTTGCATCGGGCTCGAACCCCGCGGCCTTCAGGCCTGCTTCCACCATGCGCAGTCCGCCGAACGGAAAGATTGCCCGCTTGAAGGGTTGGTCCGTCTGAAGGCCGACAATGACCTCGTTGTCGGGGTCGATGTATCCTGCCTGGTGCGCCAGCATGGTTGACGGATTCTGCGCATCCACGGCGAGGACGCCTTTTTTCCTTTCTTCGGCAAAATAGGGCTGCAGCTTTGCCCACACCGCCTTGGTGTGCTGCGAGGGGCCTGCCAGGAATTTCTCGTCCCCGGAATAGGAGGTGACATTTCGGACTATGAAGTCGCGTACGTTGATCGTGGAGGACCAGTCGCCCGGTTGGAACCCCCTCCAGCCATCCGCCTTCGCGTCCTGCTTGAGCGCTGCGCTGCCCTTCATAGCGAATCTCCCTGGCCAAACGATTTGTTGACCTGGCTTTGCATCCGACCTGAAACGGTGCATCGGGCGCGCCAGGCTGTTGGCGCATGGTAGAGACACCGAACCGACGCTCTGCTTGATCTATGTCAAGCTCGGCCAACCTTGGCCTTGCGTCAGCGGAAGCTTTGTGCGGCTTCGCTTGTTGTTTCGCGATTGCGTGTCGCGAGAGTCGGGTTCGTTGACTTATGTCAAGGTCACCGTCAGCACGCGCTTCAATCAATAGCTTGATCGGTCGAACGCCGCGGATCAGGAGTTTCCTTTCGACCAGTCTGCGGGACGTCGAATTTCCTCGGATGGGAGCGCGCCAATGAGTGCCATGCCAGCAGCAGCGAGTGGGACGGGATCAAAGTATGACCGCCTGATTGCGGCGGCGAAAAGCGTCCCTTCCGTTTCAACCATCGTCGTGCACCCCTGCGACGAAAGTTCGCTGCGCGGGGCGATCGAGTCGGCGGAAGCCGGAATCATCAAGGCGATTCTCGTTGGGCCCGCGGCCAAGATCAAAGACGTCGCTGCCAGGCACAACTTGAACATCTCGGGCTACGAGCTCGTCGATACGCCGCCGACGGAGGCCGCTGCGGCCACCCGCGGCGTCGAGCTGATCCATGAAGGCAGGGGCGAGGTGCTGATGAAGGGCAGCCTTCATACCGACGAGATCATGCGCGCTGTCACCGCAAAGGTGGGCGGACTGCGCACTGAGCGGCGGATCAGTCACGTATTCATCATGGATGTGCCGGCCTACACCGATACCGTGTTCGTAACGGACGCTGCGATCAATATCTTCCCGGACCTCGACGCCAAGCGGGACATTATCCAGAACGTCGTCGACCTCTTCAACCAGGCCGGCTTCGGCACGACCCCTCGGGTCGCTATCCTGTCAGCCGTCGAGACTGTCACCTCGAAGATTCCCTCCACCATCGAAGCTGCGGCGCTCTGCAAGATGGCCGATCGCAAGCAGATCACGGGGGCGTTGCTCGACGGGCCGCTCGCCTTTGACAACGCCATTGATATGGAGGCGGCGCGGATCAAGGGCATCAAGTCGGAAGTTGCCGGCCGGGCGCAGATACTGGTCGTGCCTGACCTCGAGTCCGGCAATATGCTGGCAAAGAATCTTTCCTATTTCGCCAAGGCTGACGGCGCCGGCATCGTGCTGGGCGCGCGCGTGCCGGTCGTGCTGACATCACGGGCGGATTCCGCGCGGTCGCGCATGGCTTCCGCTGCCGTGGCGGCCCTCCAAGCCGATGCCCGGCGGCGCAAAGCGCCAATTGCTGCAGCGTGACCACTATGGATACGATTCTCGTCGTCAATGCCGGCTCCTCCAGCGTGAAGTTCCAGATCTTCGCGGTGGAAGGCGAGGGCGCCTTGCGTCGGCAAGTCAAGGGGCAGATGGATGGGATCGGCAGCCGGCCGCGACTGCGCGCCAGCGGCGGCACCGGCGATCCGCTGGCCGACCGGGCCTATCCGATCGAAGCGGCAGCCGACGTTCCGGCGGCAATGGCGGTCGCAGGTGCCTGGCTGCGCGATGAACTCAATATCAATCCCATCGCGGTTGGCCATCGCGTCGTGCACGGCGGGCCGGATTATGCGCGCCCGGTGCTGATCGATCATGCCGTGGTAACGCGGCTCGAGCGGTACATCTCGCTGGCGCCGCTGCACCAGCCGCATAATCTGGCGCCGATCAGGACGCTGCTGAGCAACTTCCCGACACTGCCGCAGGTCGCCTGTTTCGATACTGCATTCCATCGCGACCATGATGCGCTCGCGGATCACTACGCGATCCCGCACCAGCTTCATGCCGAAGGCGTCAGGCGCTACGGCTTCCACGGCCTGTCCTACGAGTACATCGCAAAACGCCTGCCGCAAGTCGCGCCTGACATCGCCGACGGACGAATGATCGTCGCCCATCTCGGCAGCGGTGCTTCGATGTGCGCGATGAAGAGCGGGAAAAGCGTCGAGAGCACGATGGGCTTCACGGCGCTGGACGGGCTTGCGATGGGAACGCGGCCAGGCCAGCTCGACCCAGGCGTCGTACTTTATCTGATCGCAGAAAAAGGCATGTCGGCATCGAATGTGCAGAATTTTCTGTACCGCGACTGTGGCCTGAAGGGCCTGTCGGGCGTCAGCAACGACATGCGGGAGCTCGAGACCAGCGAGGACCCGCGTGCGGCATTTGCGATCGACTATTTCGTCTACCGGATCGGCCTCAACGCCGGAATGTTGGCCGCAGCGCTGCAGGGGATCGACGGCTTCGTCTTCACGGCCGGCATCGGTGAGAACTCGGTTTCAATCCGTGCGCGCATTGCGGAGAAGCTGGCTTGGCTTGGCGTCACCCTCGACCCAGCGGAGAATGCCCGCCACGCCACCAGGATATCACGCTCCGACAGCCGCATTCCGGTTTATGTCGTGCCCACCGACGAAGAGCTGATGATTGCGCAGCATACGCTGGCGCTGATCATGAACCGGCAATCGCCAAACCAGAAACGCGAGAGAGTGTCATGAACATCCCGGTTTTTCCCGAGACCAATGTCGCGCTGAAAGGCAAGAAGGGTCTGATCGTCGGCATCGCCAATGACCAGTCCATCGCGTGGGGTTGCGCCAAGGCGTTTCGTGCGCTGGGCGCTGACCTTGCGGTCACCTATCTGAATGAGAAGGCCAAGAAGCACGTCGAGCCACTGGCCAGTGCATTGGAATCACCGATCTTCATGCCGCTCGACGTCATGGTCGAGGGTGAGACGGAGAAGGTATTCGAACGGATCGAGAAGGAATGGGGCCAGCTCGATTTTCTGCTTCACTCCATCGCCTTCTCGCCCAAGGGCGCGCTGCACGGCCGGGTCGTGGACGTCGACCGCGAAGGGTTCCAGAAGACCATGGACGTCTCGTGCTGGTCGTTCATGCGCATGGCGCATTTAGCGGAGCCGCTGATGAAGAACGGCGGCACCATTTTCACCATGACCTATTACGGCAGCCAGATGGTGGTGAAGAACTACAACGTGATGGGGGTCGCCAAAGCCGCCCTTGAAGCCGCGGTGCGCTACATCGCGGCCGAGCTCGGGCCCAAGGGCATTCGCGTCCACGCCATTTCACCGGGACCGCTCGCGACCCGCGCGGCATCGGGTATCCCAGAGTTTGATGAATTGATGGACAAGGCGCAGTCGCAGGCGCCGACGCGCAGCCTGGTCAGTATCGACGACGTCGGGAAGGCGACCGCTTTCCTTGCGCTGGACGGCGCCAAGCTGATTACCGGCAGCGTGCTCTATATCGACGGCGGGTACCACATCATCGATTGAGGCTTCGACCTAGAGCCTTGATCAATTGAATAAAATCTAACGGTAGTGCAATCCGATCACCTCGGCAACGCAGGCTGGGCGCCGGCCGCCTTCAATCTCGATCACCACGCGATAATGCACCCGCAAGCCATCGGGCGGTACCTCCTCGGCTTCGGCCACACTGATGCGGCCGCGCAGTTTCGATCCAGCCGGGACCGGCGAGAGATAGCGGATGCGGTCCGCGCCATAGTTCAACGTGTTCTTCAGCCCCTTGAGGCCCATCACGGAGCGGATGAACATCGGGGTCAGGCTGAGGGAGAGCAGGCCATGGGCGATGGTCTTGCCGCCCGGCATTTCCGCCTGAGCGCGCTCCTGGTCAACATGGATCCACTGCTCGTCGCAGGTCGCTTCGGCAAACTTGTTGATGCGGTCTTGCGTCACCTCGATCCATTCGCTGGTACCGACTTCAGTGCCGACCGCCGCCTTCAGTTCATCGAACCCGTTGAATATCCGCATGGCTTGGTCCGCCTTAGCGCTTCACAGCTTCATTTCGGGCACCACGTCCGGAACGGCGAGTTCGGCTTCCGTCACCGCCAACACCTCGGCGATCTTGAGGCCGGGCGCTGTTTCCATCAGGGTTGCCTTGCCGTCGGGAAATGCGATGACGGCCATGTCGGTTACGACCATGTCGACGGGACGGGCCGAGGTCAGGGGCAGGCTGCATTTGGCAACGATCTTCGACTTGCCCTTGGCGGCATGTTGCATAGCGACGATCACGCGCTTGGCGCCGCTCACGAGATCCATTGCTCCGCCCATGCCAGGCACCATCTTGCCCGGGATCATCCAGTTGGCGAGGTGGCCGGCTGCATCGACCTGCAAGCCACCCAGCACCGTAATGTCAACGTGACCGCCGCGGATCAGGCCGAACGACATCGCGCTATCGAACGTCGCAGCGCCGGGCAGGGCGCTGATCGGCTTGCCACCGGCGTCGGTCAGGAGCGGATGTGCCATGCCTTGCTCGGGTATCGGCCCGGTGCCGATCAGCCCGTTCTCGGACTGGAAGAAGACTTTCAGCCCTTCGGGCAAATAGTTCGCAACCAGTGTCGGAATGCCGATGCCGAGATTGACGAGGTTACCTGGGCGAAGCTCCTTCGCTACGCGCCGGGCAATTATGGTTTGTGCATCCATGGGTCACCCGTTCGCAACGAGGTAGTCGACCAGGGGGCCGGGCGTGACGACATGATCGGGCGCGATCACGCCGACCGGTACGATGTGCTCGGCCGTGACAATGACGGTGTCAGCGGCCATCGCCATCACAGGGTTGAAGTTGCGCGCGGTCAGCGCATAGGAGAGGTTGCCGACATAGTCGGACAGAAAGGCATGCACGAGCGCGAAATCGGCGCGCAGTGCGGTCTCGAGCAGGAATGTCTTGCCGTTGATCTCGACCCTCTGCTTGCCTTGCTCGACGAGGGTGCCAACGCCCGTCGGCGTCAACACGCCGCCAAGGCCGCAACCGCCGGACCGGATGCGTTCGACGAAGGTGCCCTGCGGGATCAGGTCCACTTTGATCCGGGTGGCCAGCATCTGCTGCTGCGCTTTCGGATTGAGCCCGATATGGGTGCCGATCATGCTCGACACCTGTTCGCCGTCGAACAGCTTGCCGACACCCTTGCCGGGAACAGCCGCGTCGTTGCTGATCAGGGAAATGCCAGTTTTCTTCTGCCGCACCAGCTCATCGAGCAGGCGTTCCGGCGTGCCGACGCCCATGAAGCCGCCAACCATGATGCTCGCGCCGTTGGGAATCATCGCTACGGCTTCTTCGGCGGAAACAGACTTCATGGTCGGACTCCGGCAAGCGATCGGCGGTGTGATTTCCGGAAAATGTCGCCGCGCCGCCAGCCCGGACCTTGATCTGCATCAAGGCTTCAAGTCTTCGGAGCCGGCGCCGCGCCCGATGCCAATGCTCTCGAGCACCTCTTCCCACAACTTGCGGACCCGGCGATGCCGTGCCTCGACCGCCGCAGTCACTGCATCGCGCAACCCCTTGAGCTCGTCGCTCTTGAGGAAGTGAATCTGTGCCTGGATGAGCCGGCTGCTTTCGAATTCGACCCGGCGCAATGCAACCACGAACGGATCCTCGGCCGACGCTTCGACCGGCAACAGGGCGGCCGGCCGAATAGTGGCATGAACGGCGTGCCCAAGTGCCGCGATATCGATGGTTATCGCCAGTCTATGGTCTTGTACACCGGTCACCGGTTTGGACAGCCAAGATGCTTCCCATGTCAGAGCCCGATAGGGAAACGTAAAATCCGGCACCCAGCTAGTCGCGCGCAACAACAGCGAGACGGTCTCCGTCTCACGGTGGAGTTGCGCATTCAGCTCGGTTTGCCAGCCAGCTTTGAGCTGGGCCGGCAGAGCCAGGGCAAGCTGCCTGGCCAGCGCGCCATGCGCCGAGATCAGGAACGAGGCGACACGCGTCTGCTGAAGCGGCGGGACGCGCCCGATGGAATCGAGAGGCCCCAGGAATTGATTCATGGCGGAGCCCCCGCCACTGGGATAGCGCGCAAATGGTCGTAGCCGGCGGGAAACGGCATCATCTCCCCGCCCGGCTCGTCGGGCGCGATCCAGATCGCCTTGTTGCCTTGCCAGCGTTTCGCGAGCACATCCTCGGCGAAGCGCGCCAAGAGGTCCGCGGTCAGCGCTGCCTTTTCCAGCGTGAAGGCGTGATAGGCTTTCGGAATGATGACCAGCGAACTGTCGGGAATGCCGATACGTAGCGTTTCATGCAGGGACCGTGGCGTGAGAAAATCGAACTCGCCGTTCAGGATCATTGTCGGCGTCTTGATCGAAGAAAGCAGCGGCGAGAGCGGTTGAAAGTCGAGGAAAGACTCCATCAGATTTTGCAGCGCATAGACGTCGTTGATCAACCAGCCCTGTCGTTTCACCGCATCGAGATTGCTAAGCAGGGGCTTGAGCCATGAATCCGAAAGATTCATTGGCAGCAGCAGGTCCTGCAGATAGCCCGTGCCGCCGAGGATGAGCCCGGTTCGTAGCGCATTGCCGAGCAATAGGAGCTGGGGCGACAGCTCGGCGAACGCACTCATCGGTATCAGCCCGGCTAGTCTGTCACCGTGCTCGATGGCATAGCGCAGGGCGATCAGACCACCAAAGCTGATACCGCTCAGGAAGACCGGGCCGCTGCCGAGTTCGCCGATCAATAGACGCAGCGCGTCGACCTGGTCGTCCTGGCTGATGAAGAGCTCCGGCTTATCGGATGCGCCCTGTCCGAGCAGGTCGAATGTTGCGACGCGAAAACCTCTACTGATCAGAGCCTCGCGATAGGGCGTCCACAACTCGGCATATTGCGTAAGCCCGTTGACGAATACGTAGGCCGGCGCGTCTTTCGGACCGTCCAGCCCATAACGGATGCGGTGCGAGCCATACGCCAAGAACGGCATTCGATCTGCCTAATCCGTGTTCCCGAACCCAACCCTGGGATGCGGCACCGATGCTTCCCTTGAGATAAATCAAGGTTCGGACCGATGCCGAGACTGAAGCTTTTCCCAAAGTAACATCAGGGAGGCTTTCCATGAGGCGGCTCTTAGTCGGTATCGTCCTTCTTGCGATGAGCGCGTCGGTCGCGACCGCACAGCCCTTCACGCGGCGGTCCTCGCAAGTGCAGCACGACGGCTTGAAGCAATACTATGAGATCGCAGACTTCAAGCTCGGCGGCAAATACGATCTCGCCAATCCGTCGAAGTGGGAAAATGGCGGGGAAGGCGGCGTGACTCTGGAGTCGCTCGCCGGCGGTAAGCTGCGCACGGCATACATTGCGATCGGCACGCCGCGGCGCAACGCCGCTGGCGATATCACCAATGCGGTCGTCATCAATTCCTATTACTCCGGCGACTCCACGGACATGTACGAGCAGTGGGTCAAGGGCGCCGCGCTTTCGGGCGGCGTTCCGATCATCGGTCCGGGTCGACCGATCGATACCGACCGCTACTACGTCATCATGGTCGATCCGCTCGGCACCTGGGGCGCAAGCAAGCCGTCGGACGGTTTGGGGATCAAATTCCCGCAATATAGCTATTTCGACATGGTGCAGGCGAACTATCGGATGCTGCGCGATCACCTGAAGGTGGCCAAGGTCGCGCTTGCCGCCGGCGTCTCGATGGGAGGCACGCAGACCTACGTCTGGGGCGTCATGCACCCCGAGTACGTCAGTGCAATTATGCCGATCGGCGGCACTACCCAATCGGATGCCGGCGATCCTGTCGGCAACTGGACCTTCCAGTTGATGACGGCTGCGATTGAGTCCGATCCGGTCTGGCAGCAGACCAAGGGCGACTACTACAAGATGCCCAAGGAAAAGCATCCGTTGATGGGCTTGGCGTTCGGATGGTCGGTTCTGGGCTTGACCGGCTACGACTTGTCCTTCCGTACCACACAGGCGTTCACGGCGGTGCAGCCGGAGATATTCTACTGGGACCCGCCGAACGAGAAGGCCGGTCTCAACGTCATCAACCGCTCCAAACTGTATGACGCGGTCGACCTTGTTTGGCGCAACCGGGTGGGCGAGACCCACAATATCAATGACCATCTCGGCCGGACCCAGGCGCGAACGCTGGTGATCCACATCAAGAACGACCTCTGGCTCAACTTCACGCTGGCAGAGAGAGCGGTCGAACGTATCCCCGGTGCCGACCTGATGGCCGAAGAAAGCCCGGTCGCGCATTACGGCGTCTTCTCGATTCTCAATACACGCAAGAACGACCCGAAATTCGTGTCGTTCATGGATGATGTCGCGAGCCTCGATAAGGCGCAGCAGTTCGCCGACAAGAACTTCCGCGTTCCGGGGATAGCTTCTAACATCGACCCGAAGAAGTCATTCTGGAAGCACCACGTCACGTATCCCTATCCCGTAAAATACGCGAACGCCAAAGATGGCCGGGGGACGACGTACCAGATCGGCTACATGGACGAGTACTACGGCACCGACAAGGATCCCAAGGTGCTTGTCATCGTCCACGGCAAGGGCGCGTTCGCCGGTCACTACGGCAACGTCATGCAGTATGCGCTGCGCAGCGGCCTGCGGGTGATCGCACCGGACCTGCCGCACTACGGCATGTCCGGTCCGGGCAATCTCGACAAGAGCCCGGCGAGGACCATGCGGGACCTGCGGGAGGTGGTCCATGACCTCGTCGTGAACCAACTCAACGTCAAGCAGGCGACCTACCTGGGTCATTCGCTCGGCGGCCAAGTCATCCTGGGCTACGCGCTGATGTACCCGGACGCGGTGAAGAGCCTCGTTCTCGAGGCGCCGGCGGGCCTTGAGGAATATCCGCGCGAGGTGACGATCGGCCCAGGCAAGAAGGCAAAGCTGTTCGACGCCGCGCTCGCGCGTGATTTCGACAAGTGGAAGGAGGTCTGGGGGCCGACCCAGGTCCTCGCCAACGAAATCGCTCGCCCGGAGCAGAACATCCGCGAGTTCTTCTATTTCAAGAAGCGCGATCCGGTCACCGGTGTGGTCGGCCGTAGCAAGAGCGGCTACTTCATGAATGACAGCCAGTATGCGCGGCTGCACACCGAACAGCGCGTCGGATTGATCAAGGGCAATCCGAAGGAGCTGGAGCAATGGGCCAATGTCTACATCTTCGACATCTATACCATGGTTTCGGAGCTGCAGCAGGATGACCCAAAGAACCTTTATCGGCGGCTCACTGACATCAAGGCGCCGATCTTCCTGGCCTTCGGCGACAAGGAGCCCTTCATTCCCGGCACCGCGTTCAACGGGCTGAAGGATCTCGGCCGCGACATCATCACGCCGTTCATGACGAGAATGACGCGCGCCAATAACCAGCCGATCCTGAAGATCTATCCAGACACCGGGCACTTCATCCATACCGATAACCCCGTGGAGTTTCCGGCAGACGTGACTGATTTCGTCTCGACGGGCTTCCTCGACACAAGCTCGCCACTCGAAACCGACCGCATCATCAATGGCGTAGTCAGCACCGTGGCTGAAGCGCCGACGCCGGAAGGACCCAATCCAACGGCTGGCTTGAACAAGTAGGGATGCAGATGCCGCGGGTACGTGCGGGAGCAGTCAGCCTTGGCTGGCGGGAGTGGGGGGAAGGCGATACTACCGTCGCCTTCATCCATGGCAATCTCGCCAGCAAGGATTGGATTGAGCTGGCGGCACCTTTGTTTCCGATCGGCCTGCGGGTGATCGGGATCGACTGGCGCGGCTGCGGCGAAAGCGACCGGCCGAAGCATGCGGAAGGCTATGCCAACTACTCGATACATCAGCATGCGCAAGACATGCTGGCTGCCCTGGACGCCCTGGACGTTCCCTTCTGCCATCTGGCCACCCACTCGACCGGCGGCATTATCGCGGCTCGGATGCTGCTGTCGCAGCCGCAGCGGTTCGGCCGGGTGTTCGCGCTCGATCCGGTGACGCCGCTCGGCATGGCCTTCAGCGATGAACAGATCGGTCTCTTCCGCGCCATGATGGCAAGCCGCGAGGTGACGCGCGCGGTGATGGCGACGGCCGCATCCTCGCTGTTCGTGCCGGAAAGCTTGCGGCCTGGCGTTATGCCGCGCTTTCGGGAAGGGCTGGGCGAGATCCAGAAACTTTTCGAGCGCATCCTGGAACAGGCCTTTGGCGTATCGGAGGGAATCTGGATCGGCACGCCGGTCAATCTCACGCGGGAGCGCGAGAGCGGTGAACTGGAGCGGCGGATGCCGGAGCTTCATCATCCCCATCTCGTGCTGTGGGGTGAACAGGATGGCTGGATCGCAAAAGCCGATCTGCTGGCTATGGCGGCCGCCATGCCTGACTGCCGCGTCGTTCAGGTCTCCCGGATCGGGCATTCGATGAATCTGGAATTGCCGGCGCTCTATGCCGGCTATTTCGGCGCCTGGTTCGGTGGTTTTGATAGGTAAGGAAACTCACGGGAGGAGAACGCAATGGCCGAGCCGACGATGTCTGCAGAGAGCGTCCGAACTATGCTGAGCGAAAATCTCGACAGGCTTCGGAAGGCCAACGCGGATTATTTTCAGATGCTGGAGAAGAATCTGGCTTCAGCGCAACTGCCTATTGGCGGCCACGCCATGCAGTATTTTGAGCTCATGCAGCGCAACGTGACCGCGACCTTATCTCTGCGACAAGCTCATCAAGGCAAAGGACGTGAAGGATTCCATGAGGATCCAGTCCGAATTTGTCCAGGATCAGATGCGCGCAATGACCGATCAGGCGAGGAGCTTGGGCGAGTCCACAATGAAGGCGATGACAGGAGCCTTCGTGCCCAAGAGCTGAGGCCGGCGGCCAACTTCTGTCGCTTGCGACGGCAGGAGAGCGATGGCGGACGCTCACGTGGCACTCATCTGGCAGCAAAAATCGAGCGACACTGTGGGCGCCATCGCGACCAGGCTGGCACTGTGCAACCGCAGGGCTTTGATTTGAGTCAAGCCTATTCAGCGCTGACTGCAGAATCCTTGCTGCCGGGCAGACATGGGGGTGCCGCTTGCGACCCATTCGACAGCTCCTCTCGGGAGAGGACGAAATCCAGCTAGCGGTCCGGCTCGCGCTTCTGGCGCTCCTGATCTATTGGTCGTTCGTTGTGATCCGGCCGTTCATCCCGATCCTCGCCTGGAGCGTGGTTCTGGCTGTAGCGCTTTATCCGGTCTTCAACTGGTTGTCGGGTCTGCTCGGCAATCGTCCGAAGCTCGCAGCCACGGCCCTGACGCTCATCAATCTCGGTATCGTCATCGGCCCCGCGACGTGGCTTGGCCTCGGCGCTGTGGAGGGGATTCGCAGCTTTGCAGCGCAGCTCGGCGCCGGCACGCTGGCCATTCCGTCTCCGCCCGCCGGCGTCAAGGATTTGCCGGTCATCGGCACGCAGCTCTTTGCCCTCTGGGATCAGGCGTCGACCAATCTGCGCGCGGCGCTGCGTGAATTTGCCCCACATTTGAAGCCGATGGCCGGTACGATGCTGGGCTTGGCCGGTGGCGCTGGCGTCGGAACGTTCAAGTTTCTCGTCGCCGTCGCGCTGACCGGTTTTCTGCTACCAGCAGGGCCGCGGCTGGTCGCGGCTAGCCAGCGTTTCCTGTCTCGCGTTGTGGCCGAACGGAGCGAGAACTTTCTGGTGCTGGCGGGCGCGACCATTCGTTCCGTGGCACAGGGTGTGATCGGTATTGCGGTGGCTCAGGGACTGGTGATCGGGATGATCCTGAAGTTTGCTGACGTCCCGCGGGCGGGACTGCTGGCTTTTGCGGTGATGATGCTCGGCATCCTTCAGATCGGATCGGCCATCGTCGTAATTCCTGTTCTCATTTGGATATGGGTGACCAAGTCCTTTGCCGCTGCGCTCTTGATCACGGCTTGCCTGCTGCCGGCCTCGCTAGCCGATAATGTATTGAAACCTATCGTGATGGGGCGAGGGCTGACCACGCCCTCGCTTGTCATCTTCCTCGGTGTGATCGGCGGTACGCTGGCGCACGGCATTGTCGGCCTCTTCATAGGGCCGATCATCCTGGCGGTGGCCTGGGAATTGCTGACCGCATGGGTGCGCGACGACGAGGTGAGGGTGGCACCTGAAACCGAGCCGGTCGCGAAGACTCGTGCGGCAAACGTTGAGACCGCGTGATGGCAGGTCAATTTCTGATCGGCTTTCTCGTCAGCATGATCAACATCATGATCCACGCATTGGCGACGATTACCGCCATCAGTGTCGCGCGCGCCGTCGGCTTCAAACATACCAAAACGCCACGATTGCATCTGATGGCCGTCATGGTTGCCGCGGTGGTGGTGCTGAAATTCGCTCACGGCCTCGAAGTAGCCGTCTGGGCGCTATCCTATGCGCTGGTCGGTGCGGCCCCCGAGGGAAGTGATCTGCTCTACTTCGCCTTCGTCAACTACACGACGCTCGGCTATGGCGACGTCACGCCGGTCAAGGCGTGGCAGCTGCTTGGCCCGATGGCCGCGATGACTGGCATCCTGATGTTTGGCTGGTCCACGGCAGTCGTGTTCGAGGTGCTGATGAAAACGCTGGCTTATCTTGGTTCTACCGTGGCTTCCGGCGCGCCGTTCAGTTCTGCAGATCGAAGCTAGCGAGCTTCTTGCGATCGAGCAGCACGATCTGGCGCTGCGTGTTGCCGATGAAACCGAGGATATCGAGATCGTGCAGGCGTGACAGCGCGCGTGACACCGTTTCCAGCGTCAGGCCGAGATAGTCGGCGATATCGCGCCGGCACATCGGCAGGGCCAGGACGCCGGCGGCCGTCGACCGCCGGTCCATCTCGATCAAGAACGCGGCGACGCGCTCTAGCGACGTCTTGCGTCCGAGCAGCAGCATGTGGTCCTCGGCGTGCCGCAAATTGCTCGTGGTCATGCTGAGCAGATTGCGAGCAACCGTGACGTCGCTCTCGGCTACCAGCTCTAGACTGCGCCGCTTCATCAAGCGAACCGTCGTATCAATGATTGCTTCGGCGGTGAAGCGATGATCGGATCCGATCTCGAGGCCGAAAATGTCGTTGGTGAGGTGGAAGGCGCCGATCTGACGTCGGCCATCGGAGAGCAGCTTGTAGCTTCGTACCGCGCCGCTCACGACCTGGTAAACGTAATCGGCCGGCTCCTTCTCGCCAAAGATCTCCGTACCTTTCTTGTAGCTAAATTCATTCAAACTGACTCGTCGCGATAAATCGTTCTGGATGAGGCTCTCACCGAAAATTCCCGGAAACTCGGTAGAACGGTCGCTGATGCGGGCAAACATGGACCATCTCCTTCGAAGGGTGATACTTCGGTGGTGGCCTCGATTTTCGAACTCCTGGGACGCGACGCCGCTGTCGCATCCCGTGAAAATACGCTCTCAGTGCGGGCATTCTCCCGATCAGTGCCGGGCGGTCCATTGTCCCAAAGGACAGGTTCATGGGGATGCGTCAATATGGCTGTCGGGGTCTCCGCTTGACGGCAACTGCAGGCTTTCCCCGATATAGGCCGGTGTTAGAATTGCGACGTAAGAATATGGTTTCGCCTGCAACTGGGCGGCTCTCAGGCGCATGATTACGACCATTGTGGCAAGAGTATTTCTGGTTGGCTTTTTCGCGCTGCTGGTGCCGACCTATGTTTCGGCGCAGGACAGGCGACCGCAATCCGTCCTCGTCCTCGATCAGTCGAATCTGCGTGGACCATTCTACTATCAACTGTCTTCGGGATTGCGGGAAGTGTTCGACGTCGACGGACGCATCACGGTCTACGGCGAGAACCTCGATCTGACGCGTTTCGGCGACGCCGCCTATGAGGAAAGCCTAAAGCGGCATCTTAACGAGAAATACCGGGACCGGCAGATCGGCGTCATTGTGGCAAATGGTGTCGGTACGTTCGAACACACATTGCGCTGGCGCGAGGAATTGTGGCCTGGCATACCGATCGTTTTCGCCATGCTGGAGGCAACCCAATTGGCCAAGCTCGGGCAGGTGGCAAACGTTACCGGCGTGGCTATTAGAAATTCTCTGGCGGATGCGATCAAGACCGCGCGTGCGGTGGTCCCTGCCCTCGACACGATCGTTCTGGTCGGCGACAGCTGGGACCGGCAGTCGCTCTTCCGACACTGGGGTGAGGAGATCCCGACCGCGACATCCGGCCTGAAGGTGATCGACTTGGTCGGGCAAAAGATGCCGGAGATTCTCAAACGGGTCGCCGAATTGCCCGAACGGAGCGCCATCGTCTATTCGGGCGTGTTTTCAGACGGTGCAGGAACGTACTATCCGCCGGCAACCGCGATGAGATTGATCGCCGATGAGGCAAACTGTCCCATCGTGGTTGGCGCCGAACCACTTTTGGCTGCGGGCGCGATCGGCGGATACAGCCTGATTGCGAAAGAGATTGGCACAGCGGCGGGCAGACTCGCGCTGCGCGTTCTCAACGGCGAGCAGGCAGGAGATATCCCACCAGTCACGCACGAGTCCAAACCGCTATTCAACTGGAAACAGATGCAGCGCTGGAACGTCAGCGAGTCGAGCCTGCCCCAACAAAGTGAAATTCGATTCCGTGAGCCGAATTTACTTGAGCAGTATCGCTGGCAGACCATGGCCGTCGCAGCGGCGATTTTGATCCAGGCCGGCCTGATCATGTTTCTGCTGCATGAACGTCATCTGCGACACAGTGCCGAAGTGGAGTCCCACAAGCGGATGACGGAGCTCGCACATGTGAACCGGCAGGCGACGACCGGCGAATTGTCCTCGTCGATTGCTCATGAACTGAATCAGCCGCTGGGATCCATACTCACCAATGCCGAGACCGCCGAGCTAATCTTGAAATCGGACCAGCCCGACCTCGAAGAGATCAGGGAAATTCTTGCGGATATCAAGCGCGACGACCAGCGTGCCGGCGAGGTGATTCGCCGCTTGCGTAATTTCCTGAAGAGAACGCCATTCGAGACCCGGGATGTCGATCTCAACGAGGTCATGGGCGAAGCGTTCAGGTTTCTCTCTGTCCAGGCATCGGCGCGTAACGTCGCGCTATATCTGCAGACCGCGCCGGGCGCCCTGCGCATCAAGGGCGACCCAATCCAGCTCCAGCAGGTCATCCTCAATCTGGTCGTCAACGCCATGGATGCGATGGCGTCAATTCCCTACGGACGAACGGTAATCGGCCGAACCGAATGGAACGGTGGCTCGTCGGTCATGATCTCGATTTCCGATTCCGGGCCCGGAATACCGGCCGACAAGCTTGCGCAGGTGTTCGATCCTTTCTTCACCACCAAGGATCAAGGCATGGGAATCGGTCTTTCCATTGCGCGTACCATCATTCTTGCCCACAAGGGGCAGATCTGGGCCGAGAATCAGAGCGGGGGTGGTGCGGCATTCCATTTCTCGTTGCCGCTCGTCGCATAGGAGGGAACGATGCCGGGCCACGTTCATGTCGTCGATGATGATGCATCCTTCCGCACCGCGATCGAGCGCAGGCTGACCCTTGCCGGTTACAAGGTTGCGACCTATCCGTCCGCGCAACAATTGCTCGACTGTCCGCCCGACGAAAATGAGCCCAGCTGCATCCTGCTCGACGTGCGGATACCCGGCCTGAGCGGACCAGAGCTGCAGGGCCGCCTCAGCGCGCTCGGCTCCACGCTGCCGATCGTGTTCCTGACAGGCCACGCCGATACGCCGACAACGGTACGGGCGATCAAGGCCGGCGCGGAGGATTTCCTGACCAAGCCGGTCGAGTCGAAAGAGTTGCTCGGCGCAATCGAGCGCGCGATGGCCCGTCATGCCATCACGCGCGGCGAACAACACAGGCTGGAAGAGATGCGGGCGCTGCTCTCCACGCTGACGGCGCGTGAGCGGCAGGTGTTCGGTCTCGTCGTGCGCGGCAAGCTCAACAAGCAGATCGCGCATGAACTAGGTACGACGGAGCGTACGATCAAGGCGCACCGGCATCAGGTCATGGAGAAGATGAAGGTGCAATCCTTGGCGGAGCTGGTCAGAATGGCGGAGCGGCTCGGTGTACTAAGCTAACTCTGCTACTACAATCGATGGTTGCATATCTGAAGTAGTTCAGCGATAGTTCTGATGTCCGAAAGGACAATATGAAAGCCCCACGCGAGGCGTAGCTTCAAAGCAGGGCTGAGGTGCGGTGGCGAGTGTTCTTGGAACCTCGCTCGATCTCTAGGGTTAGCAAGCCGCTCCGATGACTAATATCGGCTGCCTTGTAGAATGAACTATAGGCCAACTATCTTGGATCAGCGCAAAGTCGTCTTTGTCGTCGATGACGACCCTTCCATGCTCAAGGGCGTGCGCCGCCTGCTTAAGCAGCACGGTTTTGAAACCGTACCCTTCGAAACGGCCAAAGCATTGCAGGATCACGACGATTTCGAGCGGGCCATTTGCCTCGTGGTCGACGTCAATCTAGGCGATGGGTCGGGCATCGAACTGCGCCACCGCCTGGCGGAAGCAGGCGTGTCCCTGCCTGTGATCTACATCACTGGGAACGACAGTGATGCGACGCGGATGGCTGCGATGGCGTCCGGCTGTGTCGCCTATCTGACAAAGCCGTTCCCGGCGCAGTCGCTGATCGAGCCGATCAAAAGGGCCGCTTCTGGTCTCGCATAGGGCTGCAGCTGGCCCTTCTAGTTCACTCGTCGATGCTCTGTTCGAAGATCTTTATCGGCGCTCCCTTGCGCACCGTGGCGAACTGGTTGAGCGGCAGTGTTGTCGTGACTGCGAGCATGTTGGTGTCGACGACCTCAACGGCGAGATTGCTGCCATTCTCCAGTTCGCGTAGCAACTCCGGATTAGCGACGTCGCCGGCAATGCAGGTGTTGGTCAGGCACCAGGTGTAGGGAATCTTGTGTGCCACGCCCTTGTCGACCGTGAGTTTGGCACCGGCCGGCATGTAGAGCCCGACGGGCAGGAACATTTGCAATCTTGTAGTGCTCTGGTCTTCGCGCTCGACAATGTAAACGCGCACGGCGATCTGGCCGGTCTCGAAATGGCCGGCGATCGTCGTGCGGCAGACCATCTTCGCGCCGCCGGGCTTGAAGCAGACTTTCTCCCAGTCTCCATATTTGATGGCGCGGGCCTCGCGCTGGCCGCGCACGGCGAATTCGTCAGCGGCTGGTTTGGCGGCTTGCGCCATTGCCCAGTTCGTCGCCGGCGAGGCGAGAGCAATACTGAGCAGCGCGCCAGGCAACAGTGAATGGTGCATTGTCCCCTCACTTGTACTTTTCTAGGAAGGCTCCGACGATCGGCGACCAGATCGGAACGGCATCCGCCGTGCCGATGAAGAAGTGACCGTCGCTGCCGTGAGGCGGGAAGAGGTGATACTCGGCATTGCCTCCGGCGCCAGTAAACGCCGCATACATCCGCTTCGACAGTTCGGGTCCAAAGAAGGTGTCGTTCTCGATATAGAGCCACAGCATCGGGACGCGGGAGGTGCGGCCGAACGCAGCGGTCGCTTCCACGAGCTTGTCGGGCCCGCAATTGTTGTTCGGCTTGCCGTCAACGCGACCGCCACGGCCTGCCGCAAAAGCAATGATTGCCTTCACCGGCGGCGGATTGACGCTCGACAGCGCAATCGAACCCCAGCCGCCGGCGGATTGGCCGATCACGATGACATTATCGCGCACGATCCGCTTCAGCGTGTTCATGTATTCGATGATCCAGAGATTGAGCTGGGCCGCTGCAAGCCCGGCATCCCGGAAGTTCGGATTGCTGCACTTGCCGATCTTGGAAAAGAACGCGGTGAAGAGGCCTGCTTCCGGCATGTCGATAGCGGCCGCGCCATAGCCGGGACCTGAAGGCGCCACCACCATGTAGCCGCGGCGCGCGAACCACATCGCGGCGTCGCGGAATTCGACCAGTGGGAAGAAACCGCGCTGAACCGGATCGAGCGATACGCCGTGATTCATGATCGCAAGCGGAAAGGGACCGCCGCCAACCGGGCGCACCACATAGGCGATGGTCGGCGCTGGAAGGGGAAGTGCCCACACCTCTTCCTGCAGTTGCGGCGGATCATCGGCCGCTGCCGCGAGCGAGGTCCTCGCCACAGCCGCCGCGATGATGAGGAACCTCCACACACGACGGTGCATGCTTTGCGCTCCGGCCAGAGATCTCCGCACAAGTCTTTGCTGCCCGAAGGATGAAGCTTTGATCTGGATCAACGGCACCAGCACAGTCGGCGGCACGTTGCCGGTAGACGAGATTTTCGAGCCGGGGCGGGCATGAAATCGAGCTGGCCAAGGTTGTTTCCGCCCGCCGAGTGGCTCGCCGGCTACCGCGCTTCCTGGCTGCGCCCCGACATCATCGCAGGCGTTACGCTCGCAGCCTATGCAATCCCGGTCTCGCTAGCCTATGCCGCGCTTGCCGGCCTGCCGCCACAGGTCGGGGTCTACGGCTATATGCTCGGCGGCATCGGCTACGCGCTGCTTGGCTCCTCCAGACAACTGGCGGTCGGTCCGACCTCGGCGATCTCGTTGATGATCGCGGCAACGGTCGGGGCACTGGCCGGGGGTGACGGTGTCCGCTATGCGCAGATCGCGAGCCTTGCCGCGCTGGCAGTCGCGGTACTCTGCCTGATCGCATGGCTGTTCAGGCTCAGCATGCTGGTGCGCCTCGTCAGCGACAGTATCCTCGTAGGCTTCAAGGCCGGGGCAGGCCTCACCATCATCATGACGCAGTTGCCGAGTCTGTTTGGCGTGACCGGCGGCGGACGTCACTTCTTCGACCGCGCTGTCAGGCTGACCGGGCAGCTCGGCGATGTGCATCTGATCGTACTGGCAATCGGTCTTGCAGCGATCGTGCTGCTGCTGCTTGGCGCTCGGTTCTTGCCGGGAAGACCCGTCGGGCTAGCGGTCGTGGTCCTGTCCATCCTCATGGCGACAATCCTTGGGCTGCCCGCGCTGGGCGTCGCGGTCACCGGAGAGATACCGAAGGGACTGCCTAGTGTTGCCATGCCTACCTTCGGCCTGCTGGAGTTTGACGAGTTATTTCCGCTCGCCGCAGGCATCCTGCTATTGGCCTATGTGGAGGGCGTCTCGGCCGCGCGAAGCTTTGCGGCCAAGCATGGCTATCCCCTCGATGTACGGCAGGAGTTTTTGGGACTGGGCGCCGCAAACCTCGCGGTGTCGCTGGGGAATGGTTATCCCGTCGCGGGCGGATTATCGCAGTCCGCCGTCAACGATCAGGCCGGAGCTCGCACGCCGCTTGCGCTGGTCATCTGTTCGGCCACGCTTGCGATCTGCCTGCTCTTTCTTACCGGACTGCTGACGAACCTTCCCAAGGCGGTGCTGGCAGCGATCGTTTTCACCGCAGTCTACAAGCTGGTCGATGTCGCAGCACTCGTCCGCATGTGGCGGATCAGCCGGATCGATTTCTATGCGGCGGCGATTGCGTTAGTTTCGGTGCTGCTGCTCGGTATCCTGCAAGGCATATTGCTGGCTGCGATCGCTTCCATCTTCCTGCTTCTGGCGCGCGCCTCGCAGCCCAACGTGGCGTTCCTAGGCCGCCTGCCTGGGACCGGGCGATACGCCGACAGCGCCCGGAATCCGGATGTCGAACCGCTCGCCGGCATCATCGCCTTCCGCCCCGAAGCGTCACTGCTTTACATCAACGCCGAAACTGTCTTGGAGACGGTGCTGGCGAGAGTCCACGCCGCGCCAGATACGAAGTTGGTCGTCTGCGGACTCTCGTCCTCACCCTTCATTGATCTCGCGGGCGCCAAAATGCTGCACGACCTTCATGGCGAGCTTTCCGCTAGCGGCATCGCGTTCCAGATCGTCGGCGCCCGCGGGCAGGTCCGCGATGTCCTGCAAGCAGACGGGCTGGCAGAAAAAACCGACAGTGCCAATTGGACTCGACGGATGGACAGTGTGCTCGGCGATCTGAAGGTCGGCTGACTCCTGCTGCATTGCGACGTGCGCGACCGTGCGGAACGTGCAGCTTCGCTCTCAGGTCAGCATTCGTTGATTTGGATCAAAGTCCGCCATCGGGGCCAGCACGAGCATCGACGAAACGCCCCCGCGCAGATTTGGAGAGCAAGATGATCCTCGCGCAATAGGCGGCCTGCATTTCCGAGCCCGGGTCATGGTGACCTGGGTTCAAACCTAAAAAGGAAGCGTGATGACGAAATATCGAAGAATGATGCTGGTCGCGGCGCTGGGATTTCTGGCTTCAGCCGGTTTGGTGACACCGAGCCTGGCCGAGGTCGGCCAGGTCAGCGTCGTCTTCACCAAGGGCGGCTTCATCGTCGGCGTCGGGGGTGGGCAGGGCGTGCTGACCTTCCGCGGCAAGAAATATCCCTTCACCGTGTCAGGCATGAGCGTGGGCTTCACGGTCGGTGCTTCGACCACCAAGTTCGTCGGAAGGGCGTTGAACCTGCGCAGCCCCGGCGATCTGGCCGGCAGCTATGCGGTTGGCGGAGCAGGTGGCGCGCTCGCAGCGGGCGCCGGCGGCGTGCAGTTGCAGAATGCCAAGGGGGTGATCCTGCAGCTCAGTGGACCAAGGATTGGCGTGGAAGCCTCTGCCGCCGTGGGCGGCGTTACCATCGCGATGCAATGAATAGCGTGGCGTGAGCCGTCTTGCGCGGCTCACGCCTGCTGCCTAGTAGCATTCCTCGACGAACTTCATCCCGCGTAGGCTCGACTGGTCGTTGTAGCGTCCTTTCTGGGACCGCTTCGGCAGCTCGACCTTGTCG